>CAXTOP010000001.1:0-241288 GCA_964245965.1 uncultured Chthoniobacterales bacterium
ACAACCCGCGCACCAACAAGCGCGAGCGCATCAGCCGCATCATCCAGATCCAGGCTGACAAACGCGAGGACGTCGATACGTGTTACTCCGGCGACATCGCGGCCATCGTCGGCATCAAGAACATCACCACCGGTGATACGCTCTGCAACGAAGACCACGGCATCCTGCTCGAACCGCCGTCCTTCCCCGACCCGGTCATCAGCATGGCCATTGAACCGAAGACCAAGGTCGATCAGGAAAAAATGGGCAACGCGCTCCAGCGCCTTTCCGAAGAAGATCCGACTTTCCGCGTCTTCACGAACGAGGACACCGGCCAGACGATCATCGCTGGCATGGGCGAGCTTCACCTGGAGATCATCCGTGACCGGATGTTGCGCGAGTTCAAGGTGGACGCCAACTCTGGCAAGCCGCAGATCGCCTACCGCGAAACCATCACTCTGCCTGCGGGCGGCGAAGGCAAGCTCATCAAACAGTCCGGTGGCCGCGGTCAGTATGGCCACGTCATCGTCAACGTCCAGCCCAACGAGCGCGGCAAAGGTCTGACCATCGAGAACAAAGTCATCGGTGGCACGATCCCGAAGGAATACATTCCCGCCGTCAAGAAGGGCATCGAAGAAGCGGTGCTCAACGGCATCGTCGGCGGCTACCCGGTGGTGGATGTGAATGTCGATATTATCGATGGCTCCTACCACGACGTCGATTCCAACGAAATGGCGTTCAAGCTTGCCGCGATCTTCGCGGTGAAGGACGGCTTCAAGAAAGCCAAAGCTATCCTGCTTGAGCCGATCATGAAGGTCGAAGTCGAGACGCCAGAAGACTATCAGGGTGACATCATGGGTGACTTGAGCCGCCGCCGCGCGCAGCTCAACGGCACCGAGATGAAGACCGTGAACGTCGCTGTCACAGCCGACGTACCCCTGGCGGAAATGTTTGGATACGCGACGGCGATCCGTTCCTTGTCGAAGGGCCGCGCCTCCTACACCATGGAGCCCAGCCACTTTGCACAGGTGCCGGCGAACGTTCTGGCCGCTGTTCTCGACCAAAAAGAGGGCAAGTAATCAGTCAGCCTCCATTATTTTCATCTAAGCAGTTCATCCTTCGTCCTCTCTTTATATGGCAAACGGCCAACGTATACGCATCCGCCTCAAAGGTTTTGACCATCGGATGCTTGATCAATCGAGTGTGGAAATCGTGGAGACCGCCAAGCGCACGGGGGCCAAGGTGGCCGGCCCGATCCCCCTCCCTACGCAGATTGAAAAGTTCACCGTGAATCGTTCCCCGCACGTCGATAAGAAGTCGATGGAGCAGTTCGAGATCCGCACCCACAAACGTTTGCTCGACATCATCGAGCCCACCGCCAAAACGGTGGACGAGCTGAAGAAGCTCAACCTCCCGGCCGGTGTGGACATCACCATCAAGATCTGACGTCCCGTTTGCCCATCCCTAAAATCCTATTTCTATGAGCATTGGAATCATTGGCCGCAAGATCGGCATGACCCGCGTGTACGACGCGGGTGGACGCTTGATGCCCGTCACGGTGATCGCTGCTGAAGGCAATGCCTTGCTCCAGCGCAAGACCATCGAGACCGACGGCTACGAAGCTGTTCAACTCGGGTATCATACCCAGAAGGAGCACCGCGTCAGCAAAGGTGAACTCGGCCACTTCAAGAAGACCGGTTCCGAGCCCAAGAAGGCGCTCCGCGAGTTTCGGCCCAAGGTTGGTGCAACGCTCGAAGCGGACATCAACGTGGGTGTGACCCAGTTTGCCGTCGGCCAGTATGTCGATGTAAGCGGACGTTCCAAGGGCAAGGGCTTCATGGGCGTTATGCGCAAGCACAATTTCGATGGTCAGGGTGCCGCCCACGGTTCCAAGACGCATCGTCGCAACGGCTCCATCGGTTGTCGCTCGACCCCGGGCCGCATCTGGAAGAACCAGGGTATGCCCGGTCACATGGGCGACAAGAACTGCACCACGCAGAACCTGGTCGTTCAGCAGGTGCGCGAGAACGAAAACGTTCTCCTGATCACCGGTGCCATTCCCGGTGCCAAGGGCTGCTACGTCGAGATCCGCCCCGCCGTCAAAAAGTCGCAGGAAGCCCGCGACCTGATGGGTCTGGCCGCGCCGAAGAACGACGCCAAGCCGGTGAACCCCGCCAAGAAGAACAAGAAATAAGCCGGTTCGCACCTCCTCACCCGCTGTGGTGAGGACGTTCGGCCAACCCGTTTTCCATTTTCCATGAGTGCTACAGTTTTAACGACCGACGCCGCCAAAGAGGCCAAGATCGACGTCATCACCAACGGCAAGGCCACGCAGGCTGTACACGAAGCCGTCGTCGCCATGCGCGCCAACCGCCGCAGCGGCACCGCCAGCACCAAGACCAAGGCTACGGTCAACCTGAGCGGCAAGAAGCCTTACCGCCAGAAGGGCACCGGCCGCGCCCGCGCCGGTTACATGAGTTCGCCCATCCGCGTCGGCGGCGGTGTGGTATTCGGCCCCCACCCCCGCGATTACTCCAAGAAGACCCCGAAGGCGATCAAGCGCCTCGCCTTCCGCAAGGCACTGAGCACCCGGATCATCAGTGGAGACGTGGCCGTGGTCGAGACTTTCACCTTGGCGGAGATCAAGACCAAAGCGTTTGTCGCCTTGGTCGCCCAACAATTCGAGAACCACACCGGCAACGTCCTGATCGTCGCTGATCGTTTCGACGAGAACACCTACAAAGCCGGCCGTAACGTGGCGCACGTCCAGCTCGCCACCGCTAGCCAGGTGAACACCGAGGATTTGCTTCGTTACGCCAAGATCCTTATCACCCGCGACGCCCTCGCACAAGTCGCCGAGCGCACCAGCGCGCCGGTCCGCAAGTCCTCGACACCCGTTACACCCGCCCTATGAACGAGCCTTTTGATCTGATTAAAACCGTCCGTCTGACCGAGAAAGCCACGTTGTTGAGCGAAAAGTTCAACAAGTACGTCTTCCAGGTCAGTCCGCACGCCAACAAGATCCAAATCAAAGCGGCGGTCGAGACCTTGATGAAGAAGAAAGTCGTCGCGGTGAACACCTGTAACTACGCCGGCAAAGCCAAGCGCGAGCGTCGCGCCGACTACGGTCGCCGTCCTCACTGGAAGAAGGCCATCGTCACGTTGGCCCCCGGCGAGAAGATCGATTTCGCCTAACCAAGAGCAGGTAGAAACTCAATCTTTCTACCCCCTGCCTTCATCTTTCCACCTTTCCCGATTATATGGCTCTCAAAACTTTCCGCCCGCTGACGCCGGTGCAGCGCACCAAGCAGCTTCCCGATTTCGCCGAGATCACGAAGTCCAGGCCCGAGAAGTCGCTGCTCGAAGTCCGCAAAAAGAGCGGCGGCCGCAACAACAATGGACGCCTGACCTCCCGTCACATCGGCGGTGGTCACAAGCAGAAGTACCGCGTGGTGGATTTCAAGCGCCGCAAGCGCGGGGTCGTCGCTGACGTGATCGGCATCGAATACGACCCTATTCGCACCGCTCGCCTCGCTTTGCTCCAGTATGCTGACGGTGAGAAGGCTTACATCATCGCCCCGAGCGGTTTGATGGTTGGCGCCAAGCTGAACGCCGGTCCCGATGCGGCTCCTGAGGTTGGCAATTCGCTTCCGCTAAAAAACATTCCGTTGGGCACCAGTATTCACAACGTGGAACTGATTCCTGGCCGCGGTGGCCAGATCGCCCGCAGTGCCGGGCAGCAAGTGGTGCTGAACAATCGCGAAGGCGGCTACGCTTTGGTCAAGATGCCTTCCGGCGAAATCCGCCGGATCAACGAGGAGGCTTACGCCACCATTGGACAGGTCGGCAACATCGATCACATGAACGTGTCCAGCGGCAAAGCCGGACGCACGCGCTGGCAGGGTCGGCGTCCGCACGTCCGCGGCATGGTGATGAACCCGGTCGATCACCCGATGGGTGGCGGCCAGGGCAAGAGCAAGGGTGGTGGCGGACGCCATCACCCGATGAGTCCTTGGGGCCAGTTGGCCAAAGGCTTCAAGACGCGCACCAAGCACAAGAGCACTGACCGCTGGATCGTTGCCCGCCGCAACGCGGACAAGAAGAAGTCCTAACCCGTCCGTCTCACATTCTCCACCTTTTCCACTTTATGGGTAGATCACTAAAGAAAGGTCCGTTCGTCGAAGAGCACCTGCTCGAGAAGATCGACAAAATCAACGCCAGCGGCGCGCGCAAACCGATCAAGACGTGGTCGCGCCGCTCGATGATCATTCCGGATTTCGTCGGCCACACCTTCCTGGTGCACAACGGCAAGATCTTCAACTCGGTGTTCGTCACCGAAAATATGGTTGGTCACAAGCTGGGTGAATTCTCCCCGACTCGTACCTTCAAGAAGCACGGCGCTCACACCGCCAAGGTTACCAAGTAGTCGCAGGCTTCTCACCATCCTTTGTCATGCGTCCGGCTGGCACTCCGCTGGGCCTGACGCTCTTTCTCCTCTTGGGCACCGGTTCGCTGGTTTGGGGTCAAGGAACACGGCTCCGGTCAAAGTCTCAGCTCGAAGCAGGCAGCCAGGCGGCAGATAAACCGGCCACAGAAATTCAACAGGCACCCGAGAGCGAGCCGCTCGATGCCCTGCAGAACCTCAGAAACGAACTCAAGGAGACCAAAGACCGGCTGCATGCCTTCGAAGCAGAGAACGAAGTGTTGCGCCGGCACAATGAACTAAGTAAACAGTCGTTGCGCACGCTCAACGAGAGTCTGGCCGTGGCCAACGCCGAGAGTGAACTCTTCCGGCGGAGGTACGGTGATCTCAGACTACAGATGGAAGCCTTGGGTCTCGCATCGGTGGGAGACAACAAGGAAGCTCTCGAACAAAGGTTGCTCAAGGCGGTGCGAGACCTCGGTCTGGTCCGGGAAGACAAAGACAAGTTGTCCGAACAGTTGGTGGCACTCACGGAAGCAGTGCTTCTTTACATCAAGACAGCGCCGGTCTCTGATCCTCGGGTCCGCATGGATGTCGAAACTCAAATACGGGCCGCCAACCAGTTGCTCGACGACTCGGCCAAGACCGCCGCCACTTCTTCTGCACCTACCCTGGAGTTGAACAGTGGCTCGGTTGTCAGCGTGAAGGAGGACCTTTCATTGCTCGTCGCCAACATCGGCGCGAGGAACGGGGTGAAGGTCGGAATGCCCTTCCGAGTGACGCGCGGCAGCCAGATGGTGGCAAAAGCCAGGGTGATCGATGTACGCGACCGTATCAGCGGCGCAATCATCGAGGACTTGGCTTCCACGGACGCTGCGGTAAAGATCGGCGACCGCCTTCAGGTTGATGCCCAACAGTAAGCGCCGTTTGCATATTGGATCATTGTGAGATATGTCCCTCCCCCGGAACGCTAGATTTTAGTACCTGACCCACCAGCCTTTTAGAATACTTATGGAAATTTTGTCTGTTTATCGTGGCGCGCGCATCTCGGCGTTCAAGGCGCGGGAATTGACCCGTGAGATCCAGGGGCTGCCGGCCTCCGCCGCTCTCGACCTCATCGCGTTCAGCACCAAGAAGGCCGCCCTTATCGTCGGCAAGACGCTCAAAAGCGCGATTGCCAACGCCGAGAACAACAATTCCCTGCGCGTTGACACTTTGGTGGTCAAGGAAGCCACGGTGGGCGAAGGCCCAACGATGAAGCGCATCAAGTCTCGCGCTCGCGGCAGCGCCAGCCCCATCCGCAAGCGCACCGCGCACGTCCGGATCGTCCTGACCGATGACATCGAGATTCCCGCGCCCCGGTCTGCTTCCTCCGCCGGCAAGAAGAAGTCCGGCCAGGCCGCACGCGGCACCGCTGCCGGCAACACGCGCTCACAAACGCCCAAGCAGGCAGCTCCCGCTGCGGCTGCGATTCCGGCCGAGACTGCGCCGGCGGCGGCTCTCGAAGAGGAAAAGACCGTCACCGCGGCTCCCGCTTCTCAAGCCAACGAGGGCCCGGGCGAGACTGCCGCCGCTCCCAAACTCAGCAGCGACGAAGACGAGACCAAAGCGTAAAGCAGACACACCCCTTTCAGCAACACGGCGTAGGTTGCACGCCTTCCCCCGCAACTATTCATCAACATGGGACAGAAAGTAAATCCAACAGGATACCGTTTGGCATTGACCCGTGACTGGCGCTCGCGCTGGTACGCCAACCCCAAGGAATATCCGGAGTATCTCCACACGGACATCAAGATCCGTGCTTACCTCAAGCGCAAGCTCCAGTCCGCCGCTTTGGCCAAGATTGTGATCGAGCGCGCTTGGAACAGCCTGCGTGTGACCCTGTTCACCGCCCGCCCCGGGATCGTCATTGGTCGCAAGGGTGCCGAGATCGAGAAGATGACCGAGGATATCACCCGGATGAGCGGTGGCAAGCAGGTCAAAATCGATATTCAAGAGATCAAAACTCCCGAGTTGGAAGCCCAATTGGTCGCCGAGAACATCGCCCTGCAACTCGAGCGCCGCATCTCGTTCCGCCGCGCCATGAAGAAGGCGCTGCAGACCACGATGGATTTCGGCGCGCTAGGCGTGAAGCTCCGCGTCGCGGGCCGTCTGGGCGGCGCGGAAATTTCCCGCGCCGAGCAAAGCCGCGAAGGCAAAACGCCGTTGCACACTTTGCGTGCGCACATCGATTACGGGTTCCATGAGGCCCACACGCTGTACGGCAAGATTGGCGTCAAGTGCTGGATCTGCAAACGTGACCCGGGCATCGTTGACAAGGAAGCCGAGAGCAAAGAGGCTGAAGCTACGGCCAACCGCCGCGACAATCGTCGTGGCGGCGGTGGTGACCGCCGTGGTGGTGGTGGTGACCGTCGTAACTTTGGCGGCGGTGGCAACCCCGGCGGCGGCAATCCTGGCGGTGATGACCGTCACCGTGACAACGAAGGCGGCGCTGGTGCTTCCACCGCCGCCCCTACCCCAGCGATCGCCTCCGGCGACAGCCGCGGATAACAGCTCAGAAATTTCTCAGACCCCTTTGCCTGATCCTCGGATCACCCTTTTATGCCTTTACTGCCAAAAAGAGTTAAGTACCGCAAGACCCAACGCGGCAGCCGCGCCGGTACCGCAACCCGCAACGTGAGCATCGCCTTCGGCGAATTTGCCTTGCAGACCCTGGACCGTGCCTGGATCACCAACACCCAGATCGAAGCCGCTCGTGTTGCGCTTACCCGCAACATGAAGCGCAAGGGCAAGCTCTGGATCAAAATCTTCCCGGATAAGTCTGTCACGTCGCGCCCGCCGGAAACCCGCATGGGTAAAGGCAAAGGTCAGCCCGAGTACTGGGTCGCGACGGTTCGCCCCGGCAACATTCTGTTCGAGTTGGACGGAGTGCCGGAATCGGTTGCCCGCGAATCCCTGCGGCTTGCGGCCACCAAGCTCCCCATCCGCACCAAGTTCCTGACCCGCCACCACGCCGCCGGTAGCCCCAAGGCCAAAGCCGACGAGGGCGCACCGCAAGCTCCTCTCCGCACGGAAGCCGCCGCTGCCCCGATCGCGCCCGCCAAAGCTTGATGATCCAGACGATGGCCTCTTCTATGTGGAGGCCTAGTCACCCGTTCCTTTTATGAAAATCAACGAACTCCGCGAACAGAGCAGCGAGGAACTCGGTTCCCGCAAACGCGACCTGCGCCAGGAAGCTTTCAACCTGCGCTTGCAGCAGCAGGGTGGCCAGATGGAGAAGCCCAGCCGTCTGCGCGACATCCGCAAAGAGGTGGCTCGCATCGAGACGACCCTCTCGGACCGGCGCATCAAAGCTGCCAAGCCGCAAGGCTGAACAAGATAAGGTTTGCAGTCGAGGATGAACGGTGGGATAGAGCATCCCCCCAAGTCCTCGGCTGGACCGTTTTTACGAGCCGCTAGTATTTTCCATTTTCTTTAGAGAAGACCGACCATGAGTGACCTACCAGCCAGCAGCACGGCGAGCGAAGCTCCCGCTGCCCCCGCCACCGACGAAGCCCGCCCTCTCCGCAAGACCCGTGTTGGCCTCGTTGTTTCAAATAAGATGCAGAAGACTGCCGTGGTTGAGATCACGACCCGTGTCCCGCATCCGAAGTTCCGCAAGATCGTGAAGCAGTCGAAGAAGTTCTACGCGCACGACGAGGAAAACAAAGCTCAGATCGGCGATCTGGTCCGCATCATGGAAACCCGCCCGCTTAGCCGCTTGAAGTGCTGGCGTCTAGTGGAAATTCTCAAGCACTGAGGTTTCCGGGTTCTTCCGCTCCTACGGCACAGGATGAGAGTGTCACTCCTTCCATCCTGCGCTCGAATCGTCCCTTCCGTCTGTTCGGTCCAATTTTTTTTGTCTTATGCTCCAGATTCGCACCCGGCTCGATGTGGCCGACAACTCAGGCGCCCGCATGGCGACCATGATCAACGTCATCGGCAAGGCGACCATGACGGCCGGCATCGGTGACGTCATCACCGCCAACGTCAAGGAAGCCACTCCCGGCGGTACCGTGAAGAAGGGCGACGTCGTTCGCGCGGTGGTCGTCCGCACCAAGCAGCCCGTCAAACGCCCCGACGGCAGCTACCTGCGCTTCGACAACAACGCCATCGTCATCATTGACAAGGATCTCAATCCCCGCGGCACCCGCATCTTTGGCCCGGTAGCCCGCGAACTGCGCGAGCGCAATTTCATGAAGATCGTCTCCCTTGCTCCCGAGGTTCTCTGAGATCAATTTCCCGAAGCTTTTAACTTTTCCCGCCATGGTCAGCGCATCCCGCAAGAAGACTCACGTCAAAAAAGGCGATAACGTCGTCGTCATTTCTGGCAACCACACCGGCAAGAGCGGCAAGATCCTGCAGGTCCTCGTCAAGAAGGACCAGGTGCTCGTGGAAGGTGTGCGGATCATCAAGAAGCATGCCAAAAAGAGCCAGGACCGCCCGCAGGGGGGTATCATCGAGCGCGAGGGCCCGATCCACATCTCCAACGTCAAGGTGGTTGAAAAAGCCCCCGAGCAGGAGAAGAAGGCAGGCAAAGTCAAGAAAGAAGCTTGACGCCGGCTTTTTCAGAGGCACATTCCCATCCCCGCAGCCGGCTGGAAATCGGCGCGACACATTTTATGGAAGTCGAACTTTACAAAGAATACAAGGAACGAGTCGTGCCCGCTTTGCAGCAGAAGCACGGCTACAAGAACGTTCATCAGGTGCCTCGTCTGGAGAAGGTTGTCCTCAACGCTTGCGTTGGTTCTGCTTCCGACATCAAGCAGGCGCTCGAAGAGGCCAAGAAGGAACTCACGACCATCACCGGTCAAAAGCCGGCCGAGACGCGCGCCAAGAAGAGCATCGCGAACTTCAAGCTGCGTGAGAACCAGGCCATCGGTGCCAAGGTGACCCTGCGCGGTCCCCGCATGTACGAGTTCATGGAACGTCTGATCAAGATGTCGCTGCCCCGCATCCGCGATTTCCGCGGCGTATCTACTCGCGCTTTCGATGGTCAGGGTAATTACACCTTGGGCGTGACCGACCAATCCATTTTCCCGGAGATCGAGTTGGATAAGATCCAGCGCAACATCGGTTTCGACGTGAGCATCGTCACCAGCGCCAAGACCAACGACGAGGCCAAGAGCCTGTTGGACGCTCTGGGTATGCCCTTCAGTGATCGCAAAAAACCGGTCTGATTTTCCGCAGATTTCGATCCAAGATTTATTTCATGAGTGCCCTGACCGACCCCATCGCGGATTTCCTGACTCGCCTGCGCAATGCCAGCAAGGCGCGCAAGAACGAAGTATTGCTGCCCTACTCGCGCATCAAGAATGATGTGGCTCAAGTGTTGAAGAAGGAAGGCTACATCACCGAGTGCGTCGTCGAGAACGACGGCCCCAAACAGTTCATGCGTGTCACGACCAAGTTCGTGGACCAGACCCCTGCTCTTTCCGGGTTGAAGCGCGTTAGCCGTCCCGGTTTGCGCCGCTACGTGGGGGCCGAAGACATTCCGCGGGTCCGCGGCGGCCAAGGTATCGCCATTCTTTCCACGCCGCGCGGGGTTCTCAGCAACCGTGAGGCCAAGCGCCAGCATGTGGGCGGCGAATTGCTCGCTTACGTGTACTAAGGCTGCTTCCGTTCCCAATCTTTTTACTTCGAGGCACAGAACGTCATGTCCCGTATCGGCAACAAAGTCATCGAAATTCCCAGCCAAGTGAAGATCAACGTCGGCAACGACGGAGCGGTCAACGTGGAAGGGCCCAAGGGCAAGCTGAACTTCACGCTTCCCGGACAGATCAAGGCCACGGTGGCCGACAACAAGCTCTCCGTCGCTCGCGGCGCCGAAGACCGTGCGGTTAAAGCCCTGCACGGTTTGTCCCGCAGCCTTCTCGCCAATATGATTGTTGGTGTGACCACCGGCTACGTCAAAGACCTGGAGATCCAAGGCGTCGGTTTCAAAGCCGCCGTGCAAGGTGCCAATCTCAACCTGAGTTTGGGCAAGTCGCACCCCATCCTGTTCCCGATTCCCACCGGCATCAAGGTCACCGTGACCGACAACACCAAGGTTAAAGTCGAAGGAATTGACAAGCAACTTGTCGGACAGGTCGCCGCCGATATCCGTGGCTATTACCCGCCGGAGCCTTACAAAGGCAAGGGGGTTCGCTATGCCGGCGAAATCGTTCAGCGCAAGGAAGGCAAGACGGTCCAATAACGTGTGTCGTTCTTCCTTCATTCAACTTCCAACCTCTTTTCCGTATGCCTAAAGCAGATCGCCGCATCATCCGCCATCGCATTCACCTGCGCATTCGCAAGAAGATCAGCGGCACCACCGAGCGTCCCCGTTTGAGCGTGTTCTTTTCCGGCCGCCACGTTTACGCGCAAATCATCGAGGACTCCGCCGGTCATACCCTCGCCGCCGTGAACACGACGGAAAAGGATTTTCGCGACGACAAGGCGACCCGCGCGAACAAGCAGACCGCCGAAAAAGTCGGCGCCTTGCTCGCCCAGCGAGCCCAAGCCAAGCAGATCCAGCGCGTCGTCTTCGACCGCGGAGGCGCTCAGTACCACGGCAAGGTCAAAGCCCTTGCTGATGCCGCCCGTGCTGGCGGTCTCGACTTCTAACCTCGCAGTTTACCTTACTTTCTTTCCCGCCCGCTTTCCTTATGCCTCCAGGTCATCAATCCAACCAGGGCCGTCGCAACGACCGCGAACGCAACACCGACCAGACCCGCACCGCTACCCGTGGAGAGACGACCGAGAAAGTCGTGTTCATCAATCGGTGCGCCAAGGTGGTGAAAGGTGGTCGCCGTTTCTCCTTCAGCGCCCTGATTGTCGCCGGTGACCACGACGGCAAGGTCGGCTGCGGCTTCGGCAAGGCGAACGAAGTGTCCGAGGCGATCCGCAAGGCCTCTGACTCTGCCCGCAAGGCGATGGTCAAGGTCTCGCTCCACGAGAATACGATTCCGCACGAGACGATCGGTGAGTTCGGTGGTGGACGCGTCATGCTCCGTCCTGCTTCTCCCGGTACCGGCGTCATCGCTGGGGGCGGGGTGCGTGCAGTAGTGGAAGCGGCCGGCATCAAGGATGTGCTGGCCAAATCGCTCGGTTCCAGCAACCACGCCAACGTGGTTAAAGCAACCCTGGAAGCATTGAGCCATCTGCGCCGCCGTGACGAGGTGATGAAACTGCGCGGTTTGAAGTCTGGCCGCGACCTTCAGGAAGCCCAGGAAGTCGCTTCGGCCAACGAACCTGCCCCGGCGGCTGCCTAAGCGCCATCTACGTTTTTTCTTCAGCAGAAGATACCATTTAGTATTTTATGAGACTTCACGAACTCAAACCCCGCCCCGGCAGCACCCACCGCGTCAAGCGGCTCGGTTGCGGCGAGAGCAGCGGCCACGGCAAAACGAGCGGCAAGGGTCACAAAGGTCAGAAAGCCCGTTCGGGTGGCAGCATTCGTCTGGGCTTCGAAGGCGGTCAGATGCCCCTCTACCGCCGCTTGCCGAAACGCGGTTTTAACAATGCGACTTTCAAGACCAAGGTCGCTGTGGTCAACCTCAACGAACTGGACGTTTTGGCGGACGGTGGCACGATCAACGAAGCGATGTTGCGTGAGAAGGGCCTGATCCGTGGCAAGTTTGATCAATTGAAGGTTCTTGGCACCGGTGACGTCACTAAGAAGATCACGATCGAAGTCGATACCATCAGCGAAGCCGCCCGCGCCAAGATCGAAGCAGCCGGTGGTACGGTGACCATCCGCGAGAAGGCCAGAGCTGTTGCCCCGGCTCAATAGCCGATCCCGATAAAGCTTGCCGCCAGTCAGTTTGCAGGGCAGAGAAGACCGCGCCGGGACGATCCCCGTTGACGCGGTCTTTGACTTTCCACCGCTCGTCAGATAGACCCGCTAGCACCCACACGACCAACCTCCCGATTCTTTTTCGCCGCCATGCTTTCCGCTTTTGTCAATTCGCTCAAGGTTCCCGAGCTTCGCGCCAGGATCATCTTCAGCCTCATCATCGTCATCGTGGTGCGCGCGGGTGCCCAGATTACGACGCCTGGCGTCAACGCGGCGGTGCTCCACGAGTGGTTCCGCACCCAGGTGAATACCCAAGCAGGCGGCTCGGTGGCGGCCCTGTTCAACATCTTCAGCGGCGGCGCGCTGGAAAACTGCGCGATCTTCTCACTGGGCATCATGCCCTACATCAGCGCGTCGATCATGCTGCAGCTCCTCGGCGCGGTGATCCCGCAGCTGGCCAAGATGCAGAAGGAAGACGGCGGCCGGCAAAAGATCATGCAGTACACCCGTTACGCGACGGTGATCCTATGCTTGTTCCAGGGCTTCCTGCTGGCGCGCTCGTTCGAGAATCCCGGCTCCAACCCCTTCCTGCCCGGCATCACCAACACGATCCAAAACATGGGTGTCGATCTGGTGGACAGCAAAGGCTTCGGCTTCGAGTTCATCACGGTCATGTCACTGACCGCCGGCACGATGCTCTTGATGTGGCTGGGCGACCAGATCACCGAACGCGGCATCGGCAACGGTATCTCGCTGATCATCACGGTCGGCATCGTCGCTCAACTACCTGCTGGTTTGATCCAGGCGTGGCGCACGTTTGTTCCACTCAACGGCCAGAGCAGCCAAGTCAATCCGGCGGTCCTGGTTCTGATGCTCGCTTTCTTCGTGTTGGTAATCGCGGCAGTGATTGCCCTGACCCAGGCCCAACGCAAGATCACTGTGCAGTACGCTCGTCGGGTCGTGGGCCGCAAAATGTACGGTGGCCAGACCCAATCTCTCCCCCTGAAAGTGAACTACGCGGGCGTGATGCCCATCATCTTCGGACAGGCGTTGCTGATCTTCCCTTCCACGATCGTCAATTTGCTCTTCAAGAACTCCCGCACCGCGCAGGAGATCGCCGCCAACCTCACCAATGGCTGGCTGCACTATCTCTTGTACGCGCTGATGATTTTCTTCTTCAGCTACTTCTGGGTCGCGACGATGTTCCAGCCGGCGCAGATCGCCGATGAGCTGAAGAAGAACGGTGGCTACATCCCGGGTGTGCGTCCCGGCAAGCCCACGGCTGACTACCTTGATTTCAGCATGTCCCGTCTGACCTTCGCCGGTGCGATGTTTTTGATCGTCGTGGCCATTCTGCCGCAACTCCTCTCCCGCAGCCTGAACGTGCCGTACATCACGGCGCAGTTCTTCGGCGGCACAGGTTTGCTGATCATCGTCGGCGTGATGCTCGACACGATGCGGCAGATTGAAACGCACCTCATCCAACGCCATTACGACGGCTTCCTGCGCAAGGGCCGGATCCGCGGCCGCTTCGACAACGCCACCCGTGAGGGTGAGCCCGCGCGTCAGACAACGTTGGTCTGGCTTTGCGTCGGCGTGGCCTTGCTGCTGATCGGCGGCTTGGCGCTGCTGCTCAACCACTGATCCTTGAACCCGTACCGCATGGTTTTGCTGGGTCCACCCGCTGCCGGCAAGGGGACCCAGGGACGCTGGATCACCGAACATTGGGGCATCCCCGTGACTTCGGTCGGCGACATCCTGCGGCGGGAGAAGGGGGCCAAAAGCCCGCTCGGCCTGGAAGCCGCGACTTACATCGACCACGGACGTCTGGTGCCTGACCATGTGGCGCTTCAATCGATTGGAAGCTGGCTTGGCGCCCACGAGACGGCGTTCGTCTTCGACGGCTTCCCGCGCACGCTCGGGCAAGCCACTGCTCTGGACGATATTCTCGTCAAGCATCAGGCATCTTTGATGGCTGCGGTCTGGCTGGAGGTGGACGCCGAAACGATCCGCGAGCGTGTCAGCCGCCGCGTGGTCTGCTCGGTTTGCGGCCACAGCTTTCGAATCGGCTGGCAGGTGCAAAGCCGCGACGAGGCTTGTCCTCTGTGTGGAGGCACACTGCACACCCGCCACGACGACGACGCGGAAACCCTGGTCCGCCGCATGGCGCAATACCAGGAACACACGGCACCGCTGATCGAGTATTACGAGGAACGCAGCCTGTTGCGCCGGATTGATGCGACGCGGACGCCCGAAGAGGTCTCGGCGCAGGTGTCGGCGGTTTTCGAACCGGCGGAGGCACCGGCGCGATGAGCAGCATCCCCATCAAGAGTCCACGCGAGATTGAGAAGATGCGTGCCGCCGGGCGCACGGCCAGCGAGATTCTGGAACAGGTGAGCAACTTCATCCGTCCCGGGGTGACCACCCGCGAGGTGGACCAATATGCGGCCGACCTCATCGCCGCCGCCGGGTGCAAGAGCGCATTTTTGGGCTACCGCAAATTTCCCGGCAACATCTGCATCTCGGTGAACGAGGAAGTCGTCCACGGGATCGGCGGAGCGCGGCGCGTGCAGTACGGTGACATCATCAAGCTCGACGTCGGTGTCATCAAGGACGGCTGGGTGGGCGACACGGCCAAGACCGTTCCGGTGGGAATCATCACGCCGCAGGTACAACGGCTCTTGCAGGTCACCGAAGAAGCTTTGGACCTGTGCATCCCTCTGGTGCGCGAAGGCAAGCGCCTCCACGATGTGTCCGGGGCCATTGAGTCCCACGTGACTCGCAACGGCTACACGGTGGTCCGTGAATTTGTCGGCCACGGCGTGGGACGCCAGTTGCACGAGGAGCCGCAGGTACCGAACTACCGCTCGGGTCCGAACCCGAAGCTCAAAGCCGGGATGACCCTGGCCATCGAACCGATGGTCAACCTCGGCCGTGCCGGGGTGAAAGTGCTTGGGGACGATTGGACTGTGGTGACAGCCGACGGCAAACCTTCCGCGCATTTCGAGCACACCGTGCTGGTAACCAGGGGCGACCCGGAGATCCTGACGTGGCGGGAAAAGACCGTCACCAAGTGAACCGGCAAAAATGCTTAGTCCTTCCAATCCCAACTTGCCAGGCCACAAAGTTATGCTAGAGATGAGTCCCTACGATTTGACGAAGGCCCGGACCACCTCCCGCCACCGTTGAGCATCGGCCGGAACAAACCTTTTCCCCACAACGATTTACCGGGAATATTAAACCATGAAAGTTCGAGCCTCTGTCAAGCGTCTCTGTGAGAGTTGCAAAATTGTGAAGAGAAAAAATGTGGTGCGCGTGATCTGCAAAAACGCCCGCCACAAGCAGCGCCAGGGCTGATCTTCCTGATCCATCACACCCACTTTTTTTTTATGCCCCGTTTACTTGGAGTTGATATCCCCGGCGAGAAGCGCATCGAAGCTTCGCTGCCCTACATCTACGGCATCGGTCCCAGCTGGACCAAGAAGATCCTCGAACAGGTCAACATCGACCCGAACATCCGAGCCAAGGACCTGAGCCCGGCGCAGATCAACGAGATCATCCAGGCCATCGCCGCGAGCAAGCTACCGATCGAGGGCGATCTGCGCCGCGAACTGCAAGGCAACCTGAAGCGTCTCCAAGCGATCAACTGTTACCGCGGCATCCGCCACCGCCGCAGCCTGCCGGTGCGCGGCCAGCGCACCTCCACCAACGCCCGCACCCGCAAGGGCCCGCGCAAGACGGTTGGCGTGCAGCGCAACAAGGACGCCAAGAAGTAAGATTTCCCGAAGCATAGGCTAGGACTGCCGGAGCATTCTCGCGCGGCAACACAGACCAGCCGCCGAGAACAACCCACACTACCTAGCAACATTCCGTATGGCCGAAGAAGAGAACAATCCCACGCCTGCCGCTGCCGCTCCCGAAGGCGCACCGGCGGTTCCATCCTCACCCGCCGCTGCCGAAGCTACTCCCGGCCCGATCGTTGCGGCACCCGCCGCTGCTCCCAAGGCGAAGAAAGCTTCCAAGAAGGAGGCCGCTCCCGCCGCCGAAGCTCCGAAGGAAAATCTTTCGCTCGATCCCAACGACGTCGAGAAGCCCAAGATCGTCCGCGCTAAGGGCAACAAGAACATCCTTGTCGGTATCGCGCACATTTTCTCGACGTTCAACAACACGTCGGTGACGATCACGGATCTCGCCGGCAACGTTATCGGCTGGTCCAGCGCCGGCAAGGTTGGGTTCAAAGGCTCGCGCAAGAGCACCGCTTACGCCGCCCAGATGGCCGCGCAGGATGCCTCGCGTCAGGCGATGGGCCACGGGCTGAAAGAAGTCGAAGTCCGGGTCAAAGGCCCTGGCGCAGGCCGCGAATCGGCGGTGCGTGCTCTACAGGCCATCGGTCTGGAAGTCACCGTCATCCGCGATGTCACCCCGGTGCCACACAACGGTTGCCGCCCGCCCAAGCAGCGTCGCGTCTGACTTGGTATCACCGCATCTCTCTGTCTTTTTCCTGATCTTATCTTATGGCACGGTTTACTGGTCCCAAGACGAAAGTCGCTCGCCGTTACGGCGTTCCTCTGTTCGGCCCCTCCAAGGCGCTGGAGCGCAAGAATTATCCGCCCGGCATCCACGGCCCGAAGGGCTCGCGCCGCAAGCAGTCTGAATTCGCCATTGCCCAAGGCGAAAAGCAAAAGCTACGTTATCAGTACGGGTTGATGGAGCGTCAGTTCCGCCGCTACTTCGAGACGGCGCTGAGCCGCCGTGGTGTAACGGGCGAGACGCTGCTGCAACTGCTGGAGACCCGTCTCGACAACGTGGTGTTCCGCCTCGGTTTTGCGAATACCCGCCGCGCCGCCCGTCAGTTGGTTGGTCACGGCCATGTGGCGGTGAACGGTCGCAAGGTGGACGTTTCTTCGTTCAACGTCCGCTCCGGCGACACAGTGACGATTCGTGAGCGTGCGAAATCCAAGCAGTTGGCCACGCGCAACCTCGATCTGACGCAAATTACCCCGGTGCCAGATTGGTTGACCGTGAACCGTGACGCGTTGAGCGGTCAGGTAGCCCGTATCCCTTCCCGTGAGGAAATCGCGCCGATCGTCAACGAGCAACTGATCGTCGAGTTGTACTCGCGCTGATTCCTGCGACCGTCGCTTTGGCAACAGGCCGGAAGGATTATCCTTCCGGCCTGTTTTTGTCTTGGGGTATCGTATTGCTTTCCCCAAGCTGTTTCTGGGGTGATAGTTGCACCCATCGATCGGCTTGCTACCTCCTTCTGTCATCCTGAGCGGGAGCGAGTGTCGCTCCCGCTCAGGATGACAGGTGAAGAACGAAAAGGCAGGTTACAGCGATGGCGTTCCGTCCTCTCTGGGATACCATTAATGATAAACCGGCTCCGCGAGCCAGTAATTACTCGCCAATCCTCGGCGGAACGCCTCCAGAGCCTTCGGCGATGAATTAATCCGCAAATTACTGTAGAAGAGCGTCTTCGTATTCTGCCAGCGTTCGTGCCAGTACACTGCGGCATGTACCCGCGGGAACTCCGTCTGCAATTGCTCGAACGCGTCAGTCAGCCACTCTGCCTTGTCCCCGCTGGCGGGAAACTCACCCACGCCCCACTCGGTAATCATCACGGGTTTAAAGGCGTCGAGCTTGCAAATCTCGTCGTACGGAGTCCTGATCATGTCCTGAAACACGTCCCATTTGCCGTTGGGAAACTGTTGTCCATAGACGCTCAGCCCCAGCCAATCCACGTAGCCCGAACCGGGATAATACTCCTCGAACGCAGTCCACTGCTCCATCGGTTCGGAGTAGTTGTTGACGTGGAAAACCCAGAGGATGTTCCACGCCCCGTGCGCACGCACTCGGTCCACGACGTACCGGTAAGCGCGTTTGAAGTACTCCGGTCCGACAAACTCCGCAGGATTGGTCCCGGCGATGGGCCGTTCACCGCCGTAGTATTTGCCTGACCAGGGGAACCAGTCGCCGTTCATCTCGTTGCACAACGAGACGAACATCGGTTTGCCGTAAGCCGCCGCGCCAGCCGCCCATCGGTCGATGTACTCGTCCCACTGGCCGCTGAGGATATTTTCCAGACGAAACTTGTCCGGACCGGCGGACTGTACCAGATCCTCGCGGTAGGGACGATCCCAGGGCGACCAGAAAATGAGCGGCACGGAACCATGTTGCGAAACGACCTCGATCGCGTCGGCAGGATAACTATTTTCTCCCCAGAAACTGGAGAAGGCAATGATCACTTGGTGTTTGCCCGCCTGCTCTTCGAAGTGGTCGATGGTTTCCAGGGTCACGTTGTCCTCGGTCTCACCGAAATCGATGTACGCTCCGGTGTAAGCTCCCTGCTCCGGCACGGCGAGGAACTGCGGCTTGTCGGCCGATCCCGGCGACAGCTTCCCGTCACTGCCGGCATCAGACGTGGCACGGCGACGGCAACCGGCGGCCAGCAGCAGGAGGCACGCTGCACCGCAGAGGAACGGAAGGCGAGGGATCCCGTTGCTCATACCCTCGACGGCACGATGGCCGACGCCGTTCGCTCCAGCTTCCCCCACCCTACCAACACGCCGCGCGCGGCGCTGATGATCGATTTCCACACCACCCAGCTCAGGAGTGGCCGGTAAATCAGCCGCATCGGGATCATGATCCAACTCCGGTTAAGAGGCTCCTTCTCCAGTCGGCAGGCCAGCAGGGCAATCAGTTGATCCAGGATCAAGAAGACGACGAAATACGGCAGGACCGCCCGGCCGTCGCCGAGCAGCACCGAACCTAGCAGCAGCAAATCCACCATCGGCGTGAGAGCCACCAGCACGATCTGGAAGAACCAGATGCTCGGCAGGCTGAAGAAGCCCAGCGCGCCGAAGCGGGGATTGAAGAGCATGTCACGGTGCTTCCACAGGCACTGCATCGTGCCGTAGCACCAGCGGAAACGCTGCTTGGCCAGCGCGCTGATCGTTTCCGGTGCCTCCGTCCAGGCCACTGCGCTGGCGATGTAACGGATGCGGTAGCCGCAGCGGTGCAGGGTCAGGGTCAGGTCCGTGTCCTCCGCCAGCGTGTCGGACAAAAAGCCGCCCGCCTCGCGCAAAGCAGTCCAGCGTACCGCGCTGATGGCTCCCGGCGCCACGGTAATGCAGTTCCACAGGTCGTACGCGCGCCGGTCCAGGTTGAAGCCGACGATGTATTCCAGCGCCTGGCAGCGCGCGATGAAGCTGCGCACGTTGCCCACCCGCGCGTGGCCCGAGACCGCGCCCACCTTCGGGTCGAGGAAAGGCATTACCAGGTTGCGCAACGTATCGCGCTGGAAAAGCGTGTCGGCATCCAGGAAAACCAGCACCTCGTGCGTGGCGAACTCCACCCCGCGGCGCAACGCTTCGCTCTTGCCGGCGTTGGTCTGCTGGTAATAGCGCACCCGCGGCTCTTCGGCGGCAAATTCCTCGACCACCCGCCCGGTCTGATCCTTCGAGCCGTCGTTGACGACGACGACCTCCACTTCCCCCGCGTAGTCCGTGTCCAGCACGGAGCGCAGGGTGGCGGCGATGACTTTTTCCTCGTTGTAGGCGGCGACGATGACGCTCACCGGTTGCGGCGGCAAGCCGGTTTCCTCCAGTACCCGCCGTTCGAGACGGCGCAAGCGGCGCTGCCGCAACGCTAGGCCGATGATGAGCAGCGTGCGCACGACGATCAGCGCGGTGGCCACGATCATGAACGCCCACAGGAACCCGAACCCAGCGTGCAGCGTGCGAAAGCCGATGGCACTGGCCAGCCGCGCCAGCGATTGCTGCCCGGCCCGCAGCGGCGGGTTGAGCGCTTCCCTGGTCGTGCCCAGCAGGTCGGCGATAGTCACGGGCCGATCCCCGCGGGCCGTGAGATAATCGATGATCCTGGGCAGGGCTTCGACCGTCTGGGAACGGTCGCCGCCGGCGTCGTGCAGGAGGATGACGTTGCCGCTGTGCCGCTGTTGCCGGACGCGCTGGACGATCGTGTCCGTCCCCGGTCTGTCCCAGTCCTCCGGGTCGATGCTCTCCATGACCATGAGGTAGTTGAGGTCCTGGGCCGTCGCGAGCGGTACCACCTCGGCGAGCTGGGTCGGGCGCGAGTCCGCGTCGTAGGGCGGCCGGAAGAGCAAAGTGGAGTGGCGGGTGATGGTCTCGAGGAGCCGCTGGGTGGCGTCCAGTTCGATGCGCACCCGCTGCTCGCTGCAAAGCGCCAGGTTGGGGTGCGTGTACGTGTGGCTGCCGATCAGGTGCCCTTCCTCGACCACCCGGCGCACGAGGCCCGGATAGTTCTCGGCCTGCTGCCCGAGCATGAAGAAGGTGGCGTGGATCCCCCGCTGCTTGAGGATGTCGAGGATCTTGGGCGTCCAGACCGGATCGGGGCCGTCGTCGAAGGTGAGCGCCACCTGGTGCTCGGTGCCTCCGCCCTGGTGGTACAGGCTCGGGTACTGCGGGAACTTGTCGTAGGCGGCCGTCAGCAGGTCGGTCCCGGGGTCGGTGTTGACCTGCCGCGTGCCGTTCTCCGGCGAGATGTCCACCGTGATCACCTCGCCCACGCCGATGTTCGTGATGGTGTTGCCGGGCACGAGCACTTGCAGGGAGGCAAGGTCGTTCCTGGCGAGTTCCGGCTGGGCGGCCAGGTCCAGCGCGCTCCACACGCCCGGGTCTTCCGTACCCAGGCGGCTGAGGCCGAGATTCACGTAGCCCCGCAGACGCGCGTGCCGGGCCTGGTTGAGAAAGCTGACGGCGTCCAGGAACCACACCGCATGGCTGACTCCCGCCAAGGTGTAGTCGAAGGAAGGATTGTACTCCGGCGAGCCGCTGGCGGTGTTGCCCTCGCCCGCGTACGCGCCGCGGCTCATGGCGTCGGCGAAGGAGATGGTTTCCGCTTTGCGGTAGCCGGTGCGGCTGTTCTTGGCGGGGTCCTCGGCCCAATCGTAGCCGTAGCTGCCCAGGGCGAGCACCCACTGGTCGGGATCGCCGTAGCTGGCGATGGCGTCCAGCCAGCCGTCGAACCAATTCTGGGCCGCGACGGGTCCGGGCGGGTCGTCCTCGGACACCTGGTCGTGCAGCACAGCCACGAAGCGGTCCACCTTTTCGGAAAGCGTGTCGATGTCGTAGGCCTGGCGCTCCTCGCCCACAGGGATTTGGAGCCACAGTTCCAGCTTGGCGGCTTTGAGGCCCTCGCACACCTTGCCGAGGAAGGAGCTGATATCGTCCTGGTAGGCGGCGTCGAGGTTTTCCCAGTCGATGATGACCCCGCCCGCGTGGATGTCCAAGAGCCGCTGCTTGAGGTTGTCGATGAACTTCTGCTGCGTCTCGGCCGGACCGTGCGCAAGATTTTCCACGGCTTCGGGCTGGCGCTCCTCGCCGACGATGTTGGTCATCAGCGGCATGAGCACCAGTTGCCGGTTGGCCGCCATGAACTGGAGCAGCGCCGTGTTGTTGTCGGCGGTAAAATCGCCATCGGAAGCGCCGAGCGAAAACCACTCGGGACAAACGTGCGTGAGCTTGTCGGCGTGCGCCGTCAATGAATCCAGGCTGTTCGGGTCCCAACCCACGTAGTAGCCAAGGCGAATGTTCCCGGGCGGGCGCGCCGGTCGCGGTGCCTTGGGGAGGAGTTGTTCGCGGAAAAGATCGGTGCGCTTCTTGTGGATCTCGCTGTGGTAAAACGCCCGCTGCGCCTCAGTGTTGGCGGCGAAGGTCGCCGAGCCGATGGCAGGGTTTTGCTTCTGGAGCGCCTTGAGTTGTTCCTTGAGCTTCTTGAGTTTGAGCGGCAGCACCAACTGCGGCGCAATGAAGAGCGACTGGACGAAGAAGACGGTGCCCAGGAAGACCAGCACTCCCAGGAGCACGAGCAACCGCCGGGCGCGGGGCCAGCGTTTGCCGCCGAGGTCGAGGAAGACGAATTTACTGCCGGGAATACTGCTGCTCATCGATGCGGGTAAAGCCAGGACCAGGGGAAAAGCGTCCCGGAAAGGACGCCCCCCGGGCCAGGCGTATTCAATTAGCAGAAAAACGCCTTCGCGCCAGCCATCAAGGTGACCTGGCCGGCGGGGCCAGCACCTTCAAGCGTTGCGGCGAAACCTGGAAGGTGACCGGCGCGTAGCCGACCAGTTCGCCGTCGGCCTCGAAGGGCACGTCCTCGCCGCCCGCGGTGCTGTGGATGGTCATGCCCCTGGTGCGGAAATACTCCACGTCGTGCTGCTTGAGGTGCGTGCCCATGAACACGCACTGGATGTAGCGGATGATGTCCAGATACCCGAGGTTCTTGAACACAAGCACATCGAGCAGGCCGTCGTGGTTGATCGCTCCCTTGAAGACCGGCACCCGCCCGCCGTAGTAGCGGCCGTTGCCCACCAGCACGAAGCTGCCCTTGCGCACCTTGCCGCTCTCGCACTCGATGGTCAGTTCGGGCGGTTTGTGCGCGGCTACCCTGGCGGCGGAAATGATGTAAGAGAGCGGCCCCAGGGTTTTCTTGGCTTCCCAGTCGACCCCGGCCACCGCCTGCGCGTCGAAGCCGACCCCGGCGAGCTGCACGAAGCAGCGGGTGTTCGCGCGCGCCACGTCCACCTCGCGCACGTGCCCGGCCTCAATGATCTCCCAGCACCGTTTGATCCGGTTGCTGGGGATGCCCATTTCGGCGGCGAAAACGTTCATCGTGCCCAGCGGGAGCAGGCCGAGCGTCACGTCCGAGCCGGCCAGGCCGTTGACCACCTCGTTGATCGTCCCGTCGCCGCCCGCCGCGACGACCACCCCGTAGCCCTGCTTGACCGCCTGAGCCGCCATCGCGCGCGCGTCGTCGGGTCCGCCCGTGGGATGGACCTCTGCCCGGGCACCAAGCGCGGCGATTTTATCCCGCAGGTGAGCGGCGCGTTCGGAGCGGGCAGCAGGGTTGAAGATGACGAAGATTTTGCCGGCAGCCGATGGCCGCACGGATTCCGGCTTCCCTTCCGGGCGCGAGCGGCTAGGTTGTTTCAACGTGAGAAAGCTTGGCTGGTACGCAGTGAGCGCGGTGGTGGCCGCTATGATCCTGGGCGGAGTGCTGCTCCTGGCGGCCAACCTTTATGTGCAATCGCTGACGGTGCAAGCGCGGATCCGTCAGGCTCTGGTTTCGGCCCTGAAGATGCCCGTCGAAATCAAGAAGACGACCCTCACCCCTTGGGAAGGCTTGCGGATCGACGGCATCACGGCTCACCCCGAGGGGAGCACGGAGAATTTTCTCACCGCCCAGAGTTTCCGGGTTCAGTTCGCCCTGCTGCCGTTGTTCCACAAAAGCCTGACTGTGCAGCAGGTCCTCCTCGATCAGCCTGACCTGGCATGGGCGCAGAATGCCGACGGCCGCTGGCAATTTCCGCCCGAGACCATTCCTGCTGCCAAGCCACCTACCCCGCCGGTGCCGCCGGAGCAGGAGGCGCCGATTGAACCGCCCGTTCAACCCGGTGAAGCGCCCGGGCCGGTCGTTCCACCGGTGGCGGAGGCCACCCCTGACGTGGCCCCTCCGGCGCGTCAAGCCAAGCCTGCGGGGAAGCCCGATCATGGTTCCTACCAGGTCGCCGTGGACGTGGACCGGCTCAAGCTTCGCCACGGGGTCCTGAACTTCCTGGACAGCCACCGCCGCCTGGTGGGCCGCTTCGAGGAAGTCAACCTGGACACCAGACTCAAAGGCACCGATCACGCCGCCGGTGCGCTGTGGTTCGGCAAGGCCATGCTGCCGCGCGCCGGGGTGACCTTCACGGACTTCCACTCCGATTTTACCTACGACAAGCGCGGGCTGAATCTGGCGCATGGCAGCGGTAAGTTCGCCGGCGGCAAGGTGGATCTGAGTTGCCGGATCGGACTCCAGGAACCCGGCACGCCGTTCGAAACCGCCTGCCACATCGAAGATGTGTCGCTGGACGAATTGGTCAAGGAGGCCGGGGGGCGACCGAAATTCGCGGAAGGCCGTTTGCGCGGCGACATCCAGGCGGCGGGCCTGGCCGGGGATCGGGAGAGTCGGCGGGCCAGCGGTCTGGTGCAGCTGGTCAACGCCCGCTTCACCAATCTTCCCCTGCTCCAGACCATCGGCGACGCGTTGCGAATCGAGGATATCAGCCACCTGGAGTTCAAGAAGGCCGAACTCGACTACGCGCTGGAAGGCACGATCCTCCACGTGAAGCCGCTGACCCTCGTTTCCAATAACCTGCAAATTGCGGCCCAAGGCGATTACGACACCGAGGCGGACCGCTTGGTGTTGCGGGCGCGCCTGACGATCGATCGCGCGGTCGGCCGCCAACTGCCTCAATTCGTCGAGTCCAACTTTTTGCCGTGCGGCAGCGGAGCTCCCGAGGGCAGCCGGTACATGGATTTTGACATCACCGGCACCTTGAACAAGCCGAGGTCCGATTTGTTCGCCAAGGTCTTGCAGGGGTCAGCCGCCAGCCTGTTGGAAAACCTTTTTGCTCCGAAGAAAAAGCACGAGAAGAAAGCGCCCAAGCAACAGCAGCCACCCGGCGAGCAGAACAACGGCAGCGGCGATGGAATCTGAGCGGCGATGCGAGTAGTTGCCGGCACCGCGGGAGGAATACCGCTCCTTTGCCCCAAAGGCGACCACGTGCGCCCGACGATGGACCAGGTGCGCGCGGCCATCTTCTCCAGTTTGGCCGAGAGTGTGCCGGGAGCCCGGGTGCTGGACCTGTTTGCCGGGACGGGTGGGTTGGGGATCGAGGCCTTGAGCCGTGGGGCGGCGGCGGCAACTTTTGTCGAACGCGACCGTCAGGCGCTCGAGTGCATCCGGCGCAACCTGGAGCAGACCCGCCTCGCTGGGCCAGGGAAAGCCGAGGTGGTGTGCCTGGATGCGTTCACCTTCCTGGAGCGCCGGGTGAAAACGGGAAGCGGCAGCAATGCCGGCAAGAATTACGACCTGATCTTCGCCGATCCACCGTACACGGCGGCGAGTCAGCCGGAGGATTATAGCGCGAGGCTGATCGAGAGCGTTGCGCTGGTGGAAGCCCTGCGGCCGGGAGGATTGTTCGTGCTGGAAAAGTCGCCCCGGCACACGCTGCCGGATCTGGGAGCGAACGGCTGGGAAGCGGTCCGGCAAAAGCGTTACGGCAAGACCGAGGTCATTTTCCTGGTGCGCCGCGAGATGGTTTCCACCCCTTCCGAGCTTTGACGTCGTTGGTCTTTCGTCTCTACAACCTGCTGTTTCCGCTCGTGTTCGTGCTGATGCTGCCCGGGTACCTGCGGCGCATGGTGCGGCGTGGAAACTACCGAAAGCACTTCGGGCAACGGCTGGGCTTCTATTCGGCGGAGGATCAGGCACGGTTGTCCGGGCTGGCGTCGCCCGTGTGGGTGCAGGCGGTGAGTGTCGGCGAAATGCTGGTTGCGCTGAAGTTGATCGCGGCCTTGCGCGAGCGCCGGCCGGGATTGGCGTTGGTGCTGTCCACCACCACCACGACGGGTTTCCAGCTCGCCCGGGAACGTGTGCCCGGAGGGGTGTGCGTCCTCTATACTCCGGTCGATCTGCGGTGGTCCGTGCGCCGTGCCTTCGACGCGATCCGACCCGCAGAGCTGGTGATCGTGGACGGCGGCCTGTGGCCGAACCAGTTGCTCGAAGCCCGCCGCCGGAGCGTATTCGTGACGCTCGCCAACGCGCGGCTTTCCCCCCGCTCGGAGCGGCGCTTTCGGCGCTTCGCGTTCCTGGCTCGAAGCATGTTCGAGCTGTTGGACCTCGTCTGCGTGACCGAGCCGGGCGACATCGCACGGTGGGAGGCGCTGGGCGTGAAGCGGGCGCGCATCGAGAACACCGGCAGTATCAAGTTCGACGAGGCTGACCCCACGGCTACCACCGGGACCGACGCAACCCACGCCGTGCGAAGAGCATTGCAGGACCTGCACGTCAAAGACGAGGCGCCTGTGCTGCTCGGCGGCAGCACACACCCGGGCGAGGAACGTGTGCTCGCGGAAGTATTTCTGGGGTTGCGAGCGAGGTTCCCCAACTTGCTCCTGATCATCGCTCCCCGGCACGTCGAACGCGCGAGCGAGATCTTGTCCGACTTGCAACCGCTGGGTTTGCGCCTCGCCTCCCGTTCCGGCGCGGTTGCACCGCAAATTTCCGCGGACGGTCCGCCTCACATCTTCCTTCTCGACAGCACGGGAGAACTAAACACTTGGTACGCCGCTGCGACGGTAGTTTTCATCGGTAAGAGCCTGGCGACCGTCGGCGGGCAAAATCCGGCGGAACCCATCGCCGCCGGGAAACCGGTGATCTTTGGGCCGCACATGGAAAACTTCGAGAGTCTGGCGGCGCAATTGCTTGCCGCCGAAGCGGCCGTCCAGGTGCAGGACGCGGCCGGATTGCAGAAGCAAGCTGCCTTCCTGCTCGACGAGCCGGGCAAAGGACAACAAATGGCTGAGCGGGCGCGGCGCCTGCTCCTCATGCACCGGGGAGCTGCTCGCCGCACCGCAGGATTGCTGCTTCGGTGAACAGCCGGGAACGGATTTTTCCACTTGCAGCAGGCCGGTTTCCTCCCATATTGCGGACTCTTCCTGGTGCCCCGTGAGGGTGCCAGCGAAACACCACCCTATCGTCCAGTGGTTAGGACAACGGACTTTCATTCCGTGAACACGGGTTCGACTCCCGTTAGGGTGACCAGCTTTTCTGTAGAAGCTGTGCTTGCTCAAAAAGCTCCAGGTGCGTTAATACCACCTTGAGTGGAGCCACTTCCAAAAGACGAAGCCGCATCTCCGCCGCACGAAGCGGTGGGAACGGCTTCCTTGTCCGGACCGCCTGACTCACCCGTACCCCGGGTGGTGAGTCTGGCGTTCCTGGCCGGGCTCAAGCACAAGACGATTTATCGCGTTGTGCTTGGCTACGCGGTGGCGGCCTGGGTTGCCCTCCAGGTGGCCGCCATTGTTCTGCCAGGTTTGGGTTGGCCGGGGTGGGTGATGCGTCCTGTGATTGTCACTCTTCTGATCGGCTTTGGTGCGGCGCTCCTCGTGGGATGGGCACTGGACCGGCGGGCAATAGGCAAGTCGTTTTTGCCTGCCCATGCCGCTCGGCGCGTGGGTTTTATCCTCGCGGCCCTGTTGCCGGCGGCGGCAACAGCGGCGTTCTTTCTCTTTGTCGCCAAACCCCCGGCGGGAACGCTCCCTGCCTACCCGGTCGCTCCACCCGGAGGCGTGCCGGTAAAATCCCTCGCCGTGCTGCCGTTCGACAACATCTCCAAGGATCAAGACGGCACCATCTTCGCCGACGGCGTCCAGGACGAGGTGCTCACCGATCTGGCCAAAGTCTCCGACTTGAAAGTCATCTCCCGCACCAGCGTGATGCAGTACAAAAGCGGTACCCCGCGCAACCTGCGCGAGATTGCGCAGGCACTCGGCGTGGCCAACGTCGTCGAGGGCAGCGTGCGGCGTGCGGAGAACCAGGTACGGGTCACCGCCCAGCTCATTGACGCGCGGACGGACACCCATCTCTGGGCGGAACAATACGACCGTCCGTTGGCCAACGTGTTCGACATCCAGAGTGAGATTGCTCAAACCATTGTCGCGCAGCTCCAGGCCAAATTGTCCCCCGACGAGAAAGCCGCCATCGACGTTTCGCCGACCCGCAATATCGCCGCGTACGACGCTTACCTCCAAGGCAAGAAACTGCTCGGCGACGCTGAATGGACCTTGGAAGAGTCTGGCTTACATCAAGCGGTCCGCGCTTTCGAGGACGCGACCACCCGCGACCCGAGTTTCTTTCTTGCGTGGTGCGAACTTTCCCGGGCTCACCTGAGCCTCTATTGGTCGAGCTACGATCACTCACCCGAGCGGCTGGCCAGCGCCGAAAACGCCGCACACAGAGCCCGTGGCCTGCGGCCCGCTGCCGGCGAAGCGCATCTCGTCGAAGGGGTACTCCTTTACCGTGGGCACCGCGACTTTTCCGGCGCGCTCGTGGCGTTTGAGACGGCGGCGCGCCTGCTGCCCAACAACTCGGAGGTACCCTACTGGCTCTGTTTTGTTCTGCGTCGTCAAGGCCGCTGGGACGAGAGCATCCAGCAAATCAAACATGCTTCCGAGTTGGACCCCCGGAACGCCAGTTTCCTGCGAGAATCGGCGCAGATGAGCATCTGGACCTACCACTATGCCGACGCGATGCGCGCCATCGACAAAGCGCTGGCACTCGATCCGCAGAACGTGGGCTATGCCTTCACCAAAACTTATTGTGCTTTAATGGAACAGGCTGACCCGGAGCCGATGCGCCAGTGGGTGCGCTCGGTCCCTCCCGGCAGTGAACAATGGGGTGACACCGCCGCGGCGGTGGAAATGATCCTGGCTTTGTACGATAAGGATTACCCGACTGCCGCGCGGGCATTGGCCCGTTACCGCCAGCCAACCGTGAACTACAGTGGGTTCCTCTGGCCGCGAACTGAGCGCGAGGGCTGGATCGCCGCCATGACCGGGAACGAAGCGGCGGCACACACCTCTTTCCTCGCCGCACGCCGGAGCGCGGAGGAAGCCGTCAAAAAGCATCCTGACGACGCCAAAGCCCTGCTGGTCCTTGCCGCCATTGACTCTGAGCTTGGAAACAAGGAAGAGGCCATCCGCGAAGCGCTGCAGGCTGGCAAGATGTTGCCGATGTCAGAGGACGCCGTGAACGGTCCGTACATTGTCCAGGAAACGGCGTCCATCTATAGCCGGAGCGGTGAACCGGATAAAGCCATCGCGCTCCTGGGCACCATCGTAGGCCAGCCTTTGGGGCCTTCTTACGGCGACCTTTCCTTGGAGGGTGAGTGGGAGCCTCTCCGGGCGGACCCACGTTTCAAGGCGCTCGTCGCTTCCCGCGCACCGAAGCCTCATCCTTGAAATAACCTCAGGAAGCAGGATGAATGATTCCCGATACTCCGGGGAAGCGGATGATACATATTAGGTTGCGTCCGGGACTTTTTCAATCGTGCTGGAACGACCACACCACGCTATATCTTTGGACGTTTACGGAGTATCTTGCATCTCCTCCGCATGAAGCGCATCGACTACCCGGAACCTCTCCAACGTCTGACGGCCCAACTCAAACGCCTGCCCGGCATCGGCCCGCGCAGCGCGGAGCGGATCGCCCTCTGGCTGGTGGGCGACCAGCGTGATACCAACACCGGCGGCCGCGGCAAGGAAGTGGCCGAAGCCGTCCTCGAAAGCGCGGAAAAGGTCCATCCGTGCGGCGACTGCGGGTTCTTCACCACCGAGGATCTCTGCGACATCTGCCGGGACGAATCCCGCGCCGCCGGTCCCCTGTGCGTCGTGGAACAAGCGACCGACATCCTGCCTCTGGAACGCACGGGCGTTTTCCGCGGGCGCTACCATGCACTCGGCGGCCGGCTCGCGCCGCTGGACCACGTCGGGCCGGAAGATCTGACCATCGAACATCTCTTGCAGCGCATCCGGGCAGCGGATGCCGCAGTGGAGGTCATCCTGGCGCTGAGCGCCGACGTGGAAGGCGAGGCTACCGCGCAATATCTCGCTGGGCTGCTGGAGGAGTTTCCTGAGGTAAAGGTGACGCGTATCGCCCAGGGATTGCCGGCGGGCGGCGGACTCGAAGCAGCCGACGAACTGACGCTTTCCCGCGCCATGACCGGGCGGGTGACCCTCACGCGCTAGCGTCCTGTTTCGACGATGACGCTGCTCAACCCGGCTGCCTTGGTCTTCGCCGTGCTGGTGCCGGTGATCGTCCTGCTCTACCTGCTCAAATTGCGGCGGCAGCCGGCCCGGGTATCCACGTTGATGTTCTGGCAGCGCGTCACGGCGGATCATCGGCGCCGCGCGCTCTTCCAACGCCTGCGGCAGGTGCTCTCGCTGCTGCTGCACCTCCTGATTTTTGCGCTGTTACTTCTCGCTCTGGCGCGGCCCGAACTGGCTGTCTTCCGCGCCGACGGCGCCGGGGTTGGCTCTTCCACGGTGGTCATCCTCGATTGCGGGGCGCGCATGCAGGCCCGGGAGGGCGGCGTCACCCACTTCGCACAGGCTCGCCAATTGGCCGGGGGGTATCTACGTCGAGCGAGCGCGCAGAACGCCGTGGCGTTGCTCGCCGCCGGGAGTGCGCCGCAGGTCCTGGCCGGGTTTTCCGGGGACGAGAAAGCGCTGATCACCGGTCTGGATCACGCCCGGGTGAGCGACGCCGGGGGAAGGATCGAGGACGCCGTTCACCTCGCGGACGATCTGCTCGCCTCCCGGGCCGGAAACCGCCGGATCGTGGTGCTGACCGACAAAATCCCGGCGGTCCGTGCGCTGCCTGCGGTGGAATGGCGGCTTGCAGGCAACACCGGCGTTCCGCTGGAAAACGTCGGCCTCACCCGGCTCACCGTGCGCCCCTTGCCCAACAGCCCCCAGACGGACGAGGTGCTGCTGGAGATCGAGAACTTCGGAGCCACCCGGCAGACCGGCAGTGTCGAGCTGACCTTCGACGGCCGGCTGCTCGACGTGAAACCCTATGACCTCGCTCCCGGCGGACGGCGCACGGAAATCTATCCCGCGCTCGCCGCCAACACGGGCCTGGCCAACACACGCGGCTGGCTAACGGCCCACCTCGCGCCCGCCTTCCCGGGTGATGCGCTGGCCTTGGACGATGAGGCCTACGCCGTGATCCCGCCGCCACAGCCGTTGCGGGTGCTGCTCGTCACGCGCGGGAACTGGTTTTTGGAGAGTTTGTTCAAGGCCGACGAGGGGATCGAATTCAATCAACTGACTCCAGAAAGTTTCCAACCAGCCCAGGCTGAGAGTTTCGACGCGGTGGTGCTGGATGATTTCCTGCCCGCCGGCTTCGACGCGCTGGACCATTTGCCGGCGGGCAACTTCCTTTTCGTGCGGCAAGCGCCCCTGCCGGGTACACAGACAGCCATCGATCATCCCTTGGTCACCGAGGCAGATAAAGACAGTCCCCTGCTCCGTCTAGTCGATCTGAGGGGCGTATCCTTCCTCCGCGCCAGGGAATGGACGCTGCCTGCCAAAACGGCGGGCTGGCGGTTCGCGCAGCCAGTGCGCGCGCTGGAGCGTCCTCTGGTCGTCACTGGCGAGAGGACAATCCCTGGCAAGACTTCGGGCAAAAGCCGTTTGCAACGCTTCGTGGCTCTGGCCTTCGGAGCGACGGATTCGGTGGAACTGCCCTTGCACGTGGCTTTTCCTCTCTTCGTGCACAACACGGTCGCCTGGCTGGGTGCGCACGATGAAACCGCGTCCGGCGATGGTTTCGAAGCAGCCGGATTGCGTGCGGGTGAGACCCTGAACCTGGCGGTCGGTGAAACCGTGTGGACCGTGCCGCAGCACACCTACCAGGCGCTTCCCGGCAAAGTTCCGCCTTCGGAACTGCTCACGGGACCCGTGAGTTTTCAGCCGGCGAGGAATGGCTTTTACCTGCGGCACGGTGTGGATGGCGCGGCCCACTGGCTGGCAGTCAACACGTTCGATCGCGAGGTGTCGGCGGTCGGCGGTTTGCCGGGCGAAAGTCGCGCCGCAGAGCAGCCTGGGCCAGTCGATGCACGATCAGTGGGCGGCTGGTGGGAAGCGGTGCGGGTCTGGCCGCCCTGGATTTACCTGGCCTGCCTGGCCTTTGCGCTCTGCACCCTGGAGTGGTGGGGCTTCCACCGCCGGCGGACGGAGTAGGCTCGCTTCCCTATGGAACTTGCCCACCCCCGGTTTCTCGCGCTGGCGCTCGTGTGCGTGCCTTTGCTCGTGTGGGCAATGCGCTGGTCGCTGGCGGAAATGACTCCTACCCAGCGCCGGGTCTGCCTGGCGGCGCGTGCGCAGCTGCTCTTGTGCATCGTCCTGGCCTTGGCCGGCGTGCGCGTGCTGCGCCGCGGCGACGATCTCGGCGTCCTGTTCGTCGTCGATGATTCGGCCAGCATCTCGCCGGAAGCACGCGCCGAAGCACGCAAGTACGTCGAAACCAGTCTGCGGTCGCGCCGCCCGGACGATGTCGCCGGAGTCGTCGGCTTTGCGACGAAGGCAGCCGTCTGGCAACCGCCGGTGGAAAGCAGCCAGCTTGCCGCGGCCTGGCCGGAGTCGCCCGCTGACACGCAGCAAGGGACGGACATCGGCAGTGCGCTCAATTTCGCCGCTTCCCTCCTGCCGCCGGAGAAGGCGCGCCGCGTGATCCTGCTGACCGACGGAAACGACACGTCCGGTCAGGCGGTGGGAACCATCAACCAAGGCGACGCCGGTCTGGAAATCTGGACCGTGCCGCTGCACAACCCACCGCGCCCGGAGGTGCTGGTCACCGGCGTCGATCTGCCGCGCGGGTTGAAATCCGGCGAATCTTTCGACCTGCGCGCCGACGTGCGCAGCAACGTGGACACCCCCGCCAAGGTCCAGCTTTACCAGAACCAATTTCTCGTTGCCTCGCGCGACGTGATCCTGCGACCGGGTACGAACGACACAAAATTCTCCAACCTCCAGGCCGGCGACGGCTTCACCGCCTACGAGGTGGAAGTTGTCCCGCCGCCCGGTAAGGACACCCGGCCCGAGAACAACCGCGCCAGCGCGACCGCCGCCCTGGGCGGCGAGCCGCGTGTCCTGCTCATCGACGGTGATGAGGCCAAGGTGGCACCTCTGGCCGGAGCGTTGCGCGCGGCGAAGATCGAGGTGGAAACACGGGGCCCCGCCGGGCTGCCGCGCACGCTGGAAGAATTGCAGCGGTATGATCTCTTCATGCTCAGTGACGTTTCGGCCCTGAGCATGAGCCGCGACCAGATGGAGCTTTACCGCACCTGGGTCCAGCAGTTCGGCGGCGGCTTTCTCATGATCGGCGGGGAAAACTCGTTCGGTGTGGGCGGCTACTATCGCACCCCCATCGAACAGATGCTGCCGGTGCGGATGGAACACGACGACCGGCAGGAAACTCCCTCCGTCGCCCTCTACGTGGTGCTGGACCGCTCGGGGTCGATGACCGCGCCCGTCGCCGGAACGACCAAGATCGCTCTCGCCGACCAAGGAGCGGTGCTGGCGCTCAACGTCCTCCAGCCGCGCGACTTCTTCGGGCTCACCGCCGTGGACACCAAGGTCAACACCGTTGCGCCTCTCGAACGCGTCGGTTCCAAACCGGCTTTGGAGAGCAAGATTCTCTCGATCACCGCGGGGGGCGGCGGCATCTACATCTACACTTCCCTGGTCGATGCCGCGCGGGTGCTGCGCGATTCACCCGCCAAGATCAAGCACGTCATCCTCTTTTCCGACGCCGCCGACGCCGAGGAAAAAACCGCCGGCGAAATGCCCGACGGCACACCGGGCTCGGGCAATTCCGTCGATGTGGTCAGCGCGATGCTCGCCAATGAGATCACGACCAGCGTGGTCGGTCTGGGCGCAGAGCAGGACAAGGACGTGGCGTTCCTGCGCCTGCTCGCCGAGCGGGGCAACGGTCGCTTTTACCTGACCAACGACGCCACCAACCTGCCGCAGATCTTCAGCACGGAAACGATGAAGGTCGCCCAGTCCAGCCTGGTGGAAGAGCCTTTCAATCCGGTGCCAGCCATGCCTTCACCTCTCTCGGCCGGCATCGACTGGAAAGTCTGCCCGCCCCTGCTCGGGTACAACACCACCAAGGGCAAGCCAACCGCCGAGATCGCCCTGTCCACCGAACTGGGCGAGCCGTTGCTGGCCTCCTGGCGTTACGGTCTCGGGCAGGCGGCAGCCTTCACGAGCGACGCCAAGGCGCGCTGGGCGGGCGAATGGCTCGGGTGGGACGGGTTCGGCAAATTCTGGGCGCAGGTCGCGCGCGGCCTGTTGCGGCGCGGTGAGCGTGGCGGCGGCTTCCAGGTCCGGACGACCGAGCTGGGCGACGGCACCCGGCTGCGCCTGGACATCGACGCCCTCACTCCGGAGGGCGGGTTCCGCGACCGGCTGCCGGTCAACGTCACCGCGCTGGACACCACCAGCGGCGACAACCGCCAGATCGCCGCCGAGCAGATCGCGCCCGGCAGCTACCGGGCGGAAATCCCCCTGCCGCCCCTGGCCGGTGCCAACAGCGCAACCACGATGCTATCCATCAGTTCACCCGAAATGCTGGAGCGGCCCTACGTTTTCGGGCACACGCGCAGCTATCCGCGGGAGTTCCTGCGGCTGGAGACGGACGAAGCGGCCTTGCGCGCGATCGCCGCCGCCAACCACGGGAAATTTACGCCGGAACCCGCCAGCGTCTTCGCGCCGCCGGAACGGCTTTCGGTCCGGCGCGAGGATTTGACGAACTTTTTCCTTGCCGCCGCGTTACTCTTGATGCCTATAGACATCTTCATACGGCGCCGCGCGTGGAAGCATCCGCCCAAGGGAGAATAAACTACTTTGATCATCGAGGTCATTCGCTACATCATCACGCCCGGTCAGGAACCGGAGTTTGAGATTGCCTGCCGGAAAGCCGCCCACTCGCTGGAAAGCTCCTCCGCGTGTCTTGGATTCAGTTTGACCCGGGCGACTTTGGAACGGCACCGGTACCTGATGCTCATTTACTGGGATTCTCCGGACGGGCACCTGATCAGCTTTCGGCAAAGCCCCTTGTACAACGATTATCAGCAGAGCATGGGACCTTACGCGGAAGCGGTCGAAGAGGCCGCCCATTACCGCAAGACCGGCGTCGAGTTGACCAAGAAAGCGCTGATCCGCCTTTCCGGCCCGCCGCGGTAGGGCGGCGTCCGATTTATACCAGTCTATAGCTGTTTGCTCAAAGCTTGAACGTCCCCGCTCGTTGGGCCGCAGATTTTGGAGTGCGGTGACACGTCACCGCTTTCTCCAAGGCGACACGTCGCCTCCTTTCGGCCCCGGGCCGACCGGATATTTCTGGGTTCCGCCTGCCCGGTTGGAGGACGCACGGACAGACACTCAGGCAGTCCGGCCAGGCCCGGAGAGCAGGCGCGACGTGTCGCGCAGGAGAAAGCGGTGACGTGTCACCGCACTCCAAAACCTGCGGCTCGATAGCGACACATCCAACCATCTTGCAACTGGCTGGCAAAGAGCGATGCGCTAAACCTCCGTGCTCCCGCGACGCATATCCTGGAACGAACTGATCAGAAACATTGCCACCGCCACGCAGATGCAACTGTCGGCCACGTTGAACGATGGCCACGGGTTCGCTCCCGGCACGTGCAGATCGAACGACAGAAAGTCGATGACGTGCCCGTGCGCCAGACGGTCCGTCAGGTTGCCGAAGATGCCCGGGATCAGCAGGAGGAAACCGGCCAGGGATAGCCGTTGTTCGAAAGCCCCCTGACGGTACAGGACAGCCAAAACCACGACTGCCACCAGCGAGAGGACAGCAAAGAACCAGTTGCTGTTGTGCATCATCCCCCAGGCCGCGCCGGTGTTGGTGACGTGGACCAGATCGAACCAGCCAGGGATGATGGCGATAAACTCACTGAAGTGAATGTAGCGCCAAACCAGATATTTAGTGGCTTGATCGATCACATACAGCGGCAGGGAGACCGCCACGAGCAGCTTGACCAAAGTCGATGGGGCGAGCATTCCGTGGCGAAATGTGGGTACAACGGTGGAGTTCATGAAAGCGGCGGCTCGCTAAAGCGAAGATCCATTGAGGTGAAGGTGGTCCAACTCCACGGCGACAAGGCAAACGTCGTCGTTGAACTCCTTGCTGGCCGAGAACTGCCGGATCTCGGAGATCACCTCGTCACAAAGCCGCGCGGGCGGCAAGTCGCCCCGCCGGCTGACGGACTCCAGCAAGCAGTCGTAATCGTACAGGCGCCCGTTCGCTCCTTCGACCTCGAAGAGGCCATCGGTGAAGAGCAGCATCACATCCTGGGCGGCGAGAGTTTCCTGCGACGCCGTGTACCGGGCATCGTCGAACAAGCCGAGCACCGGTCCGTGCCTGCCGCCTTGCACGGGGTGCGGCTGGCGGTCGCTCGGCAGATGATGAACCAACAGGGGTTTGGGGTGGCCGGCGTTGGCGAACTCCAGCACCCCGCGCTCAATGTCCACCACTCCATAAAAGGCCGACGCAAAGATCGGCGTCTGCGTGTCTTTGAGCGTCTCGCGCAGCTCCCGGTTGAGCCGGGTCAGGAACTCGGCCGGCTTGTCCCAGAAATCCCGCAGGTCGTGGACCAGCGTCCGGATGATCGCCGCCACCAGGGCCGCGCGCACGCCGTGGCCCATGACGTCGCAAACAAAGATGCCTGCCATCGTGTTCGACACGTCCAGCACGTCGAAGAAGTCGCCGCTCACCGAGCTGGACGGATTGAAAAAGTGGCAGAAGCGCAACGCCCCGTCGCTCTGGCTGGCCGAGTGCGGGAACCGCGGGTAATGCTGTGGAAGCAACGCGTACTGAAGTTCACGCGCCATCGCCAGGTCTTCCTCCAAGGCGCGATTTTTCTGGCTCAATTCCTCGGCCAAGGCCGCAAGCTGCTCCTCCGCCTTCTTGCGTGCGGTCATGTCGCGCGAGAGACCGAAGGTCCCGATGATCCGGCCCGTGGCGTCGCGCCAAGGCAACTTCGTGGAGGAAACCCACGTCTCCCGGCCGTCCGTCCAGGTTTCCTTCTCGACGGCTCCCACGAGTGGAAAGCCCGTCTTGATCACCTTTTGCTCGTCCTCGAAACGGCGGAGGGCCTGTTCCTCAGTGAAATAGTCGAAATCCGACTTGTTCACCATGTCGGAAGGCTCCGCCTCGCCGCTGCGGCATGACTTGGCGCGGTTCACGGCGACGAAGCGGCTGTCGAGGTCCTTGAAGTAGATGTTATCCGGCAGGTAGTCCATCAGCGTGGTCAGGAGGTTCTCCTTGGCCACGAGACTCTGCTGGGCCAGCCGGCGGTCGGTCACTTCCCAGCACATGCCGGTGATCAATCCGGCAGGATCGCCCGGGTTCTGGGCGGACGCGGAAAAACGCAGCCGGAAGAACCGCGAGGCCGATTCGCCGGCGGGGTTAATGGTGAATTCGCCGTCGTACTCCCCACCCTTGGCGGCGGCGGCTTTCATTTCCAAGGCAACATTCTCCTGTTCCTCCCGCACAATCAGGGCAAGGAAGCTCTCGAAGCGACGATCAAAACTCCCGGGCTCCAGGCCGAAATGGGAATGCATTTTCCTGTCCCAAGACATGAAACCTGTCGCTGGGTTCCACTCCCACAGACCCATGCCCGCGGAAGTCAACGCCAAGTGAAGGTGTTCGAGGGATGGTTCACGGCCCGCGCCGGGGTCATTGGTCATGGAAGGGGGAAGACCGAGCTGCTAACGGTGAATGAAGTTCGTTCCCGGGATGGGAAGTGTCAATAAACCGCCTGTCCGGTGAGCGGGTCGGCCGCTTCAAGCCACGACCCGGCCCGACATCACGCTCTCGCACCGGTCGCACAGGTCGGGGTGGGCAGTGCTCAATCCCACGGTCCGCCGGTAGCGCCAGCAGCGCTCACACTTGCGGTGCTCGGTCGGTTTGACGGCTGCCTTGATCCCTTCGCCTTCTTCACCGCCGACAGGCGGCATGATCTTCAATTCGCTGACGATGAAGAACTCCTCAAGATCGATGTCCTGTCCGGCCAGGGCTCCCTGGTCGTCGTAGGACACGGTGACCGCCGCTTCGAGGCTGTTGCCGATGATTTTCGCCTGCCGCTCGGGCTCGATCTTCTGCGAGATCACCGCACGCAGGGCCAGCAGGGTGTCGATCCATCCGGCGATACTCGGGTCCACGTAGCGCTCGTCAGGCTCCGGAAAGAGTTCGAGGTGAACCGAGGCTGCTTTGTCCAAATAGCTCCAGGCCTCGTCGGCGGTGAACGGGCACAACGGGGCCAGCAGACGGCACAGCGCGTCGAGCACCCGGTGCATGACGGTCTGCGTCGCACGCCGGCGCGGCGAATCCGGCTCGTCGCAGTACATGCGGTCCTTGGTGATGTCCACGTACAGGCTGCTTAGGTCCACGGCGCAGAACTGGTTGAGCGCGTGGTAAACCTTGTGGAACTCGAACGCCGCGTAGGCTTCGCGGCAGTTCGTGATGACTTCCTGCAACCGGTGCATGATCCACCGATCGACAAAAGTCAGCGCGGCATCGTCGGCGGTGTGCGTGGCCGGATCAAAGTCGCCCAGGTTCGCCAGCAGGATCCGCACGGTGTTGCGCAGCCGCCGGTAGGTTTCCGACAGGCGGTTGAACATGTCGCCCCCGAAGGGAACCTCGTCGGTAAAGTTGACGCTGCTGACCCACAACCGGACGATGTCCGCGCCGTGCAGGTTGATGAAGTGCTCGGCGGTCGTCGGCTTCGAGTACTGCTTTTCCTTCGCCTTCGCTTTAGGCACGGCGGCCGTCTGCCCCCCGACCGGCGTGGCGGCGGACGAGTCGCTGTGCTGCTGATTGGACTTGGAAATCTTCTGGCGCGTGTCCACGTCCACCACGAAGCCGTGCGTCAGGCACGTCTTGTAGGGCGAGCGTCCGCGCAGGGCGACGCTCGTGATCAGCGACGACTGGAACCAGCCGCGGTGCTGGTCGGTCGCTTCGAGGTACAAGTCGGCGGGACCATCCACCTTCATCATCTTTTCCACCACTGCCAGCCAGCTCACACCGGAATCGATCCAGACGTCGATGGTGTCATTGCGACGCGTGGTGCCCTCGGGCAGGTCCAGCGCCTCGGTGATGGTCTTATCTGCGGGATCGAACCAGATGTTGGTGCCGTGCCGTTCGACGAGCGCGGCAACTTTTTCGATCCAGTCGGCGCGCAGGATCGGCTGGCCGGCGGCGTCGTAAAAAGCGGGCAGCGGCACGCCCCAGGTGCGCTGGCGCGAGATGCACCAGTCCGGGCGCGACTCCACCGTGCCGTAGATGCGGTTGCGGCCCCAGGCGGGCAGCCAGGTCACGGTATCAATGGCGTGCAGCGCCTCCGGGCGCAGTTCGTTCATGCGGATGAAGAACTGCTCCACCGCACGGAAGATGATCGGCACCTTGGAGCGCCAGCAATGCGGGTAGGTGTGGTGCAGCTTGTTCTCCCCAGCCAGCATCCCCACCTCTTTGAGGCGCGCGATAACCAGCGGATTGGCGTCGAAGACGTACTTGCCGACCCATTCCGGCACACCGGATTCCTCGGTGTAGCGTCCGTCGTCGTCCACGGGGGAGACCACGGCCAGATGGTACTTGAGCCCGACCGTGTAATCCTCGTTGCCGTGTCCCGGCGCGATGTGGACGCAGCCGGTGCCCGCCTCCAGCGTGACGAACTCGCCCAGGATCAACTCGGAGTCGCGGTCCAGGAACGGGTGATGCGCCCGCCAGCCTTCCAATTCCGACCCGAGGAGGGGCACCGTCTGATCGATTTCCTGTTCGTCGGGCGCGTAGCCGGTGGCGCGGCAGAAGCTCTCGCTCAGAGCGTTGGCGAGCACGAGCATTTCGCTCCGGCCCGTGTGCGGGTTGAGGTAAGACTGCGCGCGGTAGCCGAAGCCGGGATTGACCGCGATGCCCTGGTTGGCGGGGAGCGTCCAGGGGGTGGTCGTCCAGATAACCACACTGGCCTTGCCGGCGAGCGGTCCGGTCGTCAGCGGGAACTTGACGTAGATTGCCGGGGTATCCTCTTCCTGGTACTCGACCTCGGCTTCGGCCAGAGCCGTGCGCGCGCCGGTGCTCCAGTACACGGGCTTCTTGCTCTGGTAAACCAGCCCGCGCTCGACCATCTTGCCGAAGGCGCGCAGGATCTCGGCCTCGTAGCCAGGATCGAGCGTCAGGTAAGGATGGTCCCAATCGCCGAAGACGCCCAGGCGCTTGAACTGCTTGCGCTGGACGTCGATGAACTTGCGCGCCAGTTCATCGGACTTGCGGCGCACTTCCAGGGGCGAGAGTCCCTTGTCCTGCTTGACCACCTTGAATTCGATGGGCAGCCCGTGGCAGTCCCAGCCGGGCAGGTAGGGTGCGCGAAAGCCGGCCATCGTCTTGGATTTGACGACCAGGTCCTTGAGGATCTTGTTGAGCGCGGTGCCCATGTGGACGTCGCCGTTGGCGAAAGGCGGGCCGTCGTGGAGGATGTAGGTCGGCGCGTCGGCACGTGCCGCCTGGATCTGGCCGTAGATGTCCGATTCTTCCCAGTGGCGCAGCAGTTCGGGTTCGCGCGTGACCAGATTCGCCTTCATGGGAAAATCGGTCTTGGGCAGGTTGAGCGTGTCTTTGTAACTCAGGCTCATAGCGGCAGGTAGGCAGGCAAAAGGAACGATACCTACCACCCGCCGGGGGTGTGGTCAACGGCTAGCGGGGAACGATGGACTGCTGCTCCTGAGTGGTGAGGGGTGCTGGTCCGCATTTCAGCCCCCATCCTCTTGATTCTCCATGATCCTGGTGGCTATCAAGAGTGGGGTAGCAAATATGGCATTGCTTTTCGCGCGATGGGGAGTGGACAGGCAGCCTGCCAGTGTGGCAGACGCAGTTCCACTCTTTCACGCCTCTCTGCAGCAATTCAGACTGGTCATCGAAGCCTACCTGTTCAATAAACTGATATGCCCCCGTCCAACTTGCCCGAACCGAGCGATCTTCCACTCCAACGCAGCCATCGTAGTGAACTAACCCGCCAAGTGCTCGAGTCACAAATTGTACCCGAGGCTAATTCACTACAATATTCCATCAAGCGAGGGGCAAACTGGTTCTATTGGATAGCTGCGCTTTCGCTCATTAACTCAATCATCGCTATCGCTGGTGGGCACTTTATCTTCCTCGCCGGACTAGCGGTCTCGCAAATTGCAGATGGGATCGCCGCTCACCTTGGCTTCGTTGGACCCTACTTCAGCATCATCATTGATGTCGTTGTAGCAGTCTTCGTTTGTGGCTTCGGATATTTCGCTTCCCATGGCTCCCGCGCAGCCTTGATCGTTGGCATGTTTCTTTACGCTCTTGATGGAGCCGTTTTCCTATTGTTCTCCGCTTACGCGCCCGCGGTTTTCCATGCTTTTGTGTTGTACCAGATTGTGCAGGGTTGGCGGGCGCGCCAAAAGCTCGACCGGCTCCGGGCGGATTCACCAACGCTCGCAGCAGCAGAAGCGGCAGGCCGCAATCCAGTCGCCTAGCAGAGTGCCCCAGTTAACGCAGGCAACCGGTCGGCGTTTCTCTTGTTCCCGAACCCCGGTTTGGGAGCGTCTGCCTTCTGGGAATTTTGTTCCTTAGGGTGACCTGAAACGGGAACGGAGTTCCGCAGAAATGAACATTCCCAAACAGAGTTTAGGAACGAGAGCAAACGAGCATCGGCTACACATCAAACCTACCCAAGTGAATCCGAGAAACGGGGAAGAATCTGAGTAAGGCCGGGTGGGTGCCGGAAAGAAGCGGCAAGGGTTCTCACCGGAAGTTTGCCCACGCCAAGGTCCCGGAAGGTCATCCTCAGCGGCCAGGAAAGCGAGGATGCGAGCGGCATCAGAAGAAAGATGTCCATCGGGCCATCAACGAAGCAAAGGAGAGCAAGTGAGACAAGGAGATCAGGGGATAGATGGAAGGGATTGCTCGTCCTGCGCGGTGGGCTGGCGGTTGCCCTTCCAAGACCGCACTCCCATCGTGGAGTCGCGGCCCGGCATGGTGGAATCACTTGGCGAGTAGGCTGTGAGTACGTCGCGCACCTTGCGCGTCAAAGCCTGGGGAGTAAACGGCTTTTCCAGGAACTCTAGTTCGGTCGGCAGGATGCCCTGTTCGCTCATGTCGTTCTCGGAGTAGCCGGAAACGTAAAGCACCTTGATCTCCGGGCGGAGGACAACCAGCTTGCGGGCCAGTTCCAGACCACCGATCTGCGGCATGACCACATCGGTGATCACCAACCGGATTTCTCCCGGGTGCGCCCCGCTGATCTCCAGGGCTTCCGCGCCGTTGGCCGCGCAGAGCACGTCGTAACCCTGGGCGCTCAGGACGTGGCAGACCAGTTCGCGGACGATCTCCTCGTCCTCCACCACCAGGACGGTGTCGGCCGGGGACGGCGGTTCCTCGACGGGCACCACCGTCTTGGGCCGCGCTTCTTCCAGTTCGGCCTGCTCCTCGGGCAGGTAAACGCGGAACGTGCAGCCGGCACCGGGCGCGCTTTCCACGGCGATCGCTCCGCCGCTCTGCTTGGTGATGCCATAGACGGTCGCCAGACCCAGGCCGGTGCCTTTGCCGGGTCCCTTGGTGGTAAAAAAGGGCTCGAAGATGCGGGATTTTACTTCCTCGTTCATGCCGTGGCCGGTGTCGTTGACCTCTAGCACCACGTAGGATCCGGCAGTCAGATCCGGCGCTTGCTGGACGGCGGTCTGCGCGTCGAGCGTCACGTTGGCCGTGCGGATGGTCAGCTGCCCGCCGCGCGGCAGCATGGCATCGCGCGCGTTGACTCCCAGGTTGAGGATCACCTGCTCGATCTGGTTGGGGTCGGCCCGGACCCGCCCGTTGCCGGCTCGCAGGCGGGTTTTCAGTTCGATGTGCTCGCCGATCACCCGGCGCAGGATTTTTTCGAAGTCGGTGACCAGCGTGTTGAGGTCTATCACACGCGGCTGGAGGATCTGCTTGCGGCTGAAAGCGAGGAGCTGGTGCGTGACCGCCGCCGCCTGCCGGCCGGCCTTCTGGATCATCTCGACGTTTTGCCGGCTGTTGGCGTCCAGTTCCTTGCGGCTGCCCAGCAGTTCGGCGTAGCCGAGAATGGCGGTGAGCAGGTTGTTAAAATCGTGCGCCACGCCGCCGGCCAGACGTCCGACGGCCTCCATCTTCTGCGATTGGCGCAACTGCTCCCCGCTGATCCGCAAGGCCTCCTGGGCGTTCTTGCGCTCGTTGATTTCGGCAACCAAATTGGTCTTTTGCTCGAAGAATTCTCCGATCAGCTTGGCCAGACCGCCGAACTCCGACTCGCTGTTGCGGAGCGTCTCCAGGGGGGCAAGACTCTCGGTTTTGAGCGTGGCCGAGATCAAAGCCAGGGGTTGTTTGACCCATCGGGTCAGCGCCGCGTAGAGCAGCAGGATCAGGACGAGCGAAAACAACCCGAGCCACAGGAGCAACCGGCGGCTGGAAAGGTTCAGGTCCCGGATGATCGCGGAATCGTTCTTGATCACCAGCCGCGCCACGGTCCTGCCGTCCCAGCCGAGCAGCGGATGGGAGAAGATCACCTTGCCCTCCTGCGTGTCGGCGTCCAGGTCTCCGGGGGCGGCGGCCCCGAGGTAAAGCTGCACGTCGCTGCTGGAATCCGCGTTGTTGGATTCCCGCGCCAACTCTTCCCGCGCGCGGCTGCCCCACACCCGTCCGGCCAGGAAATACCCCCGCGGCGGCGTCTGCCGAGCGCTGTCGTCGGAAGGGTGTACCGTGGCCGCACAGATCTCGATGACTTTCCCGTCGGGCGTGGCGATGAAGAAGGGAAGGAACCGTTTCTGATCCAGCTTGTCGAACATGCCGGCGGGAAAGACCAGGTCGCGCGGAACGTCGTAGGCGTAAGGCAGGTCCGCGGAAAACATCAAGCCGCGGTCCACCCGGTAAACCCAAACGGCATGAGCCTCCGCCTTTTCCAGGTCGCCCTCGGTGATGTTCTGCGTCAACCAGTCCTTGCCCTTTTGGGTGTCGGGATTGTTGATGGCCGTCACCATGTCATCCCAGTAAGAAGAGTTTTTCGCCAGCATGTCCAGGGGCTCGCTGAAGCGTTCGAGGGCTCCCTCGAACGACTGTTTGCGCTCCTCGAAACGCTCCGCGGCGATCCGGCGGAACTCGGCCCTTTCACGCCATTTGATGAACACCAGACCGGCGACGAAGATTCCCCCGACCGCCAGGAGTAGAACCAGGATTTTGGTCTGGACTTTCATCTCGTCGCGGGAAGGTGGCGGCAGCAACATGCCAGTTACGGCAGGCGGCGTTCGGACAAGGCGATGATACGCAGGAAATCCGGCCCGCTGCCTTCCAGGGTGTAGAGGTTATCGACCTCGCCCGTCACGGCGACATGGCTGCTCTTGTTCGCGAAGCGGTAACGGAAGCGGACCAGCGTATGGTTGATGTCGTTGGCGTCCGCCACCACGGTGATCGGACCGACCAGAGTGAAGGAACGCTGCGGCCAGCGCTTCTGGTACCGTTGGAGGTCCTGGGCGATGAAACGCTGATCCACCACCCCGTCGTTAAAGTATTTGACCTGATCGCCGTAGAAGCTCATCTCCGCATCCGGGTCGTTCGTCTGACCGACCTTGAGGTAACGCATGATGAAACTGCGCACGTCACTGGAAGTCGGATACTGGGTGGCCAGGGACGAAGACGAGGGTACCGCCGTGAACCGTCCGGGCGGCGAGACCGCATCCGCCGTGCCGGGAGACAGGTTGTTGAGCGCGTTGGAGATCGCGGAGTTCGGAGGGTTGAGGCGGCCCTTGTCGCTGCGCAGCACGGTGACGTTGGGCCAGTACGGCACGGTCACATCCTGCTGGCTGTCCGGGGAGGCGTTCGTGGCGGAGCTGCCATCGCCGGGTGATGGACTCCCATTGCCAGTCGTCACCGTGGCGGCCGGCGGCGCGAAGCCGGGTGATTCCGGCGCGCGCAGGCTCAGGGAGCGCAGGGTCGTGTCGTCAGGATCGCCCGTCGGGCTGAAACCTTTGCGTTCCTGGTAGCGGCGCAACGCTGCGGCGAGTTGCGGAGTGCGGCTGCCGTCCACGTCGCCGAAGTACAGGTTGCGCTTGCGCAGTTCTTCCTGCACGGAGCGGGTCAGATCGTCGGCGCGCAAACGTCCCGCCGCGCAAAACAGCAGGGAGAGCAGTAAAATGAAGGAAAGCGGGGGCAGCGGGCAAAGCGGTCGCACGGCCACCACGTACCGACGGTAAAGAGGACGCTCCTGCCGCTTCATGGCACCGCGAGTTCGTGGATTCCGAGGTTCCTGGACATGATGGGGGTCAAACACCAGATGAGGGGGAGGGTCGCAGCGCGTCTAAGCCCAGCGTTCCCGGAGCTTTATCAGAACCCAAGGGTTGGGCAACTCAAAATTGGTGACAGCAGGTTGTGAGCAGGTGGACCATGCGCTTGTGTAGATGCAATGATGCTTTGCGTTCTCCGCCGGCTTGCCCGGTTTGCCGCCCCCCTCGCTGCTGCTGTCGCCGTCGTGCTGGGCGCACCTTCGATTCTGCGCGCCGAAAAGATCGAGTTCACCGAGTACGATCTGCCCAACGGGTTGCACGTCATCCTGCATCCCGAGCATTCCGCGCCGGTGGTTGCCAGCTACGTGCTCTACCACGTCGGCAGCAAAAACGAGCGGCCCGATCGCACGGGCTTCGCGCACTTCTTCGAGCACCTGATGTTTGAAGGTTCCGAAAACATCCCGCGCGGGCGGATCGACAAGCTCGTCACCGGAGCGGGCGGCAACCTCAACGCCTCCACCTCCTTCGACCAGACGAACTACCATATCAATTTGCCCGCCAACCAGTTGCCGCTGGCCATCTGGATCGAGAGCGAACGGATGCTGCACGGCAAGGTGGAGCAAATCGGCGTGGACACCCAGCGCCAGGTGGTCAAGGAAGAGCGCCGCCGCTCGTACGACAACCAGCCCTATGGCAGCCTCCTGGAAGAGTTGTCGAAGCTGGTCTTTGCCGGCACGCCTTACTCGTGGGTGCCGATCGGCAGCGTGCAGTACATCGACCAGGCCACGCTGGAAGAGTTTCGCCAGTTCTACAAGACCTACTATGTGCCCAACAACGCCACGCTGGTGTTGGCGGGCGACTTCGAGCCTGACGCGACCAGGAAACTCGTCGAAACCTACTTCGGTCCCATTCCCCGCGCGCCCGAACCAGCCCGGCCGGAGATCAAAGTCCCGGTGCAGGCCGAACCCAGGACCGAAGACGTGCGGCGCAACAATACTCCCCTGCCCGCTTCCCTGCACGCTTGGCTCGCCCCGCGTGAGATGGACCCGGACGCTTACCCGGTCGAGATGCTCACCAACATCCTCGCCGGCGGACGCAGCTCGCGGCTCTACCAGCGTCTGGTGGATCAGGAGCAGGCCGCCGTCCAGGCGCAGGCGTTCCCGTTCCTGCAGGAAGGGGCCGGCATGGTCGGAGTCTTTGCGATCGGTAACCGCGGCGTGACTTTGGAAAAGCTGGATCAACTCATGGACGAGGAAGTCGCCAAGGTGCAAAAAGACGGTGTCACCGAAGAAGAACTCCAGAAGGCGCGCAACAGCAAGGAAGCCGAGACGGCCTCTTCCTACGGCACCATGCTCGCCCGGGCGACCGCGCTGGCGGATTACCACGTGTTCTATGGCGACGCCAACCTGATCAACACCGAGCTGGACCGCTACCTCCAGGTGACCCGCGACGACCTAAAGCGCGTTGCCAACCAGTATCTTACCGCCAAAGGGAAAAACACCCTCCACTACCCCGTTCCCGGCCCCGCCGCAGGTGAAGAACAATGATCTTTGCCGCTTTCCACCCTTCCCATTTCGCTCCTGCTCCCATGCGTTTTTTCCTCTCCCGCTCCCGCTTGCTCCTGTGGCCGCTGCTCCTCGCCACGACTGCCACACTCCGGGCGGACGTGGACCGTACCCAGCCGCCCGCGCCCGGAGCCGCGCCGAAGGCCAGCTTTCCCGACTATCAGGAGGTGACACTGGCGGGCGGATTGAAGGTGTTCATCATCGAGAACCATCGTGAGCCAACCGTGGACTTCCGGCTGTTGTTCAAGTCTGGCGACACGTCCGACGGGGACAAGCCCGGTCTGTCGGACGCCGTGGCGGCGCTGCTCAACAAGGGCACGGCTCACCGCAGTGCCTTGCAGTTCGCCCAAGAAACGGACTTCATCGGTGCCTCGGTGGAGGCAGCTTCCGGTCCGGATTCCCTCGCCGTCTCAGCCAGCGGGTTGACGAAGGATCTGCCGAAGCTGCTCGACCTGTTCACCGATGCGACCTTGCACCCGGCCTTCCCGGAGGAAGAACTGGCCAAGTACCAGCAGCGCACGATCAGCAGCTTGGTGCAGCAGAAGCAGACTCCCTCCAGCCTGGCGGCCCGGCTGCGCGGCAAGCTGATCTACGGGGCGAACAACCCGTACGGCGCTTACCCGACCGAACAGAGCGTCAGCGGCATCGGCCGGCAGGACGTGGCCGCGTTCCACGCGGCGCATTTCACGCCGGACAACGCGACGCTCGCCATCGTCGGCGACGTGCGCCCGGCGGACATCCTGCCGCAGGTCGAGAAGGCGTTGGCGGACTGGAAGAGCGCGCCGGACCAGCCAGCCAGGCCGACGGACCTGCCCGCGATGGCCGAGTCTCCGAAGGGGGTGAGCATCGCCCTGGTGGACCGTCCCGGCAGCGTGCAATCGAACGTCCTGGTGAGCTGCCGCGGCGTGACGCGCAACAACCCCGACGCGCCCGAAATCGGCGTCATGAACTCGATTCTAGGCGGCGGTTTTTCCGGCCGCTTGTTCCAGAACCTGCGCGAGCGCCACGGTTACACTTACGGCTCCAGTTCCAGCTTCACCATGAACCGGGCCGGCGGGATTTTTTCCGCGAGTGCGGAGGTGCGTAATGCCGTCACGGTGCCCGCGATCCAGGAAATCCTCAACGAGATCCGCCGGATCCGGTTCGAAGCCGTTCCCGAAGCCGAATTGGGGATGCAGCGCGAGTATCTGGCCGGCAACTATCTGCTCAGTTTGGAAAGCGCCGCCACCGCTGCGGAGCGGGTGCAGGCAATCGACCTTTACGGGCTGCCGGCCGATTACTTCAAGAACTACGTGCGCCGGGTCAACGAGGTCAGCGCCGACCGGGTGAAGGATTTAGCCAACAAGTACATCGATCTGACCGGAGCCACGATTGTGGTGGTCGGCGAGGCAAAGGAAATCAAAGAGTCCCTGGCCAAGCTTGGTTCGGTCACGGTGTACGACACTGATTTGAAAGTGAAGGCGGATTAGCAGGCGGCGTTAGCACGCCGGTCGTACCAAGGTAGGGACTCGCTCTCCGAGCGATCCGACTTTTCAGCGTGCCGCAGGAGACAAGGCTGCCATTGAGGAGGGCCGGACCAAGCGAAACCACGGATCGCTCGGAGAGCGAGTCCCTACCTTGGTACGAGGCCGCTCCGCGACAAATGCTACCTTGGGACGATGCCCACAAAGTCTCGCACGATCCCAAACTCACTGAGGTAAAAGGGCGCTTCGGCTCCCGGCCGCTGGACCCAGAGCGCGGTGGATGAACCCCCGTCGAGGTTGAGTGCCCGGCGAACCTTCATCCCGCCGGGCATGAGGGCGGAATCCGCCAGAATGCTACCCAACTCCGCCAGCGTGACGGAAGAGGTGGAAACCAGCGCCCATTCGTTGTCGCCGTCCGTGACGACGGCGGTGCGGCGCGCACTTCGCAGATTATTCAGCCCCTCGACGATCTTGCCATCTTCCACCAGAAAAGGTCCCGCCTGCACGGCTTGACTGGCGTTCTTGCCGGGCAGAGGTTCGGTGGCGCGGCGAAAGCTGATCCGCCCCTGCCCGGCGATGAGCGCACCGGTCAATACCCGTGGCGAACGTTGCGGACGGTTCAGCAAATGGCCGTCGCTCAGGAGCAGTCCCACCGGTTCAAAGTCGGGCGCGAAATACCCGCCGTTTGTGCCGGCCAGACAATGATTTTTCCGCATCACTTCGGCCAGGTTGTCGCGCCCCATCGTTCCCTGGTCCAGCACCCGGAAAGTGTATCGGCGGGCGTCGAAACGCACGAAATGGACGCTTACCTTCTTGGGGCCCAGCAGCCCTTCGTTGCCGCCCGTTTCCTGGATGGTCTGGCAGAGATGGATGATCCCCTCGCCTGCCGCCGGGAAAGTCTCGCTGCCGGCCAGCTTCCATTGTGCTTGGGCTCGCGGCACCAGCAAACAACCACTCGCGACTGCAAGGGCAAAAGCGAGCGTAGCAGGACTTTTCAAGCCGCGTGAAAATGCTTGCATTCCAAAACGGGCACTATTAAAGATGGACTTCGTCATCGCAGTTAAGCGCGGTTAGCTCAGTGGTAGAGCACTACCTTGACACGGTAGGGGTCACAGGTTCGAAACCTGTATCGCGCATCCTCTTTTTACTTCTCAGACGGCGCGTCTGGGACCGTTCGAGGCCAAGGCCGAGAATGTAAGTCTTGCTTGATGCGAGCACCTTTACCCAGTGGTTCAAATCGCAGGCTTCGACAAGGGAAATCAGCGAAATCTCTGCAGGGGGCGGTGACTTGAGCCAACCTGGATCATGCCATCTTTCCCTTTCATGCAGGTGGACGCCTTCACGGATCGTCCGCTCTCCGGCAACGCCTGTGCCATCGTCTTCGACGCCGACTCGCTCGACACCGCCGACATGCAGGCCATCGCCCGCGAAACCAACCTCTCGGAAACCTCCTTCGTGCTGCGCTCGAACGTGGCGGATTTTCGCGCCCGCTACTTCACTCCCGGCGAGGAAATTCCGCTGGCCGGTCATCCGACCATCGCGACGGCTTTTGCCTTGGTGGACAGCGGACGGCTGCGCCTGAAGGCCGACGCGCCGACCACGACGATTTCCCTGGAACTCGGGGTCGGCCCAATCCGCGTGGACATCGATCGCGCCGACGATGGCAGCATGGCGCGGGCGACCATGTACCAGAAGCGACCCGAGTTTTTCTCCACGTTCGCCCCGGAGCAAACCATGCCGATGTTTGGCCTGAACGCGGACGATGCGCTGCCCGGCGCGCCGATCCAGACCGTCAGCACGGGGACCGCGCAACTGATGGTCGCGGTTCGCGATCTCGAAACCCTGCGTAGGGTCCACTTCGATCCCCGCGCCTACAACCATTTGCGCTACGGAGTGGCCGGCGGCGAGTTTTTCAGCGTTCACGTGTTTTGCCTGGCGGGCGTCACCGCGGAAGGGCAGACCTTCGCCCGGCACTTCACCGGGCCGCCCGGGACCTTCGAAGACCCCTTCACCGGCTCGGCCACCGGCGGGATGGCGGCCTACTTGTGGCATCATGGCTTGCTCGACCGTCCGGTTTTCCGCGCGGAACAAGGCCACTGGATGGGCCGTCCGGGGGTAGCGCACGTGGAAGTTGTCGGCCCGCGCGACGATATCAGGACCGTCAAGGTCGGCGGGCCGGCAGTTTGTGTGCTGCGGGGCGAGTTGACTCTGTAGCGGCGTTGCTCGCCACTACTCGCCGTTTGATCGGGAGCACCCGCCGCGCCTGCGGGGATGTTTGACCCACTTCGCGCCGCATGATAGCCTGCGCTCGCCGGGAGAAACTCCCCCACCCTGATTCGTCCCGGCTCCGGTGAAATCCCCCCTTTCGTCGCAGACACCTTAACTGCCGTATTCTCTGCGTTGCGCAACGCAGGCTCTCCTTCCCCTTCCCCTTCGTCATGCCAGAACCGGTTTATCTCCTCGGTGGAGCCCGCACGGACTTCAAACGCAATTTCAAAAAGGAAGGCAAGACCCTGCGCGATGCGACGGTGGAAATCGTCCGCGCCGCGCTCGCTTCGACCGGCGTTGACGCCCCGGATGTCCAAGCCGGGGTCGTCGGCAATTTTGCGGGCGGGCTGTTCACGAGGCAGCTCCACATTGGCGCGCTGCTGCTGGAAGCCGACGAGCGCCTCCGCGGCATTCCCACCATGCACACGGAGGCCGCGTGCGCCTCGGGCAGTCTGGCGGTGCTCACCGCCGCCCAGTGGATCGCCGCCGGCCTCTACGATTGTATCCTGGCCGTTGGTGTCGAGCAGCAGAAAACGATGTCGCCCGCCGAGGGATCCGACGTGCTGGGTGCCGCTGGCGATTACCATGAGGAAAAAGCACGCTACGGCGAGTTCATGTTCCCCAAGCTGTTCGGCCGCATCGCGCAGCTTTACATGGAAAAATACCCAACCCTGACCGAGGCGGATTTGGCCCGGGTGGCGGTCAAGAATTATGCCCACGCCCGGCTCAACCCGCAGGCGCAGATGCGCGACGCCAACCTGGACTTCAGCGCGGCGAGCACGGAGTCTCAGACCAATTGGCGCATCGCCGAAAGCCCCTTGAAGCTTTACGACTGCTCTCAGATCACCGACGGGGCCGCCGCGGTGGTCCTTTGCTCCGAGCGCTTTTTGGAAAAGCTGTCACACCGCGTCGCGTCTGGTTCCGGCGACGAGGCTTCGCGGTCGCAAACACCGGTTCGGCTCCTCGGCTGGGGGCACTCCACCGACGCTCTGGCGCTGGAGAAAAAAGACGTACCGGCCTTTCCGTACGCTCGCAAGGCGCTTCAGCGGGCGCTGCAACAGGCGGGCATCCGGGACCCGCGCACGGAGTTGCAGGGTGTAGAAGTCCACGATTGTTTCTCCATTTCCGAAGTAGTGGCTTACGAGATGATCGGTCTGGCTGCTCCCGGCGAAGGACGCACCCTGCTGCACAACGGCGCGACGCTCCTGCCTACGGTCCGCCCCCAACTGCTGGGAGCCGAAGCACCCGCGCCGCCGTTTTCCGTGCCGGTCAACGCCGGCGGCGGCCTGATGGCCGACGGCCATCCGGTCGGCGCCACCGGCGTGCGCCAGGTGCTCGACGCGTACCGCCAGCTTACCGGCCAGGCAGGCGCCACCCAGATCGATAAGGCCCGCCGTTTTCTGACCTACAACGTCGGCGGCAGCATGACGACCACGGTCGCGATGGTATGGGGAATCTGAACGGAATTTCTGTATGCAGAACTTCCCGCTCAACCCCTTGCGCCTCCTGACCGCCGTGCCGATCTGCGACGGGCACGACAGTGCGATCAACACGATCAACCTGGAGTTCATCCGCCACGGCATCGAGGTGATCTACCTGGGTTACCACCGGAAGACGACCGACATCGCCCGCGCCGCCGTGCAGGAGGATGTCCGCGCCATCGGGCTTTCCAGCTACAACGGCGGTCACGTCGAGTTCTTCGCGGAGGTCCGCGCCCGGTTGCGGGAGCGCGGCGGGGCGGACATCGGCTTGTTCGGCGGCGGCGGCGGCACGATCACCGAAGAGGATGCCGCCCAGATGGGACGCGAGGGCACCGACCGCATCTTCTTCGCCGGCACCCCGCTCGACGCCATGATCGGGTGGGTGCGCGAGCGCTACAGCCACAAGGAAGCCGGCACCGGCGGGGCACAAGAAGTGGCGGCCGGTGTGGCGGCACGCGACTGCTTCCTGGCGCGCCGGCTCACGGAAATCGAGGAAAGCTTTTCACGTCCGGTAGCCGATCCGATGCACACGGACGCCCCGGTTTCACCGCCGGGGAAATGCCGTGTCGTGGGCATCACGGGGCCGGGCGGCGCGGGCAAGACCACGCTCATCGACGAGCTGGTTTTACGCTTCCTGCGGTCACGCCCGGCACCGGCGCGCGTCGCGATCTTGTCGCACGATCCGAGCATGGTCGGCGCGGGGGCGCTGCTCGGCGACCGCGCGACGATGATCCACTCCCAGGATGACCGTGTTTTCATGCGCTCCATGGCGACGCGCGGACAGGCGGGTGGCTTGTCCCCCGCGACGGGACACTGCCTGGAATTGCTCGCTACCTGCGGCGATTTCGAGCTGGTGTTGATCGAAACGGTCGGCATCGGCCAGGAAGCGATGCCCTTCATGGGCGGGTTGGTGGATCAAACGCTGCTGGTCATGAACCCGGATTACGGCGCGCGCTTGCAGTTGCAGAAGATTGCAATGCTCGACCTCGCCGACGTGGTGGCGGCGAATAAATCCGACCTGAACGGCGCACGCACGGCCTCGGCTGAATTGACTCGTCGGCTCGGCTCGAACAAACGTGGCCAGCGGCTGGTTTCCACCATCGCCAACCGTCACCGTGACCCGGGCGTGGACGATCTCTTCCAAGTGATCTGTGCCTAACAAATTTATGACTTCCTCCATCGGACAAGTCGCAAACGCCGTCGAAACTTTTCATAAGACGGTTTCCTCCCAGGTCCAGCGCGCTCGCACTGACGCCAGCTTCCAGGGTGAAATCCTCGACCGCTGGCGGCTAGCCAAGAAACGGGCGGCGGAGACCACGACGACCACCCCTACCGGCCTGAAGCTGCCGCGCGTGGCCCTGCCGGACATCGACGAACCCGGCGAGATCGCCCGCTATCTGCTCGGCGAAGGGCTGCCGGGCGAATTCCCCTACCTGAATGCCGCCTACCCGGAGATGTACCTGGAAGGCGCACAACAAGGCGGCGAGGAGCCGACGCGTTTGTTCTCGGGTTTCGCGCTGGCGGAGGACACCAACGCGCGTTTTCACTACCTGACCCGCCACCAGCGCAGCAAGCGGCTGAGCACCGCCTTCGACGGCCCGACCCTCTACGGTGTCGGCAGCGGGGCTGAAGGCGTCTTCGGCAAGATCGGCGAAGGCGGCGTGGCCATCGACACCGTGGAAGACATGGCGCGCCTGTACGACGGCTTCGCGCTGGACCAGGCCAGCTCGTCGGTTTCCATGACGATCAACGGTCCCGCGCCGATCATCCTGGCGATGTACGTGGCGGCGGCCAAACACCGTTTCGGATCGGACGTGATGCCCAAGCTGCGCGGCACGATCCAGGCCGACATCCTCAAGGAAGTGCAGGCGCAGAACGAGATGATCTTTCCCATTGAAGCGTCGTTGCGCTTCCTGGCCGACATGGTGGATTACACCACGCAGCACATGCCGCGCTGGTACCCGGTCTCCATCAGCGGCTACCACATCGCCGAGGCCGGCGCGACGCCCGTGCAACAGGCGGCGTACACGCTTTCCAACGGGTTCGCGTACGTGGAGCAGTTCGTTGCCCGCGGCATGGACGTCAACCAGTTCGGGCCGCGGCTATCGTTCTTCCTCGACTGCGGGCTGGACATCGAATACCTGGCCCTCGCGCGGGTTTGCCGTCGGATCTGGGCCATCGGGATGCGCGACGTGTTCGGGGCGGACCGGCGCGCGCAGGTCTTCAAGCTGCACACGCAGACGAGCGGGCGTTCGCTGATCGCGCACGAGTTCCGCAACAACCTCACGCGCACGGCCATCGAGTTGATGCTGGCGTGCATGAACGCCACCAACTCCTGCCACAGCAACGGGGCGGACGAGCCGTTCACCACGCCCAGCGAGGAGTACGCCCGCCTGGGCGCGCACGGCCAGGCGATCATCCTGGAGGAAAGCGGCCTGTTCCGGCACATGATGAACCCGCTGGCGGGTTCCCCGGGGATGCACGCGGTGGGCAAGGCGGTGGAGGAAGCCATTCTGGAAGAATTCCGCGAGATCGACCGGCAGGGCGGCGTGCAGGCGGCGGTCGAGCGCCGCTATCAGCGTAGCCAGATCCAGGCGAGCGCCCACCGGTTGGAACAGCAGATTTACGACGGCAGCCGGCCCGTGATCGGGTTGAACCGCTACAACAATCCCGACGAGCCGTGGCCCGTGGTGAGCATGATGCGCAACGTGCCCGAGAAGAAGCGCCTGCAACGAGAGCGCCTGCACGATTTCGAGAGGCGCCACGCCGGTGAGGCTCCACGAGCTTTGGACCACCTTGCCGCGGTGGTGGAATCGGAAGGCAACGTGTTCGCGGAGTTGATCGACACGGTGGAATGCTGCTCGCTGGGCCAGATCACCGGGCGTTTGCAAGAATGCGTTGGCCGCTTCCGGCCGATGGTGTAAAAGGTACGATCAGGCTGGGTGCCGGATACTCCGAAGAACCTCTGTTCGGTCCCACAAGACCAGGTGAAGCGATGAACTCTGCGATCCCGGAAGTAACGATTCCGACCCTGGAGGGTGTACGCCCTGCTTTGGAGAGCTTTGCTCGGACGCATCCCGAGATCACTCGCTTGCAAGTTTTTGGCAGCGTGGCGAGGCGAGAGGCAACTGCTGAAAGTGATGTGGACATTTTGGCAAGCTTCGCCCCGGGCACATTGCCGCGCGGTCTTGCCGGCTTTGTGTTCTACGAGGAGATGGAAGAAGAATTAGCCACTCACATCGGGCATCCCGTCCATTTGTTGGATCAGGTAGCATTGGAAAATGCTATCCGGATAGGTAACACCGCTTTGGCGAAGGCTGTTGCTCGCGACGGACAGATTGTCTATGAAGTTGAATAAGCGCCAGCTTGATGCCCTCGGCCACATCCTCGACAACTGCCGTAAAGCAGCGGAGTTCACAGCAGGGATGACAAGAGAACAGTTCGAGAATAACGGGCTTGTTCAATATGCTTTGACCCGATGCGTGGAAATTATCGGCGAAGCAGCTAACCGCCTAGGACCACAGTTTCATAGTGGACACCCTGAAGTGCCGTGGCGGCTGATGACAGGGATGCGTAACCGCTTAATCCACGGCTACGACACCGTGGATGTCCATCTTCTTTGGGAAACTTCGAACGAGAGTTTGCCTATCCTTCTGAAGCAAATAGAGGAAATTATACGAGCCGATGACTCACGGATCTAAAGGTGTCATCTGATCAGTTCTGCAATCTAAATTCAGCGATCCAAGCGTCGATCCGCTTTTCCAACACGTCTAAGGGCAACGCGCCACCGCTGAGGACGGCGTCGTGGAACTCCCGCACGTCGAACTTCTCTCCCAGTTCCTTGGTGGCTCGCGCGCGCAGTTCCTTGATCTTGAGCTGCCCGATTTTGTAGGCCAGCGCCTGGCCGGGCCACGCGATGTAGCGGTCCACCTCATTGGTGATGTCCAACTCGCTCTTGGGCGCGTTGGCCACGAAGTAATCGATCGCCTTCTGCCGGTCCCAATGATCCTGGTGGATGCCGGTGTCCACCACCAGGCGGACCGCGCGCCACATCTCGTAAGTCAGCTCGCCGAACTTGGCGTAGGGATCGTTGTACTCGCCCAGCTCCTCCCCCAGGAACTCGCAATAAAGTGCCCAGCCTTCCACGAACGCCGTGTAGTCGGCCACCCCGTTGCGGCGAAACAGCGGCAACGCCCCCTGCTCCTGAGCCAGCGAGATTTGCAGATGGTGGCCCGGCACCGACTCGTGCAAAGCCAGGGCGGTCATCTCCCATTTCGGCCGGGTCTCGGGTTTGTAGAGGTTGACGCAGAACATCCCGGCCCGCGAACCGTCCGCCGCCCCCGGCCGATAGTAGGCCGTGTAGGTGTCGGGGGCCACGGAGGCGGGGATCGCTTCCACGCCGTACGGCAGCCGCGGCAACGTCTTGAAGAGCCTGGGCAAAAGCGGGTCAGTCGTCTTGGCCTGCACCTTGTAGGCGTTGAGCAGTTCTTCGGACGAGGAATAGAAGAATTTCGGGTCCGTTCGCAGATACTGGAAGAACTCCGCCAGCGTCCCCTGGAAGTTGACTTTGGTCTTGAGCGTTTCCATCTCGCCGTGGATCCGGGCGACCTCGTCCAGGCCGATCTGATGGATCTGCGCGGGAGTCAGGTTGGTGGTGGTATGCTGCCGGGCAAAGTAGGCGTAGGCTTCCCCGCCGTGGGGCATCTGCCAGATGCCGACGCCGTCGTAGCAGGCGGGTAAATAATCCTTCGCGAAGAAGTCCGCGAACCGGCGGTACGCCGGGAGCACTGCAGACCCGATGATCTGGCTGGCGCGTTCGCGGAACTCTGCGGCCTCTGAGGCGGAGACAGTGGCAGGGAAGGTCTTGAACGGCTTGTAGAAAGGACTTTCCTCCGGATTGTTCACCGTTTGCCGGGCGATCTGGGCGGGGATGCGGCCCATGACAATTTTGGGCCACACCAGCTTTTCCTGGATGCCCTGACGCATCACCGCCATGGTTTGCTCGATCAACGCGGGCAATTTCTCCAGGCGGGCCAGCCAATTTTCGTAATCCTTCGCGGTCTCGAACGACAGGGAGGTCAGCACTTCGTCTGCGGTCTGCACTCCACCCTGCTGGCTGAGCGGACAAAGATAGAAATGGAAGCGCTCACCCTCGATGTCGGTTTGCAGATTGCGCAGGAAAAGATCGTCGTTGAGCTGATCGGCGGGAGACAGAGCCGCGCGGTTGATCGCGCGGAGAGCGTCCAACGCTTTTTGCGCGTGGACATGGCGAGCCAGGATGGCGGCGAGCGAGGCGTCTTCCCAGCGGTCGTCGAAACGATGGTCGCCGAGGCTGGAGGCCCAGGTCGGATTCTGCTGGAGTGAATATTCCCACTCGGTGGCGAGGAAATCCGCGAACTGTTTGGCGACCGGATCGGCGGCGTGGATACGCGCGATGCCGACACCGAAGGTGAGGAAACAAAAAGCCGCAATGACAAGCCGCGAGGAAGACAAAACCATGGTGCGCCAACTAACAGGCGGCGCGAACCGCGTCAATGTGTCGGTCCAAAGAAAAAGCAGCCTGGTCGGCCTTGTTGAAGAATCCCCCCGAACCTTCAACTTTCTGCCCTCCGACCAGACTGCCTATGACTTATTCCCCCGTCCGTGCATTCACGAACACGGTGCTCTTTAGCACTTGACGAGCCAACCTGCGATAAACGAAGCCCTTCTTCGGAATCTCTCTGGCATCTTTCACATAAGTGCTTTTGGTATAGGAAGATAGAAAATTAACAATTTTTTGATCTCTTCCCAATTTCGTCTGATATAGCAGTTTGGGCAACTGTCCTATTTTGCTCACTCTGGATAGATTCAAATTGGCTGGCAATTTCATGGAAGCCGAGAAACCAAGACCGTGCGAGGATGCATACAAGAAGCCGCCGGGCGGTGACGAAGATTGTACGTCATGCATCCAGAACAAGTATTCCTGATCGTCAGCGCCGGATTCCTGGCGGGAGCAATCAACGCGATGGCCGGAGGCGGCAGTTTCCTGACGCTTCCGATCCTGGTGTTCTGCGGGCTGCCTTCCACGTCGGCAAACGAAACCAGCACCGTGGCGTTGTGGCCGGGCACGCTGGCCAGCTTCGGCGTTTACCGGCGGGAGATCGCGGAACAATCCCGTTTCGCCATCATGATGACCATCGTCAGCATCACCGGCGGCACGCTCGGCGCTTGGATTCTTCTGCATACCACCCCGTTGACCTTCGACCGGCTGCTACCCTGGCTCACCCTCTTTGCCACGCTGATCTTCACTTTCGGCAAACGGCTCGGGGACACCTTCAAACTCACCATCGGCGAAGCCCAGGACAATCGCTCGCTGCTCAAGGCGGTCCCGATCCTGATCGTCATCGCGATTTATGGCGGCTACTACGGAGCGGGCGCTGGGATCATCATCCTGGCGGTGTTCGCGGTGCTGGGCATGAAAAACATCCACGCCATGAACGGACTCAAGATGCTGGCCAACGCGGCCTTCAACGCTTCGGCGGTGGTGATGTTCATCCTGGCCGGAACCGTCAACTGGCCGGCCACCTTGTACATGATGGCGGGCGGGTTGGCCGGCGGCTACGGCGGGGCCTCGCTGGCGCGGCGGCTGTCACCGCTGTTCGTCCGCCGGTTTGTCATCGTAGTCGGCTTCGCGACGACCATTTACTTCTTCTACCGCCTGACCGGTCCGGGTCATTCCCACTAGAAGCCGGCATCTTCCCGGCGGGGTGGCAGCGTTACTCTGCCACCTCATGAGCGCCGACCAGGAAACCGTCACCGCCGATCAGCCCGCCGTCTTTCCGCGCACCCGAGCCGAGGCGTTGCAAGCCTGGGACGAGTTTCGTCCCCGCGTCGCCGCCTACGACGCCGAGCGCAACGGCGTGCGTCCGGGCCACCGTTCGGTTTCGCGGCTCTCGCCAGCCATCCGGCAACGCCTGGTCACGGAATACGAACTGATCGCCTCCACCCTGGCGGAGCATCCGTTCGCGCGCGTGGAGAAGTTCGTGCAGGAAGTCCTCTGGCGGCGCTATTGGAAAAGCTGGCTCGAACTGCGCCCTTCGATCTGGAGCGACTACCGCGCGGATGCCCGGCGGGCGCGCGAGAACCTGCGCGGTTACCAGGCCAAGCGCGTGGAGGAACTCGAACAGGGCCGCAGCGGCGTGGAGATCATGGACTACTTCGCCGACGAACTGCGTTCCACCGGCTACCTGCACAACCACGCGCGCATGTGGTTCGCGGGGTTCTGGGTTCACACCGAAAAACTTCCCTGGGAACTCGGCGCGGAGTTTTTCTACCGCCACCTGCTCGATGCCGACCCGGCTTCCAACACACTTTCCTGGCGCTGGGTGGCCGGCATCCAGACCCGCGGCAAGGCGTACCTGACCCGGCGCTCCAACCTGGAACGCTACGTGGCCCCCGCCCTGCTCGACGCACACTCCGGCGGATTGGAGAAGCTGGAGGACAAGTTCGCCGAGGCCGCCAGGGTCAACGCCGCCGAGCCGCCCCGCGCCGCGTACCCGGACGACGCTCACGACACCACGCTGCCGGACGGCCTTCCCGAACGGATCGGGCTGTGGGTCCACGGGGACGACCTTTGCGTGGAGACTGCCATTCCACTCGTCGGCTTGCGTCCACAGGGCGTGTTCGCCGGACTCGGCCAGGAGCTCCTGCGCGAGGATCAGATCAGCGAGCCGCGCCGGGAATACCTGCGCGCGACCCTGCGCGACGGACTCCGGCGGGCCGGGGCGCATTTCGGCGCGGAGGCGGTGTACGAGGAGTGCGAATCCTTGCCCGACGCCCTGGCCGCGTGGTCCAAGGCGCGCGGGGTGAGCGCCGTCGTGGCGATGCGCCCGGCCATAGGTCCGCTGTGGGATGCCCTGCCTGAACTGCGTTCGCGGCTGGCACAGGAGAACATTGCTCTACATCTCGTGTGGCGGCCGGAAGATGCCCGGACGCTGCCCTGGGCGGAGGCGGGTTATTTCAATTTCTGGCAGGGAGCCCGGGCGGACCTGACCGGCGGCGTTCCCGCGGGGGAATCTGCCACCGGGAAGGACAAACGCCGCGGCAAGCACTCGAACCGCCGGAACCGGTAGTCAAGCGCCCAGGTTGGTGGGATGGTGCGAGTCCATGGATGCAGACGCCAGCATTTTCGACGGCCGGGAGTTCCACAACCTCGACGGCGCACCCGCGGGGGGCAGCCTGGCCAACCTGCTGCGCTGGAAGCTGCTCGGCCCGGCCAAGACTCCCTGGCCGGTTCCGCCCCCTCCCGACCGCGCGACGCCGGCACTGACGGCCGCGTTGAACCCGGGCGAGCTGGCTGCTACCTTTGTGGGTCACAGCACTTTTCTGCTGCAATTCGGCGGCGGACTCAACGTGTTGACTGACCCGATCTGGAGCGAACGGGCCAGCCCGGTGTCATTCGCCGGTCCGCGTCGCGTGCGTCCGCCGGCGCTCGACCTGGCGGCGTTGCCGCCCATCGGGCTGGTGCTGGTCACCCACGGGCATTACGACCATCTGGATCTGCCGACCCTGCGGCGTCTCGAAGAGCGTTTCCACCCGTTGTTCCTCACCGGGCGGGGGCAGCGGAGCCTCCTGGAGCGGAACGGCCTGAAGCGCATCGTGGAACTGGACTGGTGGCAAACCCACCGCGTGGCGGCACCGGCGGACGACGCCTCCGGCAGCGAACTCGAGGCGACCTTCACCCCCGCCCAACACTGGACGGCGCGCACGGCCGCCACGCGCAACCGCTCGCTCTGGGGCGGCTTCTGGTTGCGCCAGGGAGCCTTGCGGGTGTTCTTCGCCGGTGACTCTGCCCTGGGCCGTCATTTCTCCACCATCCGCCAGCGCCTGGGCGAACCCGAGGCGGCCTTTCTGCCCATCGGCGCGTACGAGCCGCGCTGGTTCATGCGCGGGCAGCACATGAGCCCGGACGACGCCGTGCAGGCGCACCTGGCGGTAGGCGCCCGCCGCAGTGTCGGCATGCACTTCGGCACCTTCCAGTTGACCGACGAGGGGATCGATGAACCCGCCCGCGCGCTGGCGGCCAGTTTGCAGACCCGCGGGGTGCCGGCCGCGAGTTTCCGGGTGCCGGCGTTCGGGGAAACATTGCGTTTTTAGCAAGTTCGCTCCATTTCTTTCCCCGGTATGAGAAGAAAGAAGACGCAGGAGCAGGCCGCGGTGGACGACGGCAACTTCGGGATCGTCAAGATCAATGCCAGCCAATGGGATTGGCGCGACCTCTACCACTGGCTGCTGACCTTGCGCTGGCACAGTTTTGTCGTTTTTCTGTCGGGCGTGTACCTGGCCGTCAACGTCGTCTTTGCGGCGTTGTACAGCGTCGGCGGGGATTGCATCGACGCAATGCCGCGAGGTTCCTTTCCGAGCGCGTTTTTCTTCAGCGTGGAAACGCTCGCCACCGTCGGTTACGGCCACATGTACCCGGCGACCTTGTATGGTCATTTCATCGTCACGCTGGAGATCATGGTCGGCATGTTCGGCACGGCGGTCATGACCGGCCTGATCTTCGTGCGCTTTTCGCGTCCGACGGCCCGCCTGGTCTTCAGCCGCGTGCTCGTGCTCGGACCTTTCGACGGTCAGCCGGCCCTGATGATGCGGGTGGCCAACCAACGCCACCAACCCATGGTGGAAGCGCAGTTTCACCTGATGTTCATCCGCCACGAGCCGACCCGGGAGGACGAGACCATGCGGCGCTTCCACGCGCTGCCTTTGCAGGTGAGCCGCCTGATCACCTTCCCGGCGGCCGTGACCATGCGCCACCTCATCGACGAGAGCAGTCCGCTCCATGGGTGGACGCGCGAGGATTTCGAGCGGAGCGACATCCGCTTCAGCGCCTCGGTCGTGTGCGTGGACAAGGTGCTCCAGGCACCGATCCAGAGCAACCAGAGCTACACCTGGCGGGAAGTGCGTTTCGACGAGCGCTTCGTCGAGATGTACCGGGACGACGAGGAAGGCCGCCTGTTGGCGGACTACGCGCTCCTGCACAAAACCGAACCGCTGGCGACTAGACGAGCCGGAAGCCGGAAGTGATTCATTGACGACTGAGAGTGGCCCCGCACCATGAAGTTCACTTCCTTTTCCATTGCCGGGCAATCGACGTGGAACCACTGCGCCGAGCTCGACTTCCTGCTCGACGCCGGCGACGGAGCCGCCACTTGCCTGGGGATCGGCAAGGTTTCGGCGCTCAAGACGATCCTGCTCACCCACGCGCACATGGATCACGTTTCGGGCCTGGCCAACGTGATCCACCTGCGGATGCGCACGCCGGATCTGCCCCCCTTGAACATTTACCATGCCGACCCTTGCCGGCGTCTGGAGCTGATCGCCGCGATGTCGCCTGGCGCGAACTGGCACGAGGTCAAAGCGGGTGAGCGCATCCCGCTCGGCGGCGGTGAACGCACGCCAATCTGGGCCGAAGCTTTTCCGGTGAACCACAGCCACCGCGCCGTCGGCTACAAGCTTTACCAGAACCGGCCGCAGCGGAACCCCGAGTACCGGACGCTGACCACCGCGCAGATGCAGGCACTGGCTGCCTCCGGTGCGAATGACCTGGCCGTGCGTTACGACCACCATTTTCTCACCTACACCGGCGACACCCGGCCCTTGCCCGCGGAAGTATTGGGCCGGCCGGTGACATTGATGCACGAGGCCACCTACCCCGTCGAGGACATGCGGGGCGAGAAGGACCATTCCACCCTCCAGGATGCGCTGGGCGCGTCCGCGCTGACCGGCTCCCGCCTGGTGGTCAACCACCTGTCGCCACGCTACCGGGAAGAAGCCGTCGATTTCCCCGAGGGAGTGCAGTTCATCCCGCCGGACAACCGGACGGTGGAAGTGCAAATCGGGTGAAGTCCGGCCGCTTTCGCGCGGGTGCGCGGCCCCGTCTTTTTGGTGCATATTCGGCGGGATGATCCTTTTGTTTCACCTCTCCGCGCTCCGCCTTCCGTCCGTGCTGCTGTCACTTGTGGCCGGCGCTCTTTGCCTGGCCGGGTGCGCCGGGACACCGCCCTACCATTACACCTACGTACCGGGGAAGACTGCCACCGTGACCGCGGACGGACGGGCCACGATCCCTCCCCGCGCGCCGCAGTCGGTGGCGGCTGCCATCGCAGCGGGCAATGAGATCGCCGGTTCGCCCTACGTTTACGGCGGCGGGCACCGCCCAGGTGAAGGCGGCTACGATTGCTCCGGGTCGGTTTCCTACGTGCTGCGTGCCACCGGACGCTTTCATGGCTCGATGCCCTCGGAGGGGTTTCGCCATTACGGCGAGGGCGGGGCCGGCCGCTGGATCAGCGTGTACGCCCGGAGCGGCCACGTCTTTGTGGTGGTCGCCGGTCTGCGCTTCGACACCGGCTGGACCGGAGAAAATTATTCCGGCCCACGCTGGACCACGCGTGACCGTCCGGCGGATGGCTACGTCATCCGGCATCCGGAAGGATTGTGACTCTCCGAATCTGGCTCCCGGAAATTGTAGGGCGGGCGCTCCGCCTGCCGGGGGGCAGCCGACCACATGGCAGGCGGAGCGCCCACCCTGCAATCCAGCAACATCCGGTGAGACAAACCCAGATGAGTCGCACGCTAATCGTCGTCTTTGGTGGGTGCGGACACCGGGGTCGGAGCACCAAGTTTCTCGCGTAAGCCCGTGATCTTCAGCGCCAGTTCCGGCATGTCGCGCGTGAGCGTAATGGCATAATCCAGTGAATCCTTGTCGCCGCACGCGATCAATCTTTCGGTGTATTCCTTCAGGCTCACCGTGCTCCACGGCGTGATCGGCCGCTCGGCACTCTCCAGAAAATACCATCGCCCGAACCGCTCCCAGGAAGCGCCCGGACCGACGCTGGCGGCGAGCAGTTGGTCGCGCAAAGGCCGGATCTTCTCGAACTGAGGTACACGCAACGAATCGTAGCGCACCTGGGTCGAGGCGAATTCAGCCAGATCCGCCAGCCAGGCCGGCGGCATGGACTGCGGAGGGAGATCGCGCACCTGCACGGTCGGGGCTTGCGCAACCAACAGCAACGCGTCGCCCGCCGGATTGAACACGCTCATGCTGACCTCGCTGCCGGCTTGCTGCCATTCATGGCAAGGTTCAGAGCTTCCAGGTAGTCTGCCCGCGCCTGGGTAAGGACCGGCGTTTGTTCATCCCGGAGATCTCGGGTGCTAAAGCACGCCAGGACGACGAACAACAGAGTGCTGGAGTAAAAGAACAAGCGACTTGCTCGGAAAGTTACCGTCGCCAGCAGAAGGGGCTTGGCCATGTCTTCGTTGTCTGGGTGGACGGTCCTGGAGTAAAGAGCGATGGAATAATCTTAAAGGCCGCAGGGTCTCCCGTGCAAGTGTCACTCCTCCCTTGCGATGGATAGGCGTGCGTGAACATTCTTCCTCCGCGGCAGGTCTCCGTGGGTGACGGCCCCTCCTTTCCAGCTTCGCGGCGGCGGCTCGTCACGCGCCGCCGGCTGTGCGCTTATCCGTTCCTGCACAGAGGTGCGAAGGTACCAGTTGTGAAACCTCATACCTTCTGCTCCTTCTGCGGAACCCGCTTTCCAGAAGACGCGGGCTGGCCGCGCACCTGCCCCGCTTGCCACAACACCACCTACCGCAACCCGCTGCCGGTTGCCGTCGTGTTGGTGCCGGTGGATGGCGGCGGATTATTGCTCATCCGCCGGCTGGTGGAACCACAGGTCGGCAAGCTGGCACTGCCCGGTGGATATATTAACTACGGCGAATCCTGGCAGGTGGCCGGCGCGCGTGAAGTAGCCGAGGAGACCGGTGTGATCCTCGACCCGGCGGAAGTGCGCGAATACGGCGTCCGCAGCGCGCCTGACGGCACGGTCTTGATCTTCGGACTGGCCAACCCGGTTGACCCATCGGTGGTGGCAGCCTTTGAACAAACGGCGGAAACGTCCGCCTGCGTGATCATCCACGCACCGGTCGAAGGACTCGCCTTTCCGCTGCATGCCGAAATGGTTGCTGTTTACTTCGAGCAACAGACCAAGTAGTCGCCGGAGTATTGAACCAGCAAAAAGACACGGATGAGGAGAGATTCGAACTCTCGGTGCCTTTTGGGCACACACGCTTTCCAGGCGTGCGCATTAGACCACTCTGCCACCCATCCAAACTAGAAGCCGCCCGTTGCCGGCGGCAGGATCGAACGGCGATCTTCAACCAGATTTCTGTCAGTGTCCACCCGGAACCGCGAAATCCTGCACGGTCCCACAGATCAACCGCCCAGAGACTGGAGCCAGTTTCTGGCCGCGGACATTTCCGCTTCAATATCGGCCTGGCGATCCTGCAGCTTCTTGAGCCGCAATTGCAAGCGGTGCAACTCGATGGTCGCCCGGTTGACGTGCCCACGCATCTCGGTGTCCTGCGATAGGTTCTCCTTGAGTTGGTGCTTGAGTTCCTCCAACCGCCGCGTGAGTTGCTCGGAGGTCTGGGCAGTAAAATCGAACTGCCGCTGCGGCAACGTTTCCTTGGGCGGTTCAACTGTCGGCGGCACCGCCAACGTCGGCAAGAGGACCGGTTCGGGCACCGGCGGTGCGGCGGACCTTGCCGGGATGACCAGCAGGACACCGCAATGGGCGCAGGGACATTCCATCCCGGCTCCGGCCTGATCCACCACCAACTGGCCATCGCAACCGGGGCACTGGAAAACAATGTCCTGAGAGGTGATCTGCGGGCTTGCTTTGGGGGTGCCGGCGGCTAGCTGAGGCTGCGATTCCGTGGATGCCATAAGATCGGCTGACACTATGCTTCCGGCGTCAAAAGACAAACCTCAATCCGCCGAGACTTTCGGCCCGCCCTCCGGCGAACACGGATGCACCGGGCCATGACCAAATGACTCATTTCTCAGAGCGGGTTGTGTCACCCTTGGGACACGATGTCTCGGTATCTGCTGATGTAGCGAAACGATACAATATTATATCTAACACACGGAGAGTGACTTATGAATATCCACCGCCGCTGGAACGCGCGTTGCTCAAGTAAGCGAAACCCTTTCACTTACTTATGGCTAAAATTTTAGGCATTGATCTGGGCACCACCAACTCCTGCATGTCCGTGATGGAGAATGGTGAGCCGGTCGTTCTGGAGAACTCGGAAGGCGCACGTACGACCCCTTCCATCGTGGCTTTTGCGAAAAGTGGCGAGCGTCTGGTTGGCCAGGCGGCCAAGCGCCAGGCCGTCACCAACGCCGCCAACACGGTGTTCTCCATCAAGCGCTTCATGGGACGCAAATATGATGAGGTCAAAGACGAAGAGCGTCGTGTACCTTACAAGATCGTCCGCGCCGGCAACGGCGATGCGGCGGTGGAGATCACCAACAACGGCGAGTCCAAGTCGTATTCTCCCCAGGAGATTTCGGCCATGATCCTGGCCAAACTCAAGGCGGACGCGGAAGCCAAGCTGGGCGAAAAGATCACCCAGGCGGTTATCACCGTCCCCGCTTACTTCAACGACTCCCAGCGCAACGCGACCAAGGACGCCGGCAAGATCGCCGGCTTGGAAGTGTTGCGCATTATCAACGAGCCCACGGCGGCGTCGCTCGCCTACGGTCTCGACAAGAAGAAGGACGAAAAGATTGCCGTGTATGATTTGGGCGGCGGTACCTTCGACATCTCGGTGCTCGACATCGGTGAAGGCGTCTTCGAGGTCCGCGCCACTAACGGCGACACGCACCTCGGTGGTGACGATTGGGACAACAAGCTCATCGATTGGATCATCAAGGAGTTCAAGACGGACACCGGCATTGATCTGACCAAGCAGGTGGATGCCATCCAGCGCATCAAGGAAGAGGCCGAGAAAGCCAAGATCGCCTTGTCCTCCTCGCAGTCCTACGACATCAACCTGCCGTTCATCACGGCGGATCAGACCGGTCCCAAGCACATTCAGAAGACGATCACCCGCTCCAAGCTGGAACAGCTCACGGACGATCTCTTCGAGCGTACCGTCAAACCGGTCAAAGACTGCTTGCGCGACTCCGAGATCACGGCGGACAAGATCGACGAACTCGTCTTGGTCGGCGGCATGACCCGCATGCCCAAGGTCATCGAGACGGCCCGCAGCATCGTCAACAAGGAGCCGCACAAAGGCGTGAACCCCGACGAGGTCGTGGCCATCGGCGCAGCCATCCAGGGCGGCGTGCTCAAGGGCGACGTGAAGGACGTGCTCCTGCTCGACGTCAGCCCGCTGACTCTCGCCATCGAAACCGCCGGCGGCGTGGCGACCCCGATGATCCCGCGCAACACCACGGTGCCGACGCGCAAGTCGCAGATCTTCTCGACCTACAGCGACAGCCAGCCGGGCGTGGAGATCAAGGTTTTGCAGGGCGAACGCCCGTTGAGCCGCGACAACAAAAATCTCGGCACCTTCCACCTCGACGGCATTCCGCCGGCCCCGCGTGGTGTGCCGCAAATCGAAGTGACCTTCGACATCGACGCGAACGGCATCCTCAACGTTTCGGCCAAGGACTTAGGCACCAACAAGGAACAGAAGATTTCGATCACCGGTTCCAGTGGCTTGACCAAGGACGAAGTCGAGAAAATGCGCAAGGAAGCCGAAGCGCATGCCGAAGAGGACAACAAGGCCAAGGAGTCTATCGAGACCCGCAACATGGCCGACAACCTCGCCTACCAGTGTGAGAAGCAGCTCAAGGACCTTGGCGACAAGATCCCGGCGGACAAGAAGACCTCCATCGAAGCGGCCATCGCCGATGTCCGCAAGGCACTCGAAGGCACCGATACCGACGCGATCAAGACGGCCCAGGAAACGTTGCAGAACCGCTTCCAAGAAGTCAGCGCCGACCTTTACAAGAACGCGGCGGCTCAGGCGCAAGCCGGCCAGGGCGGCGCTCCCGGTGGCGAGAGCGACATCCCCAGCGGCCCGCAGCCCGGTGCCGGCGGAGCTAAAGGACGCGGTAATGACGATGTTGTCGATGCCGAGTTCGAGATGGTTGACGAGGACAAGAAGGGCAAGTAACCGTTCGACCCGCAATTTCACCGCCGGTGGTTCTCGACAAACTACCGGCGGTTCAGCGGTCCCCTTTCTCACCCAAATTTCACTTCCCTTTTGCCTGCTGGACGCGAACCGACTCTTTTTGTCAGTCGTCCGCGCCCGCGGGTTGAACACAGCAAACACCCAAAACAACAACCACACATATGGCGATCAAAATGCAGCCTCTCGGTGACCGCGTGCTCGTGCACCCACTCGATGAGAAGGAAACCCAGCGCGGCGGAATCATCATTCCCGACACCGCCAAAGAGAAGCCCCAGGAAGGCGAAGTCGTGGCCCTCGGCACCGGCAAGACGGACGACGAAGGCAAGAAGATTCCCTTCACGGTGAAGACCGGCGACCGCGTGCTCATCAGCAAGTACGGCGGCACTGAAGTCAAGGTGGACGGCGAGTCCTACCTGATCATGCGCGAGGACGACATCCTCGGCATCCTTGGCTGATTTCAGCCGGTGGGCGAATCCTTTGCTCACCAAAAAAAGCAAATTACCCATTTAGAAAACACCTCTCAATATTATGGCAGCTAAACAATTGCAATTCGACGAACATGCGCGTCAGGCCCTCCTGCGCGGCGTGGAAAAACTCGCCCGTGCGGTCAAGGCGACGCTTGGGCCATCGGGCCGCAACGTCATCCTCGACAAGAAATTCGGCAGCCCGACCATCACCAAGGACGGCGTGACCGTCGCCAAGGAGATCGAGTTGGAAGATCCTTACGAGAACATGGGCGCGCAGCTCGTGCGTGAGGTTGCCAGCAAGACCAGCGACATCGCCGGCGACGGCACCACGACAGCGACCGTTCTGGCGGAAGCGATCTACAAGGAAGGCCTCCGCAACGTGACCGCCGGTGCGAACCCGACCACGCTGCAGCGCGGCATCAACAAGGCCGTCACGGTCCTGGTGGAAGAACTCGCCCGCATCAGCAAGAAGGTCAGCGACCGCACGGAAATCGCGCAGGTTGCCACTGTCTCGGCCAATTGGGACACCAACATCGGCGAGATCATCGCCGACGCGATGGACAAGGTCGGCAAGGACGGCACCATCACGGTGGAAGAAGCCAAGTCGATCGAAACCACCCTCGACGTCGTCGAAGGCATGCAGTTCGACAAAGGATACCTGTCGCCCTACTTCGTGACCAACGCCGAGAGCATGGAAACGATCCTGGACAACGCCTACCTCCTCATTCACGAGAAGAAGATCAGCAGCCTGAAAGATTTGCTGCCCCTGCTCGAGAAAGTGGCGAAGAGCGGCCGTCCGTTGCTCATCATCGCGGAAGACGTCGAAGGCGAGGCTCTGGCCACGCTCGTCGTCAACAAGCTCCGTGGCACGTTGCAGGTGGCGGCCGTCAAGGCCCCCGGCTTCGGTGATCGCCGCAAGGCCATGATGGAAGACATCGCGGTGCTGACGGGCGGCCGTTGCATCACGGAAGACCTTGGCATCAAGCTGGAGAACGTCACGTTGGACGATCTTGGCAAGACCAAGCGCGTGACCATCGACAAGGAGAACACGACGATCGTGGAAGGTGAAGGCACCAGCCAGTCGATCCAGGGCCGCGTGGCTCAGATCCGCCGCCAGATCGACGAGACGACCAGCGATTACGACCGCGAGAAGCTCCAGGAGCGTCTGGCGAAGCTCGCCGGTGGCGTGGCCGTCATCAACGTCGGTGCCGCGACCGAGACCGAAATGAAGGAAAAGAAGGCCCGCGTCGAAGACGCTCTGCACGCGACCCGTGCGGCCGTCGAAGAAGGTATCGTCCCCGGCGGCGGCACCGCTCTGATTCGCGCGCAGAAGGCCCTCGACAGCCTGAAGCTCGAAGGTGACGAAGCGGTTGGTCTGGCGATCATCCGCCGCGCGATCGAAGCCCCCCTGCGCCAGTTGGCCGACAACGCTGGTCAGGAAGGCGCGTTGATCGTGCAGGAAGTCAAGCAGCGCAGCGGCAACGAAGGCTACAACGTCGCCACCGGCGAATACGTGGACCTCGTGAAAGCCGGCGTGGTTGACCCGACCAAGGTGACCCGCAGCGCGTTGCAGAACGCGGCTTCCATCTCCGGCTTGCTGTTGACGACCGAAGCGGTCATCACCGAGCTGCCCGAGAAGGACAAGGCTCCCGCCGGCATGCCTCCGGGCGGCGGTATGGGCGGCATGGGCGGCATGGACTACTAAGGTCCCCCTGCCCGGGTTCTCTGTTATAGAGAAACCTTTGCCACTGAAGCAGCCGGACGGTGTCTCACCGTCCGGCTGTTTTGTTTTTCGGGGTGTTCATCGCACCCCTTCTTTGTCCGCCGCTGGTAAATTCTAGCTTCCCGCGTGGTCCTTTGTTATTTTGCTCCGAGCGTAAAAATTCCCGGATTTAAGCTGTCATGACTGAAAAGGAACTTTCTCCCAACGCGAAGACCCTGTGGCTCAAGGCGACAAGTGCCTTGCAAACGCAAAACTATGGTTACGCCATCTCGTTGCTTCAGGCGGTGCTCAAGGATCATCCGGAATTTTTGACGGGACGCCAGTTCCTGCGCAAGGCGGAGTTGGTCGGCAAAAAGAGCGGCAACAAATTTCTCTCGGGCATCTCCGGTTCCTCTCTCTCCGTGATGAAGCTCCAGAGCCTCGTGAAGAAGGACCCGAAGGCGGCGATCATCGCGGCCGAGGATCTCCTGGAGAAAGAGCCGCACAGTCTCCAGGCCAACGGGTTGCTGCGCGATGCCGCGATGGCCGCGCAGATGCCGCACGTGGCGGGTTTTGCGTTGGAGACGATGCGCGATGCCGCCCCCAAAGACACGAAGGTGCTTCACGAGTTGGCTCGGCATTATCTCAACACCAGCCAGCCCGACAAAGCGGGCGAGACGTACGAGGCGATCAAGGTTCTGGCGCCGACTGACGGCGACGCGATCCGCGGCAGCAAGGACGCCGCGGCGCGTGCCTCCATGACCAAGGGTGGTTGGGACCAGGTCAAAGAAGGCAGCAGCTACCGTGACGTGCTCAAGAACTCCGAGGAAGCAAAGTCCCTGGAACAAAAGAGCCGCATCGTGAAGAGCGATGACATAATCGAACAGCAGCTCGCCGAGAATTTCGTGCTGTACAACGAGAACCCGGAGAATCTGGATGTCGTGCGTAAAATCGCTTCTCTTTACGAGCAGAAGGAAGACTTCGACAACGCAGTGTCTTATTACTCGTGGGCGGTCAGTCTGACCAAGAACGCGGATCCCGGCCTGATCCGCAAAGTCAATGACCTGACCCTCAAAAGCATCGACCGCAACATTGAATCGCGCGAGCAGTGGCTGGCTGCGCAAGCCGACGCCGGCCAGGGCGCGGAATTGGACGAGGAAACACAAGGTGAGATCACGCGGATCGAAGCGGAGTTGATTGATTACCGCGGACAGAAGGCGCACATGCAAGTCGATGCGGCCCGCAAGCGGGTTGACCGCAATCCAACGGACCTGACCTTCCGCTACGAACTAGGCGAGCAGTTGGTCAACATCGAAGAATTTTCCGATGCCATCCCTGAATTGCAGAAGGCCAAGACGAGCCCGAGCCTGGGCCTCAAGGCGACGTTTTTGCTGGGCCGCTGTTTCGAATCGAAGGGAAATCTGAGCCTGGCGGTCCGTCAATACGAGGATGCCCGCAGCAAAATGCCGACGATGGACGGGTTGAAGAAGGATCTGATCTATGATCTCGGCGTGCTGTACGAGAAGATGGGCGATGCAAACAAGTATCTCACCTGCATGACGGAGATCTACGAGATCGACTACGGCTACCGGGATGTGGCCAGGCGCGTGGAAGCTGTCCACGAGGCGAGCAGTTAAAAAGCTTCGGCAAAGTTTGCGCAGTGTTTCCAGCCCTTTGGGGTTGAAAACATTGCGCAGGTTCGCGGATTACTCGAAACGCAACGCTTCAATCGGATCGAGTGAAGAGGCCCGCCATGCCGGGTACAGGCCGAAGCCGATGCCGATGGCCGAACAGACTCCCAATCCCGCCAGGGCCCAGCCCCAAGGGAAAATCACTTGGGCATTTATGTAGGCCGCCAGTCCGTTGCCTCCGGCGATCCCTAGCAGGATGCCCGCCAATCCTCCGAGTTCGGAAAGGAACACGGCCTCCACCAGAAACTGCCGCAGGATGTCGGCTTTCTTCGCCCCGATCGATTTGCGGATGCCGATCTCCTTGGTGCGCTCGGTGACGCTCACCAGCATGATGTTCATGATGCCCACGCCGGCAGCCACCAGGGCCACCGAACTGATGACGAAAGCACCCGCCCGGACGGCATCCGCGACGGACGCGAAGGCGGCCACCAGCGAGTCGTTGCTGAACACCTCGAAATCGTTGTCCACCCCGGGCTTGAGTCCCCGGGCGATCCGCATCGCACCGATGGCCGTGTTCAACGTGCGATCATAGAGTCCTTGCGACACCGATTGCGTGGCGATGTTCACCGTGCGGCGCGCCCGCCCGAAGTTTTCGAAGAACCGCGTGATCGGAGTCAGGACCATGTTGTCCTGACTGCCGCCGAAGGCACCACCCTTCGGTGCCAGCAGACCGATGATCGTAAAATTCTTGTCGTTGATCTTGATGACCTTGCCCAGCGGATCTTCCACGGGAAAAAGCCGGTGGACGATGTCCTGCCCGATCACAACCACGCTGCGCGAAAGCTCCACGTCGGTCTCGTTGAGGTTGCGTCCGGCCGCGATGCTGTAGCCGTTGCTGATTAGATAATTCTGGTTCGTGCCGCACACCGTGATGTTAGAATTGGTGTAGAGCCGCCCGTAGATGATGCGCTTACTGTTGTCGAAAACCTTGAGGCTGATGACCGCGCCGGTCTCGCCCATGAGATGCACGTAAACGAGCGCCTGCTCGTAGGTAATCGAACGCCGGTTGGCGTACAGCGCTTCCGCCTTCGGCCCACCCTGGCCCAGCGGCGAGTATTTTGAGAACTGGAAGATATTGGAGCCGAGGAAGCTCAGCCCCGTTTCGATGGTCCCTTGCAACGCCCCGGTCGCCGTCATGACACTGATGACCGAAAACACGCCGATGGTGATCCCGAGCATCGTCAGGCCGGAACGCAATTTGTTCGCGCCGATCGCGGAAAAAGCCAGCCGCAGGATTTCTTTGTAGGGCATGAAAGCGATGAATTTTACTCGTACCGCAAGGCTTGCACGGGATCGAGGCGCGAGGCCGACCACGCCGGCGCGAACCCCGACACGACCCCCGTGATGACCGAGATCAACAAGCCCAGCAGCACCAGGTTGATCGAGAACTCGATCGGAAAAGACGGGAACGCTACGCCCACCACCTGGAAGAGCAGATACGACAGGACGAGGCCCGCGAACCCACCGACGAGGCAGATCGCCACCGCCTCGATGAGGAATTGGAGCAGGATCGTCCGCCGCCGCGCCCCGAGCGCCTTGCGTGTGCCGATCTCCTTGGTGCGCTCCTTCACGCTGACAAACGTGATGTTCATGATGCCAATTGCCCCCACGAACAGCGCCAACCCGGTGATGAACAACCCGGCAACGGCAATTGCCGCCGTGACCGTACCGAGCGTGGATTTGAAGGATTCCTGGGCGTTGAGCGCGAAATCGTCCTCCTGCTCGGGCAGCAGTCCCCGCACCCGCCGCATCGCGCCGTCGAGTTCACCCTTGGCTTCCTCCATGTGCTCCTTGTCCCTGACTTTAACCCGAAGATCCGTCTGGCTGGTCTTGTTGGAAAAATAGCGTTTGAAGGCCTCCAGCGGGATGACAATCTGGTCGTCGAAGCTGAACAGGCCGAGGAAGCTGCCCTGCTTGGCGAAAACCCCCACCACATGGAATTCCTGCCCACCCGTCCGCACGATCTGGCCGATGGAACTCGCCTCCGGGAACAAAGCGTCGGCGACGTCGCACCCGAGCACGCACACGTTGCGGCCGCCGCGGCTCTCGGTGGCATTGAAAAAGCGGCCTTCGCGGTAGTTGGCCGTGGTGATGTTGATGTACTCGTCGGTGGTGCCGAGTGTGAACACGCTGCTCGCCTGGTAGTCACCGCGCACGATGTCCCGGAACGTGTTGGCGGTCGGGACCGCTTTGACGAGCTGGGAGTGGCGCGTCGCGTCGATGATGGTTTGCAGGCGGTCGGCGTACTCGCTCTTGATGGCGCGCCGATTGCGAAACGCCCGATCATCCTGGTCGCTCGTCCACGGATTTTTGCTGACGTAGAGGATGTCATCGCCGAGCAGCGCCAGGCTGCGGTTGAACCCGGTGTTGATGCCGCCAATGGCCGTACCCATCAAGGTGACCGCGATGATGCCGATGATCACCCCCAGCGCCGTCAGAAAGCTGCGCGTGCGGTTGGCCGCGATCTGCGCGTACGCGATCTTGAAGCTCTCGACAAACTCATAGCGAAGGCGATTCATAGGCCCATCACCTTGCCGACGGCAGATCGCTCTCGATCAAGCCGTCGCGCAGACGCACGACGCGGCGGGCATGCTCGGCGATATCCGGTTCGTGGGTCACCACGATGATCGTGTTCCCCTGCTCGTAGAGCGTTTCCAGCAACGCCATGATCTCCTCGCCCGTCCGGCTGTCCAAGTTGCCTGTCGGCTCGTCGGCCAGGATGATCGAGGGATTATTGACGAGCGCCCTCGCGATGGCCACGCGCTGCCGCTGGCCGCCGGATAGTTCATTCGGGCGATGGTGCATGCGGTTGCCCAAGCCGACGTTCTCCAAGGCGCGCTCCGCCTGTTCACGGCGTTTGCCCGCAGGCATGCCGGCATAGATCAGCGGCAATTCCACGTTGTGCAGGCTGTCGGAACGGGGCAGGAGGTTGAAGGTCTGGAAGACGAAGCCGATTTCCTTGTTGCGGATGGCTGCCAGTTCGTCGTCGTCCATGCTCGCGACGGTTTTACGGTTGAATTCGTACTTGCCGGTGGTCGGCGTATCCAGGCAGCCAAGCATGTTCATCATCGTGGATTTGCCGCTGCCGCTGGGACCCATGATCGCCAGGTACTCGTTGCGCCGGATCTGCAACGACACTCCACGCAGGGCATGGATGGTCTCGCTGCCCATTTCATACTTTTTAGTCACGCCTTCGATCTCGATCACCAGTTCGCCGGGCGTCCGGAAGGAACGCGGCGCGGCGGTCGGCTGAGGAGGAGCTTCGGGTAAAAGAGCATCGATCATGGGATTAAGGGGCAACCTTTTCGAGGGCGACCGCCGCGCTGTTCTTCAGGAGGCGGGTAATGGCGCGGTAGCTGCCGCTGACGATTTCCTCGCCCGGCTTGACGCCTTGCACCACTTCCAGCGACGTGTTGTCCGCGATGCCGGTTTGCACGGCGCGCATTTGCACGGTGTTGCCTGTTTTCACGAAGACGACTTTCTGAAGCTTGTTGTGCTCGGCCTTTTCGCGGTCGGTCAGAGATTTGCCCTTTTGCAGATCCACCGAGGTGGCGGCATCGGCACCCTCTGCGGCGTCGTGGCTGGCCTTGAGTTTATCTCGTTCTTCGGGGCTGAGCTTATCGGCCAGGTTGCGGACCGTCACCGCCTGGATCGGTACGACCACGGCATCGCGCACCGTGGCGGTTTCCACATCGGCGGTCGCGCTCATACCGGGGCGCAGCCGCGCGCCGTCCGCGCGGATGCGGATGCGGACCTCGAAGTTGGTCACTTCCTCCTGCGTGTTCGCCCCGGTGGTAACCGCGGTGTTGGCGATCTGGTAAACCGTGCCGCGAAAGACCCGGTTCGGGTAAGCGTCGATGGAGATGCGAGCCTCGTCGTTGAGCTTCACGTTGACGACATCGTTCTCGTTCACGTCCACGCGGACTTCCATGTGCTCGAGGTCCGCGACGCGCAGAACCTCGGTGCCGGCGAACTGGCCGGTGGCCACCACCCGCTCACCCAGCTTGCTGCTGAGCAGGCTGATGGTCCCGTCGATGGGCGAATAGACCGTCGTCTTATCCAGCAGATCCTTGGATTGACTGAGCAGGCTTTCGGCACGCTGGATGTCGAAGGTGGATGCCTCGTAGGTTGCTTTGGAGACATCGGCGGTCGTCTGTGCGGTGAGCATGTCGGTGTCGCTGGTGATATGCTTCTCGAAGAGTTCCCTGGCGCGGCGAAGGTCCTGTTGCGCCTTGATCATCTGCGCCTTGTTTTGCAGGCTCATGGATTTCGCCGAACTGATCGCCGCCTCCTGCTGGGCGACCTGCGCCTGGTAGTTGTCCGGCTTGATCTTGAGGAGCAAATCTCCCTTCTGGACCGCTTTGCCGTCTTCCACCGGGAGGGCAATAATTTCACCGGCCACTTCGGGCGAAATTTTTACCTCGGTTTCCGGCTGGACCTTGCCCGTGGCGGAAACGAGCTGGGTGATGGTCCGTCGCACGGCGGGTTCGACGGTGACGATGACCGGTTTGACCTGCTTGCCACGGTAATACGACAAACCACCCAGGATTGCCAAGACTGCCAACGCGAACCACAACCAGAGCCTGCCGCGAGAGCGCCGTTTGGGTTTGATCGGACTGGCAGCCGACTGAACCGGCACGGGAGAAGCAGACTCTCGCACGGATGCGTTAGCCGTGTTGCCGGAGTCCGGGAGTACAATGGACGAGCTGGAACCGGCGGATGAGGAAAGCGTTGACTGCATGGCGCGTGAAGGAATTCGGGTGCTTTGATGAACGCAGCAGCGTCCGCGTTCATTTTGTACGTTGGATGTTACGTCTCTCCAATAGCAAAAGGAATGCCCAAAGGGAGTTTATAGTTATAGATGGTTCAAGGAGAGAATTTTACAATCTAAGAGGACTTCTGAACATGGCTCTTGTTATTCGTGAGCTCGGCGATTCTGGCCAACCTCTGGCGAAAAACGCCTCCGAGAACAATCCGCTAGTGCTGCCTCGGCATCTACGGATTCGACAGCCGGGTCTGCGAGATAGCGGAAGGCAACGCGGATCCTTCCCGGGTTTAGCCAAACGTTGAAGCGTTATACAAATGGGGTTTGCCTCGCCAAAGGCTTTCGATTGTAGGGCGGGTGCTCCGCTTGGTGTCTGCTCCACGCACGGCAGGCGGAGCGCCTGCCCTACAAATCGGAAGGTAAACTCACAAGCGGCACGATCGGAAGTCACCGCAGCAATGGGTTGCCCAATCGAAGGCTGCGCAGGATGAAATCCTCGAAGGAAACGTCCGTCATCGCGCGGCGGAAGCCGACGCCGCGCTTGGCGCAAAAAGTTTCCAGGCCCGTCAGAAATCCCCGGATTTCTTGCTCGTAAGCGCGGGTGAGAGATTCGTTGACCGTAACTTCGTATATCTGGCTCGTCTCGGCGTCCGTGAGGCGCAGGTCGCCGAGCAGGCGCGGCGTGAGTTCGGCGGGATCGAGCAACTGGATGAGTTGCAGTTCATAACGCTGGTAGATCAGGTAGCCCAGCGCATCCTCGTAACCGCGAGGATCAAAAAAATCGCTCAGGATCATGACCAAGCCCCGCCTCCGATTGCGCTGACCAAAAGCGCGCAGGCTGCGGCTCAGGTCCGTTTGTCCCTGCTCTTCCGGCAAACGTTCCAGGAACTCCAGGATGCCATGAAAATGGTTCTTCCCGCGTCCCAGGCCGAGATCCGTTCCCAAACCTTCCGCAAAGAACTGTACGCTGACCCGGTCCAAGCTGGCGAGACCGATGTAGCCGAGAGCAGCAGCGATCCGCCTGGCAAGATCCAGCTTCGACTGCCGCAGGGGCTTCCCGGATCGCGCGTCCGCCGCCGCCCACCGCATGGAAGCGCTCACATCCACGAGCAAATAGATGTGGAGATCTTCCTCTTCTTCGAAAAGCTTCAGAAACAGTTTGTCGAGCCGCCCATAGATGTTCCAATCGATGGAACGCAAATCATCGCCCGGCGAGTAGTTGCGGTAGTCGGCAAACTCCAGGCTGGAGCCGAGTTTGTGCGAGCGTCTTTCCGCCCGATTTTGACCGCCGAACATCCGGCGCGACAGCAGGTGCAGCCGCTCCAGCTTGCCAAGAAATGAGGAGTCGAAGAGCAAAGGCAGAAGGCAGAAGGCAGAAGGCAGAAGGTAAGGGAGGAATAAGGAAAGAAGGCGAAGACCTGAGCAGAACTCTTCTTCTACCTTCTACCTTCTCACGTTCCTGGCTGGGTGAAGGTGACCAATTGTTGCAGCGGTGCCTGCAACGCAGGGAACTGACCGGATTGAAGCCAGTTGGAAGCGGTTTGATTCACCACCGCACGACGGGCAAAGATGTTCGTCGACTGCGCTTCCGGGGGCGTGAGGAGATTATTGGAGACAAACCCCGCTGGCATGGCCAGCCGGCTGAGAAACTTGCTCTTCTCCTCGACCGATACGTCCATGCGCTGGAGGTAGTCCAGGGCTTGGGTTTGTTGAGCGGGATCAGAAAGGTCCATTTTCCCCATGTAATCCGCCCGGATCAACGGGCGGTCGGACAGGAGATCGGGATGGGCGTTCAAGTAGTTGGACACCTGGTCGGGTGCCAGGGCACTGAGCCGGTCCATCGCCACGAGCGCGGCATGCTGCAAAATCGAGTTCGCGTTCGCGAGCGGCGCTAGATCGCTGAACAAGGAAGCGTCTCCGGAGTAAGACGCGATATCGAAAGCCTCCAGGTATCCCCCGGAATGGGCCTGTTGCCAGGGCGGGTAGTCGATGAGTTCCCGCGCCTTTCCCGCGAGGTAGTTCTTCGAGTTTACCGGATCCGCCCAGGCAACGTTGCGCATCGCCACGGCCCATTCATCCGGCGAGGTCTTGGTTTCCAGGATTTCACGTCCGACCTCGGCGGCATCCGCCGTCCCGGCCTGGGTACTGATCGTGCCGAGTTGATCCATGAGGAAAGTCCGCAACGTGGGTGCTTGTTCGAGCACGCCATTCTGACCGACTTTGAAGCCTAGACCAGTCGCTGCATCTTCCTTGCCGGACAGAAAGTGCCGGATGGCAGCGATGGAGACAGCAGATGCGGATCGCTGGATCAAACCGCGAAGCGCGTCGAGCGCCGCCGGTTTGTTCGGGTTGGACGGATCGCGCAGCGCCGCTAGAGCGTCGCCGATGGCATGTTCCAGTTCGGCGATTGCATCCTTGGTGTCGGCAGCTTTCTGCGCCGCCACGGCAGCGGCAGCGACCACCGGATCGGTCAGAGCCGGTGTGCCAGCTGCACCTTTGGACTCAGGCACGGCCTGGGTTTTGATGGAAGCAACGGGTGGCTTCTCCGGTTTGCGGGACGCGGGCAGATGCTGGACCAACCAGAGCATGCCGAGGACGAGGATAAAGCCAGCTCCGAGCACGATCAGGCCGAAGCGGCTCCATTGACTTGGCGAAGGAAGGGAAGCCATAGCGTTCCGTTGAGAAACAGCAAAGGAGTCCACCGCGGGGAAGCAGCAAACTCCTTTTCAAGGAAGCAGATCGCCGCCGCGTGAATCATCGCGCCGACGAAAAGGATCACTTGATGTTGATAGTGAACACAGAGGGCGTAGTTGTCGTGACAGGAACGATGGCCCCGGGCGCGGTCATCGTGGTGGGTGTTGTAGTGCCGGTGCCTGTACCTGTCCCCGTGCCGGTGCCTGTGCCTGTGCCGGTGCCGGTGCCGGTGCCGGTGCCTGTGCCTGTGCCGGTCGTGGTAGCAGGGACCAGAGGCTCCCCGGTAGCTGGATCGATAGGACCCAATACCGTGGTAGCACTGTAAGCCGCCGTGAACGACTGCGAAGTGAGCGTGCGCAGCGTCGGGCTGAACGTCACCGAGAACTTCTTGTTGGTGAGCTTGGTGATCGTCACCGAAGGAACGCTGGGCGTTCCAGGAGTGTTGGCAATCAGCGTCAATTCCTTGTAACGCTGCGTGGTCGGAGCGATGCCGTTGACGGACGGAGTAGCAAAGATCGGCTTGACCTTGAAGATCGCCGTTCCACCCGGAGCGACGGTCGCCGGGCCTTTGGTCTTGATGGAAGCAATCAAACCCGAAGTGTATTCCGCCGAAGTGAGCAATTGGTCGGCCGTCGCGTCGATCGCACGGATGAGAGTGAGGTTGAATTCACCCGAAGCATCCGACAACCCCGCCGTTAGTTCTCCGACGATCACCTGCTGGCCGTTCTGCACGGAGTAAACCGGTCCTCCACTGTTGCCCGGCTCCGAGGAGACCTCCTCACTCTGGTAGGCACCGCTCCCGAGCACGCCGACGCCGACAAATGGGGTTGTAGGCACGATGTAGGTCATCGTCCGGCCGTTGAACGTTTCGCCCGGATAACCGAGGATAAAACGGCCCGAGTTGTCGGTAAGCGCTCTCGGATGAGCGTAGTAGGTACCCCAATTATCATCCACAGGAGCTTCGACGGTCAGAGCGTAGCCAAGATCGTACCTGGCACTATCGATGGTTTCATTCCCCTCACCCGCCGCAGTGGCAGCAGCTTGGTAACCACTCAGAACTCCGCTGCCGGTCACCTGGTTTTTGGAGAAGGAGTAGGTGCCATAGAGACCCCGCGAAAAAGTGAAACCGTCGGAAAATCCAGTCGAGGGACTGTAAACGACATGGGCCGCCGTCAGAATCGTGTGGCGGCGCAGCAAAGTACCGGTGCCGAAACCGATGTTCACGTTGTCAAACAGACGGCCCGTGAAATTGTAGGGTTCAGCCTGCGCATGCGCCAGCCCGATAGGATAAGGGGTTTGGATCGTCGTCCCGGCTTGCGCCTGCGCGTGGCGGGCAGGCACGGAGAGCAACGAGGCGGCCGTCAGCAAAGCAACGGAAAGACGGGGAGCGAGGAGACGGATCGCGTTGAGCACAGGGAAGGACTTCAAAAGGGTGGAGCCGAGTTGCTGTGAAGGTGGCCCAGGAGACCGGGCGCGGCTGTCAATACAGGGATGAGCCGGATCGCCCGGATACCTGAGGCTGACGGCGGCGACCCTACCTTTCGGGTGCCGGTTTGTAAACGCTTTCCTTGCGCCCGCCCTTTCCGATGCTCACCTCAGCTTCGGAGAAGCTTGGGAAAGAACCGTTTGCGGAGGAAAAAATTCCTCTTCCACCGATAAGCTACGTTCTAATTTCCACCGAAGAGCTTGCGGAAGGAGCGCAAAAACCTATTGGGAAAAGCGTCCTGCCTGCCCGGCTGTCCCTCTGCCGGCGGCGGCGTTTGACCCGGCGCGAGCGGCTGGCTGTCCTGTACCGACAAGCTCCCCTGGTGGTAGGCGCAGGGAGCCGCCGGCACCCGGCTGAGCGGCAGTTCGATGCTGTAGGCCGTGCCGTTGCTCTCGCAGCCCGCGGTGGCAAGCTGGTTCGAGTACGAGCAGACGCGCACCTTGCGCAGGGGCTCGGGGGGTTGAAAATTACCCGCCGGATAGCGCGTGGCCGGCGCTTTACCCACGACCTGGCACCAGATCGGGAGGGCCAGGGCCGCTCCGTAGCCCTTGGACATGATGGTTTGCGGCCGGTCGAGTCCTACCCAGACTCCACAGGTCAGACTGGTGGTGTAGCCAACGAACCAAGCATCCTTGAAATCATTGGTCGTCCCGGTCTTGCCCGCTCCCGGTTTGGTGAAGCCCAGTGTGCGCGCCTCGGCCGCCGTGCCCTTTTGCATGACTTTTTCGAGGATCGTGTGCGTCAGCCAGGCGGCCCCGGGTTCCAGAAGCTGATTCCGGCCGTGGGCGGCGCGATAGATGGTCTGGCCGTCCACGTCGTCGATGCGCTCGATCATGTAGGCCGGATGGTGAACGCCGTAATTAGGGAACAAGGTGTAAGCTTCCGTCAGGTCTTTGAGCCGGGTGTTGAAGGTGCCGAGCAGGACCGTCGGCTCCGCCGGCACTTCTCCCAGGCCGACGCTCTGCCCGATCTGACGCACCGCGGCCAGACCGACCAACTCCCCCACCCGCACACTCATGGTGTTGCGCGAGCGGATCAGACCGACCTCGGCGGGCTGAACCCCGCCGAAGGTGCCGTCCGAATTCCCCGGACTCCAGTTGGGAGCTTCCTTGATTTCTCCGGGACGGATCGCCCCGTCGTCGATGCTCGCGCCCGGCAGCAGGCCGCGCTGCCAAGCCGCCGTGTACACGAACGGCTTGAAGGTCGATCCCACCGGCCGGCCCGGCGGATCCGTCGCCCGGTTGAAGGCCATGGGCTTGTACTCGCGTCCGCCCACCAGCGCGCGGATGGCTCCTTCGTGGTTGTCGATCAGCACGAGCGCCCCTTGCAGGTAGTCCGTACCGGCGCTGTCGTCACGGTCAGCGTTTTGGCCTTTCTTCGGGTGCTCGTAACCCGGTTTGCTCTCGATCTTGGCGAGCTGGGTTTCGATCGCCTGCGTGGCGAGGTTTTGGAGCTGGGGATCAATCGTCGTGTAAATCTTGAGTCCCCCCTCGTCGGTTTGATCCGCGCTGAGCAGGGTGTCCAATTCCTTGCGCACCGCGGCCATCGCGTAGTTGTCCTGCACGCTGGAATTGCCTTTGTTCTGGGCAACGCGGATGGTCTCCGCCTCGGCCTTGTGTTCCTGGTCGGGCGTGATGAAACCCAGCGTCACCATCCGGCCCAGTACGGTGTTGCGTTCCCGGGTGGCGCCCTCCAGATTCTTCAAGGGAGAAAAGCGGTTGGGACTGCGGATCAATCCGGCCATCATGGCGGACTCGGAAAGGTCGAGCTGCGCGCTGGGTTTGCCGAAGTAAGCCTGGCTCGCCGTTTCCACGCCGTACAGGCCGGAGCCGTAGAAGATGCGGTTGACGTAAAACTCGAGGATTTTGTCCTTGGAATAGTGCCGCTCGATGCGCACGGCCATGAACGCCTCGAGGATTTTCCGGTTCAGGGTCTTGCCACCCAGGGGAAGACTGTTGCGCGCGAGTTGCTGGGTGAGCGTGCTGGCCCCCTCGGCGGCACGGTGGCGCGTGATGTTGCGGACAAGGGCCCGCGCGATTCCACGAGGATCGACGCCGTGATGACTGTAAAAACGGGAATCCTCCCGCGCGACGAGCGCCTGGACGAAGCTCTTCGCAATCTGATCCAGCGGCACGCTGATGCGGTTGGCTCCGTAGTTGAGCCGGCTGTAGGCGTTGCCGTCCATGTCATAGACGATGGCGCGCTGGGGCATGTCGTTGAGGTGGCTGATGTCGAACGTGCCCGCCCACAAGCCGTAAAAACAGAAAACTCCGACCACGGGCAGCAACAAAGCCAGCAGCAGCAGGTGCCACCAGCGAACGCGGTTCAACCAGGCCCGGGGTCCACGACGGACGGAACCGGCGGCAGCGGGTGCTTGAGGAGACGGCGGCGTGGGACCGGGAACGGTGGAGGGCATTGAGAATTTACGGAAGCACAAGGTCGGCCAACCGCGGCCAAAATGCCTCAGGACCCGGTGAAAAGAAAGCCCCGTCCCACAAAAAAACATTGCAACAACGACAGGCTCCCCTAACTTGTCAGCGAAGAAATTTTATGGCTGATCTCGTCAATAAATACACCGAAAACGTCACGGGAACCTACTACGTGGATGACCAGTGCATCGACTGTGATCTTTGCCGCGAAACCGCGCCCGCCAACTTTACCCGCAATGACGACGGCGGGCACTCTTACGTTTACAAGCAGCCGACCACCGACGACGAGGTCAACTTGTGCAAGGAAGCCATGGAAGGCTGCCCCGTTGAGGCCATCGGTGCCGACGGCTTCTAAGACAGACCGGTCAATCTGCGGGTCGCGTGGGCGCCTTTCCTCCGACTCATCGATGGCAAAACCTGCGGCTCGTTCCTTTCGTACGCGTGCGCTGGCGGAGTGGCGCGGGTACCGTGAACCCCGGCCGGTTGCGGATCACCAGTTCGCGTTGAGCGGTTTGCTGCCTAAGGCGATGCAGAGCCTCGGCTTGGGTGAACGGGTGCTCGAGAGCGAAGTACTCCGGGCCTGGCGCGAAGTGGTTGGCGAATTCATCGCCACCCATTCCACTCCCAGCCGGTTACGTGAGGGCGTGCTGTACGTGCGAGTGTTGCAGCCAACCGTCCATTTCGAACTGGAGCGTGTTTGGAAGACCGACATCCTGCGCAAGCTCAAGAGCCGGTTTGGGCCCAAGGTGATCCGGGAATTGAGGTTCCGTGTCGGCTGAAACGATCAACAGCTGACCTCACGACAACAAGCCCGTGTAAGGCGGCAGCAGTTGGGCAGTGATCGCCTTATCGACGGAGAATTTTCCTCCGCCGCTGAACACCAGGGACAGCGCCACCACCGCCAGCGTCAACGGGTATTCGAAGCCTTGTGGTGCCAAAAAGCCCGCTGGCAGTTGTACGGTGCTGATGGCGACTGCCATCGCACAGCAAATTCCCAGTGCGGCCAATCGGGTCAGGAAACCGAAGAACATCCCGGCCGCCCCGACCAGTTCGACAAGGATCCCGCCAACCGCCACGGGGTAGGACAGGTGCATCCCCTCGGGGGAGGTCCATTGTGCAAGCGTAGCCGTCCAGCCGGCGCCGCCGAACACGCCGAAGGTCTTCTGTCCGCCGTGGATGAAGAAGACAACCGCGAGCAAACAGCGTAACAACGTCGGACCAAAACTATCGCGAGTGAAAAAGAGACGGTAAACGACGTTCATGAGCAGCACGCAGGATGCTAGATGCTTCTCAAGAGGGAAAGAGCAAAATGCCGGTTCTTGCGGTGGCTATCCTGAAGGGTCCGAGACCGGCCCGGCTGGCTTCTTGTTGGTTGTAGCCACGGTGCCTCCGTGGCCGTGTTCCACTCACCGCAGGGCACGGCGGCGGAACACCGTGGCTACCACCCGATGGATCAATGCATCAGGGGAGATTGCCTACTTCGCACGGGTGGCGTTCAACGAAACGTTGGTCGCACAACGCAGCAGCGTGCCGCGGTGATCGAGAACCACCGTGCCGTCACTGATCTGGCGCACGGTCACGAACTCTCCTCCTTTAGCGGAGGCCGAGCCAGCCGCCGCGGCCCCAACCGGGATGCGCTCCCCGACACCGTAGGTGTGCTTGTTGATCACGGCGAGCGGCGGGTAGTCCAGCGAGATGGACGTGACGACGAAGTCCTCCGGCTTCACCGTGGCAACGACAACGGCGGCTTCCACCGGCACCGGAGCCGAAGGCACCCAGCCGATCGGCCAGAACGGACTGCGCGTGGCCGGCGTGCCGGTGTAAGAAGATTTGTGGGCCAGCACGTAATCCTTCCCAGACGATTTTGCCGCCGGGTTGTTCTCCGCCCCCTGGGCGCGGGCGGTCAGTGAGGAAGTCAGCAGCAGGCCCAGCAGGCCGCACCCGGCGGCCGCTCCGGACCGCCGCAGGTTCAGCCAACGGGATGAAAAAAGAGGCGCGTTCATTTCAGCAGGGTAATGACGTTCATGGACACACGCTGTTTCTCCAGGTTGTCCGGTTGGGTGTTGATCTGCAGGTGGGTAACTTCCAGGAGGATGTTCTCGTTCTCCAGGCCGGCCAGAGCGATGCCGAACTGGTCGAAGCCGGCCTGCGGAACGTCGATGGTCCACGTTGCATTCCGAAACCCCGTGAGGTTGGGATCGGACGGAGTCTCCAGGGTGCCGCCGCGCGTCGCGCTATCCTTGACGTTGTGCCGGTCGAAGAAAGCCCGCATCCGGGGCGGGAACCAGGCGATGGGTGCGCCGTCGGGGATGCGGTCGTTGATCTGGGCGAGGGTCTCGTCCGCCGCGACGGTCTCTTCCTGGATCGCCTTGCCGCGTTTGACCAGCGTGCGTGCCTTCTCGAGCTTTTTGTCCAACTCCGCGATCCGGGCCGTCGCCTTCGTCTCGGCTTTGTTGAGCGGATCCAGCAGAAAGTTGAAGTAACAATAGATGAGCACCACCATCAGCAGCGCGCTAAGGGAGATCTTCTGGATTTGATCTTTGCTGAGTTTGTTCATGTGTGATGGGAGTGGCGCTCGGTGGTTGACTGTTCGGCGGTGGCCGTATCGGGCAGGGCGCCCGGCTTCCTCAACTCCATGTCGATGGTGAAGCGGGCGCTCGGCATGGGCTTCCCTTCCAGAGTGACGGTACTGGCGGATTCCTCCAGGCTGCGGAAGGTGGCGGTGCTGCCGGGATAGTTCTTGCCGAGCCGGTCAACCAGTGAGATGCGGAACTGCTCGGCGGCGGCTCGCGGTTCACGGCCGCCGGCGATCCCTTCAAACACCAATTTGACCTTTTCGTCCTTGAGTTCGTTGTTGCCGCTGAAGCTGACCAGCTGCACGTTGCCGGTGACCGTCTTATAAAGCTGGTCCAGCAGCGGTGCCCAGTAGAACCGGCTCTCAACCCGCCGGGTGACCGCCGCGGCGGCAGCCAGACGCACATTGCTTTCTTTCTCCTGTTTTTCGGACGCGGCAGCGAGGGGCGCTTGCTTCTTCCACTCGGCTTCGCGCACCGCCAACTGACTGTTCACGGTATGGACGGTGAGCAAGCGGATCCCGTAGTAAGCAACGAAAAGGGCGGCGACTCCGCCCAGAGCGTAGAGACCTAGCTTGAGCGGGTCGCGTTTGCGTTGCTGGGTCTGCGTGTGCTCCTCGTGCAGGAGATCGAGTGTCAGCGGCATAAAGGTGGTAGCGGAGGCAGGTGGTTGGCTGTCTGCGGAAAGCGGGAGGGCGAAAAGGGGATGAATCAGACTTCCATCATCAGTTCAAGGGCGGCCCCACAGGCGACGTTGAGGTGGGTGCGTTCGGCGTCGAAGGGCGCTTGCTTGGCTTTGGGCAGATCAACCTGGCAGTGTTGGAACGGGTCCCAGGTGTTGCAGGCGATCTCGAGTTCGTCGCTGAGGATCTGCAGCGGCATGATCGCCTTGACCAAACCACCCGAGAAGTACACGCGGGAGATGGTTTCCTCGAGTTGTCCCTCGACAAAGCCGATGGAGCTGCGCAGTTCCCGGGCCAGGTTCATGAGCGACAGACGGCCCACCTCAACCATGCCTGGATCGTTCTGGTCGATGAGCAGCACGGCCGATTCGCGGTCCACGCCGCCCTCGGCGGTGATGGCGTCAAGGAAGTGATTGCCGCCGTAATCAATGGTGCGGACCAGGACGAGTTCCTTCTTCGCCCCGATCAAAACGCGGGTTTCCACGTGCCCGATGTCCACCAGGACGAAGACCTCGCGGTCGAACACTTCGGGGTGCGAGAATTCGAACGCATTGTAATTGCACACGGGCGCGAGCTGAACGCGGCTGGCGACCGTGCGGTTTTTGGTGAAGGACCCGCTCACCTGCGCCAGCTCGGTCCGTGGCAAGCCGCCGACGAGGTAGCGCGACATCGCCTTGCCGTTGCCGCCGGCCGGGGCTGCGTTGTGATGCACCCCCTCGCCCACCGGGATCTGGTCGCAGTCCAGCACGAAGTCACGGCAATCCTGGTTGAGCAGCGCGAGGCCGTTGAAGCGCAGGGCGTCGCGCAGGAGGTTGGGAGGCGTGGTGGGCTGCTCGATGATGCGGAAGATCGACTGCGGGCTGGACACGGCCACCGAGCAGGCCTTGCCATTCACACCCAGGTCTTGGAACAGGAGCTTCAGGTGATGAGCGAGCGTGTCCGCGTTATCTAGGGAGTTGCCCCCGACCGGCCGGCTGGCGTAGCTCGTGAGAGTCGGACGAGAATTTTTCCGCTGGAGATGGACGGCTTTGAGCGTGTGCCGGCCAAGGTCGATGCCTACAACGGAGTTGGGTGTTTTGGGCATAGTGTACCCACCTAGCAAAAAGCGTGACCGGCAGAGCAAATTTAGCGAAAAATCTCAAAAAACTTCTTTGCTCACCTCGGGCAGCCTGAAATATCCGGGGTGTTTCCTCCTGACAGCTGTTTGAAGCGCTGTTCCGTTGGGTTTGAGTCGCCAGAGGTTTCCGGTGGCAGGGCGAACTCAACGGAGGAACCGCTAGAGGAAGAGTTCTTTCTGCTGACTGATCCAGATGAATAGATCCAGCTCGCTCCCCTGCTTGAGGATCATATCGAGCGGATCGTCCTGCAGGATGCTCGTGGAAATGCCGACGAGGAAGATCCGCAGGATCTCCCGGGGCAAGGACTGCCGCTCCAGCGTGCTTAACGGGCGGTGGGTCGCCTCGTCGTAATGATCGATCCAGATGCGCGCGTTGTGCCAGGCCAGATCCCCCCACTGGCGCAGTGTTCCCGCGTGAAAGGTGCGCAGGTGGCTGATCACGTTCTGCATGCCGTATGCGATGTCGAAGATGCGCTCACGCTCCTGGATGAAATCAAAGTCCACCACGGCGGCGATCTGGTCGGCGCGGTAGAGAACGTTCCAGAAATGGAAGTCGCCGTGCACCGTCATCCAGGGCAGACTGCCGATGAGACGCGAATAGTCGCGCAGCATCGGTTCCAGGGCCTGCCGCGCGCGGCGGCACACGGAGAGGGCTTCCTCGATGCGCGGCTCGTAATTTGCCGACAGGTTGGCGATCGTGGCCTCGGCCTCATCGAGCAGGTTCCAGCACTGCTCGGGGTTGATGTCGTTGCGCATCTCGGGCGGCACGGGCGTCTTGCCCAAGGCCGCCTCGGCGAGCAGGCGGTGCAGGTCGCCCAGGGCGGTGGCGGCGGCATTCATACGGCGCCAGTCGCGGTGAATCCCGGGATCGTGCGGCACGAAACGGTGGATTTCCACGATGCGCTCGCCCCAATTTGTCCACGTCTTGCCGGTGCGCGGCGAACGCATGACCTCCGCCGTGGGAAACTTCCGCGCGCAAAGATAGTTGATAAGGGTATGCAGGTACTCGACCCGTTCCCCGAACTCCTCGCCGTGGCGGGCGCGCAGCAGAAACGTGCCCCGGCCCGTTTTGAAGGGATCGGTCGTGTTGCACTGGGTGGTCAGCGGCACGTCCATGCGCACCACCCGGCCCAGGTCGAACTGATCGGCCAGACGTTGAAGCTGGGCCAGGGTCAGTTCTCCCAGCTCGCGCTGCTCACGCTGCTCGATCAGGTGGAACCTGAGCGTGCGCTGAAACTTTTGGATCGGCTCCGAACTCATCGGCGGGAGGAGGGGCGGCCGACCAGAACAACCGCTCCGCGCTGGCGGGCCTCCTCGGAGTGCGGGAGAGAAAATGCTGGCGCACGATGGAAAAACCTCTTTTGTTCCCCTCCCGGTCTGATGTTTGAACCACCTTTCCCTGCCTCTTCCTTATCTGCGGCGTTCGCTTCCATCCCTATCCACAAGCAGCGGTCGTGCCTGACCGCCGGAAACCGCACCGGGAACGTATCGAAGTAGCCAAACCGTCGTGGAATCATCTTTTGTTCACCGCGGCGGTTCCCGCCCGCTTACCGTCCTTGATCCTTCGCGGGAGCCAGCTCCAGCGATTCCGGGTGGGTTGCACGACCGGGCGGAAGCGGCTGCTTTCGGCCGGGATACCCTGGCGGGCGGAAGCGCCGGGTGGCTGACGGCGGGAGCTTCCTTCGCGTGGCGGCTGGCCGCGATCGCGGTCGGCTTGTCCGGGGTCTTGTACGGCTACCAGGTGTTGCTCGGCAGCCTCGGGGCTGTCCACGCGGAGGTGGATTACGCCTTCCGGTTCCCGACGCGGTACTTCCTTTACGGTGTCATTCTGCTGGCGGCGGCCACCTTTTTCCCGCGGAAGCGCGAGTACGCGATGGCTGCCGCAGCCCTGCTGTGCCTGCACCACCTTTACGACACGTGCCCGGTCCTGGTGCCTTGGTTGATGGCGCTCGTGCCCACCTTGTACGTGCTGCTCGGCCGTGAGCCGGTGCCGGGCCGGGCCGCGAGCCGGCGGTTCTGGATCGGGCTGGCTGCAGGCGTGATCCTGCTGCCCAAGCTCGTCCAGAACGCCTTTTTCCTGGGCCACGGTTCCTGGCTGGACGTCAACCAGAACCTTTTTGCCGGCCTGTTCCTGCGCTACGCCTACTATTTCTACGAGCGCCGCTGCGGGCTGGTCCCGGCCGGCCGGTTCTGGGAGCACGTCGCCTACCTGCTCTTCATCCCGCAGGTGACGGGCATGCTCAACGTGCCACCGTCGGAAATGCACGAGCGCTGGGGGTTCACGCCGGTCTCGCTGCGGCGCGGCTTCACGAGCGTGGGCTGGGCCGCGCTGAAAATTCCACTCGTGCTCCTGCTGGGGCGCGGCGTGCTGCCCGGGTGGGGGTATAACCGGGGATTCGAGACGCTGCACGATGGGCCGCGCTGGGCGCTGTGGGTGTGCCTGCTGTCGAGCTACCTTTACTGGCTGGTCCTGGTCAGCGCGAAATTTGACTTGATGGCCGCCCTTTTCCGCTTCTTCGGCGTGAACGTGGACGACAACTTCCGCTGGCCGCTGCTGGCGACCTCGCCCGTGGACTTGTGGCGGCGCTGGAACATCTACAACCGCCGCTTGCTGCTCAAGTTCGTGTACTTCCCGCTGGGCGGCAACCGGCGGCACGTTTACCGCAACATCCTTTGCACTTTTCTCGCTTCGGCGCTGCTGCTGCACACGGGGTTCATGGGGTCGCCGTGGCTGTGGGTGGATCCGGGCCAGTTGCGCGACTGGCTGCTGTACTTCGCCTTGCAAGGAACGGTGGTCTGCGGGGCTTACTGGTGGCTGTCCCGCCCTTTCTGGGAACACCTGCCGGCGGCCTGGTGCTGGCCGCTGCGCGGGTTGGGATGGACGTTCACCCTGCTGAGCAGCGCCTGGCTGCACGTGCTGCCGTTGGCGGCAGGCAATTTTCTCAACGACCCGTCGGCCGCGGTGGCTGGCCTGGGGCAGCGGCTGGAACTGATGCTGCGGGCCTTGGGGCTGCCGTAAGCGGCGTGGTGGGAGAATGCGGCAGCCGGTGCTCCATCTGCGAAGTCTGCATGTACCACATGGCTCCGAGGACGGCGAGCGTCAGGCCAAAGAACAGGAGCACGCCCACCATCCGCACCATCGCCCGCTGGTCGCCGCCCTGCGCGAGGCGTTTGGCGCGGCGGTTGAGGATTTCCAGCTCCAGCATCTTGATCATTTGGGCGGAGTCATCCGCGCCGAAGTGGCCGGTGGGTGTCGGAGGGATCAGGGGCATAAGCTTGAAAGGTTTTGCAGATAAAAAGCATGAACCTTGCCATCACCGCCGCGTGCGGAGGCGGAGCCGAACTCCGGAACACGCGACAGGGAGACGTTTATTCTTTCTCTCGACGCGGCGGACGTTGTATTTGCGTTGCTCGTGGCCACCCCGCTCGCAACTCCACCCGCCAGGAACCCACCGCTATCCAGCCCACCCTCGCGTGTTTGGTGGGCGTACCTGGGACCGTTTGGGTTGTTCCTGCTGCTCTTGACCCTGCCTGGCCTGGTTAGAAAGTCTGACGCCAGCCCGGCGAACCCCTGGTGGATCGCGCACCCGGAGTTCTGGGTGTACCCGCTGCAAACGGTCCTCTGTACGGCGATGTTGTTTGTGTTCCGCCGGGAGTACCCGCTGGAAAACCGTCGCCCGGGGGCGCTGGCGTTCGGTTCGGTAATGGGCGTGGTTGCGCTGGTGGTCTGGCTGGCGCCCCAGCTTTTTTTTCATGTCGCTCCCCGCACGCAGGGTTTCGATCCCACGCTCTTTCCGCCCGGCAGTGCCGCGTACGATTGGACGGTGGTTTTGCGGTTCATCCGACTGGTGGTCGTCGTGCCGCTGCTGGAGGAAGTGTTCTGGCGCGGCTTTCTCCTGCGCTACCTGGTAAAGGAAGATTTCGTTACTGTGCCCCTGGGCACGTTCACCTGGCTTTCTTTCGGCGCGACGGCGGTCGGGTTCATGCTGGAGCACACCCGCCTCGATTGGCCCGCCGCGCTGGTCACCGGCGTGCTGTACAACCTGGTCGCGGTCCGCACGCGCAGCCTGCCGGCGTGCATCATGGCGCACGCGGTGACCAACCTGCTGCTGGGTTTCTACATCATGCAAAGTCACCAGTGGGGTTTCTGGTGAGAGGACAGAGCACAAGAGCCGGGAGGACCAATGCTTTCTATCAACAAAGGAGGGGAAAGATTGTTGTCGATGAACAAAACTGACTCGTTTAACAAATACTTTTAATACTCAGAACTGACTCTTCCAATTTGACTAGCGGTGAAAACAGCCCCGCTTCCTTGCTGTCTGAGCCGAGTTGATCAGGCTATCGGTCAGGCAGCGGTGCGGATGACGCCATGGTGCAAAGGATCGTTGCGGGTAGCCTCGGCGGGACCGTACCGCCGCCGTTGACCGCCAAAGAGCGCGTGATCGCGGCGACGAGAAAAGGCAGGATGTTCGTGATGGCGAGCTTGCCCAAATGCCGCTCGCGCAAGAGTTCGCCTGCTCATGAGCGCCACTCGCCGATGCTCTCTTCTTGACATCGCCCCAAGACCTCGGCCAAGTGCTTGACCGTGCAATTGGTTTGGAACGCCATGGAAAAAATCCTTCCACGGAGTTTCATAGATGCCAGCTTTATAGGGTCCTGCACGGTTTGGCTTGCCGACAACTCAGAAGCACAATCGGTCCTTCTACTGTTATTTAAGAAGCCGAACGGCACCGCGCTAGCGTATCCATGATGTCCGCTGAGTCGAGAGGGTGATTCTTTGCTGTCGGCCACACTACGCCGATCTTAACTTTCTCTCATTCCCAAGAACTTTCCGGCCTCCGCCGGGTGGGGTCACAACACGTACCCCACCATCCTCGCCTGTTGCTGCTGCTGGAGGACGAGCCTTCCATTCGGGTCTCTCTCTGTGAAGTCTTGCACGCTGATTACGAGGTCCAGGCTTTCGCCGATGGCGAGCAGGCGTGGCAATCCGCGCAACAGGAGCCGCCGGACTTGGTTCTCGTGGACGTGCTCGCACCTGGCTTGGATGGTATCGGCCTCACCCGGCGGCTGCGTGCCGAGCCGCGCACGGCAACGATCCCGATTATCTTGCTGACCGCTGGCAACCAAAAAACGCTGCTGCGTGAAGGCTTGGACGCCGGGGCGGACGACTTCCTGCTCAAGCCTTTCAGTCCGCAGGAATTGCTGGTCCGCCTGCGCTCCCATCGCCAGATCATCGAACTGCGCCGCGAAGCCGCCTCCCGCCAGAGCGACGAACGCTTCCGGCTCATCGTCGAAAGCGCGCGCGACTACGCCATTTTCACTTTTGACGCTCAGCGGCGCGTGACGAGCTGGAATCCGGGCGCGGAGGTCATGACAGGATACTCGGAAGCCGACATGCTGGGCCAGGCCGTTGATCTCCTTTACACCGTCGAGGACCGGGACCGGGGCGTACCTGCCGCAGAGATGCAACAGGCCCATTCAACCGGCCACGTCCACAACGAGCGGTGGCACTTGCGCAAAGACGGCAGCCGCTTCTGGGGCAGCGGGGTCGTGATGCCGATGCGTGAGAGCGCGCCGGAACCAAGCTCACTTAAAATCCTGCGTGATTTCACGGCGGCTCATCAGGCTGAGCAAGCCCATCGCCGCGCCGAAGACCGATTCTCGCTCGTCGTCCAGTCGATCAGCGATTACGCCATCTATCTGCTCGATCCCGAGGGCCGCGTCACTTCCTGGAACCCAGGGGCGGAGCGCATCAAGGGCTACAAGGAAGAGGAGATCATCGGCCAGCATTTTTCGGTCTGCTTTACCCCGGAGGCAATCGCCACGGGCAGACCTGCCAAGGAATTGGAGATCGCCGCCAGAGAAGGCCGGTTCCACGAAGAGGATTGGCGGGTGCGCAAGAACGGCGAACGCTACTGGGGCGACGAACTCATCGTCCCGCTGCGAAACGACAACGGCGACCTGACCGCTTTCGCCAGGTTTTGCCGCGACCTCACCGAGCGCAAGCGGCAAGAAGACGAGCGCACCCGCCTGCTGGCCTCCGAGCAGGCCGCCCGCCAGGAAGCCGAAGCCGCCAATCGAACCAAGGACCGCTTCTTGGCGGCCCTCAGCCACGAGCTGCGTACTCCACTCATGCCCGTGCAGATCGCGCTCCATGTCATGGGCCGCGAGAAGGGGCTGCCGCCCGCCGTGCTCGACGGGATCGAAATGATTCGGCGTAACGTGAAAATTGAAGCGCAGCTCATCGGCGACTTGCTCGATGTCAGCCACATCGTCCACGGCAAGCTCGAAATGAAATTGGAGCCGATGGACTTGCACCGCTGCATCCGGCAGGCCCTGGAAATCTGCCGCGAGGATTTTGTCGCTAAGAACCTCAAACTCACCCTCGATCTGAATGCAAAGGATCACCGGGTGATCGGGGAATCATCCCGTTTGCAGCAAGTGTTATGGAACCTGTTCCAAAACGCCGCCAAGTTCACTCCGGAAAACGGCGAAATCACCGTGTGTTCGAGCAATCCCGATGGCAGGAGCATCGAGATTGTCGTCAGCGATACCGGGATGGGCATCGAAGCGGAGGATCTCCCAAAGATTTTTGCCCCCTTTGAGCAGGGCGACCCGGACAAGGCGCGTCTCCACGGTGGGCTAGGCTTGGGCCTGGCCATTGCGCATGCCATCGTCGCAGCGCACGGCGGACGTCTCACCGCTGAAAGCGCGGGCCATGAGCACGGAGCGACCTTCCGGGCCACGCTTTCCACGATGGCAAAAGCTGCTCCGGGTCCAAGCGCACCGGGAATTTCACAAGACGAACCACCGCTTCGCACATGACGGCCGACCAAACAAACCATCGTGGGGGCACAGTGGTGTATGAAAAACGGGCCTTGCGTCTGCTCGTGGTCGAGGACCACGCCGATTTGCGACGGGCGCGGCAATCGTTGTTTGGCTCGCTGGGGCACGAGGCACGGTTCGTTGGGAACGTCTCCTCGGCGTTTCGCGCGGCGAGTGAAAAAGTCTTTGACGTGTTGTTCAGCAACATCGGCTTGCCGGATGGAGACGGTTGGAACTTGCTGCGACAAATAGAGCAAAACGGCCACCGTCCGTGGTATGTCATCCCCATAGGCGGCGTTTGCGCGCAGGAGAACCTAGACCGCAGCAAAGCGGCAGGATTCGCGGTGCATCTGGTCAAGCCGTTCCCGCCGGAAGCACTGGAAAAAGTTTTGGAGGCTGCGCAAGCACGATTGAGTACGGCTACCCACAGAGCTGCGGCCCAACGCGATGCTGCTTCGAAAAGCGGGAAACCCTGTCGGGGCCGGTAGATTACAACGACGCGCCACAGAACACTTTTTACCAGATGTTACTACCATCCATTCCATCTTCGCCCGAAGAAAGCGGCCTGCCCAGGTTCGCCGGCTTCCTCCGCGAGCGTCGTGAGCGAATCACCGCTCTCTGGATGGATTCGGTCCGGCGAAATCCGAAGGTCGGTTCCGCCGATCATTTAGACTCTCACGCCTTGGCCGACCATCTGCCCAAGCTCTTTGATGATCTGGCAGGAATCTTGCGCGGCGACACCTCGGTTGACGAGGTCGCCCGCGACGCCGAAAGCCACGGCCAGCATCGTTGGCAGCAGGATTACAGCCTGCCCGAGGTCACCCGCGAGCTAAGCATTGTGTGCCGCCTCGTGCTTGAACACGGCTTGGACGCCTTCGAGGATGCGTTTTCCGCGACTTCCAGAGCGGAACTGCGGCGGGCGCGGGAGCGTATTCTGCGCTTCTTTGAAGACACGGCTGCCGAGAGCGTAGAGGAATACACTCGAAGACAGCGCGAACGAGTCGAAGCACTTCATGAGAAGCTGCGTGAAGCCGACCGTGCGCTGGCAGCCGTTGCGCGGTTCGAGCGCGACCAGTTCTGCCAGCTCGCCAATGCGATGCCGCAAATCGTCTGGGCCGGGCCTGCTGACGGGCAGGCCGATTACTTCAACCGGCGATGGTACGAATACACCGGGGCACCATCCGAAAGCGTCGGCGATGAAGTGTGGGGTAACATCCTTCACCCCGACGATTTGAGGCGGGTCAACGATGGATGGACCGCTTCCGTTGCTTCGGGTCAGCCTTACGAGTCGGAGTTCCGGCTCAAGCGAGCGTCGGACGGCGCGTACCGCTGGTTTCTCGGGCGGGCGTTGCCCATCAAGGACGCCGGCAGCCAAGTCTTGCGCTGGATCGGCACCGGCACAGACATCCACGACTTCAAACATCTCCAGGAACAGAACGAGCAGCTTCTCAACAGTGAGCGGGCCGCCCGCACCGCCGCCGAGCGTACCAGCCGCATCAAGGACGAGTTCCTGTCCACGCTCTCGCACGAGCTGCGCACCCCGCTCAACGCGATCTACGGTTGGGCGCAACTCTTGCGCGGGGGGGCCATGGACGCAGGGGAAATGCAGGAGGCCTTGGCCACGATTGAGCGCAACGCCCAGGCGCAGAAGCAAATCATCGACGATCTGCTGGACATGAGCCGCATCATTTCGGGCAAGGTGCGTCTGGACGCACAGCGCATCGATCTGACGCCCGTGTTGCAAGCCGCGCTGGAAACCGTTCGTCTGGCGGCGGAAGCCAAGGGAATCCGCATACAGGCGACGCTCGACGCCGCAACACGGCGCGTCTCGGGTGATCCCGTCCGCTTGCAGCAGGTGTTCTGGAACTTGTTGAGCAACGCCATCAAATTTACTCCCGCCGGCGGTCAGGTGCAGGTGTCGCTCAGAGAGGTGAACTCACAGCTCGAAGTCAGCGTGAGCGATTCGGGCGAGGGGATCGCGGCAGAGTTTTTGCCGCATGTGTTCGACCGCTTCAGCCAGGCGGATGCCTCCCCCTCCCGCCGCCACGGAGGCTTGGGGCTGGGCTTGGCCATCGTTAAGCAACTGGTCGAACTTCATGGCGGCACCGTGCACGTCCAGAGCGCGGGACCCGGTTTGGGAGCGACCTTTCGTTTGTTGTTGCCGCTGGCGGTGGTTCATCCCGCAGCCGATCCAGCGGAATCAACTCGGCCCGGTTTCCAGTCCGAACCAGCGTTGCTGTCGATGGCCACCAAGCATTTGAACCTGCCTGGAGTGAAGGTGCTGGTCGTGGACGACGAACACGATTCCCGTACCCTGGTAAAGCATTTGTTGGAAGCTCATCAAGCCAAGGTGCGAACCGCCGGCTCCGCCGCGCAAGCGATGGAACTCATCCGGTTGGAGCGGTTTGATGTGGTGGTCAGCGACATCGGAATGCCCGGAGAGGATGGCTACGCGCTGATCCGGCGCATCCGAGCTTTACCGGCCGAACAGGGAGGCAGCACCCCAGCCATTGCGTTGACGGCTTTTGCCCGCTCGGAGGATCGTCACAAAGCCATCATCGCTGGTTATGCGATGCACGTCTCCAAGCCGGTCAAGGTCGTGGAACTGCTCACGTTGGTGGCAAGCCTGACCGGCCCCATTACGACCCTGCTATGAACTGCTATGACCTTCGCGGATACATCGACCGGAGTTGAGGCGGCTTCGCTCTGCGACACATTTTGCGAAGGCTTTCCGCCCCAAAACCGGCGGAAAACCCTTGGAAGCAGCTCGGTGTTCTTTTGCGACGCAGCCCTTCGTTTCGCCGTGGGCAATTAAGTGAATTTTAGGTTAGTTCCGAGTATTGAAAGTGCCGGATTTAAGGAAGCGGACAGCGTCACACGTCAGGATCGCAAGCTGCAGACAGTGGAAACGATTACTCTCCGACTGCTTCTAAAAGGGTCGCTTCCAACGCTCGCGTGATGAATACAAGCTCTGGGGTCACGTCTTAATCTTCTGACATCGTTCTGGTTCTCTGACCTAGCACCGTCGGAGTGGTGGCGTTGTAGCTGCGCTTGTGCCAAGCGCATTTCTCCACTGAGGTTGGGACAAACGCCCGAGGCCTCCAACTGCCTTCCATCCTACATGAAAGAGCAGCAGATCGAGCGTTTGTTCCAGACGCGAAAGGAATGCGCTTGGCACAAGCGCAGCTACAACTCACCAACAGCCGCATCGTCCATAGACGTTCCAATTACGCCCTGCCTGATAGAAGCCCCGAAAGCACAAAAACCGGCCAGCTTCGAGAAGCTGGCCGGCATATTGTTGCGAGGTTTATCCCCTCGCTTCTAGCGGGTGCAGTAGTACACCCACCGCTGACTAGTAGCGGTAATGCTCGGGCTTGTACGGACCTTCCTGCGACACGCCGAGGTATTCGGCCTGCTTCGGGGTCAGAGTCGTGAGCTTCACGCCGATCTTTTCCAGGTGCAGACGGGCAACTTCCTCGTCCAATTTCTTGGGCAGGATGTACACGCCGGGCTGGTAGGTTTCGCGGTTCTTCCACAGATCGAGCTGGGCCAGCGTCTGGTTGCTGAAGCTGGTGCTCATCACGAAGCTCGGGTGGCCCGTGGCGCAGCCGAGGTTCACCAGGCGGCCTTCGGCGAGCAGGAAGATCGCGTTGCCCGTGGGGAACTCGTACTTGTCCACCTGCGGCTTGATGTTCGTGTGCTTGATGCCGTCGTACTTCACCAGCGCGTCCACCTGGATCTCGTTGTCGAAGTGGCCGATGTTACAAACCACGGCCTGGTCCTTCATCTTGGCCATGTGCTCGATGGTGATGACATCGACGTTGCCCGTCGTGGTGACGTACAAATCAGCGCGGCCCAGGGTGTCCTCGATGGGGCACACTTCGAAGCCTTCCATCGCGGCCTGGAGAGCGTTGATGGGATCGACTTCCGTGACGATGACCCGCGCGCCCTGGCCCTTGAGAGACTGTGCGCTGCCTTTGCCCACGTCGCCGTAGCCGCAGACCACCGCCACCTTGCCCGAGATCATCAGGTCGATGGCGCGGTTGATGGAGTCCACCAGCGAATGACGGCAGCCGTACAGGTTGTCGAACTTCGACTTGGTGGCGGTATCGTTGACGTTGAACGCCGGGACGAGCAGCTTGCCCTGCTGGTGCAGCTTGTAGAGGCGATGCACGCCGGTGGTCGTCTCTTCCGAGACGCCCTTCCAGTCCTTGACCAGCTCGTGGAAGATGTACGGCGTTTCGCCATTGATCTTCTTGAGCAGGTCTTTGATGACTTTTTCCTCGTGGCTGCCCGAGGGGGTGTTCACCCAATCGTCGCCCTCTTCGAGTTCATAGCCCTTGTGGAGGAAAAGCGTCACGTCGCCGCCGTCGTCAACGACCATCTGCGGACCCTTGCCTTCGGGGTTGACGATGGCGCGCCAGGTGCAATCCCAGTATTCTTCCAGCGTCTCGCCCTTCCAGGCGAACACGGGCACGCCGGAAACCGCGATGGCGGCGGCGGCGTGATCCTGGGTCGAGAAGATGTTGCACGAAGCCCAGCGCACGTCGGCACCGAGTTCGACCAGCGTCTCGATCAGGACGGCAGTCTGGATGGTCATGTGCAAGGAGCCCGTGATGCGGACACCGGCGAGCGGACGCTCTTTGGCGTACTTCTCGCGGATGGCCATCAAGCCGGGCATTTCTTTCTCGGCGATGTCGAGTTCCTTGCGGCCGAAGTCGGCGAGGGAAAGGTCGCGGACGGCGAAGTCCTGGGTTTTGGCGGATTCTAAGGTAGCGGATGTGCTCATAATTTTTCTAGTGGTTGCGGGTGGGTACAGCTACGACGGGTGAGTGTTGGTTATTGAACAGCGGCCTTGAGTTCCTCGACCTTGTTGGTCTTCTCCCAGGTGATGTCGGGATCGTCCTTGCCGAAGTGGCCGTAGTTGGTGGTCTTGGAGTAGATGGGCCGCAGGAGGTCCAACTGCTCGATGATCCGGCGCGGCTTGAAGGAGAAAACCTCCTTGATCGCGTCCTGGATCTTCTCTTCATCGACGGTGTTGGTCTCGAAAGTGTCCACGTGGATGCTCACCGGGTCGGGCCAGCCGATGGCGTAGGCGAACTGGACCTCGCAATGCGTGGCCAACCCCGCGGCGACGATGTTCTTGGCGACCCAGCGGCCCATGTAGGCAGCGGAGCGATCCACCTTGGAAGGGTCCTTGCCCGAAAAAGCACCACCGCCGTGGCGGCCCCAACCCCCGTAGGTATCGACGATGATCTTGCGGCCCGTCAGGCCGGTGTCGCCCTGGGGCCCGCCGATGACGAAGCGGCCTGTGGGATTGATCAAAAATTCGGTCTTGTTATTGAGCATCTCGGCGGGCAGTTCCGCGCGGATGACTTCCTCCATCAGGAAATCGCGGATGGTATCATTATCGACGCCCTCGGCGTGCTGCGTGGAGATGACGACGTTGGAAATACCGACCGGCTTGTTGTCCTCGTAGATGACCGACACCTGGCTCTTCGCGTCGGGACGCAGCCAGGAGACCTTCTTGGACTTGCGGATGCGCGTCAGGGCGCGGCCCAGCCGGTGCGCGAACATGATCGGCGCGGGCATCAGCTCGGGCGTCTCGTTGCAGGCGTAGCCGAACATCAAGCCCTGGTCCCCTGCTCCCTGCTCGGCGGTCGCCTTGCCCTCGACGGCCACCTCGTCCACGCCCTGCGCGATGTCGGCGCTCTGGGCGGTGATGATGTTGTTGACGAAAATCTTGTCCGCGTGGAACACGTCGTCGTCGTTGACGTAGCCGATCTCGCGCACGGCGTCGCGGACGATCTGGACGTAGTCCAGCTTGGCCTTGGTGGTGATCTCGCCGCCGACGATCACGATGTTGCTCTTCGCGTAGGTCTCACAGGCCACGCGGCTCTTGGGGTCCTGGGTGAAACAGGCGTCGAGCACGGCGTCGGAAATGGTGTCGCAAACCTTGTCGGGATGTCCTTCACCGACAGATTCAGAGGAAAAGATGAAACGGCGAGCCATGCGGGAGAGAAGTGGGTACGATGATTCAGAGCGTGAATGGGCGAGCGGTCGTTCTCCTGTTTAACGCCGGAGATTTCGGCGCGCAACAGATATTTATAAACAAATCATGATAGTCTGATATATTCCCTGAAGACGCATGGCTTCGATCATCAAATCTTTACGTTTGCTCGCGGATGCGACCCGCTTGCGCCTGCTGCTCGTGCTGGAGCAAGCCGAGCTGACCGTGGCGGAAGTCCAGGAGATCCTGAGCATGGGCCAGTCACGGATTTCCACGCATCTGGCCCAACTCAAGCGCGCCGGCCTGGTACGAGACCGCCGTGCGGGCAAGCACATCTATTACGGCCTGGCACCGGCGGACGACACGGTGGATCCCTCGCGGGCACGGCTGCGCGAGATCGTGACCGCCAGCGCCAAGGAAATTCCGGAAAGCGCGACCGACCGGGTGGCCCTGGAACTTGTCCTGCGCAAACGCGAGAACCGCGCGCGGGAATACTTCAACCGCCTGGCGGGAAAATTCGGGCGCAGCTACTGTCCCGGCCGTTCGTGGCAGGGGATGGCCCACATGCTTCTTGGATTGATGCCCCCGATGGTCATCGCGGACTTGGGCGCGGGCGAGGGCACGCTTTCACAACTGCTGGCACGCACGGCCAGGAAAGTGATCGCCGTGGATAATTCCGAGAAGATGGTCGAGTTCGGCAGCAATCTGGCGCGGGAGCACGGCTTCGCGAATCTGGAGTACCGCCTGGGCGACATCCAATCCCCGCCCATCGATCCCGAGAGCGTGGACCTGGTGATCTTCAGCCAGGCTTTGCACCACGCGAGCCAACCCGGGCGTGCCATCGCGGCGGCGCAACGCATCCTCAAGCCCGGCGGACGGATGGTGATCCTGGACCTGCTCAGCCACAACTTCGAGCAGGCGCGCGAATTGTACGCCGACCTGTGGCTGGGCTTCAGCGAACTGGAGCTTCACCAGATGCTCGAAGAAAACGGTTTCTCCGACATCGACATCTCCGTCGTCTCGCGGGAGGAGGAATCCCCTCACCTGCAAACGGTGCTGGCGATGGCCAACAAGGCAACCGGCCATTCCCGTGAGGAAATGGCCGATCATCACCGGGTGCGGGTCAGCACCACGGATGCGCCCGAACTGGCGCACGCCTGACGCGCTGCTACTCGGTGGTCACGAGGTTGAGGGTGGCTTTAACAACCACCGGCAACACGTAACCTGCCCCGGGCACCAGGAACAGCTTCACCTTGGTGGTGGCCGCGGCGGCGGCGGCGGCGGTCGGGATGATGTTGACTTGCTTGGTGCGCTGACCAGGCTTGAGTTTCTTGAAGCCTTTGAGCATCGCGAAATCCGTCCCTTCCACGGCGGTGCCGCGAGCGTCGTAGGACACGCTGAGTGCCTGACTCAGGTCCGGGCCGGTACGGGTGAGCAGAAAGCTGCCGACCTGTCCGGTGTTGCGGTCGATCACCTTGTCCAACGGCGAGACTTCCACGACGGGAATGCCAGTCAGCAGGGAGTAGGCCTCGGCGGCGATCTGGAAATGGCCGTAGGTCGTCGGGTGGACTCCGTCCCAGAACAGGCTCTTGTCCGGGTTGAGGCTCGAAGAATCCTGCGAGCTGTCGGTGATGTTGGTGAAGCCGTAAGCGGCGGCCCCGTCGGCGGCAACCAGACGGTTGAAGAGACCGTAAACGTCGAGACGGTAAATTTTCACCGTCAGTCCCTCACCGGCGAGGGTGGTTTCAAGAGCATCGAGATCGGCATTGAGCTGATCGCGGAAATAACCCGCCGAAACGTTGAGCGCCTGCGAGGTGGTGGCGTCGCTGGAATAATCGGGCGTCAGACCCAGCGGGGGCACATTGGCTACCAGAAAAGTCTTGGCTCCGGCTTCGGCCAAGCGGCGGACATCGGCTGTTTCGTTGCTAGCGGCCAGGGTGGCGTTGTCGAGGCCGTCGTTCTCGAAGAGATCGTTGGACCCGGCCCAGAGGATGTACAGAGCGTTGGGATCAGTGGTATGAGCGGACAGGTAGCTAGTCACCTGATTGTTTTGATTAGGAACTTCAAGGGTGATCCCATCCGTGATGTCCACCGTGCGCGTGCCGCTCCCGGTTTCCGCGTCACCATACGCATAGTCAGTGCCACCATCGAGGCTATCGCCGGCGGGAGGCATGCCCAAGAAAAACTGCGCGAGCTGCTCGTGCCACACACCTTGGTATTTGGCTGCGGCCGGACTGGTCCCGCCGTCATCGGTGAAGCGGCCATTGGCGTAATTGAAATCGTTGCCGGGATAGCTGATAAAAAATTTATCGTCGGTGGCGGCGGCGAAATTGCCGGTGTCCGAGAGACTGTCGCCGAAGATGACGAATTGACTGTACGCAGTGGGGACGGTGGTCTGAGCGGACGCTTGGGATGCAGCGAAGACGGCAGTGGAAAGCAGGCCGGCGAGCAAGCCAACGCGACGGAGGTTACAGCGGTGAATGAGCATGGATGACAGAGTGAACTTCAGGTACTAAAGAGGGGTTAAACTAACAACGGCATTCACCCTAGCTGGTTTCATACCCGTTTGTCACGCGGGAAGTATCGCCGCTCTCCCTCGGTTCATCTGCTGCTAGCCAGAAGCGTCTTATTCGTTCCAGGCAAATACGATGCTGAAGTGATCCTTCTCACGACGGATGCCGAGGGGACGCCGTGTCACGACGAGGTCTTTGATCAGAAATCCCACCGTGGTGGTGACCGCAACCAGGCTACCCCAGCCCCACCGGTTCATTGTACGACGCAGCTTCCAGAAGGAATCGCAGCCGGCCCGGTCAGGCAACGCTCTGTCCTCGGAAGCGTACGGAGCATCACCAAAACGGGATGATACAATCAGTCGTTTTGCAGGATGACGATTTTTGCTTTGTTGCTTTCTCCTACGGTGTAGATGCCGTCCTGCGGGATGATTGTCACCTTGACCTTGACCTTGCCGCCGGCCTCCCCGGTGTCGATGGGCCGTACCTTCTCGCGGGCGAAGGTTTTGCCCGGCTTGACGACCTTGGTACCGCTGAGCATCTGGTACTCCACTCCGTTTGTCGCGGTGCCCGTCACTTTATAGACGATGGCCAGAGGAGCGGTCGTCGGCCCCGTGCGAACAACGTTGAAAACGCCCTGGCTTCCAGTGTTCTCCTTGACGCTCGGTGTGGTTGCGGTGACGGAAATCTGCGGCAAAGGCACCGCATCGTTGTCGGTGATGGTTAGTGTTGCCTGTGGCACCATACCGAGGTTTGATCCCATGACCTGGATCACCAAGGCGCGCCGACCACCGTCGCTGACTTGCGCGTCCACGATCGGGATTGTAAAGAGCTTCGGGCTGCTATCGCCGCTCAACCATGTGAGCGTACCGCTGCTGGCGGTGTAATCCCGTCCTGCGAGCGCCGTGCCATCAATGTTCGCGTAGTTGACGCTCAACGTGCCTGGAGACCAAGACTCAAATCGCTTGTGTAGTCCTCGTCGTCTGTCACCGGCACGGTGAAGGTCTTGGGCGTGCTGTCGCTGTCCGCCCAGGTGAGTGTACCGGCCGTGGGAGTGTAGTTGACACCGCTCACCGCGGTACCATCCGTTGTAGCGTAGTTGACGCTCAGGACGCCCACGCTGCCGCCGGTGCGAGTGGCGGTGATCGTGGCCGCACCAGCATTTTCGGCGGTGCTGTAAGCGGCGGCGCTGAACTGGATCACACCAGGCAAAGCTGGCAGCGGCACGGTCGAGTTGTAGCGTACTTGTCCGCGCAAGGCGGCGGGCCCCCTTCGCTGTGCTGCTCGAAGTTGGCGGCAAACCTGAGCACGTTGCCGCTGGTGTCGAAAGCGGCTTCGAGTACCTGGAAGTTGCCGGTCAGCGTATTGGAGCCGCGCCCCGCGCCGGAGAGTTCCAGTCCGGGGTGAGTAGCGTCGTGGAAGGCGAAGCGTTGTGCTCCTTCGTAGTCGCCGACACCGAGAGCTGTGCCATCGGCAGTTGCAAGGTCGAGGTTCCAGTATTCGGAATCCTCGAACCCGGCGCTGGCATTGTTATTGAAAGAAAAAGAAAAAGAAACGCCGCCGTCGTAGTTGCGCGAAGCGGAGAGTACGTAACCATCGGTGATGTTGAAGGTACGTTCCTGCCCCTGACCGATGTAGTCGCCCGCATCGCTGGTGTAATGGAAGATGGTGTCCGCGGCCCCGCGAGGAATCAACACGGAGAGGGAAGACAGTAACAGCGAGGCAACAAAGATGGCGAGGCGCATGGCTACGCAATCTGATACTAATTCCTCCTTGGGCTTGCTGGGAAAAAACTGAGCTATTTAGTGATCAAATGTAACATAAAGGAATAGAACGTTTTCCAACTTGGCTCATTCACAATGCGTGGCGAGGATTCGGCCGTTGAAGTAATACAACCAAGAGAATACTACAGCAGTTTCCAAAAGGATTGATCCCTTGGACGGGCACGCGCCGTCGTGCCCCTGACTCACTGCCTCTAACCCAGATCAAGGGGGGTACGACGGCGCGTGCCCCTCCCCAAGAATGGCCAAAGTCGAGCCGAGAAGGCATATGACAAGCACCTGATCCAACGGCATGATGTGTGCGTCATGAAGTGTCACGATATCTCTCGCGCTTTCCAAAATACGCTGGCTCCTTGGCCGGGTGACACCCCCTTCGATTTCCGGCTGAAGGGGCAGATCAAAGAGGGCTGCGTCGTCAACGTCGGCGCGATTGCCCAAGGGACGCATAACGGCACTCACGCCGATGCGCCCTTCCATTATCTGGAGAAAGGCGACACCATCGACGTGCTGCCACTGGACTTATACCTGGGTCCGGCGGTGCTGGTGGACGTTTCCCGAGCCGGCTGGACCATCGGCCGGGAACATCTCGCCCAAGCCGAGGCGCATTTTGCCCGCGCCCCCCGCCTGCTCCTCAAGACCGGCGGTTGGCCCGATTCGACGCACTTCCCGCAAAGAATCCCGACCCTCGCGCCGGACGTTCCGGCCTGGCTGGGCGCGGCGGGGATCCGGCTCATCGCGCTGGACGTGCCCTCCGTGGACACCATCGAGAGCAAAACACTGTCGGTTCACCACGCCCTGGCGGCGGCCAACATCTGCATCATCGAATCGCTCGACCTGTCGCAGGTGCCCGAGGGAGTTTACGAGTTGATCGCCCTGCCGTTGAAGATCACCGGCGGTGACGCCTCTCCCATTCGCGCCGTGCTGCGCGAGTTGCCCGTTTGACGTGGCTTGATTTCTGTTGGGGCGCGCCTAGGTTTTCCTCCCCTTTGTACCGCATCGCCTGACCCCTGATCCATGAGAGCTTCCTTCGCCAACCATTGGAACGCCGCCTTGCTTGACGAATACTACGAGCGCTGGCAGACCGACCCCGCTTCCGTCGATGAGAAATGGTCGGCGTTCTTCGAAGGCTTCTCTCTCGGCAACACCACCCTGCCCGCCCGCAACGGCAGCCGCGCGCCGGCCGCCACTCCCACGACGGCTCCCGCCGCAGCATCGGACCACACGATCGAACGTCAGGGCAAGGTGGACGACTTGGTGCGAGCTTACCGGTCTCTCGGCCACACGCTGGCCCAACTCGATCCGCTGGGCAACAACGTGCCTGAACAACCCCTGCTCACCCTCGAAGCATTGGGTTTCGCCGAGAAAGACCTGGATGAAGTGGTTTCCAGCCGCCTGTTCATGGGCGGCAAATCCATGCGCTTGGGCGAGATGATCAACCGCCTGCGGCTCATCTACGCCGGCAAAATCGGCGCGGAGTACATGTACATCCAGGCCCCGCAGGTGCGTGAATGGGTGCGCAGCCGCGTTGAAGCCTGGCCCGACACAGCCGCGCCGGAGCCTGCGACCCAAAAGAGTATCCTCGGCCGCTTGCTCCACGCCGAGGCTTTCGAGCGCTTCCTGCACACCCGTTACGTCGGGCAGAAACGCTTCTCGCTCGAAGGCGGCGAAACGCTCCTTGCACTCCTGGAAACCGTGCTGGAACGCTGCCCACAGCTCGGCATCCGCGAGATCGTCATGGGCATGGCGCACCGCGGCCGGCTCAACGTCTTGGCCAACTTCCTCAAGAAGCCGGTGCGGATGATCTTCACCGAGTTCTCCGAGAACTATCAGCCCAACCTCGTCAGCGGCGACGGCGACGTGAAATACCACCTCGGCTACGAGTCGAAGCGCCCGGTCGGCGGCGGCGAGGTCAGCGTGCAGTTGGCGTCCAACCCGAGCCACCTGGAAGCCGTCAATCCGGTCGTCCAAGGCAAGGCGCGCGCGCGGCAGCGCATCCTGGAAGACACCGTCGAGCGCAAGGCGGTACTGCCGATCCTCATCCACGGCGACGCCGCTTTTGCCGGCCAGGGCGTGGTGGCGGAAACGCTCAACATGTCGCAACTGCCCGGCTACCGCACGGGCGGGACGATCCACGTCATCATCAACAACCAGATCGGCTTCACCACGCTGCCGGCCGACGCGCGCAGTTCCCGTTATTGCACGGACGTGGCCAAGATGATCGACATCCCGGTTTTCCACGTCAACGGGGATGATCCGGAAGCCGTCTGCTTCGTGACGGCCATCGCGGCGGACTTCCGGCAGGAGTTCGGGCGTGATGTCGTCATCGACATGTATTGCTACCGCCGTTACGGCCACAACGAGGGTGACGAACCGAGTTTTACCCAGCCCGACCTGTACGCCCGCATCGGCAAGCAAAATTCCGTGGCCACGGTTTACCGTGACCAACTGGTGGCGGGTGGCCGCATCAAGGCCGAAGAAGCCGATGGCATGCTCAAGGAGTACGAGGATGCCTGCGAAGCCGCGTTGCAGGAGGTCAAAAAGCGGAATGCCGCCGAACCGCCGACCGACGCGGATTCGAAGAAGAGCTTCGCCGGTTCGAACGCGATTTTCCAGCCGCCTTACTCGCACGAAACCGTGCCGACGGCGATCAGCCTGGAAACGATGGAGAAGATCGCCCAAGCGGTCTCCCACGTGCCGGACAACATCCACGTCCTGCCCAAGCTCAAGCGCAACCTGCTCGACCGCCGGCTCAACGTCTTCCAGGCGGGCGGACCGTACGACTGGGCCTTCGCGGAGGCGTTTGCCTTCGGCTCGCTGCTGCTCGACAACAAGCCGGTCCGGCTGAGCGGACAGGACAGCCGCCGTGGCACTTTCAGCCAGCGCCTGAGCGTGATGTACGACGTGGAAACTCGTGAGCGCTACATCCCGCTCAATAATCTCGCCGAGGGACAGGCGCGCTTTTGCGTTTACAACAGCCCGCTTTCCGAGTTCAGCGTGCTGGGTTTCGACTACGGCTACTCGCTCGACTACCCGGCCATGCTCTGCATGTGGGAAGCGCAATTCGGCGACTTCGTGAACGGAGCACAGGTCATCATCGACCAGTTCATCGTCGCCGCCGAGAGCAAGTGGCAGCGCCCGAGCGGCATCGTCCTCCTGCTGCCCCACGGCTACGAGGGCCAGGGGCCGGAGCATTCCAGCGGGCGCATGGAGCGCTTCCTGCAATCGTGCGCCGAGGATAACATCCAGGTGTGCAACCTGACCACGCCCGCCCAGTACTTCCACGTGCTGCGCCGCCAGGTAAGCCGGCCCTTCCGCAAGCCGCTGGTCATCATGACGCCCAAGAGCCTCCTGCGCTCCGAACTGGCGGTTTCCTACAACAAGGATTTTACGGATTCCGCCTTCGCCGAAATTCTCGACACGCCCGCGACCGGGGGTGATGCCCGCCGCGTGATCTTCTGCACGGGCAAGGTGTACTACGACCTGATCAAATACCGTGACGCGGGCAAGATCGGCGACGTGGCCATCATCCGGATTGAGCAGCTTTATCCGCTGGCGACCGACAAGTTGCGCGAGATTCTCAGAGGCCACGCCAAGGCGACCGAATGGGTCTGGTGCCAGGAAGAATCCCAGAACATGGGGGCGTGGACCTTTATCGGCCCGCAACTGGCCGAAATCCTCGGCGCGACGATCATCTACGCCGGCCGCAACGCCAGCGCGAGCCCTGCCGTCGGCGCGAAAACGCTTCATGACCGTGAGCAAAAGCAGCTCGTGGAGGAAGCATTTACAATCTAATCAATCTCTACAAACCCTTCGCTAGTTCCTTTCTCTTCCCCCCCCCACTCCGCGCATGAGTACCGAAGTAAAAATTCCGGCCGTCGGCGAGTCCATTTCCAGCGGCCTGATCGCCGCCTGGCACAAGAAGGACGGCGACCAGGTCAAAGCCAACGAGCCTTTGCTGACCCTGGAAACCGACAAGGTCTCGACCGAAATCGCCGCGGACGTTGCCGGACGCTTGGTGATCCAGGCCAAAGAGGGTGAAGAGGTCAAGATCGGCCAGGTGGTCGCGCTGATCGAGGAAGGCGCGGCTGCTCTCGCTACGCCCCCGGCGGCGACCGCTGGACCCGAGCCCGACAAGGCCGTCCCGGCACCGGAAAACCTGCCGGCCTCCAACGTCGCGGAAGCCAAGGCGCAGCAAACGGCCGAGATGCCCCTTTCGCCCGCCGTGCGGCGGATGGTCGAAGAGGAGAAACTTTCTCCCGCCGACATCACCGGCAGCGGCAAGGGCGGACGGATCACCAAGGGCGACGTGATGCAGAGCATGGAAAAACCGGCTGCTGCGCCGGCTGCTATTCCTGCTCCCATCGCAACACCGACACCGGCGGCGGTTGTGCCCGCGACGCCTGCGGCTGCTCCGGCAGCGTCTGCCGAAGGAAAGACGACGCGCAAGAAGCTCTCGCCGTTGCGCCGCAAGATCGCCGCGCAATTGGTCATGGCGCAGCAGACGGCCGCCATCCTGACGACCTTCAACGAGTGCGACATGAGCGGCGTCATGGCTCTGCGCACGAAGATGCAGGATCAATTTACCAAAAAGCACGGCGTGAAGCTGGGCTTCATGTCCTTTTTCATCAAGGCCGCGGTTGATGCGTTGCGCAACGTGCCTTCGTTGAACGGCCGCATGGACGGCGATGACTTTATCCAGAACCATTATTACGACATCGGCGTGGCCGTCGGCACGGAGAAGGGTCTGATTGTACCGGTGGTGCGTGACTGTGACACGAAGAGTTTCGCGCAGTTGGAAAAAGACTTGGGCACGTACGCCGGCAAAGCGCGCGACGGCAAGATCGGGTTGGATGATTTGCAGGGCGGTGTGTTTACCATTTCCAATGGCGGCACGTATGGGTCGCTGCTGAGCACGCCGATCATCAATCCGCCGCAGAGCGGTATCCTGGGGATGCACAACATCGTGCAACGCCCAATCGCCGTGAACAGCCAGGTGGTGATCCGCCCGATGATGTACCTGGCGCTATCCTATGATCACCGTGTAGTTGACGGCAAGGAAGCGGTGACAGCCTTGGTGCGGATCAAGGACTGTATCGAAGACCCGAGCCGGCTGTTGTTGGAAGTGTGAACAGGTGGCGTCAGCGCACCGCTCGCATCGGTCGTACTGACCACCACGCGCGCGAAACGTTGTGTCGCTCCACCCCCGACCGCGACGCTGTCAGTCACCTTCACGCGTTCCCAACGTGCATTGATGGAAGTGGCTGCTTCCGTTCCCTCTGCTCGCCAACCGTTTGATGCCGCCAGATCGCTGGTAAACTGCACGGTGTAAGTCAAGCCGCTGCCGCTTGCCGTCGCGCGCCGGACGTATTCCACCGTCAAGTGCGTGTCACCTCCGGTCCCGCTTTCCAGACGCACCAGCGGCAGGCCGCGTATTCCTGTATCGGGCATCATCACGGTGACCTCGGCAAACGTGGGGTCCAGGTTGAAGGCGTATTCCTGGAGGTTGTTCAACCCGTCGCCATCCGGATCCGCGGCGGGTCCGGTCACCGTTTGATCAGCCAGTTGTGCGGGAGTGAAGTACCCGTGCAACCATCCGTTGAACGTTTCAGGCGGCAGAGCGTCAAGGTCGCTGCTGCCAATCACGCTCTTGATCCAGTCCAGACGTTGCGAAACGCGTGTGCCGTAAAACGCGGTCGGCACGTTCTGCTCCCCCGTCACGAGGTAGAACGCACCATTGTTATCTTTGTTATAGTAGCCGCGCCCATCGAAGAGCGCCCACGCAAAGCTGGTGTTGTCTGCCGGGGCAGTGAACAAATCATCGACCCCGTAGTTGGTGGCGGTTAGCTTCCACAGCCCCTTGTCCAAGATAAACTCGCCGCCGCCCGAGTCCCCCACGGAGAGGTGCGCCTCGCTGGCCAACCCCGGCGAGTCAAAGTTGCAGTACAGGTAAGATCCAACGTCCACACTGGTTACTCCCGAGACCTGGTTGCGGCCCCAACGTTGCCGGCCATCGCCTTGTCCCCACTGCCAACCTTTCAGTTGCCCATCCACCATGACCTCAGCGCCGCGCTGGGTGCCACGACCCATGACGCGCACCTCCTGGCCGGTTTCCTGGCCCGCCGTGTACAGGGGTGCCCAAGTGGCGAAAGCGTGATCGACCTGCCAAATCTTCAGATCGGTCGCACCGGTACCGGTGTCGGCGAAGGCAGCGTTCGTCGTGAAAGTCTCCCCGTGGAAGGTGAACACGTCTCCGACCGACCCGCCGATATGGTTAGCCGTGATGAAGTAACGCGGCGCAATCGGCGTACCGATGAAGCCGTCGAATTGTCCTTCGTACTGCCAGCCGCTGTTGTCGCCGGGCGTTGTAGTGTTGGCGTTGGGATCACCGGTCGAGAGTAGGATGATACCCTGCGCTCCCGGAACGAATGCCGCCAGGATCAACCAGGCCAACCACCTAGCAAAAAGAGCGCGGTTGCATTGCATGGTGAAAGTGATGAGCAATCGGTGAGCCGCGCCAGAGGGAAAATTGTAAGGCAACCGCTTGTAAACCTCAACAAACGCAAAACGCGGACCAGCACCATAGAAGTGCCGGCCCGCGTTGCATGCTACCAGTTCTAGCGGCTTATCGCTCGATTACCTCAGGCGATAGTCACCACTTCTTCCTTGTTGATCTTGTCGTAGGTGGCCTGATCGATCTTCAAGTGGGACATCGCCAGCACCTGCGGCGTGTGGGTGATCCACTCGGAAAGGGTGAGATCGGCGTAGAAACTCGACTTGAAGATTTCCAGGAACACCAGATCCTCGGTTCCTGTGTTCTCGATGTAGTGACCGGCGGTGATCGGCACATAGCCCACGTCGCCGGCGGCGACGTCCATTGTGCGGGAGCGGTTGGCGGCGACAAAGATATTCATCCGGCCTTTGCCCGACACATAGTACTGCCATTCGTCGGCGTTCGGGTGCCAGTGCAATTCACGAATGCCGCCCGGCTTCACCGTGACCAGAGCCGAAGCCACCGTGGTCGAGATCGGGAACACCTTGGAATCAATGATGGTCGCCTGACCACCCTTGTTCTCCTTGGCCGGTTTGATCGCGTCCAGGTGGAAGGTGAACTTTGTGTTCGAATAACCCAGCTTGCCGGCGGCCTGCTTGCGCTCTTCTTCCAGGGGGGCGAAAGGCTCGGCGTAGAAGATGAATTGCTCTTCCTTGGGCAAGTTCTGCAACGAGGCTTCGGACACGCCGAAATTCTTCGCCAGGATGTTCTTGGGAGTGCGGGCCACCCACTCGGAGATGAGAAACGTCTCGTACTCGGAGAAGCTGCCGTCGTCGAACACCAACAGGAACTCGCAGCCATCTGGCTCATGGCCCTGGATGGCGTGCGGGATGCCGCTCGGGAAGTACCACAGGTCGCCGGGACCAATGTCGTCCACGTAGGCTTTACCCTCGTAGTCGATGCAGGTGATACGCGCCTTGCCGACGAGCATGTAGGCCCACTCGGCGGACTCGTGCCAGTGCATCTCACGGCAGCCGTTGGCCTGTAGGCGCATGTTCACGCCGGCCAGGTCCTTGGCCATTTTCAGATCGTGGATGGTGACCTGACGTGCCCAGCCCGCTTCGGAAACCTTCTTGTGCGAGAAGTCGAAGGGATATTTGAAAGCATCGACGTTGCCCTTGTCCGTCGCGGGCGGGACGACGGAGTTGATGTTGGCGGCATCCTGGACGGCGTTGGTGGGTGCCATCGATTTGGTTTTTGCCGGGTCGGAGGGAGTCTTTTCTGACTCCGCGCTGGCCTGGTTGGCGGCCAGGAAGACCGCGCCGCTGGCAGCGGCGGCTTTTTTGAGGAGATCCCGGCGGGATAGTGCTTCCATGATATGGGAGGGGTGCTGTGATGATGTAAACCGCACTGTGCATCGTTATATCGGCTGCTAGGACCGAATCGCCGTCTGCTCGGCGGCTGGCCTACCGCGCCTGCCAAAAAATCTGGACCTGTCTGCCCGGACAGCAAGCGCTAATTCGCCGCCCCGAGAAAAGCCCGTGCCTGCTGCCACAAGGATTCGGGCGGGTAGCGGCGCTGGACCGGCACCCGCCATACCGGGATGGAAGCGGCCGCGAACGCGGCGTTGAAAAACTCGTCGCGCTCCCGCCGGCTGCGCTGCTGATGGCTGCTGTCGTCCAACTCAACCACCCCGAGCACACGACCACCCCGAGCACACGAAAAGTCCGCGGGTCGCAGATGACGAAGTCCGCGTGCTTGGAACTGATGCTCGTGAAGGCCCTCCAGCGGTGCTTGCCGGTGGCACTGCCATCGAGTTGGAGAAGGTCTGCCAGTCGCACCTTGGCGAAAAGAATTTGCTCGCCGCCCAGGGCCTGCCGCAGCGCCAGGAAGAATCGTTGTTCCGCCGGCGTCAGCAACGACGGCGCGGCGGAGTACGGGTGGGAATTGCGGCCCAGCCGGGTTGCCAACCCGACGAGAAGCCGGAGGGCGATCAGAGCAGCCAGCGCCGCACCGCCCACCGCGTAAGGCGACCATCCGGCGGCGAGACGAAACAGGTGGTTGGCAGTGGTTTGCGTCAAGGCGGATTCGTGGGGTGAGGAGTGCGCTTTCCCCGCACTTTCGCCCGGTAATCAGTGGCATCAAGGCGGCGGTGGGCTATGTTGGTATTATAACACCTCTCATCCCCTTTTCTGATTCTCCCATGCCCGCATTTGACCTCATTGTGATCGGCTCGGGCCCCGGCGGTTATGTCGCCGCGGTGCGCGCCGCGCAACTCGGCCTGAAAACCGCCCTCGTCGAGAAACACAAGGCGCTCGGCGGCACCTGCCTGAACATCGGCTGCATCCCGAGCAAGGCGCTGCTCAACTCCAGCCACCACTTTTCCTTCGCGAAAAAAGAAGCTGCCCACCACGGCGTGATGCTCGGCGACGTCAAGCTGGACCTCGGCACCATGCTCAAGCGCAAGGACGGCGTGGTCAAGAATCTCACCGGCGGCGTGGCCTTTTTGATGAAGAAGAACAAGGTCACCGTCTTCGAGGGCGCGGGCCGTATTACTGCCGCCGGCAAGGTGGCCGTCACTCCGGCAACCGGCGACGCGCAGGAACTGGAAGCCCAGCACATCATCATCGCCACCGGCAGCGTGCCGATCGACCTGCCGACCATGCCGGTGGACGGACACACGATCGTCACCAGCACCGAGGCGCTTTCCTTCGAAACGGTGCCGGAAAAGATGGTGGTCATCGGCGCGGGTGCCATCGGCCTGGAGCTGGGTTCCGTCTGGGCCCGCCTGGGCGCGGAGGTCGCCGTGGTCGAGTTCCTGCCGCGCATCGCGCCGGGGTTCGATCTGGAGCTGGCGAAGAGCCTGCAAAAGTCCCTGGAAGCCGAGGGCATCAAGTTTTACCTCGAAACCAAAGTCAGCGGCATCAACGTGCAAAAAGGCACCGCTTTCGTGCAGGCCGTGGCCAAAGACGGCAAGACATCGGTCCTGGAAGCCGACAAGGTGTTGGTCGCCGTGGGCCGCAAGGCCAATTTGGGCAACGTGGTCGCCGAGGATTTCGGCCTGGTGCTGGACGAACGCCGCCGCGTCAAGGTGGACGAGCATTTCCGCACGAACATCCCCGGCATCTACGCCATCGGCGACGTGATCAGCGGCCCGATGCTCGCGCACAAGGCCGAAGAGGAAGGCATCGCCTGCGTGGAGCGCATCGCGGGCAAGGCCGGGCACGTCAACTACGACGTGATCCCGGGCGTCATCTACACGGAGCCCGAGGTTGCCTCTGTCGGCCTGAGCGAGGAAATGGCCAGGGAAAAAGGCCTGGGCGTGCGGATCGGCAAGTTCCTGTTCAAAGCCAATGGCCGCGCCCTGGCCAGCGACAGCCCGGATGGCTTCGTGAAACTGATCGCCGACGCCAAGACGGACCGGCTCATCGGCGCCCATGTCATCAGCCCCGCCGCCAGCGAATTGATCGCCGAGGCGGTTTCGGTGATGGAGTTCGGCGGCAGCGCCGAGGACCTTGCCCGCACGGTCCACGCGCACCCGACGCTCAGCGAGGCGGTCAAGGAAGCGGCGCTGGCCGTTGACAAGCGCGCCATTCACTCCTGAAGCCACTGGAAAGCGCCCCCGCCATCCTGTTGCGCAAGATCAAGCTGACCGAGAGCAGCTTGATCGTCACCTGGTTCACGCAATCGCACGGCAAGCTCAAGACCGTGGCCAAGGGAGCGCGCCGGCCCAAGAGTCCGTTCGCGGGCCGGCTGGATTTGTTCTTCGCGGCGGACATCACGTTTACCCTCAGCCGCCGCAGCGAGCTGCATAGTCTGCGCGAGGTGGAACTGCGCGACCCGCGGGAGGGTCTGCGCCGACAGTACGAGCGCACGCTGCTGGCGGCATATTTCGTGGAATTGGTGGAAATGACCACCGAGTTCGAGCATCCAGCCCCGGAGATCTACGACCTGCTGCGCCGGGCTCTGGACTACCTGGACAAAGCGGAGCCGACGCGCCGGGCTATGCTGCACTTCGAAGGACGGTTGGGCCGCCTGCTGGGGGTGATCGGCGAGCACAACGCCGACGTGCAGCCTTCACAGGCGATCCTGCGTCTGGCGGGTCACCTGCCGCCGGAGCGCCGGGCACTGCTGCGGGCCTTGTCGCGCCGGGAAAAAGGGGCAGCAGCAGTGCTGCCGGAGGACATGCAAGTGGAGGATGTGGCCGAAGAAGAAGACGAATCCCGACTTGGATAATCGTCTTTCGTCCCTGTCCTAACACCTCAGCCACACCCGTAATTTCCCCTCGCAAAATTCGAAACGGCGACGATATTTCGCTACCAAAATCATTCCTATGCAAGTCCTTCAACAGTTGGGTGTCGCTTTAGGTTTTGCCACGCTCGCGGGCGTCAATCTGTACCTGACGGTCTTCGTCACCAGCCTCGCGCTGTACAACGGCTGGGTCGTCATTGATCCCATCTCCCCTTATCATCACCTGGCGATCCTCGGTCACCCGGCGGTGGTCGCCGTTGCCGGCGTGATGTACGTCGTGGAGTTTTTCGCCGACAAGGTACCGTGGCTCGATTCCGCGTGGGATGCCGTGCACACGTTGATCCGCCCCATCGGCGGAGCCTTGCTCGCGGTGGAAACCCTGGGTCAGACCGACCCGGTGGTGGATGTGATCGCCGCGCTGCTCGCCGGTGGCGTTTCACTGACGACGCACGGTGCTAAAGCCGGGACGCGCCTGCTGGTCAACGCCTCGCCGGAACCCTTCTCCAATATTGCCCTTAGCGTCGCGGAAGACGTGGGCGTCATGGGTGGAATGGGCGTGCTGTTTTACTCCTACCATTCTCATCCCTGGCTCGCGCTGATTGTCTTTACGTCCATCGTCGGCACCCTGCTCTACCTGACACCGAAAATTTTTCGCTTCCTGCGTATTCGCGGGTGGCTGCTGTGGAAGAAACTTTCTTCCCCGGCGTCCGACGCACGGAGCGCAGTAGCCGCTGCCGGGTTGCCCGCTGACGCCGACCTGCTCTTCAGCCGCATCAACCAGTTGACCGGCGAGACCGTTTCCTGGGCCGTGCCTTGCTTGACTGGCTCCTCGAAGGGCAAGGGGCTGCCCGCGGATTATTCCGGCTGGCTGGTGGCGTCGAACGAAGCCGCTGACCGCGTGCATTTCGTTGGCCGGCGCGGGTGGCGCAAGCTGGCACACACCGTGGAATTAATCGGGGGTAAGGTTTCCCATGAGCCGCGCTTCCTCAGTGAGGAATTAATCATCTGCCATCCTGCGGACAAGCGGAAGCAGGTCTTCGTTTTCGACCGCTCCAAAGCGGCGCTGGTGAAGGTGGTCGCCGAACGCCTACAAAAACGCCCGGATGGTACGCAAGCTGACGCTTGGATGGTCACATCTACCTCGAAGACGGCGCAAAGACAGATGGCTTCCGCCTGAAATAAACCCGGGATGCCGCTGGGGGCGGCATGAATACCTGGCGAGACGGTGCGTCCTATCATTCGAGGGCGCGGGAAATGCTTCGATGAGGTTGCGGCTTGTGGGATGTTCCCTCGTACCGCCTTCAATCCATCGACAGCAACTATCCGGGTCCCTGACACAAACCTCCGTATCCGCATCTACAATCATCCATGAAGTCCATGAACGTTCGTACCGCTCTCTTTGCCGCCGCAGCCATCGGCTCCCTGGGCCTGGTCCCCGCTGCCGTCAACGCGCAGACCACTGTGACCACCACCAACGGCAACGCCGTCGTGACCTCGCCCGTCACAGCCACCACGACCACGACGGCCTCCACGACCAACGTGGGCACCATCGAGTCCTTCACTCCCGGCACCTCGCAGATCATCGTGCGCGGCACGACCGGTGCGCCGGTAACCTACGGCTACTCCAAGACCACGACCTTCGTGGATGAGGCGGGCAACGTGGTAAGTTCCGAAACGATTCGTCCCGGCGCGCCGACCACGGTGTACTACACCACCGAGAACGGCCAGCCGGTCGTGAGCAAAGTGGTGGTCAGGCACGCCGCCATCGCCGCTCCCGTGACCACCCGCACCACCGAGACCACGGAAACGACGACCACGACGACCGGCCACAAGAAATAAGCGTGTTGCTTTCCACACGGCGGACTGTCCCGGTCGAAAGATCAAACCGGCGATGGCCCGCCGTTTGCCTTACTGAGATTTCCACCAGTACCTAACCACTCTAAAATCACACCACCTATGAAAATGATTACCATTGTTCGTTTTGCCTGCTGCGCTGCTGCCGCATTGACCCTGGCCGCTTGTTCTTCCGAGCCCACCTCGACCACCACCAGCACGACGACACACACCTCGTCGGTCGAGCCCACCACGGTGGTCCCGGCTGCATCCACCACGACCACGACGGTTGGCACGCGTTAATCTTTAACCGGATAGCTGGATTGGATCACAGCGGTGGCGTTCCTCAAGGACGCCGCCGCTGTTTCATTTCGAGAGTGCATCCACCGCCAGCGCCCCGCAGCCGATGATGCCGGCGTCATTGCCCAACTCCGCGGGCAGCACCTTCAACGCCTCGTAGAACACCGGGCTGGTGCGTGCACGAATTGTGCGCCGGATGGGCTCGAAGATGAGCTCGCCGGCTTGCGCCACGCCGCCTCCCAGCACGATGGCATCCGGGTTCAGAAGCCAGATCACGTCGGCCAGCGCCGCTCCGAGCATGACGCCGGTTTCCTCCCAGAGCTGCCGGGCCACGGTGTCGCCCCCATTCGCCGCCTCCGCCAGCAGGAACGGCGAACACTCCAGCAGAGCGCGCTCCTGCCCGGCCGCCCGGTAAAGCTTCGCGGCGCGCTCGGCGATCTGCTGGTTGCCAATGTATTCCTCCAGCGCGCCGAAGTTGCCGTACGGCCCGGGTACCCCGCGGAAGTCGATGCTCATGTTGCCGATCTCGCCGGCACCCAGACGGCTGCCGCGGAAAAGCCGGCCATCGAGGATCAAGCCGCCGCCCACCCCCGTGCCGAGCGTCACGCAAACGACGTTGGCCCGGTCGCGGCCCGCGCCGTATCTCCACTCGGCGTAAGTCATGGCGTTGGCGTCGTTCTCGATGATGCTGGGCAACCCGGTGCGATCCTGCAGAAGTTGTTGCAGCGGCACGTTGATCCAGCCGGGCACGTTGGTGAGATGATAAACGATCCCGTTGACGCTATCCACGATGCCGGGCAGCCCGACCCCGAGCGCCACGATGGACGGATACTGTGTGCGCAGGTCCGTGATGGCCGCGTAGATCGCCTCCATCAGGGCGTCAACGGTGTGGAAATCGAGGGTAGGGATGGGCACGGCCCTGCCCACCACCATGCCGCCTTGCACCAGGCCGATCTTGATGCTGGTGCCGCCAAAATCCACACCGATGGCAAGCGGGGCAGAGAGGTCCTGGGTGCTCATGCCACACGATTACCAAAGAACCTCGTTGCGCGCCAACGCTGAATCCGAGCTTTGCCCCGCTCCGCTCCAAGGCGGAGCCGGACTGGACAACTGGCGGGGTTCAGCGGAAATTCCCCCCGCTCACCGTTTTGCTCCGCGCGCCCGCTTACTCTCACGAACGCACTCCCGCCTTCCAGATCCCATGACCACGCCTGCCAGCACCGCCTCCGTCAGTTCCCTGGAGCACCCGTTGTTCTTCGAGCCGCTTTTCATGGAGCGCGTGTGGGGAGGACGCCGCCTGGAGCAGCTGTACCACAAAAAGCTGCCGCCGGGCGCCCGCATCGGTGAGTCCTGGGAAATCGTGGACCGCGAGGAAGCCCAGAGCGTCGTTCACGATGGCCCTTTGCGCGGCCAGACCCTCCACGAACTCTGGCACACGCGCCGGGCCGAGATTTTCGGCGGCGGCTTCGAGGACAGCGAGCGTTTTCCGCTGCTCGTCAAGATGCTCGACGCGCAGGATCGGCTGTCCTTGCAGGTCCACCCTCCGGCTGTTCTGGCCGAGTCGCTCCGCGGCGAGCCCAAGACCGAAATGTGGTACCTCGCGCACGCCGAGGCCGGCGCGGAGGTTTACGCCGGGCTGGCGGCACCGGTGACCCGCGCCGGGTTCGAGAAGGCCCTGCATGCCGGCAGCGCCGCCGACCTGGTCCAGCGGCTGCCCGTCAACGAAGGCGATACCATCTTCATCCCGAGCGGCCGCATTCATGCCGTCGGCTCGGGTTGCCTGATCGTCGAGATCCAGCAGAACAGCGACACGACCTACCGCGTGTTCGACTGGAACCGCAACGGCCTCGACGGCCGGCCGCGCAGCCTGCACGTGGATCAATCCTTGCAGTCCATCGACTTCGACGACGTGCTGCCCGCCAAGCAGCCGGAGCCTGCTAGCGGCACGGGCGACCTCGCGGAATGCCCGTTTTTCCGCGTCGAAAAGTGGCTTCTGAACGAGGAGCGCCACGCCCTGGAGGACACCGGCGGACGGTTCGCGATTTTCACGGTGCTGGAAGGCCACGCCGATTGCGCGGGAACGGCGTTCAAGAGCGGCGATTTTTTCCTCGTGCCGAGCTGCCTGCCGCAGGTGCACATCCGCCCGCTGGCGGAGGGCACGTCGCTGCTGCGCACGACGATCCCGCTGACCGCCGGCCAATGAACACGGACGCCTTCCTGGAGCGCGTGGCGCGTTTACATCTCGATCCGGCGGACTTCGATGAGTCATTCGCGCGCTCGAGCGGTCCGGGGGGCCAGCACGTCAACAAGGTTTCCACCGCGGTCACGCTCCGGCACCGGCCCAGCGGTGCCGCGGTGACGGTGCAGGACTCGCGTTCCCAGGCCGCTAATCGGGAAATCGCCCGCGAACGCCTGCTTGACCAGATCGAACAAGGCCGCCGCGCCGCCCGGCAGGAGAAGATCGACGCGCGCGAGAAACTGCGCCGCCAGAACGCTCCCCGCCCCCGCGGCGTCAAACGCCGCATGGTCGAGGGCAAACGCCGCCGCGCCGAGACCAAGCAGCGCCGCGGCGGCGTTTCCTCTCACGATTGAGCCGTCCCCCGCGGCAATTTTGTTCGTCTATCCGCGGGTCTGCAACGTTACATTCATGATGCCGCCCACTTCTTCGCTTCCTCCGCTGTCCGCCACACCGGTGGCCGTCGCCAACACGAAGACAGCCGTTGGCAAGCGGCCGAAATGGCAGCGCAACCCGGCCTTCCGTTTGTTCTCGTCGGTCCGGCTGGCGATCGTGCTGTTGAGCGTCGTCATCATTGCCAGCGCGGTGGGCACGGTTTACGAGTCGAATTTTGATGCCAACGTGGCCCGGGCGTACGTTTACCAGGCGGCGTGGTTCAACCTGTGGCTCCTGGCGCTGGGCTTGAACCTGACGTGCTCCGCTCTGTCGCGCTGGCCTTGGCAGCGCCATCACACCGGGTTTCTGCTCACGCATCTCGGGATCATCGTGCTGATGGTGGGAGCGGTCATCGGGCGTTCCTATGGTATTGAGGGCACCATGACGATCTTCAAGGGGCAACCGCCCAACAACCAGCTCGTCATCAACGAGCATGTGCTGGGTGTGGAGGAAAACGGGCGCTTCCTGAACCCCTTCCCGGTCTCGGTGATCGGCCGCCGTCCGACGGCGGCAAAGCCGTGGACGCTCGGCGTCACGCCTGCGGGTTGGAAGGTGGAACTCACCGATTATTCCGAGCGGTTGAAGGTAAACTTCGAGCCGCAGGCCATCCCGGCGGCGGCCTTGAGCAGCGGCGCGGCCGGGCAGCCGGCGGTCCGCTTGCGCCTGGTCTCCAAACGTTTGAACCAGAACATGGAAAACTGGCTTCTCGCCGGTGACTCGGAACACGGCGGGATCGACATGGGCATCGCTTCCGTGCAGTTGCGCCGCGGGGTTGCGCCGGTCGGGTCCGTGGCTGTGGCAACAGCTTTCACCGCCTCACCCGCCCCCAATCCGCCGACCGCCGCTCCGGCGGTGCCCGCCTCGCGGGACGCCGAAACGGGCTTTCCGAACAGCGCCCCGAAACTCGCCGCTGCCGCCGATGGATTGGACGAGAGGATTTTCTCCTTCGCCCTGAAACCGGACGAGCAGATCACTGCACCGGCGACCGGTGACAAGGTATCCTCCGGGATCAAGGTGCGCCTGGACAAGGACCCGGCCAAGCGGGCAATTTCCGTGGAATGGCGCGGCGCAACCTGGGATTTCAACCTCGACGCCGACCGCGGCAAACCGCAGGACCTGAGCGGATCGGGCGTCAGCGTGACCATCGAGGACTACTGGAACGATTTCGTCATGCAGAACGGCCAGCCGGTCAACGCTTCGACCGAGCCGCGCAATCCCGCCGTGCTGGTCCACGTGACCGGCAAGCTGCCTCCTGCCGGTGACACCGACCCCGTGGCCGCTGCCACTGCCACCGGCGGCCACGTGGACACGAACACCACCACCGACGCGAACATTCCCCGCGCCGCGAACGAGGCTATCCTGTATTGCGACGACGCGGGCGCGCTGACTTTCACACTGAGAACGAGCGCATCGCCGCAGCCGATCACCGGCAAGTTGCTGCCCGGCCAGCCCATCAACACCGGTTGGGCCGACTGGCAGCTCCAAGCCGATCAGGTGATCCCGCAGGCGGTGCCGCAGACGACATTCCAAAATGTCAACGCTCACAGTGCCGGCGACAGCGCGGCCACCGCAGCCAATGCCGCCGGGGGAAACGAGGTCGAAGGTGTGCGCGTGCGTCTAAGCCGCCGGGGAGTGTCGCACGAGGAGTGGATCGCCTCAGGTTGGAACCTGAGCATGCCTACCGGCGATCAGCCCACCCACGTCACCTACGGCTTCCGGGTCGATCCGCTGCCGGTGGGTTTCGAGTTGACGGATTTCGAGGTGGAACGCCAGGAAGGCAACGACAACCCCGCCGCCTTCAAAAGCAGCCTGCGCGCGACCGATGGCGAAGGCAACACCGGGACAGGCAGTTGTTCGATGAACCAGCCTTTCAACTTTCCCGGCCACTGGTGGAACACCTTCACCGGCCTGACCTACAAGGTGTCGCAGGCGCAGTGGAACCCGGATAATCTCGCCCAGAGTTCGATCCAGATCCTGCGTGATCCGGGTTGGACCTTCAAGTGGATGGGTTCGCTGCTGATCTGCACGGGCATTTTCACCTTGTTCTACCTGCGGCCGTCCCCGCGCAACAAACCGCCGGTCGAGATCAAGAAACCGGCCTGATCCGGCGACGCCGACCCTCTCCCTGTGCTATCTTCTACGGACACGATGAAATTGCCATTTCTTCGCGGGTCGTCGCTGCTCCTGAGCGCGTCCTGCCTGCTGCTCGCCTCGCTCTTCGTTCCAAGTGCCACTTCAAACGCCCGCGCCGACCTCAAGGCCGACGATTTCAAGCAGTGGGGCGAGATCGCCGTTCAAGATAACGGCCGCCGCAAGCCCGTCGATACCTTTGCCAAGGAATCGCTCCTGCGGCTTAGCGGCAAGAGCACCTACACCGGCGCTGATGGACGCATCTGGCTGCCCAACGACTTTCTGGTGTCGGCCATGTTCGGCAAATCGCCGGAGTGGAAGAAGGAACCGCTCGTCCTGATCAATTTCCTGCCCTTGGTCAAAAAGCTCGGCCTGAACCCGGAGCGAAAGCGCTTTTCCTTTGAAGAACTGACCGCGCTGCCGGCGCTCGAGCCGCTGATGCAGGAGGTTCGCCAGGTCCGCCAGCGCGGCGAGGGCGCGGAACTCACCCGCGAGCAGCAGGAACTGGAAACGGTCAACACCCGCTTGGTGTTGCTCAGTAAGATCGCTTCCGGCGAAGCGGTTTTGATGGTGCCGCCGCCCGAGTCAACCGGTCCGGCTCCCGACAGCCACACCTTCGTCGCCAAAGCTCCCTGGCTGTCGCTGCCGGAAGCGAATGTCCACTATGGTGACGCGCGGTTCGAGCCGATCGCCGAGCAACTGCGGGCCACCTTCAGCGCGTACGCGGCAGGCGACGCTTTCAACTTCGCGTCGAGCGCCCGCCAGCTCCGCAACGCCTTGCGCTCGCTCCACCCGGCACTCTACCCGACCGATTCCGCGCTCGGGCTGGAGTACACCTACAATCATCTCGGTGCCTTCCCGTGGGCCTCGGGTTTGTACTTCCTGGCCCTCCTCATCCTGGTAGTGACGGCGAAACGCACGGCTTCCTGGGCCCGGCCCGCGCGGTGGCTGGGCATCGCGCTTGCGCTCGGCGGGCTCGTTTTTCATACGACGGGTTTGGTGATGCGTTGCATCGTCGCCGGACGGCCGCCGGTCACGAACATGTACGAATCCATGATCTGGGTGTCGTTCGTGGTCACCGTGCTGGGGTTCATCTTTTACGCCCGCTACCGTGGACTGACCTACCTGCTCGCGGCGCTGCCGGTGAGCGCGTTCGTGCTGTTCCTGACGCAGCAGGTGCCGGCGGCTTTGCCGGAAAATATCGACCCGCTCGTGCCGGTGCTGCGGGATAATTTCTGGCTCAGCACGCACGTGCTGACGATCACAGCCAGCTACGGCGCGTTCGCGCTTGGCATGGGCTTCGCGCACATCATTCTGTTCCACTACCTGATGAACCCCGCGGAAGCGCGGGGAGAACAGGTATTGCACTTCTGGCTCTACCGCGTGCTGCAACTCGGCGTGCTGATGATTGCGGTCGGCACGATCCTGGGCGGCATCTGGGCCAACTACAGCTGGGGCCGCTTTTGGGGCTGGGACCCAAAGGAAACTTGGGCGTTCATCACGTTGTTGTGCTACATCGTGGCCTTGCACGGCCGGATCGCCGGTTGGTGGGGCCAGTTCGGCCTGGCCGTGGCCGGGGTGCTCTGCTTCGCGGCCGTGGTCATGGCCTGGTACGGCGTCAATTATGTGCTGGGCAAAGGGTTGCACAGCTACGGCAAAGGGGCGGGCGGCGAAGGGTACGTGGCGACGTTCCTCGCCGCCGACATGGTCTTCCTCGCGGCGGCTTGCTGGCGTTACCTGAACATCTGGAGGTAGGGACGCATGGTACAGGTGGTGTAGTGCTTTGCCGCGCAACGGCTCCAAAACAAGGTAGAGACTCGCCTCCGCGCGATCCGTGGTTTCATCTGGTCCGGCTGGCGGCAGCTTTGTATCCTGTTAGAAGTTGAAAAGTCGGATCGCTCGGAAAGCGAGTCCCTACCTTGTTTTGGAGCCGTTGCGCGGCGGCCGTATCCGAGTGAAATCTACTTTGTATATTTTTGGTGCAATGGTTGTCGCGCTTGTCACGGCTCTGGTCTTTAGCAACGCCGTACATCATCAGACCGCGCTGGCTGCGAACAAACCAATTGCCATCCGCGGGATGACTGTTTCGTCGCACACTTGGGGTGTCGAGTGGAACACACCGGCGATGGAGCAAACCCTCGACGAACTGCGCTCCCTCGGCGTCAACCACGTGGCCATTCATCCCTACGCTCAGGTCTGCGAGGATGGACACATCATCCGCCACAACTGGAGTTCCGAACCGGCGCTGCTCGCTCCACCGCTGGAATGGGCCCGGACCCGCGGGCTCGGGGTCATGTTGATCCCGCACATCGCCTATTGGGGGACGAAGTTCAGTTGGCGGGGTGCCATCGACTACACCGAGCCGGAGGAGTGGGACCGGTTCTTCGAGGACTACCAGACTTGGATCGTCGGTCTGGCCCGCGTCGCCGAAGCACACAAGGTAGGTTTGTTCTGCGTCGGGCTGGAGTTTACCCACGCGCAAAAGTTCGAGGCGCGCTGGCGGCAGATCATCGCGGCGGTACGTGCCGTCTACCACGGCAAACTGACGTACGGCGGCAACTGGGACAGCTACCAGGAAGTCCAATTTTACGACGCCCTGGATTATGTTGGCGTGCTGGCTTATTTCCCACTTACCCGAACCCCGGACCCGAGCGAGGCGGAAATCCTCGCCGGCTGGCATCCGTACCTCGACGCGCTCAAGAAAATGTCCGCGCAGGTAGGCAAGCCTTTCCTGTTCGTCGAGGTCGGTTACAACGAAAGCGCCCGGGCGGCATCCGACCCTTGGGATTTCCCGCAAGTCGGCTCCAACGGGCAGGAAGTGCAACTGCGCTGTCTGGAGGCCGCTCTGCGCGTGGCCCGGGACGAACCGGATCTGGCGGGATTGTTCTTCTGGAAATGGTACCCGGTGGCGGAGCGGGAACCCAAGGAAACGTTCGACCTGCGCACCCGCCCGGTGCGCGACCTGTTGCGAAAGTATTGGAATGACAGGCCGGTCGATCAACCTTTCCTGTTTACCCCCTCGCCGTAGCCGTAGCGCGAGTCCAGCTTGGTCATCGCCTCACCGAGGTAGGCGATGTCCGTGGCGTCGAGATAATCCGAAAACCCGCCCACCTTGCCCCGGCGCACCTTGTAACTGTCGGGGTCGGCGACATCCGTCGGCCGCAAGGCTTCCTGGTTCAAACCGGCCACCAGCTCCGTCCCCTTGGCACCCTGCCCGCCGACTTCCAGACGGCGCATGTTCTCGAAGCTGGAGATTTCCACCGCTCGCTCCAGCGCCGCGCGATCGAGCGCCACCGTGGGCAGCAGAAAGCGGATGGCTTCGGCAAACGTTTCCTGGGGCCGGAGGCGGGCGTCTTCGTAACGGAGCAGGTGCAGGCGCGCGTGGCCGCTCCATTCGTCCAGCCATCGGTTCATGATCGTCACCACCCGGTCCACGCCGAAGACCGGGTGACGCAGCAATTCAGGGAGATCCCCTTGGAAGGTGCCCGCACGCTTCTTCAGGTGGAAAAAGAGCGACACCATCACGTCGCGCGGATCGCGGGCGACTAACAGGATCGGCTTCTGGCCGGCGTCTTCCCGTGGGATGAGCCATTTGCCGCGCAGACGCTCGCCCAAGCGCTCCTTGGCCTCATGCTCCCAAAGATCGTGCGTGTACCACAGGATGGGCATGGCCGCGGCGGCGACCGGACGCGCGGCGGGAGTGAAATTCCCCTTTTCCCACTCCGAGAAGTAAGCCGTCAGAAAAACGCGCACCCACGTGCGCCCGCTTTTCTGAATCGAAACGACAAAGGCGTCCGCTTCACGGAACTTGGCGGCGTGGCGGCTGAAGTTCCAACGCGGATAGCGCAAAAATTCGCGCAAGGCGGCGGTGGTTTCAGCGGTTGGAAAGCCCATGAAAGAGTGGTTGGTAGTACTGGCAGGTTGCAGTCTTGAATTAAGGCCGAATTGGAGAAGAGGCAAATCCGCCCACGTGCCGCCCGCCACGCGTTTTCTTTGGCTTTCACCTGAAAAAAATGTTTCATTGCCCACCACAGCCAACCCCAACCAGGAAATGTCTTACACCCAACTCCAACCGCCTGCCGGCGAGAAGATCACTATCTCCGACGGCAAACTCACCGTTCCCTCCCATCCGGTTATTCCGTTCATCCGCGGCGACGGCACCGGGCCTGACATCTGGGCGTCCAGCGTGCGGGTGTTCGACGCGGCGGTGGAAAAAGCCTACGGCGGATCGCGCAAGATTTCCTGGTTCGAGGTGTTCGCCGGCCAGTCGGCCAAGGACCAGTTCGACAACTGGCTGCCCGACGAAACCGTGGAAGCTTTCCGCGATTACCTCGTGGGCATCAAGGGCCCGCTGACCACGCCCGTTGGCGGCGGCATCCGCTCGCTCAACGTGGCCCTGCGGCAGTTGCTCGACCTCTACGTCTGCCTGCGCCCGGTGCAATACTTCACCGGTGTGCCCTCCCCGGTCAAGCACCCCGAGAAGGTGGACATGGTCATCTTCCGGGAGAACACGGAAGACATCTACGCCGGCATCGAGTACAAGGCCGGCAGCAAAGAAGCCCAAAAGGTGCTGGAGTTCATCGCGAACAGCTTCCCGGAAGATTTCCGCAAGATCCGTTTTGGTACCACGCTGGCCACCTCCGAGTACCAGCAGCACGGCACGCCGGAAGGCGCGGACGGTACGGTCGAGCACCCGCTCGAAGTCGGCATCGGCATCAAGCCCGTCAGCAAAGTCGGCACCCAGCGCCTGGTGGCTTCGGCCCTCGACTACGCCATCGCGCAGAAGCGCAAGAGCGTGACCCTGGTCCACAAGGGTAACATCATGAAGTACACCGAGGGTGCCTTCCGTGATTGGGGCTACGAACTGGCCGACACGACCTACGCCGAGCACACGTATTCCTGGGCGATCTGGGAAAAGACCAAGGCCGCCAAGGGCGAACCCGCTGCTAACGACGAGATGAAGGCCGCTTCCAAGGCAGGCAAGATCATTGTCAAGGATGCCATCGCCGACATCACCTTGCAGCAGGTGCTGACCCGTCCGGAGGACTTCGAGGTCATCGCTACGCTCAACCTGAACGGCGACTACCTGTCCGACGCCCTCGCCGCGCAGGTCGGCGGCATCGGCATCGCCCCCGGCGGCAACATCAACTACCGCAGCGGCCACGCCATCTTCGAGGCCACGCACGGCACCGCGCCCAAGTACGCGGGTCAGGACAAGGTGAACCCTGGCTCGGTGGTGCTCTCGGGTGAGATGATGCTGCGCTACCTGGGCTGGAACGAAGCCGCCGACCTGATCATCAAGGGCCTCAACGGCGCGATCGGCAGCAAGAAAGTCACCTACGACTTCGCCCGCCTGATGGAAGGCGCGACCGAGGTGAAATGCTCCGAGTTCGGCGACGGGATCATCGCCGCCATGTAAACGGGTTCCGGTTCAAGCGAGGGCGGCACGGCTGGCGGGATGATTTCCTCCACCCTGCCGCCCTTTTTTCGTTCATCCGTGTTTCATCTGCGTTTCATCCGTGGCTAAATAGAAGCCCGCGAGTTTTATGAGCAAGTATCCCACGGAGTGGCAGCGCAAGGTCCTCTGGACCTCCGCGACGGCACTCGCCGTTGTAGCGGTGAGCGCGGCTGCCGTCTGGCTCGTCTTCCTCTTCGGGCAGGCGGTCAGCTTCCTGCAGCCGGTGCTGATCCCCTTCGCGGTGGCGGCGGTGCTCGCCTATTTGCTCCATCCCATCGTGCGTTTGATCAATGTGCGCAGCCGGCTCTCGCACCGTTCGGCGGTGGTCGTGGTGCTGTCGCTGGTGGTGCTGATCGTGACCTTGCTGCTGCTCGTGGTCGTGCCGCAGGTGTACGCCTCCACGGGGCACTTCATCCGTGACATTCCGGCTTACACCCAAAAGGCCCAACAACGTTTGTTGCACCTGGTAGAGGTGTCGGAGAAAAAGATCGCCCAACTCAACAAGTTGCTGCCGGTCCCCAAGCCTTCCCCGACCCCGGAACCGGAAGAGACGGCGGCGACGGATAACGGCAGCCCGCCGCCAGCCGGTGTTGCGCCGACGCCGGCCAGCACTCCGGAAGAAGGGGCGACTCCCACGGCCATCCGCGATTACATCCAGAACCAACTGCCCTCGCTGGGAGCCAAGGTGCCGGCCATCCTGGACAGCGGCATGCACCTGGCCCTGCGGAGCATCGGCGGATTTCTGGGCGTGTTCGGCCTTTTGCTCAACGCGATCATCATTCCCGTCTATCTGTATTTCCTGTTGGTCGAGAGCCGCAACATCGCGCGGAACTGGAGCGAGTTCCTGCCGTTGCAAGAATCACCGCTCAAGCAGGAGGTGGTCAGCGCGGTGCTTGAGATCAACGGTTACCTGGTCGCGTTCTTCCGCGGCCAGCTCCTGGTCAGCACGATCGACGGTATCCTGATCGGGGCGAGCGTGTACGTCTTCGCGCACCTGGATTTTTCCCTGCTGATCGCGCTGCTGGTGGTGGTCCTGACGTTCATTCCCTACCTCGGGATCATCCTTTGCTACATCCCGGCGGTTCTCATCGCCGTGGTGCAGTACGGCGACTTCTGGCACCCGATGCTGGTCGTGGTGATCATGTTCGTGGTGCAACTGCTGGAAAGCACGATCATCTCGCCGAAGGTCGTCGGCGACTCGGTGGGTTTGCACCCGATGACGGTGATCCTGTCCGTGTTCGGCTGGTCGCTCCTGCTCGGCGGCCCCATCGGCGCGATCTTGGCGGTCCCGTTGACGGCGACCATCAAAGTGCTGATGCGCCGCTACGTGTGGGAGCGCGGGCCCGGCGGCGGCCGGGGCTTGATCCCTCTGACGGCCGCCTCGGCCGTGGCGCTGGATGAGACCGCGCGAAAGACGAAAGAAGAAGCCAGCCAAACGGGCAGTGCCTAGGACCGCATAGCCACTTTCCCATTGACAGACACAGGCGGCTAAACGACGGGTTGAGGTTCGATCCCACGCGAGATTGTCGGCTGAGTATGAATGCGAGCCAGCTTCCTGGCGTGGGGAACAACCAAGCAACCGCATCGGATAGATCCGCAGCCTAGAAGCGGCTGCCCTCTTTCCACTCAGCAAGAACATCCAGATTAGACCGCGTTTATGGCCACGACAGACACCGCCGAGATCAAGGGGCTCCAGCTCCACGACAAAGACACCGGCAGCGCCGACGTGCAGGTTGCCCTGCTCACCCGCCGCATCACCGAGCTGACCGAGCACCTCAAGATTCACGTCAAGGACCACCACTCCCGCCGCGGCCTCCTCAAGATGGTTTCCCGCCGCCGCAGCCTGCTGGATTACCTCAGCGACACCGACAATGACCGTTATAAGAAGGTCATCGGCCAGTTGAACCTGCGCAAGTAAGTTCCCGGGCGCACGGGCGTTTGACACGGCCGGTCCCGGCGGCGACTGGTCCTGACCGTTCTCCATGAAGGTCAAACGCACTCCCTTTCTTGTCGCTGCGGCGGCTGCCGCGCTCGCCGGTTCGTTCGGTTTGTTTTCCGTGCCCACCGGCTGCCACGCCGACGAGGGAATGTGGCTCTTCAATGCGCCACCCATCCAGCAGTTGAAGGCCAAATACGGCTTCGAGCCGGACGCGGCCTGGCTGGACCACCTCCAAAAGGCCAGCGTCCGCTTCAACAGCGGCGGCAGCGGTTCCTTCGTCTCTGCCGACGGGTTGGTGATCACCAATCATCACGTCGGCGCGGATGCTCTCCAGAAGTTCAGCGACGAGCAGCACAATTACCTGCGCGACGGCTTCTCCGCTCCGACCCACGCCGAGGAGAAGCCCTGCACGGACCTGGAACTCAACGTCTTGATGAGCATCGAGGACGTGACGGCGCGCGTAAACGCCGCCATCTCGCCCGACCTGAGCGCCGCGCAGGCTCTAGCCGCCCGCCGCGCCGTCATCGCGGGGATCGAAAAGGAATCCATGGAGAAAACCGGCCTGCGCGCCGACGTGGTTACCCTGTACCAGGGCGGAGCCTACCACCTCTACCGCTTCAAGCGTTACACGGACGTCCGCCTGGTCTTTGCGCCCGAACAGGCCATCGCGTTCTACGGCGGCGACCCGGATAACTTCGAGTACCCGCGCTACGACCTGGATATTTGCATCTTCCGCGCCTACGAGGACGGCAAACCGGCGCAGCCCGAGCATTACCTGAAATGGAGCGCCAACGGGGCCGCGGAGCACGAGCTGGTTTTTGTCAGCGGCCATCCCGGTTCGACCAGCCGGCAGCTGGCGATGTCAGTGCTGACCGACGTGCGCGACCGCGGGCTGCCCCGCGCTCTGGCACGGCTCTACCGTCGGGAAACGCTGGTGCACGCCTACGGCGAACGCTCCTTTGAGAACGCGCGGCGCGCCCGCGAAGAATATTTCGGTATCCAGAACAGCCGCAAGGCGCTCGACGGCCGCCTGGCCGGGTTGCTCGATCCAGAGTTGTTCGGTCGGCTCGCCGAACACGAGGCCAACCTGCGCGAACGCATCAAAGCCAAGGGGCTGCCCGGCGTGGAAGACGCTTATGGGCTGATCGCCAAGGCCCAGACGGTGATCGCCGGAAATGCTCCGTTTTATGATTTTCTGGAAGGACGCCGCGCTCCGGCGGCTTTTAATGCCACGCTTTTCGACATCGCCCGCGGGCTGACGCGCGCCGTGGACGAACGCGCCAAGCCGAACGGCGAAAGGCTGCCGGCCTACCGCGATTCCAGTCTGCCCTCGCTGGAACTCGCCCTGTTTTCCGATCAGGCGATCTATGGCGACCTCGAACAACTGACACTGGCCGATTCGCTCACGGAGTTCGCGGGGCAGTTCGGCGCGGACAATGCACTGGTCAAGCAGGTGCTCGCCGGCCAGAGCCCGCGCGAACGCGCCGCCTCCCTGATCAAAGGCACAAAGCTCAAGGACGCGGCCCTGCGCCGCCATCTCTACGCCGGGGATGCCGCCGCACTCAAGGCGCAAGCCGATCCCCTGCTCGACCTCGCCCGGCTGGTGGAGGAGCCCGCCCGGGCCGCCCGCAAGACCTACGAGGTGCAGGACGAGGTGCAGCAACAGGCCTACGCGCAGATCGCCAAGGCGCGCTTCGCTTTGGACGGCACCAGCACCTACCCGGACGCGACGTTTACCCTGCGCTTGTCTTACGGCACGATCGAAGGCTACGAAGAGGACGGCAAGCCCGTGCCGGCCTTCACCGACCTCGCCGGGTTGTACCAGCGATCCGCCACGCACGACGACCAGGAGCCGTTCCAATTGCCCAAGCGTTGGGTGGACAGCAAGAGCAGCCTGAAGGGCGGCACGCCGTTTAACTTCGTTTCGACCGCGGACATCATCGGTGGAAATTCGGGCAGCCCGACGGTGAACAAGGCGGGCGAATTCGTGGGCATCATCTTCGACGGCGACATCCAATCGCTGCCCCTGGACTACGGCTACACCGACAAGCAGGCGCGCGCCGTTTCGGTAGATTCGCGGGCGATCCTGGAAGCGCTTGACCGGGTGTACCACGTCGAAGGGTTGGTCCGGGAATTGTCCGCCGGCTCGGAAAAGTGAATGCCCACTTCAGCAGCCTATGAAAGCCATCGCCGAAAACCTGTGGGTCTTGGTTTACCCGCTCCCTTTGCTGGGCGCGGACCTCAAACGCGTGGTGACGGTGGTGCGATTGCACTCGGGCGAGTTGGTCATCCATTCCACCGGTCCGTTCACCACGCAGGATGCGGCCGGCATCAAAGCGGTCGGCACCCCGGGCTGGTTGCTGGACACGATGCTGCGCCACGATACTTTTTCCAAGCAGGGACGCGAGGCTTTCCCCGGCATCCCCTACCTGGTACCCGACGGCTTCTCAAAGCTCGCGGGTATCCCGACCCAGCCGCTCCTGCCAGCCCCCGCCGCCTGGGGCGACGAAGTGGAAGTTCTGCGGTTGGAGGGCGTGCCGAGCATGGAAGAGCACGCGGTCTTCCACCGGCCTTCGCGCACCTTGATCGTGGCTGATCTGTTCTTCAACTTCGGCCCGGAGGCGGCGGCGTGGACCCGCTTCCTGATGTGGCTGGCCGTGGGCAAAAAGCACGATCCGGGCATGGCGCGGTCGATGCGCCTGACCGCAAAGGACAAGCCGGCGCTGAAGCGTTCGCTCGGCGCAATGATGACCTGGGACTTCGACCGGATCATCGTCGGCCACGGCGAGATCGTCGAGACCGACGGCAAGCGCCGCGCTGCCGAAGCGTTGCGCCAAGCTGGATATTAGACCCTTTCCCAACGTTAATTTCGCCTTACTTTGTCTGTCGTCCTGAGCGGAGTTGAAGGACCGTCTGCCTCCGGAGGCAGACGCGTCACACGACACGGTAGATCGAACCTGGAAGGAAGCTTTGGCTGCCGCTGGTCGGAAGGTCCTTCGAAACTCGCTCCCACTCAGGATGACAGAAAAGAGAAATGCGGAAATGCCGGGTCCATCGGAAAAAATGGTATCACTCATGGTTGCCATTACCCGCCCACCGCCCGCGCTTTATCCCCTTCCCATTCGGCCTTGGCAGGCGCATCTTTCCACCACCCACCAGCCAAAGCGACATAATCTTAGTACCTGCCGCTCGGAGGTTTGCGCGCCACGGCAAACAACGAAAGGCCGCACGGCAAGCCGACGCTGGCTACCACGGGTGCTTCGGCCTCCAACAAAGCCCGCAAGGCCCGCGCCGCCGGGCTGCGGCCCGCGCCTAGTTGTAAGTCACTGCCTTCCACCGTGGGCTTGACCCAGCGCTCGGTCAAGCGCTTGAGCATCACCGCGGGCAGCAGGGCCGTATTGGCGTAGCTGGAGCGTTCCACGATCAGACCGGCGGCGGCGAGCTTCGCGCACATCTCGCCCCGGCGGTAGCGGTGGCCGATGTCCCATTCGTGGTCGTGGCGTCCGCGCAGCCAGTCGTAGGCGGCCACACGCACCAGCAGCCGCCCGCCAGGACGCAGAACGCGCGCCGCGTCGGCGAAGGCGGCGCGATCGTCCGCGGTGCGGGCCGTGAGCACATCGAAGCTGGTCACCAAGTCCAGCGAGGCGTCGGCCAGGGGCAGCGCGTTGACCGAGCCGTGGATCAGGCGCGTGAACCCGCGTTGCCGGCAGCAGCCCAATGCCACCAGCGAATAATCCAGGCCGGTCACCTCGCCGTAGCGCGACAGGAAGACGAGGTTGCGCCCTGTCCCGCAGCCGGCGTCGAGGATGGCCAGCTCGGCGTGTTCCCGCACGCCCACCGCCGCCAGGAGCCGGGCGGTGATCGTTTCCATGCCGTCGAACCACCAATGGACGTCCTCCACCGCGCGCATGATGCGGTAGGCGCGCGGTTCGATGCCGGCGGATGCCGATTCGCGGTTCAAGGCGGCGGGAGCAGGTCGATTTGCAGTTGGTACAAGGCGAAGGTCAAGGTGCGGCCTTCGCCACCGTGCGGTGCGGTCGGCGGCTCGGTGGTCTCCAGACGCAGCACGGTGGCCCCCGTCGGGAGCGTCACGCGCAGCTTGACCGGCATCAGCGGCTGGCCCACCACCCCCTCCCAGAGCCGGGTTGACCCCGACCAGATCTGGATGTGCCGCTCCGTGACGCTGCTCAGCGCCAACGCGACCGATGCTTCCAGCGGGTACGGGTGCGGGTTGCTCAGTTCGATCTGCGAGTTGCCCCAGCACCAGCGCCAGGACTGGAACTTGTCGCGCTCGCGGATGTACCAGCCGCTCGCCAGCCAGGCCTGCACGCGGTCGCGGCCGAGGTGCTTGACGAGGTAATACTGTTTGTTGAGGTCCACCATGTCCCGCGGATCAAAGGGGCGGATGGAGATGAAGTTGTCGTACAAATCCCATTGCCCGCGCAACGGCGTGATGCGGCGTCCCTCGTAGGTGGGAACGGAAAAATATTGTGGCTTGTCCAACAAGAAGTAATTCGCCCATAGCCGCGGCCAATATTCCGTCAGGCAGATATTGACGGCGGATACGCCCGGCATGCGCTCCAGGGTGGAAAGCTGTGCCAGGGGCCGGTCCACGGTGGCAAACGACTGCCGGATGGCAGCGTTGAATTTCCAGACTCCCGCGACGTTGCAGACGACGAACACCAAGGCCAGCGCGCCGCTCCAGAGCGAGGGCAGGAAGGCCCCGCGACGCATCGTGCCCATCCACAGGCACAGCGCCGCCAGGATGCCGGGGTAAAAGCCGCACAGCAGCTTGTAGGCATCGTAGCTGGCGTTATCCTGCGTGCGGTCCTGCTGCGCCAGGAGCATCGCGTAGCCGATGAAGATCGGCACACTGCACGCGCCCGCCAGCGCGCAGACCCGCGGCCGGCGGCGCAAGGGTCCGAGCAGGGCATAAAGCAGCGTCAACAGGCCGGCGGCACCCAGGAGCAGCGACCAGAAAGGAGAGGCCGGCGCGAGCTTGGCGTCCGCGAAAACCCCGTACCAGCCCGACGGCGCAAACGCGGGAATCCGCCAGCCGAAGGGCGTCTTGTCAAAGAGCAGCAGGCGGTCGGCCAGGCTCAGTACGCGCCCGGGAAAGAGCAGGGTGCAGGCGAGCAGGCTGGCTCCGACGAACAGGCACCAGCGCCAGGCCTCCCGCCAAGCGCGCCGCCACAGGGTGTAGCCGCCGACGTAGGCCACCAGCGGCACGTAGGCAAAGAGGATGAAAAAATTGTAGCTGCCCAGGATCAGCCAGTTGCAGGCGAGGAGCAGCCCGGAGTAGGCCAGGTATCGCCGCAAGGGTCTCCCCGCATCGTGGTACGCGCGCACGCCGACCCACGTGAGCAGCGCCACGGCCGGCGCGGCGAGCAACTGGCCCAGCGCGTTCTGGTATAACGCGTAGAACAGCACGGGACTGAATCCATAAATCGCGGTGATCAGGAAGGCTGCCAGCCGGTCGAGCCGGAAGCCGGACCGCGCCAGCCAGAAGACCCCCGGCAGGTGGAGCGTCAGGAGCACCGCTCCTAACAGGCTGGTCAGCTCGAAAGGCTGCCGGTTGAGCAGACTGGCCTCGAAGGCGATGAGCGCCGAGGGCGTGAAGTGGTTGAGTTGGAGGAAGAAATCGAAGAAGTTGTCCACTTCGAGCACCCGGACGACTTCCGTTTCGCCCAGGAAGCCCGAACGGTCCCGGCTGGAAAACTCCTTGAACACCCGTGCACCCGCCGCGTAGTCCGCCGGATCGCAGCTTCCCAGCGTGCTTGAGGTCAACAGCGCCGGGGGTTTGGTGAAGGGCAGCACTTGCAGCGAGAAAGAGAGCGTCATCAGCGCGAGCACCGGCCACCAGCGGCCCAACCGCAGCAGCAGCGTCCACGCGCCGGGCAACCCGCCGTTGCGTATGGCACCGAGCACCAGCAGCCCAGCCGGCAGGAGCAGGGAGACGGCGGCATAGCCGTCCGTGCCCCGCACCGCGGTGTGTGCGCCGGCCCAGACGACGGCGGATTGCAGGCTCAGACCCAAGACCGGGCAGAACGCCGGCCAGAACCGCCGCCAGCGCCGCGGCGGGACCAGCCACGACAGGCCCAGGCCCCAGAAAATGATTTGCAGGAGCCACACCAGCCCCGTCAGGTACCAGCTCACGAGAGAAGATGGCGAGTAACGGCGACGGAGGGCGGCAGGGCAACGGACACCGCGTGATCGGGGGAGGAGCCGGGGGCGTTGGGCACCAGCATCGCGACCGCCAGCGGAGCCGCCCGCCAGACCAGATCGCGCCATAAACCAAGCAACTGCCGGCCCGTGCGGAAGACGCGCGGAAAGTTGAAGAACTGCGAGCGCCCGAAAGCCCGGTGATAATGATGCACTGGCACCTCCGTGAACCGGAATCCGCAATCCTGTAGTTTCTTGACCAATTCCAGGCAGATGGTGCCGCTGTCCGAATGCAGGGTCACCCGGTCGAACACGGCGCGCCGGATCAGGCGGAAGTCGCAGTCCACGTCACGCAGCCGGAAGTTGAACATCCAGCGGACGATGTGGTGGTACATCCGGCCGATGACGAGCCGGTACCACGGGTCGCTGCGGCTGATCTTGTAGCCGTTGACCACATCGACCTCCTCCTGTTTTGCCAGACAGGCGTCCACCAGGAGGCGCAGCTCGCGCGGGTCGTACTGGGCGTCGCCGTCCGTGTAGAAGACCCAATCCTTGCGCGCCGCCGCGAAGCCGCTGCGCAACGCGCCGCCGTACCCGCAATTCTGCGGGTGGTGGATGACGCGCAGATAAGGCGCATGGATACGGGCCAGTTCGTCGAGCAACTCGCCGGTATAATCGCTGCTGCCGTCGTTGACGACGATCACCTCGTAGTCGTCGGTGCAGCGGCGCAGAGTCATCAGGGTTGACACGACCATTGAGGCAATGGTGCCGCCGTCATTATAGGCGGGGAAAAAAGCGGAAATGCCGGAAAGTTTGGAACCGATCGACTGCATGGGAGTTAAAACGAAGTTCGGGGTTGTTCCCGATCTAAGCGGGCAGGAGGCCGGAGGTCAAGAGGGGAAGAAGCGAGCAAGTCGGACGGCTCGCCGCGCAGCGGCTCGTAACCAAGGTAGGGATTCGCCCTCCGAGCGATCCGTGGTTTCGCCTGGTCTGGCCTCGGGTAGCCGCCTTGTCTCCTGTGCAGCATCGAAAAGTCGGATCGCTCGGAGGGCGAATCCCTACCTTGGTTACGAGCCGCTGCGCGGCAGGGCGGCGAACGTCTTGATTACCTTGACGACCTGTTCCGCCTGGTGCTGCAGTAGTTCCGGGTACAGCGGCAGGGAAAGCACCTCGCGCGCTGCGGCCTCCGTTTCCGGCAGTGCTCCCGGTGTCAGACCACGCGCGGCGTAGGCCGGCTGCCGGTGGATCGGCACCGGATAATGTACCAAGGTGTGAATGTGGTTCATGCGCAGGTGCTCGGCGAGGGCGTCACGTTGCGCGTGACGGATCACGTACTGGTGCCAGACGCTACGGTGGCCGGGCCGCTCGGTGGGCAGAGTCAGCCCGGGCACGTTCGCCAGACCTTCCGAGTACAACGCGGCCAGCGCGCCGCGGCGTTCGTTGTCCTCATCGAGAGTGCGGAGCTTCACCCGCAATACCGCCGCCTGCAATTCATCCAGACGCGCGTTCCAGCCCGGCTCCTCACTGACGTAACGTTGCGCCCGCCAGCCGTACTGACGCAAGGCGCGCAAAGTTCCCGCGAGGTCGGCACGGTTCGTCACCGCCGCGCCGCCGTCGCCGATGGCTCCCAGATTCTTCGTAGGGTAAAAGGAAAACGCCGCGGCGTCGCCGAAGCCACCCACTTTTTTCCCGTGGTAGAGCGCGCCGTGCGCCTGCGAGCAATCTTCGATCAGGCACAATCCGTGGCGTTCCCGAAAAGCGAGCAACGGTGCGAGGTCCATTGCCTGCCCGTACAAATGGACGGGCATCACCGCTCGGGTCCGCCCGGTCAAGGCGCTCTCCAGGTGTGCCGGGTTCATCCCGAAACCCGCGGGATCGATGTCCACCAGCACCGGCTGCGCGCCGCACAGGTCGATGGCCGAAACCGTCGCCACCGCGGTGTGCGCCACGGTGATCACCTCGTCACCCGGCCCGATGCCGCAGGCGCGCAACGCCAGGTGCAGCGCCTCCGTCCCGCTGGCCGCCGACACGCCGTGCGCCACGCCCACGTAGGCCGCGAACTCGGCCTCGAACGCTTCGGTTTCGGGCCCGAGGAGGTAACGCCCGCCCCTCAGAACCTGCCCGATGGCTTCCTCAATTTCTCCGGCCCGCGCCTGGTAACTGGCCAGCGGACTGGTCTGCACGATGACGGGATCGCGATTCATGCGGCGTCGTTCTTCCAATATTGCGCCTGGTTCTTCTCGTAAAAACGCAGGGTGCGCGCGATTCCTTCGGCCAGCGGCACGCGCGGCTGCCAGCCCAGGCGTTCGCCGATAAGCCGGTAGTCGCTGTGGTAGCTGCCGATGTCGATGACCTTGCGCTCGGTCGGAAACGGCACCAGTTCGCAACGGCCGGAACCGTGCGCGGCAATCATGAGCCCGGCAAGGTCGCGCAGGTTGATCGGCTCCGGCGCACCGAGGTTGAAGACCTGCCCGTTGGCCCGTTCGTCGAGCGCGGCCAGGAGCATGGCATCAATCACGTCATCCACGTAGTTGAGATCGCGGATCTGCGTGCCGTCGCCGAAGACGAGCAGCGGCTGGCCCTCGATCAGCCGCTTGAACCACACGCCCAGGAACGTCTGCCGGTCGTCCTTGACGCGCATCCGCGGGCCGTAGGTGTTGGTCAGGCGCAGGACGCACGTCCGGATGCCGTGCACCCGGCTGTAGATGAGGTGGTAACTCTCGCCGGCCACCTTGTTGATGCCGTTGATGTCGATCGGCGCGAGCGGGTGATTCTCATCCACGGGCAGGTAGCGCGGCGTGCCGTAGATCTGCCGGGTGCTGGAGAAGACAACCTTGATGCCGGGATTGTTGCGCCGGCAGGCCTCCAGGATGGAAAGTTGGGCGCGGCAGTTGATTTCCAAGTCGGTGTGCGGATCGCGCATCGAATCGACGTGGCAGGTCTGCCCGGCCAGGTTGAAGAGGTAATCCTGCCCGCGCACGAGCTGGCTCATGCTGTGGGGATCGCGCACGTCGGCGATGTTGACGTGGACCTTGCCGGTCACCCCGGCCACGTTGAAGGGGTTGCCGCCGTATTCCGGGATCAGGCTGTCAACAAGCGTGACCTGCGCACCGTATTCGTCCAGCCGCCGCGCGAGATTGGAGCCGATGAAGCCCAGCCCGCCTGTGACGAGCACCTGTTTGCCTTGCCACGCGTTGTCCGTTGTTGATGAGGAAGGGGAAGCGTCAGGAATAACGGGGACACTCGGGGACATAAACTCGGCAGCACGAGGATGGCTGATTCCCAAACGTTAGCCAGGAACAAGGTTGTAGCTAACAAAATCCTTACACACGCGATGCCTGTATATGTCCACTCTCCAGAAATCGTAGGCCGGGCGCTCCGCCGAGCGCTCCGCCTGCCGCTTGGTGGTTCGCTCACGGCAGACAGAGCGCCCGGCCTACGATTTCCAAAGGGCTAAATAACTTAGGAAGGCTCTCTTCCGGCAGTGGCAGTCAACGGGCTCCTTCGCGCGTCTCAGTCTGAACGCTCTCCGGTGCTTCCGCCTTGGCTGGCGCGGCTGTGCCGCCTAGTCTGCGTACTGGTCTGCGTCCTGTCGCCGTCGCGCCGCTGCTTGGTCACGTAGGTCACCGGCCCACCCTGCGACGGCGGAACGCTGATCGTCGTGGTGACCGGCTCGTCGTACTTCTTCGTCGTGGGCAGGATCAAGCGCCAGGGCTGGCGCTTGAGGGTGTCGGTCATCTGCTGGAAGTTGGTGGCCGATTGCTGGAGGGAAGGTGTCACGCTGGCGAGCAGCGCGTTGGCCTGCCGGGCGACGGTGTCCGCCCGCTTGCTCACGTCCTGGAGACCGCCGAGCAGCTTTTCCACCTGGTTGTCCTTGTTGAGCTGCGAGGTGGTTTTTTCCAGGTTGTTCAAGGTTGTCATCAACGGTCCGTGATCGTCCCTGAGCTTGTCGGTGAAGGCTTGGAAGTTGGTGAGCGAGGTGCTGATGCCGCCGTTGGGAGCCGTCAGGGTGGCCAGGTTGTTGGCGGTGTCGTGCAACTTGGCCAGGGCACCGTTCAACTGGCTTTCCTGGCTGAACACCTCGTTGAGGTTGTCGATGGTCTTGCGCAGATCGCTCAGGGCCAGGGTCGCGGTACTGGCCACCGGCTCGATGACGGCCAGCACCTTGGGCAGGGCCGAGTTGAGGTCCGGCACCCGCTGGCCGACAAATTTGTAACCCGGGTCCGCCACCCCGGAATCCTCCGTGCCGCCCACGAAATCGATGATCTGCTCGCCCAGCAATCCGTTCTGCTGCATGCGCGGCGTGCTGTTGCGGTACACGAAGGAGTGGCTGTCGATGTTGACCGTGATGACCACCTCGTACTCCGGGTAGCGCGCCGGCCGGTCGGCCTTGGGCACGGGCGAGTCGATCCGGGCCACCTGCCCGATCTTGCGTCCGGCCAGGGACACGGGCGCGCCGGGCTGCACGCCGGCGGCGTTGTCGAAGAAAATCTGGTAGCTGCGCAACGGCTTGAAGATGCCCGGCGCGGCCAGCAGCAGGATGACCCCGACGAGAATAGCGACCGTGACCACCAGCAGCAGGCCGGTGTAGATTTCGTTGCGCTCGAACTTCATGGTGGGTACGCCCGGAACTTCCGGCGGGGGACAAGCATGCTAGCGATGATCGGCGTGGTCAAGGATGGGTCCGTCCGTGCGCCCCTCGACGAACTGCGACACCACGGCATTGCGCGAGCGCTTGAACTCCGCGGGCGTGCCGTCGGCGATGAACTTGCCGTCGTAGAGCATGACCATGCGGGTGGCAATGCGAAAGGCGCTGTCCATTTCGTGCGTGACGATGATGCTCGTCGTGCGCGTCCGCTCGCTCAGCGAGATGATGAGTTCGTCAATCACCGAAGAAACCACCGGGTCCAGGCCGGCGGAAGGTTCGTCGAAGAGGATCAACTCCGGCTCCATGACCAGGGCGCGCGCCAGGCCGATGCGCTTGCGCATGCCGCCGCTCAGTTCGGCGGGCATGCGGTCCTGGACGTCGCTCATGTTCACCAGGTCGAGTTTTTCGCCGATGATGCGGTCAATCTCATCTTCGTCCTTGTCGGTCAGTTCCTCCAGGGGCAGGGCGAGGTTGTCGCGCACGTTGAGCGAACTGATCAACGCGCTGTACTGGTAAACCATGCCGATGCGGGCGCGCATGGCGTTAAGCTCGCGCCGGCCGAGCTGGTTGACCTCCTGTCCGTGCAATCGCACTCGTCCGGCAGTGGGTTGCAGGATACCCATGATCAGACGCAGCAGCGTGCTCTTGCCGCCGCCGCTCTGGCCCATGATCACCACCCGCTCCTCGGGCCGCACGGCTAGGCTGACGCCTTCGAGCACCGCTTTCGATCCGAAGCGCAGTTCCACGTCTTCCAGGCTGAGCAGCGGCTTGGTTTCTCCGCCTGCTGTGTGGTAGCCGCTGCCATCGTCGTTGCCGTCAGTCATAAAGGCGCACCAGCAGGATGTTGAAGAGCGTATCCGCCGCGATCACCGCCGTGATCGAGCTGACCACGCTGGCCGTCGTCGCGGAGCCGACCCCGGCTGCGCCACCCTTGACGGTCAGCCCGCGATAGCACGCCACCAAGCCGATGATGTGCCCGAAGATGATGCTCTTGAAGATGCCGGAAACGATGTCCTTCACCAGCACGCCTTGTTCGACCAGTTGGATGAAGTAGCTCCACGCGATGTTGAAGGTGGTCGAGCACACAAGGTAAGCACCGAAATCGGCGGCGAGGTTGGAAAGCACCACCAGACAGGGCAGCAGCAGCACGATGGACGCCAGCCGCGGCGCGACCAGAAAACGCAGCGGCCCAATGCCCATCGCCTCGATGGCCTCCACCTCCTCGCTCACCGTCATGGTGCCGAGTTCCGCGGTGTACGCCGCGCCGATGCGCGAGGCCAGGACGATGCCGGTCATCAGCGGCCCGAGTTCGCGGCTGAAAGCGATGGCGACCAACTGCGGCACCAGCCGTTCCGTGCCGAAGGGGCGCAGTTCGTAGCCGGTGAGCAGGGCCATCGTCAGCCCGAGAAAGAAGGAGACCATCATCACCAGCGGCACGGACTCGACGCCCGTGCGCTGGGTTTGTGCGAAGAACACCTCCCGCCGGAACGGCATTCGGCCCCGCGCGACGTTGTCGCCGACTTCGCGCGTCAAGTCGATCAGCAGCCAGAAAATGCTCCCGAGCTGTTGAAAAGTGAGCCGGATGATTCCTCGTTCGCCCTCCGCCATCAACATGCCTCTTCTACGATAACCGTGCGTTTCCCGAGCCAGAGAGTCCCGGCGGCAATTCTAGCCACAAGATTCCTTTTTAACCCTAGCCTTTGCACAAAGATAACCAGCGCCCGGAGCTTTTGTCATCGTAGATGCTCTGAATCGCCCCTTGAACGAAGTATGGACGCCCTGGCATGGACTTTGCTAGTTGGACTGCCCGTAAGCTTTTCAGGTGGAGGGCGGGCGTTTTCGGGGGTTTGCGCCCGCTCTCTGCCACAAGCTTTTTAGATCGGTGATAGGCTCCGCCCAGATCGTGCAGGAACCTGGATTTGTAGGAGTTTTCGATCCATCCGGCGAAAAATTCGATGGACGTCAAAGGGGAAATGGAGCCATGAAAAAGCTGGAAGCGATCATCAAGCCTTTCAAGATGGAGGAAGTCAGGGATGCGCTCGCCGACCTGGGGATCGACGGCATGACGCTCTCGGAGGTGAAGGGTTTCGGGCACCAGACGACCCATACAGAAATGTACCGGGATAGCTCGTACCGGGTGGATTTTCTGCCCAAGATCAAAGTGGAAGTCGTCGTCCCCGACGAGATGGTGGAAGACGCGATCAACGCCGTGCTCCATGCGGCGCGCACCGGTAAGAGCGGTGACGGCAAGGTGTTCATCACCACGGTGGAGCAGGTCATCCGCATCCGCACCGAGGAAACGGGCGTGGGCGCGATCTGATCCAGTCGCCGCTTCGCGGCAGGTTTGTTTGTGCGAATTGCTGTAAGATGGAAGCATGCACGCTTTCATCACCGGCACGGATACCGGAGTCGGCAAGACCTACATCACGGCCCGCCTGATCCGCGAAGATCGCGCCAAGGGACTCGATACGGTTGGCTTCAAGCCGATCTGCTGTGGCGCGCGCGATGACGCCGAACTTCTCCGTGCGGCCAGCGAAGACACTTTATCACTCAACGAAGTCAACCCCGTCTGGCTGCGCACCCCGGCGGCACCCTACGTGGCGGCACTCATCGAGAACCGTCTCGTTGACCTGGCACTGGTCCGGGAAACGTTCACGCGTCTCTGCGCCCGCCACACTTCGGTCCTGGTGGAAGGCGCGGGCGGCTGGCTGGTACCCATTGCTGACGGCTACACCTTCGCCGACCTGGCGGTCGAAATGAAGCTGCCCGTGATCGTGGTGGTGAAAAACCGGCTGGGCGCAATCAACCACGCGGCTCTGACCGTCCACCACATCCGCGCCAGCGGCCTGGAATGTGCCGGGCTGATCCTCAACCATCTCCCTTTGTCAGCCGCCGATGACTCGGACCCGCAGCAGATTGCCCTGGCGACTAATCGCTCGATCCTGGAGGAGTTGCTGCGGATCCCGATCCTGCGCGAATTTCCGGCCAAGCAGGACCCAGCCTGAACCACCTGAACTACTTTGATACACTAGTTTTCGTATCGCTGAGTGACACTTGTGTAATGCTCAGTGACGAAAAATGGTTTCTGTTGGCCTCCTCTTAGAGGGAAGCGGCCTCTAGGCACAGCCGCTGCTAAAGAGAGTCACATTCGCAACCTACCGCGAACCAGATTCTACCAAGAGGAATTACCTATGATGCTGCACAAGATTTTCCACATGAACCAGTCCGTCGAAGAGGCCAAGCGCCGGTTGTCCAGTGTGAACAGCTATCGCCATCACCTTGAAGGCGTCGAACGTGTCGAGCTCACTGGTGAAGGCACTTCGCGTTGGGCTTTGCAGTTGCCCTTCGGCTTCAAGGCGGACTTCGTGCTCAGTGAAGCGATGAGTGACGACAATACCTTCGTCTTCAAATCTCTGGACGGAGACTTGGAGATCTGCGGCGCGATCAGTTACTCCAGGATCAAGGACAACCTCACTGAGATTGAAATCACGATGAGCTACGAGTCCACCTCGCTGTCTTTTAACATGCTGGATCGCGTGTTCAAGATCGGCGACCGTTTCATGGTCGAGCAACTCCGCCGCGTGCGTGCCCATTTTGAAGGCATCGCGGCCCCTGCGCCCCGCGCCCTGGATTATTTTTCGCACAATTTCAAGACAGCCAGTGCTTGAAGAGAAGGTGCCTGAGGCACAACAGTTTTCTGGTTAAGGGGAAAACGGCGACTCAGTTAAGGGGGTCGCCGCTTTCTTTTGTGCGAGAGCACATAGACAACGCCGGATCAACCGTTTAAGATTGAACGGCAGATAACATGATGTCGATCTTTCTTCGCCCCGGTCCGCTTGTTGGCGTTGTCCTGTTGCTGACGGTCTCTTTGGACGGGTGCAAAAAAACGCCTGCACCAGCCGCCCCTCCTCCGCCGAGTGTCACCGTGGCTAAACCCGTGGCGAAGAAGATCACGGAGCATAATGAGTACACGGGCCGGATGGCAGCCATCGAAAATGTTTCGGTGCGTCCACGCGTCAGCGGGTACATCACCGAGATCCCTTTCAAGGAGGGCAACCTGGTCAAAAAGGACGATTTGCTCTTCGTGATCGATCCGCGTCCGTACCAGGCGGCCTTGAACCAGGCGGCGGGCCAACTCAAACAGGCCCAGGCCCAAAAAGAACTCAACGACCGCAACTTCGCCCGCGCCGAAACCCTGCAAGCCACCAAGGTGTCCTCCAAGGAGGAATTCGATCAGGCCGCCACCAACCGCAACCAGGGCGACGCGCAGGTTGCCACGGCCCAAGCCAACGTTGACGCCGCCCGGCTTAACCTCGAATTCACGCAGATCAAATCCCCCATCGCCGGACGCGTCAGCCGCGAGCAGGTCACGGTCGGCAACCTCGTCAACACCGACACGACCGTGCTGACCAACATCGTCAGCGTCGATCCCATCTACGCCTACGCGGACGTGGACGAACGGGCGGTGCTCGCCTACCAAAAACTGATCGGGGAGGGCAAGGTCAAGGATGCGCGCAGCGCGCCGGTGGCGGTGTCCGTCGCGGTCGCGGGCGAGCAGGGGTTTCCGCACCATGGCGACATCGACTTCGTTGACAATCAGATCAACGCCGCCACGGGCACGCTCCCCGTCCGGGGCAAGTTCCCCAACGCCGACGGCAACCTGCTCTCGGGCATGTTCGTGCGGATGCAGATCCCCATCAGCGGCGAGGAGGATGCGCTGCTCATCACCGACCGGGCGGTCGGCTCCGACCAGGGGCAGAAATTTGTCTATGTGCTCAACGGCGACAAGACCGAACGTCGTCCGGTGACGCTCGGCCCGGTGATCGACGGCTTGCGGCTGGTTCGCCAGGGTTTGAAGGCGGACGATCAGGTCGTCATCGACGGACTGATGAAGGTGCAGCCCGATTCGCCCGTCAAGGCACAGCCGGGCGACATGGAAAAATTTGCCTCCGACCAGTTGGAGCTGAAGCCGGCCATGGCCGCCCCGTCGCAGGACCAGGCCGGGAAATGACCGCCGTTGCCGCTTGAGGTCACCGCATGAAATTCGCCCACTTCTTCATCAGCCGGCCGATCTTCGCCATCGTGCTGTCCATCGTCCTGGTCATCCTGGGCGGGCTGTCGTATTTCGCGCTGCCCATCGCGTCGTACCCGGACATCACACCGCCGACGGTGGTCGTGACGGCCATCTACGCGGGCGCGAACCCGCAGACGCTCGCCGACACCGTGGCCACGCCCATCGAGGAGCAGGTCAACGGCGTGGAGAACATGCTGTACATGAACAGCCAGAGCGCGAGCGACGGCACGATGACGCTGACCATCACCTTCAAGCTCGGGACGAACCTCGACACGGCGCAGGTGCTAGTACAAAACCGGGTTGCCATTGCCACGCCGCAACTCCCGCAGGAGGTGCGCAACGTGGGCGTCACCGTCGTGAAGCAGTCACCGAGCATCATGCTCGTCATCAACCTGCTCGCGGACAAGGGGCGGTACGATTCCCTCTACATGGCAAACTACGCCGTCCTCCAGATTCAGGAGGTGCTCAAGCGCATCGAGGGCGTCGGCAGCGTGCAGATTTTCGGCGCGAGCGATTATTCGATGCGCCTGTGGCTGGACCCGGACAAGATGTTCTCGCGCGGCATGACCGCCGGTGACGTGATCAGCGCCGTCACCGCGCAGAACGTCCAGGTGGCCGCCGGCAAGCTCGGCGCGGATCCCGCGCCGCGGGGGACGGATTTTCAACTCATCGTCAACACCAAGGGGCGGCTCACGGATCCTAAGGAGTTCGAGCGCATCATCGTCAAGCGCGGCGACAACGGCCAGCTCGTGCGCTTGGGCGACGTCGGCTACGCGGAACTCGGCGCGAAGACCTACGTCAACGGCTCCTACCTCAGCGGACAGGAGTCCGTGGGCCTCGCCATCTTCCAGCTTCCCGGCGCGAACGCCCTCAAGACCGCGGCCAACCTGGAAGCCGCGATGAAGACGCTGGCAGCGAAGTTTCCGCCGGGCCTGAGCTACAAGATCGCGTACAACCCGACGACGTTTATTTCCCAATCCATCGACGCCGTGTACGAGACGCTGCGCGACGCGTTGATTCTGGTGGCCATCGTGGTGCTCGTCTTCCTGCAGAGCTGGCGCGCGACGATCATCCCGCTGTGCTCGATCCCGGTGTCGCTCATCGGCACGCTGGCAGTGATGAAAGTGTTCGGGTTTTCGCTCAACAACCTGTCGCTCTTCGGGTTGGTGCTGGCCATCGGCATCGTCGTGGACGACGCCATCGTGGTCGTGGAAAACGTTGAACGCTGGCTGGAGGAGGGGCATCCGCCGCTGGAGGCGACGCGCAAGGCGATGGACGAGGTTAGCGGCGCGGTCGTGGCGATTGCCATCGTGCTGACGGCGGTGTTCGTGCCGACGGCGCTCATCTCGGGGATCACCGGGCAGTTTTACCGGCAGTTCGCGCTAACCATCGCGGTGGCCACACTGATCTCGGCGTTCAACTCGCTGACGCTCTCCCCGGCCCTCGCCGCGCTGCTGCTCAAGCCGCGCGACGCGAAGAAGGACATCCTCACGCGCGGCATTGACCTCGTGCTAGGTTGGTTTTTCCGGCTGTTCAACAAGACGTTCGATGCCACCAACAAGGGTTACACGTGGATCGTGCAGCGGCTGGTGCGTTTTTCGTTCTTCACGCTGCTCGTGTACGCCGGGCTGCTCGTGCTGACGGGGCTGGGCTTCAAAACGATCTCCACGGGGTTCATCCCGAGCCAGGACCAGGGTTATCTCATCGCCATCGCGCAGTTGCCCGACGGCGCGTCGCTGCAACGCACGGAGATCGTGCGCAAGGAGCTTTCCGAAGCGGCTCGCAAGATTCCGGGCGTCGGCGACACGGTGGAAATCGCGGGGTTGTCCGCCTTGGATTCCACAAACCGCACCAACACGCTGACCATGTTCCTGACGCTCAAGCCGTTCGAGGAGCGCCACGGCCATCCCGAGCAGGCCAGTCTGGCGATCCTGCAAAAGGTGCAGGCGGCAACGGCGTCCATCCAGGACGCGTCCATCCTCGTCATCCCGCCGCCGCCTGTCCAGGGCATCGGCAACTCGGGCGGGTTCAAGCTCCAGGTCGAAGACCGCCGCGCCGCCGGGGTGGAGGCGCTGGCCGCAACGACGAACAACCTCATGGCCGCCGGAATGAAGGCGGGCGGACTGACGGGCTTTTTCACGTCGTTCCGCACGCAGGTGCCGCAGGTTTACCTGAACATCGACCGCGACAAGGCGGAGGCGCTGGACGTGCCCATCGAGTCCGTCTTCCAGACGTTGCAGACGTACCTCGGGTCGATCTACGTCAACGACTTCAACTTCCTGGGGCGCACGTACCAGGTGAACCTCCAGGCCGACGCGCCGTACCGCATCCGGCCCGACCAGATCCGCAACCTGTACGCACGCAACGCCACCGGCGGCATGGTGCCGCTGGGCACGCTGCTGGACGTGCAGGAGATCAACGCCCCGGACAAGATCATGCACTACAACATCTATCCCTCGGCGGAAATCAACGGGAACACCCTGCCGGGGGTCAGCTCTGGGGACGCCATCAAGAAGATGGAAGATCTCGCCGGCAAAACACTCTCCGATCAGTTCGGCTACGAGTGGACGGAGTTGACCTTGCAGGAAAAGCTCGCGGGCAACAGCACGCTCTTTATTTTTCCGTTGTGCGTGTTGTTCGTGTTCCTGGCGCTGGCGGCGCAGTACGAAAGCTGGAGCCTGCCGCTGGCAATCATCCTGATCGTGCCGATGTGTTTGCTGGCGGCACTGGTGGGGGTTTTCATCCGCGGGTTTGATAACAACATCTTCACGCAGATCGCGTTCGTGGTGCTCGTGGGACTGGCCTGCAAAAACGCGATCCTGATCGTGGAGTTCGCCAAGCAGCAAATGGAGGGGGGCAAGGGCCGCGTCGAGGCGGCGGTGGAGGCCGCGCGCCTGCGCCTGCGACCGATTTTGATGACGAGCTTCGCGTTCATCCTGGGCGTGGTGCCGCTGGTCATCGCGACGGGCGCAGGCGCCGAGATGCGCCAGGTGCTGGGCACGGCGGTGTTCAGCGGCATGATCGGTGTGACGATCTTCGGCATTTTTCTGACGCCGGTGTTCTTCGCGGTGATCATGAAGTTTTTCGGTGGCAAGCAGCCCGATGCCAGCGTTGGCCAACCCGGCGATAAGCCATCACCTGAAGTGAAAGCCGCTGAGGCCAAGCCAATGGAGCCGGTGGGGGCAGGGACTCACTAACCGCCGCTCAGCGGCATCGTAATTCAAAGGAGGGAGGGATCTCCGAGCCAGTCCCTGATTACCTATTGCTGGGTAAGCACTCACTGATCGGGCAACGTGTATCCCGGACCAGGTAGAAAATGGCACTGGCGCGGAGAGCCATTTCTACCTTCTTACCACTTCTCCAGATCAGCCCCGCGCTTTCTGCATCCTTCCTTGTCTGTCATCCTGAGCGGGAGCAAGTCCGCGAGCGGGAGTCGAAGGACCTTCCGGCCGGCGGCAGCCAAAGAGATAGGCGGAAGCTCAACGGGCCAGGGCGGTAGCGAGCTCTTGCCTCCGGCGACGGAAGACCCTTCGGCTCTCGCTCGTTCCTCGCTCCCGCTCAGGATGACAGACAAAGGAAACGCTGGATCAATCCCAAGGGATGGTATTACGATGCCGTCACGTGGCCAGCAGCCGCCGGTAGATCGCCTCATACTGCGGTACGATCCGCGCGGCGCTGAAATGCTCCCCGGCATCCCGCTGGCCTCTGCCACCCATCGTCTTAGCCAACTCCGGGTTAGCCGCCAACTGCACCAGCGACTCCGCCATCGCCTCTACCTCGCCGAAGGGATGCAGGAAGCCGTTTTCCCCGTCACACACCACCTCCGGAATGCCCCCGACCCGGAACGCCACCACCGGCTTGCCGTGGAAGAGCGTTTCCAGCAAGCTCAATCCAAAGCTCTCGCTTTCCGAGGTGGAAAGCCCCGCGTCCGCCGCGTGGATGTGGGCCTCCACGTCGGTCACGTTCTCGCGCACGATGACCGCATCGCGCAGGCCCAGTTCGTCCACCAGGGTTTCGTACGGCGAGAACTCGCTCCCGCCCAAGATCAACAATCGCACGGGCACCGGCGGCTTTTTGGCCAGCGTGGCCGCCAGGGTCTTCAACAGGAGATCGACCCGTTTGCCCGGCCGCAGGTTGGACGGATGAACCACCAGAAACGTGTCGTCACTGACCCCAAGGTTCCGGCGCATCTCCTGCCGGTCGAAAGCGGCGGTCGAAGGCACGAAAAAGTTGGGCACGACTTCCGCGCGATCTGCCGCCAGATGAAAAGTCTCGACCGTTTCCCGGCGCAGGCTCTCGGACACGGTCGTGATCGCATCGGAGTGCGCCAAGGCGTGCTCGATGGCCGGGCGATAGTTGGGATCGCGACCGAGCAAGGTGGTATCGGTGCCATGCAGGGTGGTGACGATGCGCGGCACATCCGGCTTCCCTGCTCCGCCCAGCATCTGCACCGCCAAATAAGCGGCCGTCGCGTGCGGCACCGCGTAGTGAGCGTGCAGCACATCCATTCCCCCACCCTGCGCCACGGCAGCCAGTTTCACGGCGAGCGGCAGGGTGTAATCGGGGTACTTGAAGAGGCTGTATTCGCTGACCTGCACCTCATGGAAATGGACGCGCGGCGTTTCGAGGTCCAGCCGCACAGGGCGAGCGTAGGAGAAGAAATGCACCTCGTGCCCGCGGTGCGCCAGTTCGGTGCCCAGCGCGGTCGCAAGGATGCCGCTGCCACCGATGATCGGGTAGCAGATAATGCCGATTCTTAGCGAGCCGTGAGGGTGTTCCATCTTTGGGTCAGGCAAAGAAGATGGGTGCCGTCGAAACAGTCTCCCCGAACGATAGGTTGGCAGCCTCAGCCAACGTAGGCGCGGTCGGGTTCGGAAATGTTGTCACGAGGGACGAATCGGATTTCAGGAGCTTCCTCCGTGTTCAGATATTGGATCTCGCCCTGCCCCGCCACGTAATGGGTGCAGTGGATGACCGATTGCATCCACCGCAAGCGCGTATCCCTCGTCGGGCTGACCTGCGCCGGGTCGCACTCCTGCCACGGCAACTCGATGCAAGCGCCCCCACCCTTGTGCAGGAGCAGTCGGTCAGCCTCACGGCGGGCGCGCACGGTTTCGCCTTCGTAGGACACATCCACAAAACAATCATCGACGCGCATCGCCCGGCGTCTGAACACCGGGTCGCCCGACCGTTGCACGGTCAATCCTTCGAGCAGGCCCAGGCGGCGATACATTTCCAGGCAAAAATCCGCCACGTTGTCCGCTGCCACCTGCCGGAAACAATCCGCCCGTTCGGGATCGACAAAGCTGGGTAACTGCCGGGCGGTCTTCTCGCGCCACGCGGGCAGCACGCGCTTGGCGAAAAGGGGCGAAAATTGCTTCTGCACTTTGTTGGCGAACTCGAAGTTGAGGCGCGCCAGGTGCCCGGTGTGGCGGTCGGTCAACAGGGTGACTGTCTCGCGCGGATCGTGGTCGCTGTCGTGGTAGAAGAACACGATCTCGCCGCCGATCTCGCGCTGCAAGCGCCGGGCGGTCTCGATCTTCGCGTACAGGAAACGTCGTGGAAAGATTCCGCACGGCTGCTGTCCGAAGCAGATGACAGGTTCAGGCATGGGAAAAAGCGAAGCGTTGGAGCACGGCGGAGAAGATGATGACCCCGGCACAACCGATCACGTTGAACCAAAGATAGCCGATACCGGTGGTGAAGTAGAGGGCCAGGACCAATCCCTGCGCGAGCAATCCGGCCCAGAACACCGCCGACCCGCGCACGGCGCGCAGCAGGAAAGCCGTCAGGAACAGGCCCAGGATGCTCCCGTAGAACAGGGAACCAAGGATGTTGCCGGCTTCGATGAGGTTTTCTACCAGGTGCGCGAACAGCGCGAACCCGATGGCGACCGCCCCCCAGGCGGCGGTCATCCACCGGGAGACGGCGACGTAGTGCGCGTCGGTCGCCTCGGGTCGGATCAACGGACGGTAGAAGTCAACAACCGTCGTGGAAGCCAGCCCGCCCAGGCCGGCCGCCGCGGCCGACATGGCCGCGCAGAGGATCACCGCCAACAGCAACCCGACCAGCCCGCGCGGCAGGTGGTCCAGGACAAAAGTGAGGAAGATGAAGTCCGTGTCCTTGGTCTCGCTCCTGGCCCCAGCGGGGGTAAGCAGACGCTTTGCGCCGGCGCGGATTTGTTGGACGCGGGCGTCGGTGCGCCGAGCTTCGTCGGTCGCGGTACGCTCGGCGGCGGCATCACCCGAGCGCAGGGCCGCGAGGAGATGGTGGACGCCATCCTGGCGCGCCGCGAAAGCCTGGTCGTAGTCGTAGCGCAAGGTGTCGAACTTCGCGTGGTCCGGTGCGCTGATCGCCGCCTGATAAGCCGCGCGGTTGAAGGTGATCGGCGGCTGCTCGAACTGGTAAAAAATGAAGACCATCGTACCGATGAACAGGATGAAGCACTGCATGGGGATCTTGACGATACCGTTGAAGAGCATCCCGAACCGGCTGCCCGTGACTGACCCACCGGCGAGGTAGCGCTGCACCTGCGTCTGGTCGGCCCCGAAGTAGGACAAAGCCAGGAAAAAGCCGCCCAACAAACCCGACCACAACGTGTAGCGGCGGTTCGGCGAAAGGGACAAGTCCACCGCCGCGAGCTTGCCCATCTTGCCGGCCACAGCCACCGCTTTGGTGAAGGAAACCTCCGCCGGCAGTTTGGCAATGATGACGGCCAGCGCCACGCAGAGGCCAACGAAGATGACGCCGAGTTGATAGGTCTGGGTGATGTTGATCGCGCGCGCCCCCCCGGCGACGGTGTAGAGAATCGCCAACCCACCCGCGAGCAGGATGGTCAGGTTGAGGTTCCAGCCGACGAGCACCGAGATGATGATGGCCGGTGCATAAATCGTGATCCCGGTCGCCAGGCCACGCTGGATGAGGAAAAGCGACGCGCCGAGCAGCCGGGTTTTCTGATCGAAACGCTGGCCGAGGTATTCGTACGCGGTAAATACCTTCAGGCGTTGGTAGGCCGGGATGAAGAGCATGCACACGACGATGAGAGCTAGTGGTTGGCCGAAGTAGTTCTGCACGAAGCCGAGGCCGTTTTCGTAGGCTTGCCCCGGCGTGGAAAGGAAAGTGATCGCACTCGCCTGGGTTGCCAGAACAGATAGGCCGATAGTGCCCCAGCGGGTGCGTTCGTCGCCCTTGAGGTACTGGCTCAGGCTGCCGCCACGGCGTGTCTTCCACACGCCGATGAGGGTGATGGCTAGCAGCGTGCCAAAGAGGACGATGTAGTCGAGGCGGCTCACGGTTTGATGCCCCCGCCGCGCAGCGGCCTCGTAGAAAGGTAGGGATTCGCTCTCCGAGCGATCCGTGGCTTCGCCCGGTCCGGGTTCTGGTGACAGCCTTGTCTCCTGCCCAGCGTTGAAAAGTCGGATTGCTCGGAGAGCGAGTCCCTACCTTTATGCGACGCGGCGGCCGCCCCTTGTTCTACGAGAGCAGGCGCGTACATGCGTAGAGCAGCAGAATGTTGACGATGAGCACGGCGGCCACCACGCAGTACGCATTGCGCCACGTGCCGAAGAGGGGGACGCGTTCTTCCTCCGGCGGCGTCATTGCGGCTTGCCCAGCGAGATCATGTTGGCAAACAGCCGGTACGCGCCCGGCACACCAGCGGGTAGCTCGCGGAACCACGAATAACCCGTGTAAATAAACGCTCCCCTGCCGCAACGAGCCACCAGCAGACCGCCCTCCAGCGGCACTTCTCCCGGATCATGGCAGGCGAGCAGCGGCGTCCAAGCCGGGTCCCAATGGTCGGGGAAATAAAGCCCGCGCTCCTGCACCCAGCCGGCGAAATCGGCCGCGGTGATGCGGTTGGGCGTGTTCAGCAAGGGGTGGTCCGGCGCGAGGATGCTCACCTCGGCCGTCTCGTCCGTCACGCGGTCGTGCGAGATGTGCAGCGGGAAGGGCAGGCTGCCCGCCTCACCGGGTCCCGGTGCCGTGTTGTACTGGTAGATCACCACGCCGCCCGCTTCCGCGTAAGCCCGCAGCTCCGCCACCGCAACGGTGAAACGCGCGGGTTGCACATTGTAGGCGCGCACCCCGAAGACCACCGCGGCGTAGCCCGCCAGATTCGCGGCGTGCAGATCATCGTAGTCAAGGCTTTTTACGTCCGCGCCGATTTCGCGCAGACTCTCGGGGATCGCGTCGCCCGCGCCCGGCACGTAGCCGATCCGTCGGCCGGTGTTGCGGATGTCCGCCCGCACCAGCTTCGCCTCCGCGGGCGGGATTAGGGTTTGCGGGTCGATGTGCGGGTAGCGGATGTTCTGCCGTCCGTAGGCCGGGCTGCGTTTGCCGTCTGCCGAAACCAGCACGGCGCGCAACGTACTTTCTTCCCCCTTCGGATCAACCGGTGGCGTAATTTTGAAAGTGATCGCCGCCGTACTGCCCAAGCCGTGCAAATCGAGCGGCGCAGCCACCGGTTCGACCTGCCAGCCAGCGGGCGCTTCCAAGACGAGTTGACCCTGTACCGTGTTGGTGGATGCTTCCACTCGCACGTCGAAGGTCTTGGCCCGCGTGTCGCCAAAGACGAACACCGGCCGCGGCAACTCCACAAACGCCGGCGGAGCGACAACCAGAGGCTCGGTCACCTCGCCCGCCACCGGGTCAACGTGGCGGTAGCGGGTATCCAGCACGTACAAGATCGGCTGACCGCCGATGTTCAACTCGACCGTGACCGGGAGTGCCGGAGGATTCTCCGGTCTGCCGATCAGCTTCTGGTTTGTCACCTGGTACGTGCCCACGGTGGCAAGCTCGCGTAACCAGTAGGGTTGCGAATAGGGGCTCTCCGGAAACTTGATCGAGAGTTTCTTCACGACGACTTCTCCGTTGGATAATGGCGCTCGCACCTCGTCCTTTCCCGTGGGGTACTGCACACCGGTGAAGGTCACCGGCACCGGCTGGTCGTCCGCAATTTGCAGTGGAACAGAACGGAAGGCACGCGCCGAGCGGTTCACTATTTCCACCTGCACCGGCAGTTCCTCGCCGGGATGAGCGGCGGCTTTGTCGGTTGTGGCCGTCATGCGCAAACCCAGGCAGGCGGCGATGATCTGATCCAACTCACCGAGCTTCCGGCCCAGCCACGGATCGCAACCCTCCACCACGCGCGGCGCCAGAAGCGTACGCCACTTGAGAAGCGCAGGCACGGACGCCGCCGGGTCGGCCGGACGGTAGGCGGCGATCGCGGCCTGCAACTCGGCGGGCAATGGATCGTTCTTGCCCACTACCCTCGTCCACGACGTGTCGATGCCCTCGAAGATTCCCGCGCCGGCGGCAACCGGCGCTCCGGCGGTGAGCTTGAAGTATTCACGGCGCGCCGTGCGGTCCGCGCCGGTCCCGAAACCCTGGCTCTTGTGCATCGAACGGCTGAGAGCGGCGATTTCCGGAAACAGCAGACCCAACAGCGGCTGGTAGCCGCCGACTTCCTCACTGGCCAACCCGGTCGTGTCAAAGCGTTCGCCACGTTCCGAGTAAAAGAAGCGCGAGGTGTTCCAGAGCAGGCGTTTGGCGCTCCAGGGCTGCACGTCAGTGAGCTGTTCGGGAAATTTCGTTGCATCACCCGAGAGCGCGAAGGCTTCCGCCGCCAGTTGCGCGGAGGCGGAATGATGGCCGTGGGTGTTCTTGTCATCGGCAGCGAAGCGCGTGACGATCACGTCGGGCCGGAAGCGGCGGATGGTCCGCACCACGTCAGCCAGGATTTTCTCGCGGTCCCAGATGCGCAGCGTTTCCTCGGACGATTTGGAGAAACCGAAATCGTTCGCCCGGGTGAAAAACTGCTGCCCGTGATCGATCCGGCGCGCGGCCAGCAGTTCCTGCGTGCGGATGAGGCCCAGCGGCTCACGCAATTCGGGGCCGATGAGATTTTGTCCGCCGTCGCCGCGCGTGAGCGACAGGTAGCCGGTATCGTAGAGCGCGCCGTTGGCCCAATAAGCAATCAGCGTGGTGTTCTCGTCGTCGGGGTGCGCGGCAACATAGAGGACGCGGCCCAAGCGTTCCAACTTTTGCAGCGCGAGCTGGATCTCCGCCGCATTCATGGGCGGCGGGGCATCCGCCGGGACCGCCTCACCGGTATTTGGCCACAGAGGAAATGCAAACAACACACAGAGCAGAGTCGAGGAAAAATACCTCGTGCCGGCGTTTAATCCGCGTTTCATCCGTGGCGAAGAATCAGATGCTTAGCGAAAACTATCCGCGAGCTTCGTCAGTTCCGCGATGCCTTCCCCGGCCTCTTTTGGGTCAGCCTTGGCGAGTTCGAGGGCTTTCTGGGCGGAGGCGAGCGCGCCGGCCTTGTCGCCGAGCTTGCCCTGGATGCTGGCTTTGCGCCCGTAGTAGGCAAAAGAGTTCGGGGTTTTCTCGATGGCCATATTGATCCACTCCAGCGCTTGAGGCAGTTCGAGGTTGTGGCCGAGGTAGTAGTTGGCCGCCTGGGCGTAGAGTTGCGGCGTGACGCCGGGCGAGGCCATGGCGCGAGCAAGGTCGGCCTTCATCCTGGCGGCGGTGTCCACCGTCAGCGGCACGCGCACGCAGGTGCGATCCCACGCCAGGCAGAGTTGCGCGGAATCTTCCTTCACGTCGATGAACTCGATGGCAAAGGTTTCCAACACGAAGGGCAACGTCATGGGCTTGGCTGTAAAGCGCACCAAGTCCTCGGATTGCTTGTAGTCGTACGCGCCCCATTGATCGAAGTTCCTGGAGAGGATCACCGTCCACTCGTCCGCGCCCGGGATGGTATATAGCCCGTACTTGCCCGCCGGGATTTCCTTGCCGCCGAGGGTCACCGTGTCGGAGAACGTGATCTTGGTGGAGCTGTTCGCGCCGGTGCGCCAGACGGCATCCAGCGGCACCAGTTTGCCGAAGACCTCGCGGCCGTTCTTGTTCGGACGCGAATAATCGACCTCCACGTCCGTGACGCCGATGCGCTGTTTGATCACGCTGTGCGAACTCGGCGCGGGGAACTCCACCTTGGGGTCACCGACCGCCTGAACGGTCACGGGATGATTGAGGACAACAGCGCAGCAGAGGCCGGCCGCAGTGACAGAGAAAGTGCGTAAAAGCGGGAGTTTGAACATCAGTGATTTCCTTTGGCAAGTGCGCTACTTTGACCCCGCTCCCGGTGATCTGTTCAGAATGACCGGGCGGAAAAGCTTTTTTCCCGGTGCGGCAAGCATGGTATTTGCCAGAGTTACGGATTACCTACCCCGCTCACCGAAATCATTTTATGCAATTGACTGCCATCATCTATGCCGACGCAGATACCGGCCTGCTTGTGGCCGAGTGCCCCGAAGTCGGGACAGCGAGCCAAGGCAACACTGAAGCGGAAGCTCTGGAAAACCTACGCGAGGCTACCGAGCTCTACCTGGAAGCTTTCCCTCAAGCGGTTAAAAAACCTACCGCCATCCGCACTTTCGAGCTAGCCAATGCCTAAGATGCTACGCGTCTCCGGACGTGAAGCGATAAGGGCCCTGGAGCGGTTGAGCTTCCGAGTGGATCGGCAGCGCGGCAGTCATGTCGTTCTCAAGAAAGGGACGATCACAGGTGTAATCGGGTGTGTAATCCCGATGCACCGAGAGATTGCTGCTGGCACACTGCGTGCCGCTTTGAAGCTAGCCAACGTGTCGCTTGACGAGTTCAACGGTGCCCTGTCTTAAGCAGAACGGTGCGGCCATCCAGGCGGTTCGCCCCCGTTGGCGATCTTTACCTCGATCCCGATAGAAAATCTTGGTTCAGGCGAGCCAATCCTCCAGTGGTACTTGCACCTCCGGCGTGCTCTCACACACAAGCGTCTTACCATCGGAGTAAAGCTGCCGCTGCTGATACCGCCCGTTTTCCGGCTGCCGGTACACCTCGATCTGCCGTTCCTCAGCCAGCACGATCCAGTACTCACACACGCCGGCCTCGGCGTAGAGCGAGGCATTCTCGTGGTCGAGCGCGGCGCTGCTGACGGCTACTTCCACGACCAGTTCGGCCGTCACAGGGTGCGCGTCATCGAAGTCGCTCTCCTGACCTCGCACAATCATGATGTCGGGATCTGGTTCGGAGTCCGCCAGACGAAGAGGCGCTTCTTGAAAAACAACACGCCCATCAAGCCGGCGAGCGGTAAAGCGATCGTAAATTCGTTTGCTCAAGGATCGGTGCCGGGGCGATTTGGACATTTTCTGGACGATGACGCCACGAATCAACTCGACCTCTTTACCGAGCAGGCCCTGGCCACCGAGTTGTTCGTAAGCATCCACCGACCAGCGGGCCACACGCGCACGTACTTCAGGCAAATCGAGGATGGCGGACATTATAGTAGGAGAGAAATGATGACTCGGACAAAAGAGCGCTTTAAAACGGCGCCGCCTCAAGGGGCAACTCGCTCATATTGGCAATCTTGGCCTTGATCCCGGCAAAGAACTCCCGGGCCTTGTTCGCGCCGGTTTCCAAGGGCTGACCCAGCGCGATCATCACGGGATCAAGCGGCGCGCTTTCATCGGCCAGGAAAGTACGCACCGCCAGGACCGTTGGCTCGCCACCCGGCCAGCAGGCGTCCAGCGGTGGAGCAATCGCACCGACCGCGTTGGAGGGCTCGGGCAGGTGGCGCTCGACGGCTAATGCGCGGCCCAGATCGTGAATGGCATTAGTGAGCGCACCGCGGGCTTCCTCGGTCATTTCCTCCGCGGCAAGGACACGAGCCATCTTCAGACGGCGGGCGTGTTGGTCGCGGGCAGCCTTCGCGCGAGTTTGCTCCTGCGGGGACAACACCGGCGCGGCCCCCTGCTCCATTGGCGGGTAGAGCACCCGGCTGGTGCGCAGCGAAGGGCTGACCACTCCAGACTCGGCCAGGCGGCGCAACAGTTCGGCGGTCGGGCGGTCCATGACTTCCAGGCACACAGCGGGCGGAGCCTCTTTGCCGGGTGCCGCGGTGAAGAACTGTCGTTCCAAGGGTTCCAGCAACGCGCGGCAGCGGTCGGTCTCACTTTCCACCACGACGAACAACACGGACGCCTCGCCACGAGCGGGAAAGCGTTCCTCGCAGGCAACCAGCGAACCGTTGAGCACTTCGACGGCCTTTTGGCAGAAGCTGCGCGGACGGTCTTCCGGGAGCTGGATCGGGCCGGGGGCGGCGATAATCGATTTGGCAGTACTGCGCAGGGCGACCGGAGCGTTTTGGGTGTTGGACGCAGGAGTACGGGCTGGAGACGCCGTGGCGGGCACCGAGCCGGGCATGAGCGTTTCCAGGTGCTGGATGAAGCCGTCGCTCGCCGTGCCCAGCAACTTGATGTCGGCGAGGTTCACGTCGCTGCGGCGGTCGATGACACTGTCGCTCAGGGCGTGTTTGCTCGCGATGGAAGCCAGCATCCGCTGCTCGATGGTGCGCTCGCTGATGAGATTGAGCACCGTCACCGGGTGCGCCTGATCCTGTTGCTGCACGCGCGACATCCGCTGCTCCAGCCGGGCGGAGGTCCACGGATAGTCGCAGTGGATGACGACGCTGGCGTTGCGCAGGCTCAGGTTCGGCCCGCCGGTGTCGGTGCTCAACAACACCCGGCAATGCTTCTCGCTCAGGAACTTCTGGATCTCCGCCCGCCGCTGGCCGGGCGAAACACTGGTCGTGTGGCTTGCAAACTCAATGCGCAGCCGCCGGCACAAGCCACCGACCAACTCCAGCATCCGCTCCCATTCGCTGAAGATGATGACCTTCACCTCCGGGTTGCTCATGCATTCGCTCAGGATGCGGCCGAGTTCGTCCAGCTTGGGGCAGGTGCGGTCGGTGCCGTTGAGGATGTACGGCGTATCGCAAAGGATGCGCATCGTGTTCAACTCGCGCATGAGCCGCTCGCGCTGGCCGGGTTGGAGCGGGCGGCGGTGGTTGGAAGCGAGCAACTTGGCGGCGCTGGCCTCACACGTGGCGTAGGCCGTGCGCTGGCTCTCGGTCATGGGAACCAGAAACGTCCGCTCGGTCGTGTGCGGCAGCTCGGTTTTCACGTCGGCCTTGCGGCGGCGCAGGAGCAGCGGACGGATGCGCTCGCGCAGGATGTCGAGGTTCTTATAGCCGCGCGGGCGGCCGCGTTCGTCGAACTCGTAGAACTCCCGGTTAAACCGGAACAACGGGCCGAACACCGTCGGGTCAAGGAAGCTGACCAATGAATACAGTTCGTCGATGTGGTTTTCCAGGGGTGTGCCCGTCAGCACCCAAGCGTAGCGGCTTTGCAGCCGTTTGACGGCCATCGCGGTCTTGGTGTTCCAGTTTTTGATGCGCTGGGCCTCGTCCAGGATGATCACCTCGGGCCGCAGGCGCTCGTTGACCTCCAGTGAATCGGTGAGCATCTGCTCATAATTGACGATGGTGAAGAACGGCGCGCTGGCCCGGTCGTACGCCGCCAGGCGTTCGGCCCGGGTGCCGCTGCCGGGCGACTGGTAGGCAAACCGCGTAAAACGCTCGATCTGCTCCTCCCACTCGCCCTTGAGCGAGGCGGCGGTGACGATCAACACGCGCTCGGCGCGTCCCAAGCGCCGCAGCAAGGCGCTGGCAGCCACGGCTTGAACAGTTTTGCCCAGGCCCATTTCGTCGGCCAGCAGGGCGCGTTCGACGCAGGCGAGGTGCAGCATCCCCTCGCGCTGGTAGGGGAACAGCGGCAGGACGGTTTCCTGCGCGGGCCAGGTGCCGGACTGGACGTTGTGCTCGTAGGCGCGGCGCAAGGCGACGGCTTCCGCCTCGCGCTTGCGGCACTCCAGCCACTGGGCGACTTCCTGCGAAACGCGCAGTTCGGGCTGGGTTTGCGCCGCCTGCCGCCAGAGCTCCAGCACCATGTCGGGCAGAAAACCGCCGGCAATGCGGCCTTCCTTGTCGAAGAGCCGCTTCAGCGTGCGCGGGACCCGTTCCAGGCCGTGCTCGACGCGCAAGGTTTGCGCCTCCCGGTCAGGCACGAGGTCCACGCGCGGCGAGCCTTTCTCCAAAGCCGCACGCCAGGCATCCGGGTAGGCGGTCTCCAAGTGATCCAGCACCGCCTCGATGTGTTTGCAGGTCCCCAGGCCATTGACGCGCGAGTCCACACACTCGCAGGAAAACTGCCGACGGCGGAGGTCGCGGATCTCGGCGGAATATTTCACCCCGCTCGGCGAATGCACGTCGAAGCCGGAATAAACCGGGAAGCGCGGCTCGCGGTTGACGATCTGCGGCGCTTCCTCCCGGGCACGGAGCCGCCGACGGTTGATCTCGTCCTGGTCGGTCGTGCGCCAGTCATCGACGGGCGGCAGGGTGACGAGGGCGGTCGGGGAAGGAGCTTTGGAGGCGGCGGGCATTTTTCTGCTCCGGCAACTGCGATGCAGCGTATCATAGTCGCGACCGCGCAAATGCCCAACCTCAAAATGGGCCATTGCATTTCACCCAGCTTTCCCGCTCCTTGACTCCCCATTTCTCACGTCTTTTCCTCTGGCACGTCGTGCGCAACGCGCGGCGGCACCGGCTCCTGGCGGCGTTGAACATCCTGAGTGTCGCGCTCGGGGTCAGCGTGTACCTGGCCATTCAGATCGCCAACCACAGCGCCAACGAATCCTTTGCCACGAGCATCGACCTAGTCGCGGGCAAGGCGAACCTGGAAGTCCGCTCGCCCGGCGGCAGCTTCGACGAAGCCCTGCTGCCCAAGCTGACCGGCGTCCCGGGCGTCAAGGCCATGACCCCCTTGGTGGAAGGCTACGCGACGCTGCCCGCCTACCCCGGCGAGTACCTGCAGATTCTGGGCGTCGATATTTTTACCGACCTGCCTTTCGCCACCTTCGCCATCGGCGGGCCGTCGCCAGCTGACGCGGCGAAGCTCAACCTCGACGCGTGGCTCGGCGACCCGCAAGGCATCGCCATCACCGACGAGTTCGCCAAGGTCCACGATCTGAAAATCGGCGACACCCTGCGCATGCAGGTCAACGGCAAGGAAGCTCCGCTCATCGTGCGCTTCCTCATCCGCCTGACGGATACCGTCGCGGGCAGCGGCAACTCGCGTGTCGCGGCCATGGACATCGGCTGGGCGCAGGAATTTCTGGGCAAACGCGGCAAGCTCTCCAGCGTCCAGATCCTGCTGGACAACCCGCGCGACACCGACCCGATGGCGGCCACCCTGAGCAAGCTTGCGCCGGCGGATGTCACCATCGCCGCACCCGGCCAGCGCAGCGGGCAGGTGCAGCGGATGCTCTCCAGCTTCGAGCTGAACCTGGGTGCGCTCTCGCTGGTGTCGCTGCTCGTGGGGATGTTCCTGATTTACAACACCATCGCCGCCAGCGTGGTGCGGCGGCGGGTGGAAACGGGTATCCTGCGGGCCATCGGCATGACGCGCGTGGAAGTGCAATGCCTGTTCATGGCGGAAGCGTTGCTGTTCGGGGTGATCGGCGTGCTGGCGGGGATCGTCGGCGGGGCGCTGCTGGCGCGGTTCCTCCTCGGACGCGAGATCGCCAAAGTCATCAGCACGCTCTACATGCTCGTGAGCGTGGATCATTACTCGCTCTCGCCGCTGCTGATAGGCAGCGCGTTCTTTTTCGGGTTGGGCTCGGTGCTCGCCGCGGCGTGGCTGCCGGCGTGGGAAGGCGCGCGGGCCGATCCCGTGTCCGCGCTGAGCCTGGGGCTAGGTTCCACGCAGGAAAAGAGCCGCCTGCATACGCCCCGCTGGCTGGCGGCAGGCGTGCTGGGCCTCGCGCTGGCGGTGGCCTGCTCGCTTCTGGCGCTGAGCACCGGGCCGGCGTGGCTGGGGTTCGGCAGCGCGTTTTTCATCCTGATCGGGTTCGCCTTCATGGCTCCCGCGCTGACCCAGGCAGGATCGTGGCTGGTGAATTTCCTCCTGCTGCGCGCGGACCGGAAGGATGCTGCCGGCGGGCCTTCGTTTTGGGATTCGGCGGTCCTGCTGGTGCGGCTGGCGGCGCAGAATCTTAGCCGCAGCCTATACCGCAACGCGGTGATCGTGGCCGCGCTGATGGCGGCCATCGCGATGACGGTGGGTATTTCCATCATGATCCACGCGTTCCGCCGCACGGTGGAAGTCTGGATCGACCGCGCCATCGTGGCGGACATTTTCATGACCCCGGCGGCTAACGAGACGCTGGGCAATGGCGCGTTTTTTCCCAACGACGTGCTCGAAGGTATCCGCCGCGAGCCAGCCGTGCGCAGCGTGGACACCGTGCGCGAGATCGGCGTCAACATCCGAGGTGACCGAATTTCGCTGGCCGTGGTGGACGGCGACAACCAGGACCGGCTCGCCTTTGTCGGCGGCCACGGCAAGGAAAAGCAAAAAGCGTTTTACCATGAGGACCATATTTTGGTCAGTGAACCGTTCGTGCATCGCTACCACGTCAAGGACGGCGACAAGCTGCCCATCCCGACCCCGGACGGCATCAAGCTCTTCACCATCGCGGGCGTCTATTACGACTACGCGCGGGACTCGGGCGTGATCGCGATGACGCGCCAAAGCTTCATCAACCACTGGCACGACGACCGCGTGATGTCGGTGGCGATCTACCTCAAGGACGCGGCGCAGCTTGATACGGTGGCGGACAACATCCGCACGAAGTACAATGGGGCGGGCCAGTTTCTGATCTTCTCCAACAAGGCGATCCGGGACAAGGTGTTCGAGATTTTTGGGCAGACGTTCCGGATCACCGGCGTGCTGCGCGGCATTGCGGTGGTGGTGGCGGTGGTCGGCATCTTCCTGACGCTGACGACGCTGGTCACCGAGCGCGAACGCGAGATCGGCGTGCTGCGTGCCATCGGCGCGTCACGCGGCCAGATCCAAGGCGTGGTGCTGGTGGAAAGCACGCTGATCGGGCTGCTGGCCAGTGTGCTCGGGGTGGTGGCCGGGCTGGCGCTTTCGCTCGTACTGACTTTTGTGATCAACAAGGCGTTCTTCGGGTGGACCATCCAATTGTCCTTTCCGTGGGTGACCGTGCTGCTGACCCCTTTGTGGATCGTGCTGGCGGCGCTGGCGGCGGGGTGGCTGCCTGCGTTGCGCGCGGGGCGGGTGCCCATCGCGGCAGCGGTACGCGCTGAATAGCAACATACTTTCTGTGATGACAAACTCGACTCCAGACTGCCGCGCAGCGGCTCGTAACAAGGTAGGGATGGCTCTCCGAGCCGTCCGACTTTTCAGCACGACACAGGACACAAGGCCGCCAGCAAAGACAAAGACCGGACCGGGCGAAACCACGGACGGCTCGGAGAGCCATTCCTACCTTGGTACGAAGCCGCGGCGCGGCGGTCGCAAGCTAGGGATGCTCTCGACACTATTCACTCTTGGAGCATTGCTGCTCTTTTCTGATTGGCCGAATTTGCGCGCTGACGAACCCACCTCGTCCGACTGGAAACAAGCTCTTCCAGGCTGGACGTACCACTTCCCCGCTGACCACGAGATCCACCCCGATTTCAAAACCGAGTGGTGGTATTTCACTGGTCATCTGCGGGCCGACGACGGACATGCCTACGGCTACGAACTTACCTTCTTCCGGCAGGGTATCCTGCCGCCCGGTGCCCGTCCGCCTATGCCTACGGACGGCGTGGCGCTGTCGCGCTTCGTGAAAAATGACTTCAAGTTCGCTCACTTCGCGATCTCGGACCTGAAAGGCAAACAATTCTACTACAGTGAAAGAACCTCGCGCGGGGCGTACGGCGAGGCGGGTTTCGGCGGCATCGACCACACCAATCCCGGCGAAAAACGGCTCGCCTGGCTGGAGAACTGGCAACTGGACCCGCAGCCCGATGGCGCGTGGCACATCCGCGCCAGCACCTCGACACCCACCCCGATGCAGATCAATCTGGTCGTCAACCCGGTGAAACCGCCTGCCATCGAAGGCATGGATGGCGTCAGCCAGAAGTCCGCCGGCCTGGGCAACGCCTCGCATTATTATTCCTTCACGCGCATGGACACGACCGGGTCACTCGCCTTGGGCGACGGCGCGGCGGCTCACCCGGTAAAAGGTGAATCCTGGTTCGATCACGAATGGGCCAGCAACGAACTCGTCGCCGATCAGGTGGGTTGGGATTGGTTTTGCTTCCAGTTCGACGACCGCACGGAACTGATGCTCTACGCCATGCGCCGGCGCGACGGCAGCATTGATCCCGCGTCCGCCGGCACCCTGATCGACGCCAACGGCAACACCGAGCATCTCAACCGCGAAGACTTTCAGATGCACGCTACCCGGACTTGGCACAGCGACAAAACCAAGGCCACCTACCCGCTCGCGTGGAAAGTGTCCATCCCATCCCGGCAGATGGAGTTTACCCTCGAATCCCAAATGGACGACCAGGAACTGGCGCTGCCGCTCATCAGCTATTGGGAAGGCGGGATCGTGGCCGACGGCCAACGTGCCGGACGCAAACTCACCGGGTTGGGCTACATGGAGCTGACGGGTTACTCCACCGAGTTGCAGGCCTTGCGAAACTCCAAAACCTCGGGTCCCGACTTGCCTCGAACGGCCCGTTGATTTGGATGTCGAAGGTTTTAACAACATCACCCGCCATCATGCTCAAATCCATCCTTACCACTCTGTTAGCCTTTGTGGCTGTCACCTCCGCAAATGCCACCCTTTCACCCGGAGCGAACCTTGCCCCCTACGAGATTCACAACACGGCCAGCGGCGAGGATTACTGTCAAATGTGCGCCTACGGCTCGAAGCCGGCCACTATCGCCGCTTACGGCAAGCTAGGCGACGCCGCCTTCTGGGCCGACCTCGAAAAATTGGAAGCTCTGCACAAGCAGTACGCGTCCGCCGGCTTCTTCGCGCAGGTGCTCGATTCCCGTGACGCCGCCGCGATCCAAGTCGAAGCGAAGAAGCATGGCATCACCTTCCCGGTCGTTTACGCCGTGGAACCGGATTGGGATGACGTTTACAAAGTCGAAGGTGTTAGCCGGACGGTGTACTATTCCAAAGAATTCAAGGTAGCCTGGTCCAGTGTCGGGTTGGACGAGAATTCGCTGTCAGCCATCCAATCCAGTCTGGACAACGATGCCAAGGGCTAGATAAAGTTCACCCCATGAACTACAGGGAACGTATTGTTATTGACTCACGCGTTCGCAGCGGTAAACCCTGTATTCGCGGTACCCGTATTGCCGTAGCAGACGTTTTCGACTATTTAGGTGGCGGCATGACCATCCCGGAAATTCTGGACGATTTTCCGGACCTTACGGCTGAAGATATTCAGGCGTGCTTCGCCTTTGCGGGAGACCGTGATCGACGCCTGAATGTTTCGCCACATAAGGCTGCTCTTTGATAGGAACCCTCATTCCCAGGTACAACTTGGGAATGAGGAAAGCCAAAAGAATTTTATGAAGATACTGTGGTTTATATTTGCACTAGCATTGGTTTGTTCACCTGCCTTGCTTTCTTCAACTCTTATGGCGGCCCCACAGTCTTTTGCTACCTCCAAGGCCGATCTCGCCAAATCAATCTATTGTCCTCAGCCTCCTTACCCGATAAAGGCGATGGAAAACCGCGAAGAAGGCATCTGCCGAATCAAGGTAGAGACTGACAAATTCGGTAAGATCACGAAGGTTAAACTATTTTTGTCAAGTGGCCACGAAGACCTTGATCAAAATACCGTAGGTTTTGCCAAATCGTACTGGCACGGCCCACCAAACGCGACTTGGAGCAAAGAAATCGAGTATCGCATCCGGCATCACTTTGGATCGCGTTGAGGCTCTGCCGCGGCATCAAACTTTTTTCTTCTTCACGTCTTTGAGGATCACACGTGCGGTGTTGCGGCCGCTCGCTCCGAAGACGCCCCCGCCGGGGTGAGTGCTCGCGCCAGTAAGGTATAATCCTGCAACAGGCGTGTTGTAGGTTGAAAGCTCGGGCAGCGGGCGAAAGAAGAACATCTGGTCCAGGCTCATCTCCAGGTGCATGACGTTGGCGCGCAGCAGGCCCAGCTTGCGCTCGATCTCCAGTGGTGTCTGGATGTACCGGTCGATCATCGCGCCGCGCATGTTCGGCGCGTAGCGGCAGACGGCCTCGTAAATTTTGTCCGCCTCGCGCTCGGCGATGCTGTCCCAGTTCTCAGCGTTGCTTAGTTCATAGGGGTGATACTGCGCCCAGGTGAACATCACGTGCTTGCCGGGCGGCGCCAGGGTCGGGTCCAGCGCGGAAAAGGTCATCGCCAGCACCGCCGGATCGTGTGGCGGTTCGCCGCGCTGATAATCGACGTAGGCGTTGCGCAGGTAGGCGCGCGACGGGCAGAGCAGTTGCAGCGAACTGTGGCACGGTGAAATACCGTTCTCGTCCACCGGCTGTCCCTCGTAACGCGGCAACTCGCTCACGGCGTGCCGCACGATCATGCCGAAACCGTTCCCGACCCGCAGGTGACTCACCCGATGCCGCAACTCCGGCGGACACAGCGCGGGATCGAGCAAATCAAGAAAGGTCGTCTGCACGTGGCATGCCGCCGCCACGGATCGCCCCGTGTACGCGGCACCCGCCACCGTTTCCACCGTCAGCGGACCCGAAGCACCACCGCCTTCGCGGCTGATACGCTTGACCGGTGCGTCCGTCAGCACCTCGCCGCCCATCGAACGCAAGCAACGGGCCAGCGCCTGCGTGAGCGAACCGGAGCCGCCCTTGGCCCGCCAAGCGCCGTCCTTGTGGATCATCGCCTGCCAGCCGACCAGGTCGCCGGTGGCAATCTCCTCCGGGGGCGGTCCGGATTGGGCGGCCAGCCAGCAGAGCGCCGCCCGCATGGGCTCGCTCTCGAAGGTCTCATCGATCAGGCGTCCGTAGCTCGTCATGAGCTGGCGGGTGGTGTCGAGCGAACTCCACGCTTTCCGGGAGGCAGAGTGGAACAGGTTGCGTTTGAAGATTGTCCCGAACAGCGCGCCCGGCTTGGGCGGCTGGTTGAACGTCTCGAAAACCCCTTCGTTGATGTCGCGAAAACGGTGGATGAACTCCCGGTAAGCGTCCGCGTCCTTGCGGGAAACCTGCGCGATGCTCTCGCAGGTGCGTTCCAGATCGCGGTAAAAGCTGATTCCCTTCTCCTTTCCCGCCACCGGGTGAAACGCCCACGGGTCCATCTCGATGTACTCCAAGCCGTGGTCGGCCAGCCCGAGTTCCTGCATGATCGTCGTGGAGCGGAACATGATGTGCGCTGAACTGCCCACGTCGAACTTGTAGCCGGGGATGATCTCCTCGGTGCACACCGCACCGCCGACGACCAGCCGGCGTTCCAGCACGAGCACTTTCAGGCCGGCCTTGGCCAGGTAGCAGGCGCAGATCAGCCCGTTGTGTCCCGCGCCGATGATGATGGAGTCGTAGGTGCTTGCCATGAGAAGTCATTTAACACAACGCGTGGCCCGGCGGCATGGATCGTTTATGTTTGCCGCGTGCAGATCGAAAATATCACCCGCGAAACCATGCTGGGACCCGAGTTCTTCACCCAGCACCCGCTGGTATGCGCCACCGAACTGATCGGCTGCGAGCTGGTCTGGGAACACGGCAGCGGGACCATCGTGGAAACGGAAGCTTACACCGCCAAAGGTGACGAGGCCTGCCACACCTTTCTGCGGCGGGGCGCGCAGCTCTTCGTGGATTCGCATCCGCCAGGAACCGCCTACATCTACCTGAACTATGGGATCCATTGGCTGGTCAATGTGCTCATCAAACACAGCGCCAACGACGGTTTTGTGCTGATCCGTGCGCTGGAGCCGAGCCACGGGTTGGCGCTGATGCAGGAGCGGCGCAAAGTCGCCGACCCAAAGAACCTCTGCTCCGGGCCAGGCAAGCTCACCCAGGCCCTGGGCATCACGCCGGCCACGCACGGCCACAGTCTGTGCCATGATCCGCGCCAGGCGTTTCACCGGCGGCCGGAGGGTGCGCCGGCCCCCGAGATCGTCGCCGACGTGCGCATTGGCATCACCAAGGCGGCCGGTCTTCCCTGGCGCTTCCTGCTCAAGGACAACCGGTTCGTCAGCCGCCGAGCAGGTGCGGGATCTGCGGCATTCTCCGGCGATCCGCTGACGCTGATGCCAGCCATCTGAACGCCTCGTGAAAAGCACAAAGCCGAAACACCCACGCGGGATGTTTCGGCTTTGTGGTTAAAGGGTAGGTTAGGGCAAAGGACCGTGCTTGCTCGGAAGAGCCAGGAGCGGGACGCCGTGGGGCGGCAAGCTGGAAGCTTACTTGGCCGTGCTGGTGGTGCTGACGCCTGCGGAGGTGCCGGTGCTCGTGGTCTGAGCTTTCGCTTCACAAGCGTTGAGGCCCGCCAAAGCTGCGGCCGCAAGAGCCACCAGAGCCAAAGTTTTGATGTATTTCATAGTATTACACTTTCACCTCCATTCTCGTGCAAGTAGCCGTTCGAGCAGACTTTTGGCCCATGCCGCCGTGCTTGGCAACGAGATTCGCGCAATTTTTTGGGCCGCGGTGCAGCCCTCGCTGCGTTTTTTGGTATGACCGCCGTGCTGATACCGCCTGCTTTATTCCTCAAAAATTCGCACCTCGGTGCCGGGCGGAACCATCTCGTAAAGTTCCGCCACGTCGGCGTTGCTCATCCGCACGCACCCGTGGCTCGCGGGCCGGCCCAGATGCGCCTCGTGGTTCGTCCCGTGGATGTAGATGTAACGCTCGCGGGTGTTGGCGTTGTGAGACTCGGCGCCCTCCAGCCAGAGAATGCGTGTCAGCACCAGGTCTTCGTCGGTGGAGTCCAGACCAATCTCGCCGGTCGGCTGCCGGCTCTTGAACACCGTGCCCAACGCCTCGCCTCCGCCGAGCTTTTCGGCCACGCGGAACGCTCCCAGCGGCGTCCGCAAACTGCCCGGCTTCGTGCCCAGACCGAAGCGCGAGGTCGATACCGGGTACGTCCGCCTCACCTCGCCTGTGGGCGTCCGCACTTCCAAAGTTTGGCCAGCCACCGAGACGTGCAGGGAAAGGTTTTCTGAAGCCGGGGTTTGCATCGCGCCGGGGAAAGCATAAGATCGACCTCCCTTGCCATGCAAATGAAGGATTACCATGTCGCCATCGTTGGCGCGAGCGGAGCGGTCGGGCAGGAACTGCTCGAGGTGCTGGCGCGCCGCCAGTTCCCCGTCCGCGCCCTGCGGATGCTCGGGTCCGAACGCTCGGCCGGCAAGACCACCCGGTTCCGCGGCGAAACGGTTCCCATCGACCTGCTGACGGCGGACTCCTTCGCAGGGATCGATCTGGCCCTGTTCAGCGCGGGTGCCAGCATCTCACGCCAGTTCGCGCCGTTTGCCGTGCGGGCCGGAGCGGTGGTCGTCGATAATTCATCGGCCTTCCGGATGGACGAAGACGTGCCGCTGGTCATTCCCGAGATCAACGGCGCGGACGCCGCGCGGCACCGGGGCATCATCGCCAACCCGAATTGCACCACGGCCGTCACGCTGATGGCGCTGGCCCCTTTGCACCAGACGTTTGGGGTGAAGCGGGTGTTCGCGTCCAGTTACCAGGCGGTTTCGGGCACCGGAGCCAAGGCGATCGAAGAACTGCGCGCGCAGGTGCAGGCCAGCGTCAACGGCGAGGACCCGGTGGCTTCGGTTTATCCGCATCCCATCGCCTTCAACGTGCTGCCGCAGGTGGATAGTTTTTTGGAAAGCGGCTACACCCGGGAGGAAATGAAGATGCAGCAGGAGACCCGCCGCATCCTGCACCTGCCGGATTTTCGCGCCTCGGTGACCTGCGTGCGCGTGCCGGTTTACCGCGCGCATTGCGTGGCGGTCAGCGCCGAGTTCGAGCGGCCGGTAACGCTGGACAAAGCCCGCGCCGCCCTCGCCAGCGCTCCCGGCCTGCGCTTGGTGGACAACCCCGCGCGTCAGCACTACCCCATGCCCCTGACCAGTGCCGGCCGCGACGATTGCGAAGTGGGCCGCCTGCGTCTGGATTGCGCGCTGGACAACGGACTCGCCTTCTGGGTTTCCGGGGATCAACTCCTCAAAGGCGCCGCCCTCAACGCGGTGCAAATCGCCGAACTGCTCTGACATGGCCGCCGCCCCTTTCGACCTGAAGAAGTATCTCGCCGTCCTCCAGCCGCAATTCGAGCGGGCCTTGCAGGCGGCGCTGCCGCCGGCCACCCGCAAACCGGCCACGATCCACCAGGCGATGCGCTACAGCATGTTCGCCGGCGGTGCCAAGCGGCTGCGGCCCCTGTTGTGCCTCGCGGCGGCGGAAGCGTGCGGCGGAGACATCGCCGAAGCCATGCCCCTGGCCTGCGCGGTGGAGTGCGTCCACACGTACTCGTTGATCCACGACGACCTGCCCAGCATGGACAACGACGATTTCCGGCGCGGCAAGCCGACCTGCCACAAGGTCTTCGGCGAAGGCATGGCCGTGCTCGCCGGGGATGCGCTCCTGACGTTTGCCTTCGAACTCACCGCGCAGGCAACCGCCTGGCCGCGCTACGACACCCGGACGCTCGTGAAGGAACTGGCCGTCACCAGCGGCAGCCTCAAGTTGATCGCCGGCCAGGTGGCCGACCTGGAAGGCGAAGGCAAGAAGACCACCGAAAAACAACTGCGCTTCATCCACGAGTGCAAGACGGCGGCGCTGCTGACCACGGCGATTCGGTTCGGCGGCATGAGCGCCAATACCAGCCCGAAAAAGTTGGAGGCGCTGACGGATTTTGGCTATTCGCTGGGTCTGGCCTTCCAGGTGATCGACGACATTCTGGACGTCACCCAGACCACCGAAAAGCTCGGCAAGAGCGCCGGCAAGGATCTCGCCGCGCAGAAGGCGACCTACCCAGCCATTCTCGGGTTGGAGGGAGCACGGGCGGAAGCGCACCGGCTGACCGCGAAAGCGCATGAGGCGCTGCAACCCTTCGGTGCGCAGGCAAAAGCGCTGCGGGCGCTGGCGGATTACCTCTTGGTGCGGGATTATTAAAGCGACCCTATTTTTGGTCACTCCTTCTGGGTTGTAGGGCGACAGGCCCCGTTGCCAATGGTGGCATCCTCTTCAACGCGCCAGCTTCGTCAGGCCTAACGAAAGGTCCGGAAAGACACACAGCAAGACGATGGCAATGACCATCAGTCCAATGAAAGGCAGGACACCGCGAATGATCTCCCCGAGCGGAATCTGCGGGGCAATGTTCTTGATGACGAAGATATTCAGACCCACCGGCGGATGGATCAGCCCCATTTCCATGACGATCGTCATGATCACGCCGAACCACACCAGATCAAACCCGGCGGCGCGCAAGGGCGGCAGGACGATGGGTGCCGTCATCAGGATGATGGACACCGGCGGCAGGAAAAATCCCAGCAACAACACCAGCAAGAGGATCGTGGTGAGCAACGCCCACTTGGACAGGTGCAAAGCGACGATGAACTCCGCCGCCGACTGCGAGATGTGCAGAAAACTCATCACGTAGGAGTACAAAAGCGACATCCCGATGATGAACATCAGCATGGTCGATTCCCGCAACGTGCCCGCCAGAATGGGCGCAAGATCGCGCGGTCGCCAGACCTGGTAAACCACCGCGACCAAGACCAGCGCCAGGATGGCTCCCAGCCCGGCCGTCTCCGAAGGTGTGGCAAAGCCGCCGTAGAGCGCGAACATCACTCCCGTCAGCAACACGATAAAGGGCAACACCCGCGGCAGGGCTCGCAAGCGGTCGCGCAAGGAAGTCTCGGTCTCATCCAGCAACGCGGATTGTTCCCCGGTGGCTGCAAAACGCGAGGTGGCTGCCCGGTGTTCACGCCGGTACTGCCACGCCACGTAGAGACAAAACAGTACCACCAGGAGCAGTCCAGGGACGATGCCGGCCAGGAACAACTTTCCCAGGGATTGCTCCGCCGCCACCGCGTAGAGGATCATCGTGATCGATGGCGGCAGCAGGATGCCCAGCGTGCCGCCGGCGGCGATGATCCCCGTCGCCAGCGAGGAAGAGTATCCTCGCCGCTGCATCTCGGGGATGCCGGCGGTGCCGATGGCCGAGCAAGTCGCCGGCGAAGAACCCGCCATCGCCGCGAAAAGGCCGCAGGCAAAAACGTTGACGATGCCCAATCCCCCGGGCACCCGCCGCATCCAGGCATGGAGCGAAGAATAAAGATCCTGCGCCGCGCGCGATTTGCCCAGCGCCGCCCCCTTAAGGATGAACAACGGGATGGACAGGAGTGTGATGCCGCTCATCTCCTCGTAAACATTTTGCGTGACCGTGTCCAGGGACGATGCCGGCATGAAGAAGTACATGAAAGTCACCGCCACGCTGCCCAGCGCGAAGGCGATGGGCATGCCCGAGAGCATCACCAGCAGCGTGGCGCCGCCGTAAAGAATCCCGATGACGGTCGTGCTCATGCGTTTTGTCGAGGAGTGGCCGCCTCCACTGCCGGCTCCGTGAGGCGCAGAAGCACCTGGCAAATGAACTGGAGGACCAGGAGCGTCATGCCCCCGGCCATCAAAGAATAGGGAAGCCACAAGGGCGGTGCCCAAGTGGTGGAAGTCGTCTGGCCTTCCCGCCAAGCCTCCGCGCAAAGGGTCCACGACTTCCAGGCGAAGAAGGCGCAAAAAAGACCCGACACAGAATCCACCAGCAGTAACCGGACAGAATTCAGACGCGGCGAAAGCACACTTTCCAACACCCCGATGCCGACGTGGCTGCGGTGCGCCTGCACCATGGCTCCGCACCCAAAAGTTGCACCGACGAGCAGGAACACCGCCATTTCGTCCTGCCAATCCGTCGGTGATTTGAACAGGTAACGAACGACCACACTGTAGGAGAGCACCAAGGCTGCCGCGACCAGCGCGAACATCGCCACGATCACCACCACCCGGTTAACGTAGTACAACGTCCACTCCAACGGGTTGTGCGTGGCGGGCCGGGGCACGGACGGCAGTGCGTGGACGCCGTCCGGCAGCGAGGCAGACGCGTCCTGAACCCCGTGACCGCTCATCTATTTCACGTCTTGGGCCAGCTTGATGAGCTTGGCGCAGGATTCGTTGCGGGCCGCGAAATCCTTCCAGGCGGAATCCCGTGCCAGCGCCTGCCATTTCTCGACCTGAGCGGCGGAAAGGTCCACCACCTTCAGGCCGGCTTTCGTGTAAACATCCGCCACCGCCTGGTCGTCGGCTTTGGCCTGCTCGGTGGCGAACTTCTCCATGTCGTCGCCGACGGCGCGCACGGCAGCCTGTTGGTCTTTGGTGAGTCCGTCGAAGACAGACTTGGACATCAACAGCGGTTCGAACATGAACCAATAAGCCTTGTCCCGGCCGGTGGTCAGGGACTTGGAAACTTCCTCCAGCCGGAAGGACATCAGACTGGTGGCCGAGGTCAATGCGGCATCCATCGCGCCGGTCTGCATCGCCGCATAGATCTCGTTGGAAGGCAGAGAGACCACCGCGGACCCTGCGGCTTTGAGCATCAGATCGACCTCGCGGCTGCCGCCGCGGATTTTGAGGTTTTTGGCCGAATCCGGTTCGACGACGGGCGTACCGCGGCTGGCCACGCCGCCGGCCTGCCAGATCCAGGTGACGATCATGACGCCCTTGTCTTCCATAAGTTTGGCAAGCTCCTTGCCGACGGGTGCCGTGCGCCAGGCAGCGCCCTGCTCGTAGGAGGTGACCAACCCGGGCATGAGCGTCATGTTCAATTCCGGCACTTCCCCGCCCGCATACGCCAGCGGCAGCAGGCACAGGTCCAGCGCGCCCTTGCGCATCGCGCTGAACTGCGAATTGGTCTTCATCAACGACGACCCGGGATAAACCTCGAATTTGAGGCTGCCGTTGGTGCGTTTTTCGACCTCCTGGGCGAACTTCCGGACGAGCCGGTCACGGAAGTCACCCTGGTCGATGGTCCCGCCGGGGAACTGGTGGGAAATCTTGAGGGTTTTTGCCTGTGCCAGCACCGACGAGGTAGGCGCAGCAAGCAGTAAAAGGGTGGCAGCTACCCCGCAGAGGGCAGGCAAAGGACGAAGGATGTTCATTTGGGGGGACGAAGGAAATGGTGGGCAGACAGGATTGCCGTCGGCAGGATCGTGAGTGCAAGTGTCTCCTCTGTCAATCAGCATTCAGTTTTACAGCGTGGAGAACGCATCTAAAGATCGCCGCCAGAACTTGTCGGATGCGTTTGCCCTGGAACATACAGCGATCAAGGCGGCGGGACACCGAGAGCGGCAGCCACCGCGCGTCGTTGTTCTTCGGTCAACAACCGGCCGCGCCGGGACACGAGCAAAAACTCGCTGCTGACAGCAGTGACCTGCCAGTTCTCCTGTGCCGCGCGTCCCAGGACTGCCGCCGGGCCATTGGCGGCCCCATGGATACGGCGCAACTCCCGGCGCTCCATCTCCTGCAAAGCCTCCATCTCCTGTCCGCGAAGCTGCGCCTGGATCTGGTCGAGCGGCAGGGCACGCGCTTGCAGCAAACGGATGATCCGCAGTTGATAAGCGTGTTTTTCCGAAAACCCGCGCCGTTTGCCGACATCGTCGCCCGCGCCGGGCGCATCGAGCAACCCCCTCGCCCGGTAGAAACGGATGTTGCGTTCGGTGATACGTTCACCCGCCTTGCCATTCGCGGGCAAGACGCCGTTTTCCTGGCACCACTGGTTGGTGGCATCAGCGAGCGCCTGGATGGAAACCAGCGTGGCTGGCGGAGGTAGCATGCCTCTGTGCTTAGCGAATGACATTGTTACTGTCAAAGCGATCCGCGGCGCTGATATTTCCTGCCCAGCGAGCGGACTGGCGGCTGACACAAAGACCGCCGTTCGCCAATTTGCTCTTTACAAGGCGCAATCGGCCACCTAGGATCTCAGTTCGCAAAAAGCTCTCGTGGCGGAATGGCAGACGCGTACGGCTCAGGACCGTATGGGGCAACCCGTGGAGGTTCGAGTCCTCTCGTGAGCACTTTTTCCAGTGGTCGGAGCTGAGCAAGAAAAAGGGACAAGCGGAAGCTGGGGTAAAAGCCCGGCTGACGAACTATCCCAAGGTCGTTGAATGGAGCAACAAGGACGGCTGTTTTGTTGGCAGTGCTTCTCCGATCATCAGCAAAGCCTGCCACGGCGACAACGAGGCGCAGGTGTACAAGAACTCTGTGTCATCGTCGAGGAATGGCTGGCCATCCTGGAGGAGGATGGCATTCCCGTTCCCGCCCCCATCCTAAAAAAAGATTGCAACGGAAAGTTCAACCTCCGTGCCGGGGACCGGAACTCCACCGGGCGCTGGAAATCCAGGTGATCCAAGCCGGAGACAGTCTGAACAGCTATTGCATTCGGAAGCTGACCGAGGCAGTGACGCGCAAGTGACGACGGGTCTGGCGCAAAGGCGAAGCGTTGGCTGAGGTCGAAACTCAGGCGTTGATCAACGCTCCGACTTGCACAAAGCGAACGGTTCAGTTTATAGGGAACGGTAAGTTCAACGCCAACGCCCACCGCTCCATCATGCAACCTCTGGAAAATCAGCCGGCGGCTTCCTCGGAAAAGCTCGCTTCCTCGACGCCCGCCGCCACTGTCACCACGACCCCCGCGTCCAGCCCGAGCAAACCCCTTCCCCGTCCGGCCTTTTGGGCAGCGGTGATCGTGGCAGCAGCCCTGCCCTTTATCTTGTTGATCACGGTAATCATCGTGCTCGTCTCGACGAACTACAATTTTCTCGACTGGATGGAATAACCGATTCCACCGCTATTTGGCGGCGGCCGTGTAGAGCGAGACGATCCCGCCGCTGAGTTCTTCGGCTTGCGCGCTGGAAAAATCGCATTCCTCGATTAATTTGACCATCGTTTGGCCGCTCGGAAAACGCTCGATGGATTCCGCCAGGTACTCGTAGGCACCTCGTTCGCCGGAGACCGCCCCGGCGATGATCGGTAAACACCGCCGCAGATAGAAGCGGTACGCCCCGCCCCACCAGCCGCGGGGCAGCGAGAAATCCAGCACCAGCAAACGCCCGCCGGGCCGGAGGACGCGGCGCATTTCGCGCAATGCTCCTGGCCAGGAGGACATGTTGCGCAGACCGAAAGCCACCGCCAGCGCATCGAAACTGGCGTCGGCAAAGGGCAGGCGCAACGCATCGGCGACCACCAGACTGCGGACGCGCCGGGTCTTCTGAGCCTGGAGCAACATGGGCTGGCTGAAATCTGCTCCCACAATCTCTGTCCGCGGGCACGCGCGGGCGATCGTGGCGGCAAGCACCCCGCTGCCGGTGGCAAGATCCAGCAAGGTTCCGGGCTGCCATGCTCGAACGATCCCGGCCGCACGCCGTCGCCAGAAGAAATCCATCCCGCCACTCAGGAACGCGTTGGCCAGATCGTAGCGGGTGGCGATCCGGTTGAACATGCCGCGTACACTTTCGGGCTCTTCAAATGCTCCCTGGGAAGGTGTGTCAACGGAGCGGCGTACAAGTTGGTTATTTTCGAGCACAGGAGAAAATATTCGTGTCGTTAAATTGACACGCACTGTTTACTGACTTCCTTCGATAGTGATTTGTTAACGGTCGAGCGACAGGGCACAGAGGGGTCTGCGGAAAAGCGCTTTCGGGCGTTATCCTACTGGCAAATGGACTTTTCCATCCTCTCCGGGTCCTGCCGCCAGCACCGCGAAGCAAGTCAAAGCTTAGCAGCAAAGCCAACAAACTGAAACCGATGGCAGAAGAGTTGCTAAAGGAACCCGTTCAGCCAGGATCAAAGTCACCCAACCATTTGCAGCATCCATGTTTATGATCGCCGTAGGTTTACACGAAGCTCATACCGGCAATGCCGTCCTCGATTTCTTCATCAAAGGCGGCCCCGTCATGTGGCCCATCCTTTTAACCTCCATTGTCGCTGTGACCGTGCTCATTGAGCGGGCGTTCTGGTGGCTGAGGCAAAATTCCCTCCGGGAAAGCTCAAAGCTGGAGAAAGTCTTCGAATCCATCGAGTCCGGCAACGTCAAGGACGCATCCAGCCTTGCCCGCACTTCGCAAGACCCGCGCCTGCGCACGATCTGGCACGGCCTGAATCATCCGCATTCCACCATGCAGAGCGCCTTGCAGGTTGCCACCGGCATCGAATTGCAGCGCGCCAGCCGCTTCATGGGCGTGATGGACACCACGATCACCTTGGCCCCGCTGCTCGGACTGCTCGGCACGGTGACGGGAATCATGGGCGCTTTCAACGCGGTGGGTCAGAACGGTCTTGATCCGGCCACCGTCAGCGGCGGCATCGGTGAGGCGCTCATCGCGACGGCTTGCGGTCTCGGCATCGCCATGACCGTGCTGATTTTCTATAACTACTTCACCTCGAAGGTGGAGAAACTGAAGTTCGAGCTGGAAACCGCTTCCACCAATCTGGAAGTCATGGTCGAAAATCTTCAGTTGGATAAACAAAACGCCGAACTCGCACAGCGCTAAAACTCGCGGTTGAGGTTTAACGCAGGAACGGCGAGGCGGACGCAGAATACTTCGATTCTTTATGCACGCAGCTTCATCAACGCCGGGTAAAAAAGCCCGCATCGAAATCATCCCGCTGATTGACATCATGTTCTTCCTGCTCGCGAGCTTCATGCTCGTGAGCCTGAGCATGATCCGGTTGCAGGCGATCCCGACCAACTTGCCCCAGGCTAGTACCGGACAGAACGTGCCGAAGCCTGATTTCACGCCCATCGGCATCGATAAGAACGGGAATATTTACTTCGACAAAGATAAAGAACCGATCCAGGCAAACCAGATCCCGATTCGCTTACAGCCTTTCTACAAGGAAAAGCAGGACGATTTAAAGGTGTTCATCAATGCGGACACGGCTTGCAGCTACGAAATGGTGATCACCGTTCTAGATCAGGTCCGTCAAGTGGGCGTTAAGAAGGTATCTTTCCCGGTGAAAGCGAACAACAAATTTGATCCAGCGGCACCTCGGCCGGGCGGTTCTTCGCCTTCCGCCACAGCTGCGGCTCCCGCACCGGCTGCTAATCCTTGAGCAGGGATTTGTCGGGCGTTGCACATAGCTAGTTGGGCAGTGAAAGTTGCTGAATAGTGTCGCCTCTTAATTGATATGGAAAACACGAGCTTATTCAGGCCGCGGCCCAAACGCAGGCTGCGGACGTTGCTGATGGTAGTGGGATCGTTGGTTTTTCACTCGGTCATCGTAGGTGCTGCCTACATCTGGCCGGTGCCAAAAAGCTACGATATTCCTGAACCGATTGTAGAAATGGATCTGGCTGACAAGCTGGGCGATCCGGAAGTGCGTGAGCTGGTGGTGGCAGACACCGCGCCAACGCCCGAGCCGGACCAGCCCACACCGCCACCAGATGATACACCGCCACCGGATGACACACCGCCGCCGATGGATGATCAAGAAATCAACGTCGACGAAACTCCGCCGCCCGCTACACCCAAGAAGGAGGTCAAACCGGCTGTTAAAAAGACTGGTACGCCTCCCCCGGCGAATGCCAAACGTGGCCCGGTGGCCGTAGAGGGCGTCGTGGGTGGAAATCCGAGTGGCACCAAAGCTACTGGAACACCGGGCGGACTAAAGGTTGGCCCTGCCGGGTGGAAAACACCCAAGCCACCTTACCCGTTTCAAGCAAAGCAGGCACATCTTACCGGTGTTTGCTCGGTGCGGGTTACCTCCGATGCTTCGGGACACATCACCAGTGCAGTAATCGTCAAGTCAGCCGGCAGTGGGTTGCTGGACAGCAACACGACCTCGTTCGTCAAGGCTAACTGGGTCGGTCCCGCCAACGCGACGTACACCAAGGAAGTGGAATACAAATTGCAGTAATTCGTCGCCAACAAGCTAGCGGATGACACCTTGATATCAAGCTGGCTGCGAGTTCGCTACTCGCAGCCAGTTTTTCGTGAATATCAAGCTAAGCTCTCAAGATTGATTACCTGGTAAGCGCGATTTACGACCTGCAATTCCAGAGGGCGAACTTCGCGGAAGATAGCTCTAACATTCCACCCATAACCTTCCCCAACGTGAAAACTTCTGAAAACACCTCTGGAAAGTGGATCGACATGGTCGCAGGCGTGAAACGCCGGACCCTGGCCAACGGCCGAACTATGATGCAGATGCGGGTCGAGTTCTCGGCTGGCAGCCACCTGCCGGAGCATCAGCACCCTCACGAGCAGATCACGCACATGCTCGCCGGTTGTTTGCGCATGACGGTGGCGGGAATATCCCATGAACTCCGCACCGGCGAGACCTTGTACATCGCCTCCAACCTCCCGCACTTCGCCGATGCACTGGAAGATGCCATGGTCGTGGAAACCTTCAGTCCGCCGCGGGAGGATTTGCTGACGCAGGATCAGTGTTGAAGGAGTCGCGGCAGTTTTCCCACTACGCTTCGCTGCTGTGCCACCTCATGGCAGCAACATCTGCTCCAACCGGTTCGGCTCCTCGGCGCTGATGAGAAGGCTGCCATCGTAACCGATCGCCCATTGCGCGATCGCCCTGCCATCCTGCCGGTGGTAGAATTTTGCTTCCAACGTGCTGTCCTTGCCGGCTTCCCAGCGTGAACCTTCCGCGTTGGCCGACAGAAATGTATCGACCTCCGTCTGCTTCAGCGCGTCATCAATCTTGGAGAATTCCAACAGGACAATCTTTCCCCGGCGAAAAGTGGCGCGGACGCACAGGTTGCTTTTCCGGTAAATGTCCCCGTCGAGCTCACTGCCATCGTAAATTTGCCGATGATAGATCCGGGCGTTGTGCCGGAAAATCGGGCCGTAAAGTTTCGCCATCTCATCGGCTGTCGCTCCCAGTTGTGCGCTGGCCCAGTGCGGCCAGAGCGATAACCAACCGAGGACCAGCACTGTCCTCACAGCTTGCTTTAGCATTGAGACAGCGGCGGTGGTTGTTATTGTTCAACTTCGCCGCCAGGCTCGGAAAGACGCATCTTACCCAACATGACTCCCTGGATTTGCATCTCATCGCGAGGAATGATCTTGGGTGGGTACACCTGGTTTTCCGAGCGCAAAAATGGCGCGGCGCGGCCATCCGCCACGTAGGTCTTCAGGCACGTCTCGCCGTCGCAAAGTGCCGCGACGATGTTGCCGTTACGTGGCTCACGCGTAGAATTCATCATCACCCAGTCGCCGTGGTGGATGTCGGCATCCACCATCGAATCCCCCTGCACCTTCAAGGCGAAATCCGCCTCCGGGAACTTGCCCGCCGGTAAAGCGATAAACTTGTTGGCTTGCTGGAGAACATCCTGCGGCATACCGGCGGGAATGTATCCCAGCGCGGGCACGAGCCGGTGCGGACCTTCGAGGAACACCATCGAAGGGCGGGCGGCGGTTTGAACAGCAAAACGTCGATGCTCAATCTGGCGGCAAAGAGTCTCAATTACCTGCCGGATCATCCGGACCTCGTCCATCGTGCCTTCCGTCAAAATCCGGGCAAGCTGCTCCTGCGTGGACGGCGGATCGAGCTTCACGTCACGCGGCAGCGAGGGCAGATCGCGCGTGGAAATCAGGCGGGTGCTTTGGAAGGACTCCGTATGCCTGGAGATGGCGGGCGAGTTCTCGGACTCGGCGGAAGCACGGCGGCGGGTCTCCGGCAAACGCGCGACGATCTGCATCAGCTTATTACCCGCTTTCTGGTAACCTGCGGCGTATTTTTGCATGGTCTCGGGCCGCACCGCCACTTCTAGAGCCAACGTCTCGTCACTAAGATTGAGGATGGCCTTCACACGCTCAATGAGGTCGGCTTGTTCGGGAAATTTGTTCGTCGCCATGAGGAACCGTCACTTTCGGGATTGACCGTCCGATCCACAGAGATGAAAATCATTCATCGCCGTGAACATCCACAATTTGTCCGATTATCGCAACGGAAAATTTGCTTAAGCGCCTCCTTGGCGTTGAGATGGTGATTTCCAAAATTTACACACCTGCCGAAAGTCTAGTTCTCGAATTCGTTTCGTTTCCCCCAAGAAAATTTATGCAGATGCGCACCGTTACCTCCGATCCTGCCGTTGCCCTGGAGCTTGGCCGCCGGTTAGCCGCCACGGCGCAACATCACCCTCGTCCTTCCCGGCTCGCGCGGGCTTGGAGCCGGGTATTCAACCGGCACCTCCTGAGGCTGCCACCCGAGCGGATTTGAGGCGCGCCGATTTTACCGGCTGTCCCAACTGAAGAAGCGGATTGCCAGCACGGTCATCAGGATGACCCAGGCGCTGAGACCGATGAGGTTTGTCAGCGGATCATGGATCGGCGGCGTATCGAGCATGGTGTGACGCAAGGCGTCCGACAGGTAGTTCAACGGCACCATGCGAATCGGGTAGTCGAGGAACTTCGGCAGGTGGTCCACCGGGAAGAACACGCCGGAGAGCAGGATCATCGGCAGGTTGATGATGTTGGAAATGGCAATCACGCTTTCCTCGTTCTTGCTGACGGCAGCGATAAAGAAGCCCAACGCGATAAACGCCAGAGTTCCCAGCAGCACCCAGCCGGAGAACACCCACCAGTTGCCGACCATGGCCACCTTGAACGCATAGTGGCCGATCAGCACGACAATGGCCGTTTGCAGCAGCGCGATGGTCAGACGGAGAGCTACGTAGGCCACGAGCAGCGTCGTGCGCGGCAGCGGCGTGGCACCCAAACGTTTCAACACACCTTGCACCCGCAGAGCCACCAGAGGCTGCGCGGTCGCGAAGAGGCCCAGCTGCATGATGCTCATCGCCAGGATGCCCGGCAGCAGGTAGTCCACGGTGCGGATCTGCCGCGCCTGGACTGATTCCGTGTTCAAATCCAGCAGCCTCGTGTCGCCGGTGACTCCCGCGTTGACCCCATCCAGCACATGATTGATCAGGCCCTGTAAGATCGGTCCGAGCAACTGGCGCATCGGATCGACGATCAATGTCACCGCCGCCGTCTTGTCTGGAGCGGCGGCAGGCTTCGCCGAAGCGTTGTCCGCTCCCGGAGCAGCCGGGTCGAGGGATCCCGGGGGCTTGCCGTGGCTGACGGCAGCGGCAGTTGCCATCAGCTTGACGCGCGCTTTGGCCTCGGCGGCGGCGCTGATCCCGGCCGGGATGATGATCACTCCGTCCAGCCGCCCGCCGTGCTTGAGTTCTTCGCGCAAGTCGTCCGCGTTGCCGCGGATGAATTTCACACCGGAAAAAGGGTTGCTGTCGGAGTCGTTGCGGTTGAAGCCCGGGGCGCCGGTCAGGTTGGTCTTCGGGGCGGATTCCAGCGCGTCGGCGATCTGGCGGCCGATCTGGCCGTCATCCGCGTTGGCGAGACCGATGCGGACATCGATCTTGTCCTGGTTGGTGAACACCAGCCCGAAGATCGTGATGAACAGCACCGGGAAAGCGATGGTCAGGAACAGCGCGCGCCGGTTGCTCAGGAACTCGGTCAGGTTGGCAAAGTACAGTTCGCGGAGAGCTTTCATGGTGGGAGCGGTCGGGGCACCTCATTCGCGGATGGTGCGCCCGGTCAGCTTGAGGAAAACGTCCTCCAACGTCGCCGTGTGAATCTTCAGGCCGCGCAACTCGACGTTTTTCCCGGCGCACATCTCCATCAGGGCGGTGGTGGTGCGGGTCACGTTGGAGGAGAACACCTTGGTCAGCCCGCTGGTTTCCTCGGCGTAGTCCGCTCCCGGCAACCCCTGCAAGTCGGGGGTGGCCAACCGATCGTCGGTCATGAACTCCAGCGCCGTGCGCTCGAAGTGCTCGGTGATCAGGCTGGCCGGCGTGCCCGCGGCGATGATCCTGCCGTGGTCGATGATAATCAACTGTTCGCAGAGGTGCTCGGCTTCTTCCAGGTAATGCGTCGTCAGCAGCAGCGTCTTGCCTTCGTCGCGCAGGCGGCTGATGACTTCCCACAGCGAGCGGCGGGCCTGCGGGTCGAGACCGGTGGTCGGTTCGTCGAGGAAAATCACCGCCGGGTCGTTGACCAGCGCCACTGCAATGGCTAGGCGCTGACGCTGCCCGCCCGAGAGGTCACCGGAGGGCGTGTCGGCTTTTTCCTCCAGGTTGACGGCGGCCACGAGTTGATCGACCGGCAGCGAACGCTTGTAGAAGCTGCCGAAAAGGCGCAGGAGCTGACGGACGGAAAGCTGCTTGAAGAACGCGGTCGATTGCAGGGCCACACCGATCTGTTCCTTGACCCGGCTCGGGTGTTTGCGCGCGTCGATGCCCAGGACGCTGACCCGTCCGCTGTCCGCCTGACGCAAGCCCTCGATGATCTCGATCGTCGTGCTCTTGCCCGCGCCGTTGGGTCCCAGCATGCCGAAAATCTGACCCGGCTGGACTTGGAAGGAGATGCCATCGACCGCGCGCAACGGCCCGTAGATTTTAACCAGATCGGCAACTTCGATGGCGGGCGTCATGAAAAGTGCCGGAGTGTGCACGCTGCATCCCGCCCGCGCAAGCGGGGTTTTTGATGGCAAGCGGCGTCACTCAGAGTGCTCCTGCATGGAGTTGCCTTCTGGTTTGTAGAGCGGGCATCCCGCCTGCCATCTGGTCCGCTCACGGCAAGCGGAGCGCCCGCCCTACAAACCAGAAGCGGACTATCTCCCGCCGATCATACATCCGCCGTGATGGCGTCGTGGAGCACACGCGCCAAGTCTTCCATCCGGTACGGCTTGGCGACCATGGCGACAAAGCCATGCGCACGGAAGTCGGCGATCACGGCGTCGTTGCTGTAGCCGCTGGAAACAATGGCGCGTACGTTCGGATCGAGATCATACAAACGGCGCATGGTTTCCTTGCCGCCCATGCCGCCCGGAATCGTCAGATCGAGGATAACCGCCGCGAATGGTCGTCCGCAGGCCCGCGCCGCCTGGTATTCGGTCAGCGCCTCGGAACCCTCGCGCGTCAGGGTCGGTTCGTAGCCGATCAGCCCGAGGATGGCACCGGCCAGTTCGCGGATGTCCGGATCGTCATCCATGAAGAGGATGCGGCCACCTACCCGCTTCTGACCATCGGCGGGCTGTTCGGCTGAAGGCGGGCTGGCCAGCGGCGAGGCCGGCAGGGTGATGGTGAACGTCGCGCCGCTGCCCGGCTGGGAATCCACGTTGATCGTCCCTTCGTGCTTCTTGATGATGGAGTAGGCGATCGCCAAGCCCAGGCCGGTGCCGTTGCTGCGCGTGGAGAAGAAAGGATCAAAAATTTTGGGCAGGTGCTCGGGCAGGATGCCGGAGCCATTGTCACGCAGGATGATCTCGATCCGATCGTCACCCGCGGTTCTCGCGGCCGCGCTGATTCCGTCGCCCTCGCGGTCAGTGCCAGTGCCTTTGCCGGTCATGCGGCGGGTTATTACCTTGAGCGTGCCGCCGGTGCTGGGCATGGCCTGCACGGCATTAAGCGCCAGGTTGTGGAGCACCTGGACAAGTTGTATTTCGTCGGCCTCCACGGTGGGCAGGCGCGAATCCATCTGGAAATCCAGTTGCACGGTGACGTTGAGCACCGTGTTGCGCACAGCCTGCTCGATGAGCGGACCGAGCGCGAGCGTCTTGCGCACGGGATCGCCCCCACGCGAGAACGTCAAAAGCTGGCCGGTCAGGTCACGCGCGCGCCAGCAGGCTTTCTCCGCCCGGTTGAGCGCATCGATGGCACGCGGCGGCAGGTCGCCGCCCGAACGGGCCACCGACATGTTGCCCAGCACCGCGGTGAGCAGATTATTAAAATCGTGCGCCATGCCGCCCGCGAGCACACCCAGGCTCTCGATGCGGCCCGCCTTTTGCAGTTCCTCTGCCGCGCGGTGGCGGTCGGTGATGTCGTGGAAGACGAGCACGGACCCGCTCATCTGCCCGGCGGGACCGGCAATCGGCGCGGCGTTGTCGGCGATGACTTTCTCGGGCCGGCCCGGGGCGTGCAGGTAGGCCGGATCGTGCGGGGCGGCACGCAAACCAGTGGTGAGCACCGCGCGCACGGGGTTGTCCGACTGGCGGCGGGACTGGGCACCGGCACGGCGGTAAAAGTCTTCGATGGGAAGGTGAACCGCCTCGCCGCTGCGCAGGCCGCAGAGATTTTCCGCCGCCGCGTTGAGGTACGTGACGAAGCCGGCCGCATCGGTGGTGATGACACCGTCCGAAATGGAATCCAGCGTGACCCCCAGAAACTCCTTTTCAGATTCCAGAGCCTCCTCGGCCATCTTCAACGCGTGAATGTCGGCGTGAAAACCGAGGGAGCGCAGCAAGCGGCCATCCGCCGCGAAGAAATCGATGCCCGAAGATTGCACCCAATGGTAGTGGCCATCCTTGTGGCGCAGGCGCAACGCGTAGCTGAAGGGCCGGCGGTTCTCGCCGAAGACGCGCTGGGTGTGCGCGGCGATCACCGCCGCCCGGTCATCCGGGTGCAACAGGTCCAGCCAGGTCTGGTGCGAGTCGGCCAGTTCCTCGGGACGGTAGCCGAGCATGGACTTCCAGAGCGGTGAAAGGTAAGAGCGGCCCGTGAGCAGATCGGTGTCGAAAAAGCCCAATGGGCTGCTGGTGATGAGCAGGTGGAAACGCTCCTCGCTCTGGTGCAAGCGCTCCTCCAACTGCTTGCGGCCGGTAACATCCAGATGGAAACCCAGGGTCCGGGTGCGCGTGGCGGCGGCGTCCAGGAATTCGATGCCGGTGCTCTCGATCCAACGGTAGGTGCCGTCCTTGTGCCTGAGCCGGAAATACTGGGTGAAGCGATTCATCCCCTCCCCGACACTCTGGCGTTCGGCCAACCAATCGCTTTGCTGATCCTCGGGGTGAAGCAGATCGAGAAAAGTCTGGTAACGGTCGGGCAGTTCGTCGGCGCGGTAGCCGAGCATCTCCTTGTAGCTGGGCGAATAGTAGGCATTACCCGAGAGACGATCGCAGTCGAAGAAGCCCAACGGGCTGCTGGTCATCATGTAGGCCAACCGCTGCTCGCTCAGAGCCAGACGGCTCTCCAGGTCGCTGCGGTTGGCGATCTCCCGGCGCAGTTCCGCCGCCAGGGTCTCCACGTTGGACTCAGGCTGGCCGTGAAAACTATCGCCGCTTTTTCCGCCGCTGGCGTCCCATTCCGGATTCGGCCCGCTTGGAGAATAGGCTTGTCCGCTGACGCCTGGGCTCGGCAGCCGGTAAGACTGAGGCTGCAACAACGGATCGCGAACCTGGTCGGCATGGTCGCCCGCCCCGCCAGCCGGCTCCTCCGCGAACGGGGTCTGGCCGGCCTCATCGGCACGGGGGCCAGATGCGGCGGGACGCTTGCCGTTAGTGCGAGGGACAGAGGTTTCCATGAAGCAACTCTAACTCCTTGAGGCGATTGAAAAGAACACTAGCAAGACTCGGGCCGTACCTGGGTACAAACGCTGGACGCAAAGGATTGCCGCTGGTTTTTCGACTCGGAAACAACTACATCAATCCCCTGGAGAAGAAAAGGATGAAGGATGCAACGGCTGCTCCCGCAGAGTGCGAGCCACCAGCGTGCGCACCCGGCTGATGTCGCGCAGCATCATCCAACCATCGCGCAGGATGCGCAGGGTGGTAGCCTTCACGTCGAACCATTCCACAGGCAGATCGACCACCCTCAGCCCGAGTTTTTCTGCCAGGACCAGGATCTCCACGTCGAAGGAAAAGCCGTCGAGGCGCTGGCGGGAAAAGATTTCGCTCGCCGCCACGCGCCGGAACGCCTTGAAGCCGCACTGCGTATCCGACCATTTCCCGAGGCCGATCCGTCCGCGGACCAGCTTGCTGAAGATCAAACTCAACGTCCGACGCAGCAGACCCTGGGACTGGCCGATGTGGCTGGAAGGATGCCGTCGGTTGCCGATCAGGACGTCCACCTCCGGGTGAGCAGCGAAGTAGTCGAGGAACTTGCTCACTTCCGAAAGCGGAGTGCTCAGGTCGGCGTCCATGAACAGGGCGATCTCTCCCCGCGCGCGCCGCATGCCCTGGCGCACCGCGTACCCCTTGCCGCGCTGCACCTCGTTGTCGATGACCTGGATTTGGGGGTGTCCCGCCGCCGCGGCCCGTACCGCTTCGAAGGTGTCATCGGGGCTCTTCTCCACCATGACGAGCACTTCCCAGCCGGCCTCTCCCCCTGCGCCCGACGGGAGCGCGAGCGCCTCGCAGCAAGCGGCTACCCGGGCGAGATTGCGCGGCAGGCGGCCCGCCTCGTTGTAGGCCGGGATAATGATGGAAAGGGAAAAAGGAACGGAGGAGGACATCTGGCGCGAGCCGGGGGATTGGCAAAGAAGACGCCAGCAAAGGGCGAAGCGGATGAAACGCAACAACACGGCGGACGAAGAGCCAAGCCAAAAATGAAAGATTCTTCCGGGGTTGGAGGGGGCAGATGCCTGGTCCAACCGCAATTTCCGCTTTCGGCGGGGAAGACACTTGCGGAAACGTCTGTTTTCCGCTTCCCGTAACGAACTTCAAGCTGCCGCCCTCTTCATGGACCCTGCCCCCAACCCGCCCGGCGACGCTCCGCCGCTTCTGCCGGAATCCTTTCACCGGCATCTGCCCTACTTGCGGATCGGCGTCGTGGCGCTGGCGGCACTGCTGCGGTTGTGGCAACTGGATTTGCGTCCGCCGCACTTCGACGAGGGCGTCAACGGCTGGTTCCTCGACCAGATGCAAAAGGTCGGCTACTACAAGTACGATCCCACGAACTACCACGGACCGCTGCACTTCTACGTGCTGTTCGTCTTCAAGAGCCTGCTGGGGCGCAACCTTTGGGCTTTGCGTCTGCCGGTAGCAATCGTCGGCACGCTGACGGTGGACTGGCTCTTTCGCTTCCAGCGGTTCCTCGGGTTGCGGGCGTGCGGCTGGGCGGCCCTGGCGATGGCGGTGTCACCCGGTTTCCTTTACTACCAGCGTGACGCGATCCATGAAACGTGGCTGGTTTTCTTCCTGGTGGTGGCGTTTTGGGGCCTGTTCGGCTTATGGCAGGAAGGGCAAAGGAAGCACCTGTGGGCGGTGGGCATGGGCTTGACCGGCATGGTCCTGACCAAAGAGACCTACATCATCCACGTCGGCTGCCTGGTGCTGGCGATGCCCTGCACGATTTTGCTGGAGCGTCTCCTGCCTTCCTTGCGCACGCTGCTGACGGTGCGTCCGCCCAGCCCGCCGCCGGAAGATGGCAAGGCGACCTTTTTTCCCGACGAGGCTGACCCCGCGTTTGATTTCGACTTGCATTGCGCTCCGCAACTGTGGCGTTGGGAGGACCTGGCGGCGGTGACGGCGGTCGGGCTGGCAGCCATCGTCTTTTTCTACTCGGGCACCGGGTTTCATGCCAGGGGGATCGAGGGTCTGGTCACCGCTTACAAATACTGGGGCCACAAATCCCAGGAGGGCGAAGGGCACAACAAACCCCACCTCTACTGGCTGAGGTTAATCTGGTGGAACGAGCCGGCGGTCTTCCTCGGCCTGCTGGCGTGCGTGCGCTACACCGTGCTGCCCGCTGTGCCGGATTGGCGGGCGCGGCTGCTGGCCATCTACGCGCTGGGCAACATGACGGCCTATTGTCTGATCCCGTACAAAACGCCTTGGTGCGTGCTGGCCTGGGCCTGGCCGTTTTTCCTGGTGGCGGGCCTGGGTCTATCGGAATTCCCGGCGTGGATGGAGCGGTCGCGGCCGCCGTGGGTCGGGGCGGTGTTGATCGCGCTGGGCGGGTTGGCGGTGGCGCTGGCTCTCGGTCGGACCGCCGCGCAGGGGTGGCATCTGCTCGTTCCGCGCGGATCAACCGGCCTCGGAGACATCTTCGAGTACCTGCCGCTGGCCATGCTCGGCACGGTGGCAGCCGTTTTCCTGGCGGGCGGTGGGGCGGAGCTGGCTGGCTGGGGGCAACCTCCGTTGCGTAAAACGCTGGCCGGGACCGCATGGACGGTGGCGACGGGTCTGCTGTGTTACTCGACGTTCCTGGCGGTCCGCCTCAACTTCTTCCGCCCGACGAACGAGAAGGAAAGCTATGTGTACGTGCAGACCTTCAACGACATCAACGAAATCACCGGCCCGCTGCTCGGTCTCGCCGCGGAGAACCCGAGTAACTACCATCGCCTGGGCCTCATCCTGTGCGACAGCACTTACCCGCTGCCGTGGCTGCTGGGAGATTTTACCAACGTCGGCTATTACTCGCACACCCTGAAGCCGCCGAGCTTCCACGCGGATTTCCTGGTCGTGACCGCCACCCGGGTGGCCGAAGCCGAGCGCGGCCTGGACGCCGATTACTTCAAACAAACCCTGCGTCTGCGCGCCGCCCTGGAGCCGCAGACGCTCTACCTGCGCGCCTCCGTGTTCCAGCACCTGCTGTCCGGACGCGCGCCGGAGTTCCATCCTGGCGCACCGCCAACGGTGGACCCGGGACCGGCCGCGGAAAAGCTGCAGGCAGGCGAGGAAGCAGCCACCGATGGCCAATGATCGGACAATTTCTTCTTTCTAAAAGGCACCCGCTTCGATGATCGCCCGAATGCTCGCTTCGCTCTGTGTTTTCGTCGCCGTCTCGGTCCTGGCGGCGATGCTGCTCGTCCTGCCCGGATACCACGGCCTGGACGCTTTCCGGGCGGAACTGGCACTCGCATTGGGGCTCGTGGCCAGCTTCGGATTGCTGGTGCAGCAAACACGCCAAGTTTACCCCGTGCCGGAAGGATATTTCCTGATGAAACGCCGATTCTCGGCGTGGGCATGGTTGATGTTCACCGCTTTTGGATTGTTCGCGATCCGCACGTACTGCTGGCTGGTGTTCTTCGACGGGGACGAGATCAAGATCGTCTCACCCAACAATCTGGGCGACCTGAGCTTGCACCTGATGCTGGCGAGATACTTCGCCAACGGGGTCCACTGGTGGCCGGACCACCCGGAACACGCGTGGGTCTCCATGCGGTATTATCCCGGCATCGATCTCTTCCAGAGTCTCTTGAACCTGGCGGGAGCCGACGAGTACCGGGCCCTGGTCTGGGTCGGTCTGATCGGCGCGGCGGCGCTGGCGCTGGCGCTCTACGAATGGGGCGGCGCGTTCACGATGGCCGGTTTCCTGTTTAGCGGCGGGTTGGCGGGCTTCCAGATCTTTCGTACCGGGGTGTTCAAGGATTACCAGACAGCGCTGGCTTGGAAGAGCCTGCCGCTGGCGATCTTTGTGACGCAACGGCCCTTTCTCTTCGCCCTGCCGGCCGGGCTGCTGCTGATGGCCCATTGGCGCAGGAAGTTCTTCGCGCGGGAGGCTCCCCTGCTCCTGAGCCGGCAGCTCAAGGTGCGCGAGGATCGACCCTCCCGAGGACTGATCCCTTTCTGGGCGGAGGCGCTGCTTTACACGGTGATGCCGCTGCTGCACCTGTTCACTTTTGTGTTCCTCTCGTTGCTGCTGGGCTGGTGGTTCGTGGCGTATTTCCCGCGGGCGTCGATGCGCCGGCACCTGTTGTGGCTGGTGGGGATCGCGCTGGTGCCGGCCACCTGGCAGATCTCCCTGATGACCGGCGGCTTCACCGGTGCCAGCATGGTTCATCTCAAGCCGGGCTGGATGCAGGAAGCCAACCAATCCTTCCTCGGCTTCTGGCTGCTGAACTTCGGCTTGTTCGGGCCGCTGGCGATTGCCTGCTGGGGACGTTGCGCCTGGACGGCAGCGGCCGTGGTGCTGAACGACGATGAAGTCGGTTGGGCCGCCGCCCCACCCCGCCCCTCCGGCGACGGCAGTGAACTGGCCGTCGAGGCGTTCGTTGTTCCCAGCGGCATCATCTTCGGGTTCCTGTGCGTGGTGATGCTGACGACCTGGGAATGGGACAACACGAAGATCATGCTCTGGTGTTACCTCGCGACGCTGCCGTTCTTGTGGGAACGCTGGATCGCGCCGTTGCGTTCGGCGGCGCGCTGGCCGGTTTGCGCGGCCTTGTTCTTATCCGGGTTTGTGTGCCTCGTGGGCGGGTTGGGGGGGAACCACGGCCGCGGCTACGATCTGGTCAAACGCAGCGAGGTGGACGCGGTGAGTTTCGCCGTGAAAGATTTGCCTCCCGAGGCGCGCTTTGCGGCAGCGCCCACGTATAATCATCCTTTGGTGTTTTGTGGACGCAAACTGGCGATGGGTTACGAGGGGCACCTGTATAGCCAAGGACTGGAGTACAAGGATTTGCTGGCGGAGTTGCGCACACTCATGCTCGGAGAGGCGGGATGGGAGCAGTGCGCGCAGAGAATGGATGTGCGCTATGTGTACTGGGGGGCGCCGGAGGAAAAGACGTTCGCCGGATCAACCAAGCCGTGGGAGGCGCGTTGCCGCCGCGTGGCTGAAGGCGAGTGGGGAAAGATCTACGATTTGCAGGAAGGAGCACGGTAAACACCCGCAGCGTGGCGGGGTATTCATCCGACGGCGATTGGTGCAGCCAACACGGCATCGGGGATGCCGAAGGCATCCACCAGGGTGACCGCCTGGGTGACCAACGCGGCACACAGAGCATCGACACTGCGATCGACGGACTTCGACTCCTTGGCTGTCAGCCAGCCATTTTCCAAGTACCATCCGCGGTGCTGTTCGATCAGGGTCAGCGCAAACAACTCGGCCAAGTTCTGCAGTGTCGGCACGACGGAACCAAACTCGGCTGCGCCATCCGCTATTTGCGCGATGAAACATTCGAGGATCACGCGCTCGACGTAGGCGTTCGCTGCGTGGAGCGTCGCCGTTTGCTGGGGCGCCGCCGGCAGTCTCTCCGTCTCCTTGCGGATCTCCTCCAGCAAGACCCTCTCGCGGGTCGTGAACAGGCGCAGGTACACAGACAGCTTCCTCTCACCGGTGTGAGTCACCGCCGCCTCCCGGGACAGCCGCCCGGCATCCGGCACACCACCGGCCAGCAAGTTGCGGCCGATCCAGAGCATCAACACCGTGTTGTCGCCTTCAAAAGTCGTGAAGATGTCCGAGTCCGACTTGAGCGCCGGCAGACGGTTGGCGCTGATGTATCCTTCGCCGCCGCACGCCTCGCGGCAAACCTGGAGCGTCCGAGTGGTGTTCCAAGTGATGTAAGCTTTCAAGCCCGCGGCGAGCAGTTCCACCTCGCGCGTCGCTTCCGCTTTGCCCCCTTCGCCGGGTGCAAGGGCATCCGCCAACACCTTGCGGCGCACGAGGTGCTTGTGCGCGAAATCCAGCGCGTAGCTGTTCGCCACCAGCGGCAGCAAGCGGCGCTGGTGGGTGGGATAATCCAGCAGCGGACTCTCCTCCGGCGCGTCCGGCGCGGCCCGGAACTGCCGTCGGCGGGCGGCGTAGCGCACAGCGATCGCCAGCCCGCTCTTGCCCGCGCTCAAACCGGCGGCGGCGATGCTGACCCGGCCACCGACCAAGGCGCTGATCATGGTAAAAAAACGGCTCCCGGCACTGGCGATGGGGCTGGTGTAAGTGCCGTCCTCCGCGACGCTCGCGAAACGATCCAGCAGCGCCTCACGCGGGACCCGCACGTGATCGAACCAGAGCCGCGCGTTATCCACCCCGTTCTCGCCCATCTTGAGTCCGTTGTCCTCGATGCGGACGCCGGGGAGGATGTCGCCGGCGGGGCTGCGGATCGGCACCACGAAGGCGTGGACACCGTGCCGCGCGCCACCGGTTTCGAGTTGCGCGAAGACCGCCGCGGCTTGTCCGTGGCAGGCCCCGTTGCCGATGTAGTTCTTCCCGGCGGCGAAGCCGGGCGAATGGATCACGAACTCACCGGTGGCTGGTTCGTAGATCGCGGTGGTTTCGAGGTCGCGGACGTTGGAGCCGTGGCCGATCTCGGTCATGGCGAAACAACCGGGCAGCGCGAAGGTGCCGATGTCGCGCAGGTACTTGCGGTGATGCTTTTCCGTGCCGAGCAGCAACACGCTAGTCAGCCAGATGCCGAACTGCACGGTGAACTTGATCGTCAGGCTGATGTCGTGCGTGGCGATGGTCTCGAATGCCGCGATAAACTTCGCAAAATCCGCTTCTCCACCGTACCGGGTCGGCAGCGCGATCAGGCCGACGTTTTCCGCCGCGAGCGCCTGACACCAGCGGAACACGATTTCCCGATATTCCGCTGTATCGGTGCCGGTGTAGTAGCGAAAATCGGGACGCGAAAGGATCGCGCGCACCTGCGTGCGGACGGCGGCGTGTTCGCCGTCGAGCAGGCTCCGAAGCAGGGAAAGATCGGGGCCGGCGGGGTGTCGGGGAGACATGGAGTGACCCTCCGCCCGACCACCGGGGCGCGCAAGTGCGGCGCTCAAGCCAGGCCGGTCAACTTGGCGCTTGCCTCCCACAAGCGCGCGGCGAGTTCCGCGTCGCGGGCGGCCGGTGCGGGGACGACCTCCCGGCACTTGACGAAATATGCGCCGGTGGTTCCGTCAACCTCCGAAGAGGCCGCCAGATACACGATGGTACGAGCCCCTCGTTCGGCGGAAATCATGAAGGGCTGCGCCAGCCAGGTCAGCAGACGCAAACCGCCTTTGCTGTTGCTCCAGATGTTGGTGCGGACGACGCCGGGATGCAGGCTGTTGGCGGTGACCCCCTCGCCCTTCCAGCGCCTGGTTAGCTCAGTCGTGAACAGGATGTTCGCCAGCTTGGAGTTGCTGTAAGCGCCGATGGGGCTGTAACGGGCTTGGCCTCCGAGGTCATCCAGGTCGATGCGCCCGAAACGGTGTGCGTCTGAGGACACCGTGACCACGCGGGCCGATCCGCCGGCCGCGGCAAGCTGGCCGTGCAGCAGGTTGGTCAGCAGAAAAGGCGCGAGATGGTTGGTAGCCAAGGTGCGCTCAATGCCGTCGCGGGTGAGTTTGCGTTCGGCGTAAACCGTGCCCGCGTTGTTGATGAGGATGTCGAGTTTATCGCAACGCTGCTGCACCTGCCCAGCGAGGCGGCGTACGTTGGATTGTTCCGACAAATCGGCAGCGAGGAATACGGCAGAGGCTGTGTTGGTGTTGGTGTTGGTGTTGGCGGCGCGTTGGATGTCGGCCACGACGGCCGCACCCCGTGCCTCGTCGCGACCAGTGACGATGACTTTGGCTCCCTGTTTGGCCAACTCCATCGCCGCCACCCGGCCAATGCCGGAGGTACCTCCGGTGACAAGGCATACTTTGTCGCGCAACGGGTTTTCCATAGAAGTATGCATGTCACAGTAGGGTTAAGTGTCAACTTTGCCGCGCTACGGCAAGAGGGTCACACGACCCAATGATCCATGAACCGGTGGACAGGGTAGTTTTCCAAGCGGCTGGAGTCGTTCATCAGGGCGAGGAGCTTTTCCGCGTTTCGCGCGGGCAGTCGGCCGCGCAAGGCGTGTTCAAATTTCTTCAGCAGCACCGGCACACCCTCCGCGCGCCGGCGGCGATGACCGATGGGATACTCCACCGCCACGCGCGGCGTGGAAGTGCCGTTCTTAAAGAAGACCTGCACCGCGTTACCGATGGACCGTCTGTCCGGGTCGAGGTAATCACGGGTGAAGTCCTGATTTTCGATGACCTTCATCCGCTCGCGCAGCCGGTCCAAACGCGGGTCGGCGGCGGTGGCGTCTTCGTAGTCGCCGGCCGTCAGAGTGCCTTTGAGCAGCGGCACCGCGACCATGTACTGGATGCAATGGTCGCGGTCAGCCGGGTTCGAGAGCGGTCCGGTCTTGTCGATGATGCGTTTGCCGCTCTCCTGCGTTTCGATGATGATGCGCTCGATCTCATGCCACCGTCCGGCGACTGCCGGGTGCAGGGTGACTGCCGCTTCAGCCGCAGTCTGAGCGTGGAACTCCGCAGGAAACGAGATTTTGAAGAGCACGTGTTCCATCACGTAAATGCCGAACCCCTGGGCTGCCACACGGACGGGTCGGCCACGGAAAAGCGCGTCCTGAAAACCCCAGGTCCGGGCGGTCAACGCGCTGGGATAGCCCATCTCGCCCTTGAGGGCGAAGAGCGCGTGGCGCACCGCGCGGCTGGTGGCATCTCCCGCCGCCCAAGATTTGCGCGAACCGGTGTTCGGCGCGTGCCGGTAGGCGCGCAAGGCACCGCCGTCGATCCACGCGTTGGAGAGCGCGTTGAGCACATCATCACGCGAGCCGCCGAGCAGACGCGCCGCGACCGCCGTGGAGGCGATGCGTACGAGCAACACGTGATCCAGACCGACGCGGTTGAAGGCGTTCTCCAGAGCCAGCACGCCCTGGATCTCGTGCGCCTGGATCATGGCGAGGAGCACGTCGTGCATGACCAGCGGACGTTCGCCTTCGCGGACCGCCTTGCGCGAGAGATAATCGGCCACGGCGAGGATCGCGCCGAGGTTGTCGGACGGGTGGCCCCACTCCGCCGCGAGCCACGTGTCGTTGAAATCCAGCCAGCGGACCATCGCGCCGATGTTGAATGCAGCCTGCACCGGTTCCAGTTCGAACGAGGTACCAGGAACCCGCGCGCCGGCCCCGGGCATCGTCGCACCCGGAACGACGGGGCCGAGCAGCTTGGTGCAAGCCGGGTACGCGAGCGCGAGCAGTCCGCAGCCCAGGGTGTCCATCAAACAATATCGCGCGGTTTCCAGCGCTTCGACGCTGCCGGAAGCGCGCGTGACATCGAGCGTGTAGTCGGCGATCTGCGTGAGCAGATCGTCAAAGGGCGGGCGGGCGGCATCGGTCGAATCGTGCGTGCTCAAAGTGGAGACTAGCCTTTATTACCCTCTGTGCTCGATGTCCACAAACTCCCGCAACTCCGGTCCGGTGTAGTCGGCGGCGGGACGGATCAGGCGGTTGCGCTCGCGCTGTTCGATGACGTGCGCCGTCCAACCGCTGATGCGCGAGGTGACAAAGATCGGCGTGAATAGCGGCGTCGGAATGTTCAGGAAGCGATAGGCCGAGGCGCTGTAGAAATCCAGGTTCGTGAACATCCCTTTCTCGCGGCGCATGACGGCGTCGATCCGCTCGCTGACCGGATACACGACTGTATCACCCGAGGCGGCGGCGAGGGCCTTCGACTGTTCCTGGATGATGGCCGAACGCGGGTCCGCCTTCTTGTAAACGCGGTGGCCGAAGCCCATGATGAGGTCTTTGCGCGCGAGTTTTTCGAGCAGCCCGGCCTCGGCTTCGTCGGGCGTCCGGTAGAGTTCGATCAGGTCCATCGCGGCCTCGTTGGCCCCGCCGTGCAGCGGGCCGCGCAACGCGCCGATCCCGCCGACGATGGCGCTGTGGAAATCCGCCATCGTGGAGGTGATCACGCGCACGGTAAACGTCGAGGCATTAAATTCGTGCTCGGCGTAGAGGACCAGGGAAACATCCATCGTACGGACGTGCGATTCCGGCGCGGGTTTGCCCAGGAGCAGGTGCAGGAAGTGGGCGGCGATGCTGAGGTCGTCGGTCTGCGTTTCGATGCGCCGCCCGTGTTTGGTGAACTGGTACCAGTAGAGCAGCATCGACGGGAACGCGGCGATGAGACGGTTGCCCGCGGCAACGGCCGAGGCGCGGTCCAGGCCGCGTTCCGGCTCCAGGCAGCCCAGCACGGAGCAGCCCGTGCGCAGGACATCCATCGGGTGGGTGTTGGCAGGGATCAGTTCGAGCGCGGTCCTGAGCGCATCCGGCAGCCCGCGCTGGGCGGCCAGCAAGGTGCGGTATTCGGTGAGTTGCGCGCGCGTGGGCAGTTCGCCGTAGAGCAGCAGGTAGGCTACCTCCTCGAACCCGGTCCTGGCGGCGAGATCTTCGATGGTGTAGCCCCGGTAGCTCAGGCCGAAGCCTTCTTTGCCGACGGTGCAGATGGCCGTTTCGCCGGCGTTGACACCGGCCAGTCCGCCGGTCTTGGTTTTTTTGGGTTCGCTCATGGGGGTGATGGGGATGTGCCTGCAGGAAAAAAGATTGCACTCAAGCATCAAGCTCTTCGATACAGCGCCTATGTGGGTCGTCCAAGGGCAGTGCGCGGATGCTCGCAGGTAACAAAGCATGCCAGGAAAGAACTCCAGGGTATGCTGCCTCGAAACGCCGGTTGGTGTTGCCTCGTCGCAGACTCGCTAGAATTGCTATGGTTGGCTGCGCCGCCGCACAGCGTGCTTTGTCGTTGTCAAAGCGGGTTAGCACATCATTAAGATAATGAGGTAGAACCAACCCGAGCATCTGTACATGTCGCACATCCTGACGTGCGGCGATTTCTGGGATCAAGCTGTCTTGGAGCACATCGACAGCCAGCGTTATCTTGCCGGCAAGCAGTACTTCGGGACTAAGCAGCCGCAGGGACAACGCCGTGGAGCCACCGGGCAAGAAAAGTTTCGCTTGTTCAGGTGGCAACAGTTCGCGCGACCGGGCGTGTAAAAGTTCTACCAAAAGCGAACCGGAACGTAGTCTGCCACGCACGGCCAAAGCATTGGGCTCAGGTGGCAGAAACTCCCAGCCTGTCGAGGAAGCCAACCGGTAGCCATCTTCGGTGGTAGCGAGCAAATCAAGGTCCTTGCTCAGAAACGGATGATAAGCAGCCAAGCGAGGTTCCCGTGCAAGGTAAAAATCCGCCCAAAAATTGACAGCGTGTCCCCCAACAAGCACAAATGGCTCGTCGTTCTTGTCGTGCTGCGCCAATACCAGCGCATAATCCGTGAGCGAGCTCAGAGCCATGCCAATGTTGCCTTACCTGTCGGCCGCAGCTTCTGCTTCCAATAATTCGGCCAACATGGCCTCGGCACGAGCTTGGAAGGCCACCGGATCAAACTCGATCTTGGCTGCTTGGATTACCTCGGAAGAAAACGTTGAATTTTCCGCCTGCATTTCCTCAGCAGTCGCCTCGCCGGTAGCAATCCGTCGGGCGTCTTCCAATCGACTCATTCCTTTTTCCCAGACGGTGCTGCGTTGCTTCTCGATAGGCCAAGACCGCATCGAGGTTTGCATGGCCAGAATCCGCGGTAGATTTTCCGGGGTGTACTTGAAGTTCATCTGCCAGTCGTTTGGCGTCAGAACCAAGGCAGGCTCCAAAGCTTCATCTGTGTTCATGGAGGTGCAAGTTCAGTGCGCCAGCTTTTCCAACAGTTCTCTGAATCGGCTCATCGGGGTAAGTATCGTCCGGCAGTTCACCGCCGAGGAGTTCCATGGCGCCCTCACGGAGATCCCAAAGCACATCGAATAGATCGCGTTCCGTATGCGGTCGCTCTGCCACCCGCCGGATCGGCTCTCCGCCCAGTTCTTAGAATTCCCCGGTCTTGCGTAACCTTGGCGTGATTTGTTCCATGTTCAGGCATTCTTGCGGAGTGCATCCAACTGGTCCTCGTACGCGTGGTAATTCAAGAACTCGTAAAGTTCCGCGCGCGTCTGCATATTCGGCAGGATGGCGGCCTGCGTGCCGTCACGTCGGAGGGTCCGGTAAACCTCCAAAGCCGCGGCGTTCATCGCCCGGAACGCCGACAGCGGGTAGAGCACCAAGCGAACGCCAACATCGCGGAGTTCGTCCACGGTGAACATCGGCGTCCGGCCGAATTCGGTGATATTCGCCAGCACCGGCACGCCGACCGCGGCCACGAACCGTTGGTACTCGTCCAGCGTCGTCACCGCTTCGGCGAAGATCATGTCGGCGCCTGCTTCGCGGTAGCGGCAGGCGCGCTCGATGGCGGCCTCGACGCCCTCGCTCGCTGCGGCGTCCGTGCGCGCCATGAGGACAAAAGCCGGATCCGTCCGGCCATCGCACGCCGCCTTGAGCCGGTCGCACATCTCCGCTGCGGTCACGATTTCCTTGTTGGGCCGGTGCCCGCAGCGTTTGGCCGTGGCCTGATCCTCGATGTGGATGCCGGCGGCACCCGCGCGGATCATCTCGCGTACGGTCCGGGTCACGCTGAAGGCGTTGCCCCAGCCCGTGTCCGCATCGACGAGCAGCGGCAGCGAGGTCGCGGCGGAAACGCGGCGTACGTCTTCCAGCACGTCGTTGAGCGAGGTAATCGCCAGATCGGGCCAGCCGTAGGAGGCATTCGCCACCCCCGCACCGGAAAGGTAGAGGGCCCGGAATCCGGCGGAAGCGGCCATGAGCGCCGCGTAGGCGTTGATCGCCCCGGCGACCTGGAGCGGGCGTTCTTCTTCAAGCGCGGCGCGCAGGCGCGCACCCGGCGAATGGCTAGCGGGTGAGATCATCGTGCAAAGAGAGAATCTAGTGCCCATCCGGCTTTTTGTTTGGATCAATTGTCAGCACTGCGTCTCATCACCGTGGCAACGGCAGGAGAATGTTCCGGATAAACAGTCACCATGTATAAAGCGTGCAAAACGTTTTCTCAACCTCACGCGCGGATCGGACGGCGGCGATCAGGTAATCACCCTAGGCGCGGCACGGTTCCGGCTCATGGAAGGTGTTCCACCGCCTTTCACCCAGACTTTTCGCATGGATATTCTCATTGTTGAAGACGACCCGTCAATGCGCGCCCTGCTCGCGCAGATGCTCACCATCCGCGGCCACCGCTTCACTTCCTGCGAGTCGGCCGAGCAGGCAATGGAGCAGTACCGCCGTACCTTCTTCCCGCTGGTGCTGCTCGATCTATTCCTGCCCCAGATGAGTGGCTTCGACTTCTGCCGGTGGCTGCGGCAGCAGCCCGACGGGGAGCGGCCCTTCGTGCTGGTCGGCACTGCGAGCAAAGAAGCCTCCGACTTGCAGCAGATCCTCGAAGCCGGCGCGGACGACTACATCATCAAGCCTTTCTTTGCCGATCTGCTCGACGTGCGGCTGGCCATCGCCGAGCGCAGCCTCAAACTGCGCGCCATCCGCAAGCAACTCGAGGATGACCTGCGCGCCGAGCGCGAACAACTCGCCTACTTGGCCACACGCGACCAGCTCACCAAGCTCTACAACCGCACGTACTTCACCGCCGCGGTCGAAACGGCCGTGGAAAATCTGCCGCCCCATGCCGCTTCGGGCGCGTTACTCTACCTGGACCTTGACCACTTCAAGCTGGTCAACTTCACCCTCGGCTACGCGGCGGGCAACCGCCTGCTGGTCCAACTGGCCTACCTGCTGCGCAACGCGGTCGGGCCGCACGACACGCTGGCCCATTTCGAAGGTGATAAATTTGCCATCCTGCTGGAGCGGATCACCCTGTCCGAAGCCCGGATGGCGGCGGAGCGCATCCGCACCAGCGTGGGTAATCTGATCTTCCACGATTCCAACCAGCGTTTCAATTGCAGCGCCAGCATCGGGCTGGCTCCGCTCCTCGCGGAAACCGCCGCCGAGCAAATTCAGGGCATGGCGGACACCGCCTGCTTCACCGCCAAAGCCCACGGCCGCAACCGGGTCGAGGTGTCGCAGGAAAGCGAATTTGAGTTGCTCCAACTCCGCATGGATTCGTCCCGGCGCGACGAAATCAAAGAAGCCTTCCGGCAGGACGCGCTGGATTTGCAACTCCAGCCCGTCATGTGCTTGGAGACAAACCGCGCGCGCTTCCACGACGCCCGGTTGTGCCTGCGCCTGCCCACCGGCGAGACCCTCGAACCGTGGCAGTACCTGCCGGCGGCACGGCGGTTCGGGTTGCTGCCCGAGATTGATCGCGCGCTGGTGCGGCTTGCCGTGCGGCAGCTTTCGGCCGGCCCGGCTTTGCACCTGTCGCTGCATCCCTCTGACCAGGCGCTGGAAGAATGGACGCTGCCCGATTTCATCCGCCGCTCGTTTGCGGCCGCCAACATTTCGCCGGACCGGGTGACCTGGGTCTGGAGCGAGCTGGCCGTCAGCGCGAAGTTCGACGCCGCCCGCACGATGATGGAAGGATTGCAGAGTCACGGGTTCCGTTTCGCCGTGGATGGATTTGGGGCTACCACGCTGGTGCCCGCGCTAGTCAAAACGCTGCCGCTCACCTTCCTGGGGATCAACGGCGGCTTTGTGCGCGATCTGCCGGACGAGCCGGTCAACCTCGCGCTGGTCAAGACCCTCATCGACATCACGCATCACCTCGGCATTCCCAGCCTGTGCGAATCGGTGGAATCCGAGGCGACGCTCAAGCTGTTGCAGGAGGCGGGCGTGGACTACGCGCGCGGGAACTACTTCGCGAGTTGTTAGAGCGCTCCTGTACCGGGTTTGCCTTCTGGAATTGTAGGGCGGGCGCTTTGCCTGCCGTGAGTGACTGACCGAACAGGAGGCGAAGCGCCCGCCCTATAATTCCAGAAGCCTCCAGCGAGCCAAATTCCACTGAAGCGTGCTTCAAGGCTCCGGTTGACTTCCTGGTGCCCGCGGCGTGAAGCTTGTCCCTTATGAAGCCGACCGATTCCTCGCATCATCTTCCCGCCGCTGTGGCCTGCCCGTCACACAAAAACGCGGTGTCCCGGCGTCATGCCCTGCGTACCCTGGGACTGCTGGCGGCAGGCGGATGGTTGATGAATTCATCGGAAGCCCAGGCGGCGGATGCGGCCACGCCCGCACCGACCACCTCCGAGCCGACCGGTAACGCCGGCATCGATCACAGCCTCGCCGCCTTTGAGTTCGCCCCGCTGGCCACCACCCGGCTCACGGACACCCTGGCCTTGCTGGCCGGCCCCGGCGGCAACATGGCGGTGCTCGCCAGCCCGGGCGGCGCGGTCCTTGTGGACACCGGGGTACACCCTCGTGCGTTGTCGGTGGCTAAAGCCGCCGAGACATTCGCCGGCAAGCCGGTAAGTATCGTCATCAACACGCACTGGCACTTCGATCATTCGGGCGGTAACGAAGTTTTCGGCCGGCAGGGCGCGCGCATCATCGCGCACGATGCGACCCGCGCGCGTTTGAGCACCGACCAGACGATCGAGGCGTTCGGCTTCACCTTTCATGCGGCTCCGGCGGCGGCTTTGCCCGTCCTGACTTTCGCCGACACCCTGAGCCTGTATCCGGGCAGCGAGGTGGTTCAACTTCACCACATGGCTCCCGCGCACACCGACGGGGACATCCTCGTGCATTTTACCAAAGCCAACGTGCTGCAAATGGGTGACGCGTTCTTCAATGGGTTTTATCCGTTCATCGATTATTCCAGCGGCGGTTGGATCGGCGGCATGGTCGCCGCGGCGGAACGCGGACTGGCGTTGTGCGACGAGAAAACCCGCGTCATCCCCGGGCACGGACCGCTGAGCGGCAAGATGGAGCTAAGCGCCGCCCGCGACATGCTGGCCGCGGTGCAGGATCGGTTGGAAAAGCTCCTCGACACCGGCAAGAGCCCAGACGAGATCGTCGCTGCGGCACCCACAAAAGACTTCGACGATCGATGGGGCAAAGGCTTCTTCAACGCCGAGAACTTCACCCGTAACGCGGTGGCCGGGATCATGCGCCACCGCGAAGCGATGCGTCAGTAACCCACTGGACAGTTGCGGAAACAGATGGCGGACGCTTAGCCCATCGTCCGGGTCTCTCCTCCTTGGCGGCGGGCGGAGAAACTTTTGATTGCCAATGAACGTGTTTTCGCCTTTATTGAGACTCAGTCTCATTGCTCAATGCTCGTCACCAAGCTACATCCCGCCTCTGAAAACGGGGCTTGGCGAAATATCGACGGCGAGTGGCGGCAGCTTTACGGGAATTTCGAGCGGCAGGGGATTAGTGTAGAGTACCATTCCTTCCGCTCCGGGAAAGAGCTGGATTGGGCGCGTTCCTTCCACCAGGACAGCCTGGAAATTTGTCTCAACTTGCAAGGGTCCGGTCGGTTGCAAACGGGCGCGCGCGAGGTTTCGCTGGGCGTCCGAACCATTGCCTTTTACACGCACGCGTCGTCGTCAAAACTTTCCGCCACGCGGGCGGCCAACGAGTTGCATCATTTCATCACGGTGGAGATGAACCGCGGCTTTCTCGAGCGCCAGGTGGGAGCTGCCGCTGATCATTTGCACGAGGATGTCGGCACTTTCCTGACCGCGCGCGTCGCGGCCCCGGTTTTTGCGCTGGTGCAGCCGATGTCCGTTGCCGTGCAGAACACGGCGCACGCCCTGATCGAACCGCCGATCCAGGGAGCGCCGCAGGTGCAGCAGCTCTGGTATCAAGCCAAGGTGTTAGAGCTGATGGCGTTGCTCCTGTTTGTTCCCGATCCCAAGCACAAGAGCAGCGCATCCGAGCTATTCTGTGAACGCCAGAAGCGCGTGGGCCGCGAGCGGGTGGAGCAGGTACGCGCGTTGCTGGAGCGGGATTTGGAGAATCCTCCCACCCTGGAGCAACTGGCCCGCGAGGTAGGTTGCGGGGCCTTCCATCTCAGCCGCTCGTTTTCGCAGTATGTCGGCCAGACCATCCCGCAGTACTTGCGCCAGGTGCGCATGGAACGCGCCGCGCAGATGCTCCGGGAAGGCCGCAGCAACGTGACCGAAACGGCGATTGCGGTCGGCTACAGCAGCCTGAGCCATTTTTCGAAAGCGTTCTGGGAAACGCACGGCTGCTGCCCGGGCCTTTACGGTAACGCCAAGCTGGCAAGCGCGATGACGCGCATCAAACCAATCCGCAGGGTAAAGTCCGTCTGAATCGAGTAGGCAGGATTGACCGGGTGGCTACCAGTGAAAATTAAGAATGCCGATCAAGCCGATGATGATGAGGTAGGCGGCCACGATGAAGTTCAGCAGCTTGGGGCGAACCAGGATCAGCAATCCCGCCATCAGCGCAAGGACCGCGTGGGGAGCAAAGTTGAAGTGAGGCAGCATGCTGTGCCTGACGGCCAGAACAGACGCAGCCTTGTGCAGAAGGTGGATACCCATATTGGGACTGTCTGAAGGCAAGACGCCGTGAAGACAAGAAATTTTAAATGGCCGGTACGTCGGCAGCCTCCGCCGGACGTCCCACCAAGCCGGCGAGAGTGGCAATAAGCTCCGGCGGGTTCACCGGCTTGGACATGTGCCGCTGGTAACCCGCTAACAGCGTGCGGCGCTGATCGTCCTGGCACGCGTAGGCTGTCAGCGCGACCGCCGGGATCGATCCGCCTTCTGTCGCGGAGAGCCGCCGCAGCCTGGCGATCATCGCATAACCGTCCTCCTGCGGCATCTCGATGTCGCAGAGTAATAGATCTGGCCGCTGGCTGCGCACCGCGGCCATTCCCTCCGCCACGCTGGTGGCCGTAGTCACCGCCGCACCTTGGGCCGAGAGCACAGCCATGAGTAATTCGCGCGCGTCGCAATCATCGTCCACCGCGACGATGCGCAGGCCGTCCAACGCCTTTGATTTCCGGGCTGGCCTGCCATTCGGTTCTCCCTCACGCACTGCCGAAATCTTTCCAGCGCCGGCTTTGTCGTAGCCGTTGTTCGCGAAAGGCAGCATCCCGGTGTCCTGGTGCATGGCAGGCATCGGCAGGCTCACGGTGAAGGTCGCCCCCTGCCCTACTCCAGCACTGGCCGCCTCCACGGTGCCGCCGTGCAGTTCGACCAGGTGACGCACCAGCGCCAGACCGATTCCCAGGCCGCTGTGCGAGCGGGTCGATGAACTGTCCGCCTGCCGAAAACGCTCGAAGAGGTACGGCAAAAATTCCGGCTCGATCCCCTGGCCCGTGTCACTGACGATGATCTTCACAACCGAACCGGAGCGCTCCAGGCGCACCTGCACCTTGCCGCCCTTCGGGGTGAACTTCATCGCGTTGCTCAGCAGGTTCCACACGACCTGCTGCAAGCGGTCCGGATCGCCGTTGATCGGGCCCGCCCTGGGATCGAGCACGGATTCGATGCGCACGTCCCGCGCTTCGGCCGCCGGACGCACGGCTCCCAGGGCGGCCTGGACCACGTCCACCAGTTCCACGGAGCGCGTCGCGAGGCGCATCTTGCCGCTGACGATGCGGCTGACGTCGAGCAGGTCTTCTATCAACTGCACCAGCGACTTGCTGTTGCGTTCGAACACCTCGACGGCGCTCCGCTGCACTTCCGGGTCGGTGGGATCGGCCTTGAGCAGGTGCGTCCAACCGACGATGGCGTTGAGCGGCGTGCGTAACTCGTGGGAAAGCGTGGCCAGGAATTCGTCCTTGACCCGGCCGGCGCGCTCCAGTTCCAGGCGGGTGCTGCGCTCCGAGGCCAAAGTGCGCTCGCGTTCCTGCGCGGCGTGGACGCGATCGGTGACGTTACGCTCGACGGCAACCCATTGGGTCACCTCACCCGCCGCGTTGCGGACCGCCGTGATCCGCCACTCCACGTAGTACGGCTGTCCGTCCTTGCGATAATTGATCGTCTCCGCCTGGAACGAGCCTTCTGCTTGCAACGAGGACCGCAGTCGACGCAACAGTTCCATGTCCGTACGCGCTCCCTGCAGTATCCGGGGGGTCTTGCCCAGCAGTTCCTCCACCTCGTAGCCCGTCATGCGGCAGAAAGCGGCGTTAACGTATTCGATGCGCGGACCGGGCGCGTCCAGTGACGCGTCGGTGATGATAATGCTATCATTGGCACTCTCCACGGCGGCCTTGAGCAGCAACAGCCCCCGCTCGGCCTCCTTGCGTTCGGTGATGTCCAGCGTCGCCCCTACGACCATACGCGGTCCTTCGGCGGACGGAAGCGCCTGGCCTTTGACGGCCATCCAACGCTCCACGCCATCGCTGGGACGGCGGATACGGTATTCGATTTCGTACATGCCGTTGCCGACAGGATCAAGGGCCGCTTGCACAGCCTGCGCAACCCGCTCCCGATCCACGGGTACGACGATTTCATTGACCAGCCGCGAAAAAAACAGCGGCTCGCCGGGCAGCAGACCATAATTTGTCCGGTATTGTTCGGAAACGTTCATCCCGAGCGCCGCGGCGGGATCGTGACTGAAGGTGCCGATGCCCGCCGTCTCCGTGGCCAGACGCAAGAGTTCCTCCGCCTGGAAGCGTTGGAAAGCGGCACTGGCCCGCTCGGCGGCGAGCAAACGGCGTTTGAGCACGCCGATGATCAGCACGATGGCCGGAGCCACGGTGCCGAACACGAGCATGCGGGTGATGGTCACCGGGGAAGGATTGATCAGCCAGGGTCCTTCGGTGCCATGAAAAAAGAACCCTAGATAAACCATGGCGACGACGGCGCTGAGCAGTCCGGAGCGCAGCCCGCTGATGAACACCCCGCAAGCCAGCACCAGCAGAAACACCGGACTCGGACTGGGCGGCAGGAGATGGAAGAGCCGATGCATCCCTTCCAGGATCACGATGGTGCCCAGCGCCAACAGGGGTGCGACCAGACGCGCACGGAAACGAATGCTGTTATCTGGGGACGCTAGGGATTCGGCCATAGAAAGCAGACCTACCTGTAGCACGATCCCGCTTATTCCAAAACGCCCGATTGTTGGTGGCGGACGCCAACCGGGTAAGCCGGCGACAGGGATTTCTGCTCTACTCTACCCTGGCGTGGGATTAATGACGGTCAGCAACCCCTATCCACGCACCGCAGTAACGGCCAGAAGGGTCCGGATGGGCCGCGGCATTTTTCATCGCGGCTCCTACCGGGATGAGGCCGGGAGAGCAGCCGAGAGCTGTGGCCACCGCCGGACCCACGCCACCTGCTCGTCCGTCTCCGGTGAGCGTCGGAAGCGGTTGCGTTTGGCGACCGTAGTCCAGTGCGCGGCCAGCTCCCGCAAAGCTTCATCGGGGCCGCGCCCATGGCGCTGAAGCCAGCACGAGACCACCGTGCCCGTGCGGCCCACGCCGCCCCAGCAATGCACGTACACGCGGCGACCGGCAGCCAAGGCTTGATCCACGGTGTCGAGGATGTTCACCATCTCCCGGGCATCCCGCGGCACGCTCATGTCGCGGATCGGAAGGCGGCGATATTCCACACCCGGTGGGAGGTGCGCGGAGTACGGTTCGAGTTCGTGCGGGTGGGTCAAATCGACAAAGGTCGTGATCCCGGCCTGCAAAAGGGCGTCGAGTTTGGCCCGCGCGCCCGCTGGGTCCGGCGAGAATGGGTATTCGCCCGCGAGAAAGCGATCCGGCTCTACCCAATACGTATTTGGATCAGGCTGGGGCATGGCAGCGGCAGCAGGTGTGGACGGCTGGTTGGACATGATGGTTTCCTTTAAAACAGGCCTTCTATAATCAAAGGTCCGCCGCGCCGCGGCAGGTTCTTCCCTGTCATGGTGATGGGGATTCAACGCCGACCGGGCAGCGAGCGGCTGATGGCCCCGGCCAGTTGCTCCACCAGCTTGCTTTCGGCGGTGACCACGGGCGCATAACCATCGCCAACCACCTTCTCGCGGAAGCTGCCGTTTTCGTTGCGCAGCACCTGCCGGTCGGCGGGCGTCTCGATCCGCCAGGCGACATCCAGCACGGCTTCACCGCCGCTGATCGCATGGAACTGGCGCACATCGACGGTTACTTGGTAACGCAGTTTGAGGTTGGCCCCCCAGGGGTACGGCACGACCCGGCCCGAGCGCAGTTCCCGGCCCACATCGCTGGCCAAGGTGCGGACAAGATTATCCTGCAACGTCCCGGCCCAGGACACCTTGGCGGGGATCTGCACCTGGTTGGCGTCGGACATGAAAACCACCTCCGGGCGGTCCAGGTAAGCCGGCAGCGTCACCGGCCCGATCCCCACGGCCAAACCCGACGACCCAACCGGTGCGGGACCACTGGCGCTCAGACGGAAATATTGGTCCTTGGCGCCGCCGCAACCAGCCAGCAGCAGGACGGCACTGAGCACCGCGCCAATCCGCGTAATCTGAAGACGAGGTATTTTCATAAACTTAGCTAGCGGTTTTCGGAGCTGCCGGTGCCGCGGGGCGGAGCCACTCCGCCGGGCTTGCCGAAGAGGATGGAATTCGGACTGCGCTCCAGGGTGCCCGTAAGCGATTTCAGCGAGCGCAACGTTTCGTTCAACTGCTGCAAGGTCCCGGAAAGATCCTGGTAGAACGCCGACTGGCCGTTGTACCCCTTGAGTGTCTTCTGCAACTCGGCGAAGTCCTTGCGCAGGTCGCCGGGCAGCGCCTTGGTGTCCTCCGCATCGACCAGTTTGTTCAGCCCGTTGAGCGTGCCGTTGAGCGAGGCCAGCGTGCCGTTGAGGTTGTCGATGGTCTTGTCCAGCGCCAGCGAATTGATCTTGTCGAGCAGCGTGCTGATTTTCTCCTGGATTTCACCCAGACCGGACGAGGTGGTGGGAATAACCTGGTAACCCTTGATGTCGGCCAACGGCAGGGGCGGCGCGTCCTTCTGAAAATCCAGGTCCACGTACATCTGGCCGGTGATCAGCGTGCCCGTCTTGATCGAGGCGCGCAGACCTTTTTCCACGTTTTGGGCGACCTTTTGCTGGGCGGCATTGTAGTCGTCGGCCGGCACGTCCAGGAACAGGGAAGGATCGATCTTGATGAGCACCGGCACGCGCTGCTCGGGATCATCGGGCAGATACTTGAAGGAAAGACCCATCACGGTACCGACGCGGATGCCGCGGAACTCCACCGGCGCATCGACGCTCAGCCCCCGCACGCTGCCGGTGAACAGCAGGAGATAGGGGATGGTCGGCTTGAGTTCCAGCCGGCGCTGGGCGTCGTCGTAACTATTATAGAGCGTGAAGAGGCTGCCGTCGGGCACGTGCTTGGTGTTGAGCTCACTATTGTCCGGCTCGCTGAAGGTGACGCCGCCGGCCAGGATGGATTCCAGCGTGCCCGAGCGCAGCGCCACGCCGTCCGGCCCGATCTTGAGGTCGATGCCGCTGTTGTTCCAGAACTTGGTGTTCTTGTCGATGAGGTTGCCGTACTGGCCATCGATGAAAGCGCCGAACTCCACCTCGCCTTGGTCCACGTGAAAAGTGCGGCTCTCGATCTTGCCCACGCTGATTCCCTTGTACACGATGGAGGCACCCGGCCCCAGGCTGCCGGCTTCGTCCGCGACGAAGCGGACGTGCAGGCCCGGCACTCCCGGCGGGGTCACGGGCGGATTCTCCAGGCCGACGAAATCGTGCCGCTCTTCCTTGGAAACGCCCGGCTGCAGCTCCAGGTAATTGCCGGAAACGATGGTGTTCAACCCCGAGATACCCGCCGAACTATAGCGGGCGCGCACCACCCAGATCTGCGAGTCCCGGTTGAGCAGGCGCGTCGCGTCGCGGCTCATGTCGGCGGTGATGATAACCCCTTTGAGGTCCTCGCTGAGCTTGACCGCGGACACGGTGCCGACGTTGACGCTGCGGCAAAGGATCGGCGTCTTGCCGCCGACGATGCCTTCCGCCGTATCGAAGCGCACGGTGATGGCCGGTCCCTGGGCGGAGTAGTACTTGAGGACCAGGAACAACCCGAGCGCGGCCGCCACCAGCGGGATGATCCACACCGGCGAGAAAAACCGGCGGCGGCGCGAGGTGTAGCTGACCGGAGCGCGGGGGGGGCGGGGCTGTCCGGTTGGAAGATCGGCGGGTGGGTTGGCTGGCTGTCCAGCGGGAACGTTATCAGGCATGATGGAAAAACACTATTCGTCTTTGCCGGTCCGCGCAGCCGCATCCCAGATCAGGCGCGGATCGAACGACACGGCGGCCAGCATCGTGAGAATGACCACGCCCGCGAAAGCCACAGCCCCTTCCCCGGGATGGACGGTCATGACCGAGCCGAGCTGCACGACGCCTACGAGGATGGCGACCACGAAGACATCGACCATCGACCAGCGGCCGATGAACTCGGTCACCCGGTAGAGCTTGGTGGTGCCGACCGGACGCCGGCCGTGGCCCGCAGCCAGGCACAGCCACACGATGGCAAGGATCTTCAGCACAGGGATCATGACGCTGGCGGTGAAGATGATCAGCGCTACGGGATAATCCCCTTCCTGCCAGAACTGGATGACCCCGCTGATGATGGTGCTGCGCTGGTCGCCCTTGACGGCGCTGAGGATTTGCAGGACCGGCAGCAGGTTGGCCGGGAAGTAGAGCAGCGTGGCTCCGATGGTCAGCGCCCAGGTGCGCTGAAGGCTGTCGCGCTTGCGCAGGTGCAGCGAGGCACCGCAACGCTCGCACCGTCCATTTTCCACCGGTTGCACCCGCGCGCAGGAGTGGCAGAGCGCGAGACCATGTCCCGCGGCGGTGTCCGGCGCGAAGTCGGCCGCGTTGTCGTGTTCGGTGGCCGCTTCCGCCTGGGCAATGGGCGAGTCGGCGCGGGTGGTGAGAAGAGGCATCGTCGGTGCGCTGAAAAGGAGTTAAGACGCGGTCCTGGCCGCTTCCACGCGTGACCAGAGTTCACGGTAATCGATGGACGCCATGGCCGCGGTCAGCGTGATGATCAATCCGACGTACGACCAGAAGGAGGTGCCGAGCGTCAGGGTGGCGAGCTTGCCGAGTTTGAGCAGGCTGACCAGCACGCCGAGCAGGTACACCTCCACCATGTTCCAGTGGCGCGCCTCGTGGACGGCCCGGCACAGCAGAAAAGCCCCCGGCAGCCGCCGCCCCGAGAGCAGCGGGATCAACAGGTAAAGCAGCCCGCCGATGATCAGCGTGGGCGCGGCCAGCGTGAAGATGCCCACCGCGGTGGCGAGGAAAGGAGAACCGTAATCTTCCAGCCCGACGACGCTCTGCGAGAGGATCATGCTGCTCTCGCGGTAGTCCGCCTTGAGCGTCAGGAAGGGAAACAGGTTCGCGATGACGAAGAACACCGCGGCGGCCAGAGTATAAGCCGTGGCCCGGTGAACGGTATTTCGGCGGCGGGTAAACAGGTTGGCGCCGCAGCGCGAGCAGAAGATGCGTTCGCCTTCCTCGACCTCGGGCGCGGTGTAAAGCAAGTCGCAATCGTGGCAGGCGATGTAGGGGGTGGAAAGTTCCATCGAACGAAAGATTTGTATCAACCGCTCGGCCGGCTCACAGCCGTGGCGGGAGGGAGAACTTAACACAGCCGCGCCGGGTCGCGAGCGGCGAAATATCCTGTTCGTCTCCGGAGCACCCATCATTGTAGAGGAAACAAAGGTTTGCCGGTGTCGGCAAAGCGTGGAACGGATCCAATCGGAATCCGGCACCGAATATCCCTCCCTTATGACGAAGCTCGTTTTCGCGTTTCTGATGTTCGTGGCCTTCACCAGCGCTCGAGGGGAAGATGCTCCAAAGAGGTCCACAATCCCAAATTTTACTCTTTCGCCAGATCACCGGTATGGCGTCAGTGTACCGATCCTCCCCGAAGTCATACCCGAGAATGGAGACTTGGACAATGAAGGAGACAATCTAGTGGACGCCAGAGACGGACGGGTACTCGCCGAAATTCAGGGTGGCACAACAGGCTGGAATCGCGAGGTGGGATTCACCGAAGTTCTTCCTTGCCGCTGGTCACCGGATGGATCCTTGCTGCTGTGGGAAGTAGACGGCAAGTGGAGCCCGGGCGCACTGGTCTTGCTAAAGATCAATCGCGGCAAGGTGAAGTGGCAAACCGATATTTTGAAAACCGCTCAACAAGCTACCCTTGCTCGCACCAGGAAAGCTGCACCAGATAAGTATGAGGCGGCGAAAAAGGAAAATGCCGGGGACGGCTCTGCTTTTCCTGACGGTTTTGCAATCGACGTCGAAGCAATAGATCCCGTGTCACTTCCTCTGCATGTGCGAACTTACCTGTCGTCAGATTGTAAAGTAGGACCATATTCCTCACGCGTCCTGACTTCCCATCTGGAAGGAGTCATCGACGCGAAAGGGAAATTTATTGTCACGAGCTTCCACCTCGGACCTGGTCACTCGCGGCACTTTGGGAGCATCAAGAAAATTAATCCGAGCGCAGCTTTTTGTCGGTCAAGCGGTTTGCGATAGCCGAAGAATGTCTGCTGTTCGGTTACAGACCAACATGATTGCTGCTTGCGACTGTTGCATACGGTCATAGACCGAACGAGCCTGACTCCTTCTCTCCCATGCGCAGCATGACAGGTTACGGCAGCGGCCGCAGCACGACGCCCTCCGGGGCGCAGTGCTCCGTCGAAATCCAGAGCGTCAACCGCAAGCAAAGCGAGTTGCAGATCAACCTGCCCCGCGAGTTATCCTTCCTGGAGGGACGCGTGCGCGAAACCGTGGCCGCCCAGGTCAGCCGGGGACGCCTCGTCGTCAGCGCCGGCTACCACGCGCGCAGTGCCGCTGCGGTGTCGCTCGACACGGAACTCGCCCGCGCTTATTACCAGTCGATGCTCGCGCTGCAACGGGAGCTGGGCGCGCCTGGGGAAATTTCCATCGAGAGCGTCCTGCGCGCGCCCGGTGTCTTGCGCCAGTCGGAAGATGCCGTCGCGCCCGAGGAGATCTGGCCGCATCTCGAAGCCGCCTTGCAACAGGCCGTGCGCGAACTCATCGCCATGCGCCTGCGCGAAGGCCAGCACCTAGCCGTCGATCTGCGCACCCGGCTTGATGAGATGCAGGAACGCGTGGCGGGAATCCGCCGCCGCCAACCCGAAGTGGTCGAGCACCATCGGCGCACGCTCCACGAACGTCTCCAGCGCGTCCAACTCGACGTGCCAGTGGACGATGACCGTCTGCTCAAGGAACTGGTGCTCTTCGCCAGCCGCGTGGACATTTCCGAAGAAGTCACGCGTCTGGACAGTCACCTCGACCAGTTTTCCGGCTTGCTCAGGAAGGACGAACCAGTCAGCCGGGCGCTGGATTTTCTCTGCCAGGAAATCGCCCGTGAGCTGAACACCCTCGGTGCCAAGGCCAACGATCTGGCCATCAACCAACTCGCCCTCGCTTGCAAGACCGAGCTGGACAAGATCCGCGAACAAATTCAAAACGTCGAATGACCCCCTTCACGCCCGAAACCCCGCCAAAGAAGGTCAGCCGCCAGGGTATTCTCTTCGTCATCTCCGCTCCCTCCGGCGCGGGCAAGACCACGCTCTGCATGGCGTTGCGGCAGACGCCGGATTTTATCTACTCGGTGTCCTGCACCACCCGCCCGCCGCGGCCAGGCGAAACCGAGGGAGAGGATTATCATTTCCTTTCCGTCGAAGCCTTCCGCACCCACGTGGAGGCCGGCGATTTCCTGGAACACGCGGAGGTCCACGGCAACTTCTACGGCACCCTGCGCAGCAACGTGCTGGTCCACCTGCACGCGGGCGTGGACGTGCTCATCGACATCGACACCAAGGGCGCGTCGTTGATCCGCGCGAGCAGCGACGAGTCGATCCAGAGTTCGCTGGCCGACGTGTTCATCATGCCGCTGGGCATGGCGGAACTGCGCCGCCGCCTGACCAAGCGCGGCACCGAAACGCCCGAACAAATCGAGCGCCGACTGGCCAACGCCGCCAGTGAAATGGCGCGCTGGCGCGACTACCGTTACACGATTATCAGCGGATCGGTGGAAGAAGATCTGGCCAAGTTCCGCGCGATCATGCGGGCCGAGCGTTATCTGAGCCGGCGGTTCGCGGATTTCGCGTTTTAGCCCATCCGCGTTTCATCTGCGTTTAATCCGTGGCTAAATGAATGGAATGAAGACCATCGTGCTCGGAGTGACCGGCTCCATCGCGGCGTTCAAGGCGGCGGACCTCACGAGCCGGTTGGTCAAGCTCGGGCACGCCGTGCAGGTCGTCATGACGCGCGGGGCCAGCGAGTTCATCACGCCGCTGACGTTGCAGACGCTCTCCAAAAGGCCGGTCGTCAGCGATCTTTTCGACGAGAAGACGGGCTGGCAGCCCGGGCACATCGAACTCGCCGACCAGGCGGACCTGCTGCTCATCGCGCCGGCGACCGCACAGATCATCGCGGAACTTTCCCACGGCTTCTCCAACCACGCGCTCTCCGCCATCGCACTGGCCACGCGCGCGCCGCTGCTTATCGCCCCGGCAATGAACGGCAAGATGTGGCTGCACCCGGCGACCTGCGAGAATGTAGCGCGCCTGCGCTCGCGTGGCGCGCACTTCATCGGCCCGGAGGAGGGTTTGCTGGCTTGTGGCTACGAGGGCATCGGGCGCCTGTGGCCGGTGGACGGTATCGTGGACGCTGTCCAGAAACTCCTCTCCCATGAAAATCCTGATCACGGCGGGACCGACGCGCGAACCGATTGATCCGGTGCGCTTCATCAGCAATCGCAGCTCGGGCAAGATGGGGTACGCCATCGCCGAAGCGGCTGTCGCGGGCGGACACGAAGTGGTGCTGATCAGCGGTCCCGTGGCGCTCGCTCCGCCCGCGGGTGTCAAAACGATCCATGTCGTCACGAGCGAGGAAATGTACGAGGCAGCCCACCAGTGGGTTGCCGGGACGGACGTGTGCGTCCTGGGCGCGGCGGTGGCGGATTTTCGTCCCGCGCAGGTGGAGGCGCACAAGATCAAGAAAGGCGCGCGCACCTCATTGCACCTCGATTTGGTGCCCACGCGCGACATTCTTCTCTCGCTGCACGAGTGGCGCGGAGGCCGTCAGCGTCCGGTGCTGGTGGGTTTCGCGGCGGAGACAGAATCCTTGCACGAAAACGCCTGGCGCAAGCTGCGCGCCAAAGGTTGCGCGCTCGTCGTGCTCAACGACGTCGGACGCACGGATGTGGGTTTCGACACGGACAGCAACGAACTGACCCTTTTGTTTAAATCGGGCGAAACGCAAATTGTGCCGAAAGCTTCCAAAAAGGCACTTGGGGTAGCATTAGTAGATATTTTTATTCGTTTGACACAAAATGTAGTTGACGACCCGTCGCAGGATAGGTACTAGCTCGTGTGTCACGCAATCATTTCGATTGCACTCAACCGCCGCTTTCTGCGGCAGAAAGGAGGGATTACCTATGCCAGTAAAAAAAGCTCCCGCCGCCGCTGCTAAGAAAGCAGCTCCGGCTCCGAAGGCTGCAGCACCTGCCAAGAAGGCTCCGGTCAAGAAATTGGCCGCCGTCAAGAAGGCACCCGCTAAAGCCACGACGGCCAAAGCAGCGCCCAAGGCTGCTGCTCCCGCCGCGAAGGCGACTGCCAAAAAGGCTGCCCCCGCCAAGAAGAAGTAAGTCGCTTCTTGAGCGTTCGCACAAATCAACACTTAACCGTCTAAGGGGAGAAAGCCGTCATGGTTTTCTCCCCTTAACTTTTCCCGGCGCTCCTCTGCTGGGGGAGCATCAAACTTGGCCACGGATTGAACGCGGACGAAACGCGGATGGGAAAGAAAATAAAATCGCTTCGTCTTCCATCCGCGTTTCGTCCGCGTTCAATCCGTGGCTGATTCCTCGTTCTTTGCTACATTGGCCACATCATGCCCACCTATTTAGAAGTCGCCATCCAGGCGGCACGCGCCGCCGGCAAACTGCTGCGCGACGAATTCGGCCGCACTCCCAACGTCAACGAGTTTGCCGCGCACGACATCAAGCTCGAACTCGACGTCAAGGCGCAAGACCTCATCACGAGGATCATCCTCGAACAATTTCCCGACCACGCAATTCTCGGTGAAGAAGGCGTCGCGGGGAACGAGAAGAGCGAGTTCCAGTGGGTGGTCGATCCGCTCGACGGCACCGTCAATTACTTCTACGGCATCCCGCACTTCTGCGTTTCCATCGCCCTGCGCCGCAACGAGGAAACACACGTCGGCGTCATCTACGACCCGATCCGCGAAGAACTCTTCACCGCCGTAAAGGATTCCCACAGCGCCTTGCTCAACGACCACGGTATCCGGGTCAGCGAACGCACCAAACTCGGTGATGCCATCGTGTCCGTCGGTCTGGCGAAAGTAGCGGAGACTATCAACACCGGCATGCCCACCCTGCAGGAACTGGTCCACCAGGTCCGCAAAACCCGCATGATGGGCAGCGCCGCGCTCGACCTGGCCTACGTGGCGTGCGGGCGGCTCGACGCTTACATCGAATCCGGCGTGAGCCTGTGGGACATCGCCGCCGGCGTGCTGCTGGTCAAGAACGCCCGCGGCAAAGTGGGCCTGACTCCGCGTCCCGACAAATCCGGCAAGATCGCCGTCATCGCTTCCAGCGGATCCATCAAGGAGCTGACCGAGAGTGACGCGAAGGCGTTGATCTAGACGGGTGACCCACCAGGACTTTCCTCCGCCCATGATTCTTTCCGGCATCGGTTACGATGTTCACGAACTCGTCGAGGGACGGCCGCTGGTGCTCGGCGGCGTCGAGATCCCGCACAGCAAAGGGTTGCTCGGCCACTCCGACGCCGACGTGCTCATTCACGCCATCGCCGACGCCCTGCTCGGCACGGTGGCGGCGGGCGACATCGGCCACCACTTTCCCAACACCGATGAGTCCATCCGCGGCATCAGCAGCCTGGAAATCCTCGCGCGGGTCGGCTCGATCCTGACGGGTTACGGGGCGCGCGTGATCAACATCGACGCCACGCTCATCGCCGAAGCGCCGAAGATCATGCCGCACCTGCCCGCCATGCGCACCCGTCTGGCGGAAGCCCTGCGGCTGCCGGTGGAACGCGTGAGCATCAAGGCAACGACCAACGAGGGCCTCGGGTTCCTGGGCCGCGCCGAAGGGATCGCCGCGATGGCCGTGGCGAGCGTCGAACAGGACGACGTGGAACGCGACCCGGCCAACCAGCAGGTGGCCGCAACCGGATTGTAACCTCATGGCCCTGCGTCTCTACAATACCTACTCGCGCGAGGTGGAAGATTTCGCGCCACTCGACCCGGCATCGCGCGACGTGCGGCTCTACACCTGCGGACCCACCGTTTACAGCTACGCGCACATCGGCAACTTTCGCGCGTACATCTTCGAGGACTTGCTCCAGCGCCACCTGGAAGCGCGCGGCTACCACGTGCGCCGCGTGATGAACCTCACCGACGTGGACGACAAGACCATCAAGGGCTGCCGGGCGGCGGGCGTCCCGCTCGCGGAGTTCACGGCTCCCTTCAAGAAGGCGTTCTTCGAGGACTTGAAGACGCTGCGCATCACGCCGGCGGAGGCTTACCCGGAAGCGACCGCCGACGAGTACATCGCCCGCATGGTGGAGATGATCGGCGTGCTGGTGGACCGCGGCTACGCCTACGTGGCCGACGACAAGAGCGTTTACTACCGCATCAAGCAGTTCCCGAAATACGGCTGCCTGGCGCACCTCGACCTGGACCAACTGCGGCCGAGCGGCCGGGTGCGCAGCGACGAGTACGAGAAGGAGAGCATCGGCGATTTTGCCCTGTGGAAAGCCTGGGACGAGGCGGACGGCGATGTGGGCTGGGCGAGCCCCTGGGGCCGCGGACGACCGGGCTGGCACATCGAATGCAGCGCCATGGCCGGCTCGCTACTGGGCGATGAATTGGACATCCATTGCGGCGGCGAGGACAACATCTTCCCGCACCATGAGGCCGAGATCGCGCAGACGGAGGCGATCACCGGTAAGAAATTCGTCCGCTACTGGATGCACTGCAAACACCTGATGGTGGACGGTCAGAAGATGAGCAAATCGCTCGGCAACTTCTACACGCTGCGCGACGTGCTGGCGAAAGGCTACACCGGCCGCGAGGTGCGTTACGCGCTGCTGAGAGTCAATTATGGGCTGCCGCTGAATTTTACCTTTGAAGGCATGGCCGGCGCGCGCGAATCGCTCAGCCGCATCGACGAATGGCTGACCCGCCTGAACACGCACGCGGCGAGAGTGACAGCCGCCGAGCCGCACCCGCTGGCGGAAAACACGGGCTTCGACGAATCGCTCGACCAGGACCTCAACATCTCCGGCGCGCTGGGGCACCTCTTCGAAGTGGTACGAGAGAGCAACCGCACGCTGGACCAGGGGGCGTTCACCTCCGGGCAGGCGCGAGCTTTGCTGAACTGGTGGGAGCGCATCAACCGCACGCTCGCCCTGGAACAGGACGCGGACGCCAGCGCCGTGCCCGCCGACGCGCAGAAGCTCGTGGACGAACGCGCCGCCGCCCGGGCGGAGAAGAACTTCAAGCGCAGCGACGAACTGCGCGACCAGATTGCCGCCCTCGGCTGGACGGTCAAAGACACCAAGGACGGCCAGAAACTCACCCGCAGCCTCTAAATTCATGAGTAATCTTCCCACTCCGACCACGGTCTATGCGCCGCAGGATTTCTTCGACCTGGAGCACACCGGGCACCGGATGCTCTTCGAGAACGTGACCCAGGTCTGGGAGGTACTGGGAAAACTCGCGAATTATCTCCAGTTCAGCCTGCGACCGGCGGTGCTGGGTGAGCTGGTTGGCCGCCCGTACATCGGGCCGGACGTGTTTGTCGGTGAGGGGACGATCATCGAACACGGCGCGATGCTCAAGGGACCGGCGTGGATCGGCTCCAACTGCCACATCCGCAACGGGTGTTACGTGCGGGAGAACGTCGTGGTGGGCAACGACGCGGTGCTGGGCAATTCGTGTGAGTTCAAGAATTGCCTGATCTTCGACGGCGCGCAGGTGCCGCACTTCAACTACGTGGGCGACTCCATTCTAGGCTACAAGAGCCACCTCGGCGCGGGGTCCATCCTGTCGAACGTCAAGCTGGACCACGGCGAGATTCAGGTGGACCCACCCGCGGGTGTGGAAGGGCAGCGCGTGAACAGCCACCTGCGGAAGTTCGGCGCGATCCTGGGGGATCACGCTGAGGTGGGTTGCAACGCGGTGTTGAACCCGGGGTCGATCATCGGCCGCCGCTCGGTGGTGTATCCAGGCGCGCAGTGGCGCGGCGTGCTCCCAGCCGACAGCATCGCAAAGTTCCGCCAGAGCTTCAGCATCCTCGCGCGGAGGGATTGATCTAGCCGCGGATTGAACACGGATCACCAAACCCTCTGCTGCATCCGTGTCTAATCTGCGTTCAATCCGTGGCTGATTTTTCATTTCAACGCAGAGCTTTGCGGTGAATCCACACGCTTTGCAGGATGCCGAGCGCGAACATGATAATTGCTACAAACGTTCCCCCGTAGCTGATGAGCGGCAGCGGCAGACCGGCGATCGGCACAAGCGAGATGGTCATGCCCGCGTTCATGAAAATATGCGTGAACAACAACGTCCCCACTCCGATGGCCAGCAGCAGCCCGAGCTGGTCGCGTGACTGGTAAGCGATGTAGAGCGAAGTCACCAGCAGCAGCGCGAAAGCGGCGATCAGCGCCGCGGCGCCAACAAAACCGTACGCTTCACCGATCACCGCAAAAATAAAATCCGTGTGCGAGATCGTCGATGGCAGCAGGCCCTGCTCGACCAGCGTGTCGTGGGCGCGAAAACCCTTGCCGTGCCAGCCGCCGGAACCAATGGCCGTCAGCGATTGGGTAATGGTCCAGCCTGCGCCGAGCGGATCGGCTTCGGGATCGAGAAAGGTCGTCAGGCGCTGGTACTGGAAGGGCTTGAGCAAATGCGCCACGATGGGCAACACCGTGACCCCCGAAAGGATCACCGCCAGCATGTAGCGGATGGGCAAGCCGCCGACGAAGAGCATCATCATCATGACCGGCACCCACACGATCACGCCGCCGAGCTGGGGCTGGATGGCCACCAGCAACGCCGGCGGCGCGGCGATCAGGCCGCAGACGATGAGCTTGAGCAGCGGATGCATCCTCCGGAACTCGCTCAGGAGCAGCGCGATGATCAGAATACCGCCCAGAATTGCCAACTGCGACGGCTGCAAACTGAAACCTCCGAACTCGATCCAGCTCTTGGCTCCGAAGTGCACCTTGCCGATGAGCTTGCACAAAACCAGCAGCACCACACCAATAATATAGACGGGCAGAGCGCCCCACTTGATCCAGCGGTAATCGACCAGGCTGACCGTGAAAAAGATGGCCAGGCTGGCGAGGATCCACACCACCTGTTTACGCGGCGATTGCGCCAGGTAGGAATGCGAATCGCGCATGAAAGTCGCGCTGTAGATGGCCAACACGCCGGCCACGCAGAGCGCCAGCGTCACGGCCAACAGGACCCAGTTGAAGCGAAAGAGCTTTTGCAGGTAGGGATTCACGGGAAAGGAAAGGCGTGGCGATTATACGGACGAAAGCCCATTTTCGCAACGCGCGAATCCGGCTTGCCGCGCAGCGCCCGTCTGCATCACTCCGGTTGTAGCCACGGCGCTCCGTCACCGTGTCTGGTTCTGGAGCGGCCATGGCGGCGGAGCGCCGTGGCTACAACCAAAACTACGAGGCTGCCGCCAGCAGCCACTTCGTGTACTCATGCTGCGGATGCGCGTAGATCGCCTCCGCGCTGGCGGCTTCCACGATCCGGCCGTGGTGCATGACGAGCACCTGGTCGCTGATGTGCTCGACCACCGCCAGATCGTGCGCGATGAACAGGTAGGTCAAGCCGAGTTGTTCCTGCAAATCCTGCAACAGGTTGACGATCTGCGCCTGCACGCTCACGTCCAGCGCGCTGACCGGCTCGTCGCACACGATGAACTCGGGCCGTGCCGCCAGTGCCCGAGCGATGCCGATGCGCTGGCGCTGTCCCCCGCTGAACTCGTGCGGGTAGCGCACCATCGCGTCCGCCGGCAAGCCGACCTGCCCCAGCAACTCGGCCACACGCGCGCGGCGGTCGGCGGCGTTCATCTCACGGCAATGGATCTCCAGCGGCTCCGCCACGATGCCCCCCACCCGGTGGCGGGGATTGAGCGAATTGAACGGGTCCTGGAAGATCATCTGCAAGCGCCGCCGCAACGGTCGGAACTCGCGTTCGGACATGGGAAGGATTTCCTGACCGTCGAAGCGCACGCTCCCGGTCACCCGGGCGGCGGACGGATGAAGCTTGAGCAGCGTGCGCCCGATGGTGGTCTTGCCGCTGCCACTCTCCCCGACCAGCCCGGCGGTCGTGCCTTTCTCAACCGTGAAACTCACGTCTTCCACCGCGCGCACCCCGCCGCCGGCACCCGGGAAGGAAACGTTCAGATGATTGACCTCCAGGAGCGGCATGGCGGGGATAGAAGGTTATTTCCGCGTGAGAAAACCCGTCAGCGGACTGGTGGCGCTGGCGGTCGTTCGCGGGGCACCGAGCCCGACTTCGTAGGCGTCGCGCCCCGCCTCGATCGCTCCGCGGAAGGCGCGCGCCATCCGCACGGGATCGGACGCCACGGCGATGGCCGTGTTAATGAGCACCGCGTCCGCGCCCATTTCCATCGCCTCGGCGGCCTGGCTCGGCGCACCAATGCCCGCGTCCACCACCACCGGCACGGTGGCCTGCTCGATGATGATCTCCAACTGCGCGCGGGTTTCCAGCCCGCGGTTGCTGCCGATGGGCGCGCCAAGGGGCATCACCGTGGCGGTGCCGATATCCTGCAAACGCTTGGCCAAAACCGGGTCGGCGTTGATGTAGGGCAGCACCACGAACCCTTCCTTGACCAACTGCTCGGCGGCGAGAAACGTTTCCACGGGATCGGGCAGCAAATAGCGCGGGTCGGGGTGAATTTCCAGCTTCACCCAGTTGGGCAATCCGGCGGTCACCGCCAGGCGGGCCAGGCGCACGGCCTCGGCGGCGTTCATCGCGCCGCTGGTGTTGGGCAGCAGCAGGTATCGCTGCGGGTCGATGAAATCCAGGATGTTGGCGAAAGGGTCGCGCTTGCCCGACAGGTCGGCGCGGCGCAGGGCCACGGTCACCAGGCCGGTGCCGCTGGCGTCGAGCGCGTCGCGCATGGCCTCGTTGGAGGAGAACTTGCCCGTGCCCAGCAGGAGCCGCGACGGGAACTCCCGTCCGGCGATGATCAGAGGCGGTCTGGAAGAAGATGGGGTCATCGGCTTGGCAAAACGATATTACTGCTCCGCCTGCCGGGCCAGCAGCCAGAGCAAATCCGACACGCGGTTGACGTACTGCAACAACAGGTCGCGTACGGGCGAGCCGCCGTCGCGCAGGGTGATCAGCTGCCGCTCCGCGCGCCGGGCGGCGGTGCGGGCAAGGTCGAGGGTGGCGGCGAGCGGCGTCTTGCCCGGAGTGGCCCAGCCCTCGAAGCTCAGGGGCGGGTCGCCGCTTTCCAGCCGCGCGATGGCCGCGTCCAGCCGGGCCAGGGCATCCGGCGCGAGATGGCCGAAGCGGCCGGCGAGGTAGCGTTCCTGGTCGGCATCGTCGGCGGCCAGCTCACCCATCAGCGGGATGAGATCGCGCTGGATGTCTTCAAGTTCAGAGGTGAGCGCCGGCCCCTTCGGCGTGGTCGCGGCAGTCACCTTGGCGAGGCCGAGCGCGGCGTTGAATTCGTCACAGCGGCCGACCGCTTCGACGCGCGGATGGTTTTTCGGCACACGCTGGCCATAGACCAGCCCGGTGGTGCCGTGGTCGCCGGTCCGGGTGGCGATGGAGGAAGACATGCCGCCAAGTTACCGCATCCGCGCCCGGAGCCAACCAGACAACGAAAAATCCCGGATGCAGTGCACCCGGGATTTTTCCCGCCCTCTCAAACTTGCGTCGCGCGGCTTAGAGTTCAGGGCGGCGGCGGCGGCCAACGGTCATCAGCAGCAAGCCGGCCGCGGCGACGATCATCGCCCAAGCGGAGGGCTCGGGCACGGCGGAGACGAACACCAGAGAGTTATTGTTGTTCTTGTCCACCGTGGGAGCCGTTGAGCGGACGGCATAGTTATCACTCTCGAAAGTCGCGCCGGTTTCCGTCTCGACGATCTTGCTGATCGTGGTGCCCCCCGTGCCCACGAAATTGAGAAAAGCGTACCGCTCGCCGTTGTTCTGCCGATTGGCCAGCGTCGGCGTAGCCGCATTGGTGCCGGTGGGCTGCCCGTTGTAGTCGGCCGTGTTGTACGTTTTCCCATTGAGTGCGGTGACAGTGGTGCTGGCTCCGAGAATCTGGGTGAACGATGACGAATTAAACGTGCCCAGAAGCGCGTTGTTCTGGTCGTATAAGCTGAGATTGTTGCCGGAGTCCACCGCGCACCACAGCAACCCGAAATAGCCGACGGGTGAAGTGAAGGTAATCGTGGTTGGATTCGCGGGGTTCACCCCGAGGTAGTTACCCTGGTTGCCAGCTCCGTATTGATCGTTGGCAAGGATGGAAAACCCGGTGCCCGTCGTGGCGAAGGTGGCGCCGATGGCAGAAGAAGTCAGCGTCTTGTAGGTGGCCGCGGTTTGTGAGAACGGCTCGGTGCTCGTGCCGGCAATGCCCAAAGTGTTGGGAGTGGTGTTGGGGTTGTTGGACGTGCCGGTCGCGGTGCCGTCGGAAGTATTAAGGCCACTGCTGCCGGCCGTCTCGGTGAAAGGGGCGGAAAGATACACGCTGACCGAACCGGCGTGGGCCGTGAGGGTGGAAGCGGCGAGAATGAGAGAGGCCGCGCAGGTGGAGCGCACTTTCAGGGTCATGGAATGAGGGCTAAAAATAGGATGATTTGAGTGTGATGAACGCGCTCAAACGGCACGTGATATATTCGCCTTGTGAAGCAAGCTCCGGGCCAATAAATCTCGCGTAAGGGAAAAACTCCGAGGGATAGTGCTGCACTCGGAAAAGCTTCGACGCCGCCGCCAGTCTCGTGAATGCTAGGCGGTAGTGACGGCCGGCTCACTCTTTGTCATGTCCATCCTCGCCATTGATCCCTCGCTGCGCTGCACGGGGTTCGCCCTGCTCGAAACCGACGGGCGCAAGCGCATCCGCGCGCTGGAATACGGCACCATCAAGAACAAACCCGACCTGCTGCCCAGCGGCTGCCTGGTAGCCATCCACGAAAAGCTTTGCGATTTGATCGCCAAGCATCAGCCCGAAGCATGCGCGATGGAAGCCATCATCTTCGTCCAGAGCCACCGCACGGCCATCACGATGGGTGCCGCGCGGGGTGCGGCCATCCTCGCGGCGGCGGGGCGCGGTCTGGCGGTGTACGAGTACGCGCCGCGCCTGGTCAAGCAGGCGGTCGTCGGGCGGGGCGGGGCGGAAAAGGGCCAGGTCGCTTTCATGGTGCGCGCTCTGCTCGGCCTGACGGAAACCCCGCAGGCGGACGCCGCCGACGCCCTGGCCATCGGCCTGACGCACCTCCGGGCGCAAGAGAGTTCCATCCGGGCCGTCAGCCCGCTAGTGAGGATATGAACGCTGGCCGGTTGGACTGCCGTTGGCTGGGACGCATAGCCTACGCCCCCGCCTTGGCCCGGCAGGACGCGCTGGTGGAAAGCAAAATCCGCGACCCGCAAGGCACGCCGGACACCCTGCTGCTCCTGGAACACGATCCCATTTACACCATCGGGCGGACGTCCGACCGTTCCAGCCTCGGGTTGCTGGCGGCGGAGCTGCCCCATCCGGTGCAGACCACCAATCGCGGCGGTCAGGCTACCTACCACGGCCCCGGGCAACTCGTGGGTTATCCCATCCTCGACCTCTCGCGGCGCGGACGCGACCTGCACCGCTATCTGCGGGCATTGGAGGAGATACTGATCGAGGCGATGGCACGGCACGGCGTGGCGGGCCGACGCATGGAAGGATTGACGGGAGTCTGGGCCGCGGAAGGCCGTAAGATCGCTTCCATCGGCGTGGGGGTGCGGCGCTGGGTCAGCCAGCACGGGTTCGCCCTCAACGTCCAGGGCGGCGAAGCGTTGACCCCTTTTCGCGCGATCACCCCGTGTGGCCTGGCGGATGTGACGATGACTTCGCTGGAGACGGAAAGTGGCGTTGTGCTCGGAGTGAAGGAGTTCGCCGAGACGGTGAGTGCCGTCTTCACCGAACAGTTGGACACCCTGCTGCCGTCGGATCAAGTGTAGATGGTCTGCTTCTGAATTGTAGGCGACGGTCCCCATTGCCAATAAGGACTCGCCATTGGCAACGGGGACCGTCGCCCTACAATTCAGAATGGTTCACCGGAAATTACTCCATCCGCTGTCGGCCTTGCTCAAAGCCTACGTCGCGTCACACACAATGCTGATAGCCCGCTCCAGTTCCTCCTCGGTGTTGTAGAAGTGCGGCGACCAGCGCAGGTACGCCCGCCGCTGCGCGTCGTGCCGCAGGGAAACAGTCACCTTCTTTTCCTGCAACACTTGGAACAATCGCATCAGATCCGCGCTCGGGTGGGTCACCGCCAGGATGCCACACGCGTTCGGTCCCTCGGTGGCTCCGGCGGTCTCGAACCCCAACTCCAGCAAACCGGTCGCCAGCTGGTTCACCAGAGCCCCGATGCGTGCGGCCACCTGATCCCGCCCCACGGCCATGAGCATTTCCAGAGACGCCGCCATCCCCAGGATGGGTCCAAGGTTCAGCACACCCGGTTCGTAGCGCGCAGCGGTGTCGGTGAACACGATCTCGGCCTGCGAGATGAAGTCGGGCGACTTCACGTTCGACGCGCCGAGCAGGATGGGACGCAGCCGCGCGAAATGCTCCCTCTTTACATAGACGATCCCCGCCGCGAGCGGTCCGAGCATCCATTTGTGCGCGTCCGCCGCCAGGAAATCGACGTGACGCACCGACACCGGAAAGGCACCCAGCGTCTGGATGGCGTCCAGCGAGAACAAGATTCCCCGCGCGTGGAGCATCTGCCCGATGGCGTCCACGTCGAGGCGGTAGCCGGTCACGAAATACGCCGAGGCCAGCGCAACCAGCCGGGTGCGAGATGTCAGCGCCGCTTCGACCGCCGCGGGCGTGATCTCCCCGGGTCGCTCGGGCCGCAATGCCACGGGCACGACGCCTCGCCGGGCCAGGTCCGTCCAAGGGTACACGTTGGCCGGATAATCATCGGCGTAGTACACCACTTCGTCGCCCGGCTGCCAGTCCAGCCCGCCCGCAAAAAGACTCAAGCCCAGGGAAGTCGGCCCCAGCAGCGCAACCTCTTCCGGCACGCCGTCCACGAAGCGCGCGCACGTCTCGCGCGCCGTCTTGATCTGCCGCAGCGCGGTGACGTAATCGTCCGGCCCGCTCACAGTGGCACCCTGCGCCTGGGCGATGATCGCGTCCGCCGCCACGCGCGGCAGCGGGCACACGGCGGCGTGGGCGAGAAAAACCTTTTGCGCGCAGACGGGGAACTCGTGCCGGCGGGTGGATTCGTCGCGCAGGACAGAAGGCAGATGCATTACGGGGAATGTTCCGCGACAAAGCCGAAATTGCGAGCGGCGCGATTCTGCTTCATGCTGTGGGTTCACTCACCGTGAGCCTCTTCCGATCATGAATACTCCCGTCCGTGTCCGTTTTGCCCCCTCGCCCACCGGCTTCCTGCACGTCGGCGGCGCTCGCACCGCGCTCTTCAACTGGCTTTACGCCCGGCACAACGGCGGCAAGCTCGTCCTGCGCATCGAGGACACCGACAAGGCGCGCAACACGGTCGAGGCCGTGCAGGTCATCTTCGACGGCCTGCACTGGCTGGGCCTGGACTGGGACGAGGGTCCGGAAAAGGGCGGGGACCATGGCCCCTACTTCCAGAGCGAGCGCGATCACGTTTACGAAAAATACCTCGCCAAACTCGAAGCCACCGGTGCTGTGTACCTGGACGAAAAAGGCGCGACCCGCTTTCGCCTGCCGCGCAAACCCATCGTCATGAACGACCTCGTCTGCGGCCGGGTGGAAGTGGACCGCTCCAAACCCATCAACCCGATGGGCGACATGGAACAGGACATGACCATCCGCCGCCCGGACGGCTCCTGGATTTTCCACTTCGTCAACGTGGTTGACGACATCGAGATGGAGATCACCCACGTGATCCGCGGCGAGGATCACCTTTCCAACACGCCCAAGCACCTGGAGCTTTTCGCGGCGCTCGGCGCGACGCCTCCCCTCTACGCGCACATCCCGCTCATCCTGAATCCGAGCGGCGGCAAGATGAGCAAGCGCGACCAGGGTTCCAGTGTGCAGAGCTACCTGGAAGGCGGCTACGCGCCCGAGGCGGTGGCCAACTACCTGTGCCTGCTGGGCTGGTCGCCCAAGGACAACCGGGAAAAGCTCGACCTGGCGGAAGTGGCCTCGCTGTTCGAACTGGAAAAGGTCAACCGCCGCAACGCTTCCTTCGACCTCAGCAAATGCTTCTGGCTCAACGGCCAGTACATCGCCGACATGCCGCTGGAGCGCTTCCGGGAACTGAGCCTGCCGTGGCTGGAAAAGGCCGGCCTGCCGGTGGGTGGAGTCACCAACGACTACCTGGATCACGTGCTCGCAAGCGTGAAAGAAAAGATCAAGCTGCTCAAGGACGTGCCGGCCTGGAGCGCGTACTTCTTCACGGACGATTTCCCCTTCGACGACGAGGCAGTCAACAAGACCCTGCGCGCCCCCGGCGCGGCTGAGCGGCTCGGGCAGCTCGCCGAACGTTTGACGACCGTGACAACGGAGGGCTGGGAACTGCAGGGACTGGAGGACGCCTTCAAGGAACTCGCCACGCAGCAGGGCGTGAAGACGGCGGTTTACATCCACCCCGCACGCGTCGCCGCCAGCGGCCGGAGCGTCGGCCCGAGCCTGTACCATATGCTTGCAATTTTGGGCAAGGAGAAGGTCCTGGCCCGGCTGCGGTCCGCCGCCGCGATGGTTTGAACCACGGCCCGCCCGACATGGAACCAGCATCGACGACGGAACGCGAAGTTTACACGCTGGAAGACCTGCGCCGCTGGCCCGAGGCGACCGCCGGGCTGGCCCAGCCTTTGCGTTTGGCGGTCTTCGGCGATCCGGTTGCGCACTCGGCTTCTCCACCGATGCACAACGCCGCGCTGGCCGCACTGGATCTGCCGATGCGCTACACGCGCATCCTGGTTCGCCCGGAAGAACTCAAGGAAGCCCTGGGCTTGCTCGGGCCGCAAGGCTTCGCCGGGGTGAATCTGACGACGCCGCACAAGGCGGCAGCCGTGCCGCTGCTCGCCGAGGTGGACCCGCACGCGGCGTTGTTGGGGGCAATCAACACGGTAAAAGTGGAAGCGGGTGGACGGTTGGTGGGCTACAACACCGATGGACCCGGTTTTGTCCAGGCGGTGAAGGAGGTTTTCAGTTTGCCGTTGAGCGGCAAACGCATCCTGATCCTGGGTGCCGCCGGGGGCGCGGGCCGGGCCTTGGCGGCACAGTGCATTTTGGAAGGATGCAAGCGGTTGCTGCTGGCGAATCGGACCGACGAAAAGGCGCATCTCCTCGCACAGGATTTGCAGGCTCGCTTCGCGGAGAAAGTCGCACCCTATGGCGACGTGCAGCTAAAGGTGATCGCCTGGAAGCTGGCCTCGACGCGTGAACTGCTGGAAGAGATTGACTTGGTGGTCAATGCCACTTCTCTGGGTTTAAGAGACGAAGATGTCTCCCCTTTGCCGGCCGGATCCCTGCCCTTGGACTTGTTTGTGTTCGACACGGTGTACCGGCGTTCGGGTACGCCGACGCCCTTGGTGGCTGCCGCCCAGGAAGTAGGTGCCCGCTCCACCGATGGGTTAGCCCTGCTGCTGCACCAGGGAGCCCTGGCGCTGGAGTACTGGTTCAGCCAGCCCGCACCAATGGAAGCGATGAAAGAAGCATTGCTTCCTCAGAAGAAATAAACCCAATTACTTTAGGCTGGTGAATGGAGAAGCGAACAAGTATGTCCCCGGCGGGAATCGAACCCACATCAAAGGTTTAGGAAACCTCTATTCTATCCGTTGAACTACGGGGACTGCTTGTCGTCGGCGACTTATGAAGATTGGTGTCTCTGAATGGCCCTAAGTTTCACCAAGCTCGCTGAACTCCACAGGACTCTTTAGCACGTCCGGCGGACAGTTTCCAGTCCTGTGCAGCCAAAGGGGGTCAGCAGCCAAAGGGGGTCAGTTCTGGTGATTGACCACGATCGTCCGTCTTTGCTGTTAACAACCGGAATGGACCCCTATCGATGTTGCCTGCTGGAATCCGAAACGCAGCGGGGAGGCTAGCAAGCGATCACACCGCTGGTGCGTCCGTCCTTGCGGCCATCCGTCCCCCCCCTCCCGGCGGAGCGCAGACTTGGTAACCGCCGACGTGGAAGTTCCAGACGGCTTCGGGCACGGGGCGGAAGCCGGTGGTACGGGCTTTATTGAGCTAAACCGTGTCCAGTAACCATGAGACTTTTTTGGCGAGGGGTGGTCGGCTGCCAATCGGTTCGGAACGAGGCAAGTCGAGCGCGGGGAATTTGAGGAGGTGGAAAGCGGTAAGTTCGCTACCGAGTCGGGCCAGCGCGGGGAAAAGTTCTAGGCTAGCGGTCAGTGGCAATCGCGGGAAGTCAATCTTCAGGAACTCCGCGTAGCGGCTACGATAGCCGAGGCTATGGAAGATGGTGTAGGCGTAATGGAAGATGTCTTCGGGCGTAATGCCACAAGGCATCTCGTGCGGACCTTTCTGCTGAATAGCTAATGGATAGTGGAATCTCATCACGGCCTATGCGCTCGCTCCTGACGACGGCGCGTTACCGGGCGCGCACCGGTGCGGAACTTTCGCGTACGGCGAGGTCCGGAAGCAGGGAAGCGAGTGGCAGATCAATCGGCTGGCCGTTGATCATACGTAACAACACCTGAATACAACGCTCAGCCTGCCCGGCGAAGTCGTGGCGCACGGTGGTCAGCGACGGACTGAAGAAGCGTGCCTCGGGCAGGTTGTCGTAGCCCACCACCGAGACATCTTCGGGTGTGCGCACCCGCCGATCGTGAAACGCCCGCAACGTCCCCAGCGCCATCTGATCGTTCGCGGCCATCACCGCCGTAAACCGCTCCCGCGGCAGGGCCAACAGTTGCCCGGCGGCACGGTAGCCGCTCTCGGCGCTCCAGTCGCCTTCCACGCACGGCCCCGGCTCCAGCCCCGCGTCGCACAGGGTCTGCGCCCAGGCCGCCTGCCGCACGGTCGAAGGCGGCCAGCCGGCCGGACCACTGATGAAGGCGACCCGACGGTGGCCGAGTTCCAGCAGGTGCCGCACGGCCAGCCGCACGCCGTGCTGCTGGTCCACGATGACCGTGGGCACGTCGGGCGCGATGATGGCGTCAACCGTCACGAAAGGAGTCTGACGGCAGAGCTTGCGGACGAGGTCCACCCTGCCGCCCACGTGGACGCCCAGCACCAGCCCGTCCACTTGATGCGCGCACAAAGCGGCGATGGCCTGGGTCAACTCGGTCCGGCCCGGGCGCTGCACCCGGGCAAACATGAGGTTGTATCCCTCGCGCTTGGCGGTTTCCTCGATGCTGACCATGACCTGCGCCGGGCCGTAGTAAGTGATGTTGCTGCCCACCATGCCGATGACGCCCGCGCGGCGGGTGGCCAGGCGGCGGGCGGTGAGGTTCGGCCGGTAACCCAGTTCGGAGATGGCGCGCAGCACCTTGGAGCGTGTCTGGTCGGCGACGGCCGGACTTTTGTTGACGACTCGCGAGACGGTCTGGTACGACACACCGCAAATCCTGGCCACATCCTCCAGAGTAGCCACACGCACTTGCGGAAGGGGCCGGTGTTTTGTTGCCATTTCTCTCTGTAACGCAGGGTTTGCCGGGCAGCGAGGGTGTCCACCGTGGAAAAATGTGAGCGTTCACAAAAAAAACTTGCTGCCTCCCACTTTTTGGATTCTGATGGCAACCGTGCAGGTTGTTAGCCGGCACAATCCCCCTCCCGTTTGAGCGTCCCCTAACCGTTCGTACGTCCCCTCTATGATCCCTTCTCGCTTTGTGTCCCGGCTCATCGCATGCAACCCATTTATGTACTCGGCGCATACGGCCCTGTTATTGGGTAGCGCCCTCGCCGCACTGCCGTTGGCGGCAACCGCCGCCGAAGACGCTGGCTTCAAACATCCCGACTACGGTAAATTCGCGCCCGAAAGCGGCCCGATCACCTTGGAGGTCTGGTCCTGGGTAGGCGGCCTGGACAAGACGGCGGCGGAGTTCCAACAGGCCTATCCAAACATCAAGGTCCACGTGAACAGCTTCGGCAGCGGCGGCGCACAGTACGCGAAGATGCAGACCGCCATCAAGGCGGGCTCGGGCGGCTGCGATGTGGCGCAGATCGAGTATGACTTCCTGCCCTCGTTCATTTCCACTGACGGGTTGGTCGATCTGTCGAAATACGGTGCGAACGACGTGAAATCCTACTTCGTACCTTGGACGTGGGGCCAAGTGTCGCCCGACAGCAAAGCGGTTTACGGCATCCCGCAGGATAGCGGTCCGTTGGCGCTGATGTACAACAAGAAAATTTTCGATCAGTACGGCCTGACGGTGCCGACCACCTGGGACGAGTTTTCCCAGCAGGCGGAGAAGCTGACTCAGGCGAGTGGCGGCAAGGTCAAGATGGCCAACTTCTATCCGACCTCGGCACCCTGGTTCATCGGGCTGGCGTGGGCCAACGGCGCGGAAATGTTCAAGACCCAAGGCGACTCGTGGGTGCAGTCAATCAACGGACCGGAATCCGAAAAGGTGCTCGCTTACTGGGATGGGTTGATCAAGAAGAAGTACGTCACGGCAATCCCGGGATTCACCTCCGAGTTCTTCAACGCCATCGGTTCCGGACAGATCGCTTGTTCCATCGAGGCGGCTTGGGGGCCGGGCGTAGTGGCTTCTTCGACCAAGGACCAGAGTTCAGGCGAGTGGCAGATCGCCGCTCTGCCCCAATGGACCAAGGACCAGGCTTTCCGTAGCGGCAATTGGGGCGGCAGTTGCAACGCGGTGCTCAAACAAACCAAACACCCGAAAGCCGCAGCGCTATTTGCCATCTGGCTCAACCTCACCAAGGCCCCCATCGTGGGGAACTGGAACAACTACGGCATCTTTCCGGCCGCGCAGGCTGGACTCGCTTCCCCGGACCTCTTCCAGCCCGAGAAGAACCCTTCCAAGTTCTGCGGGGGGCAGAATGTGGCCGAAGCCTATGCGAAAGCCTCGGAGTCGGTGAACGTCAAGTTCGCGTGGTCGCCGTGGTTCGCCTTCGTCAACGACAACTACAACAAGCAAATCAGCGCGATGCTCGGCGGCCAAGCCACTCCCAAGCAGACCCTCGACGCGTGGCAGAGCGAGTCGCTCAAGAATGCCAAGGAAGATGGCTACGAGGTCAAGGGTAAGTAACACCGCGCCCAACTTAGCCTCCGTTCTCCGCACCTCTTCCGAACGCGCGCTGCATGAATGATAACCGCCGGGCAGCCTGGTTGTTTCTGACCCCCTTCCTGGCGGTGTTCACGGCGTTCTACCTGGCTCCGGTAGGTTACGCCATCTACCTGAGTCTGTTTATTCGCAAGCGGACCGGCCTCGGCCAGGCCCGGGAAGTGTTCGGCGGGGCGGCGAATTACGCGCGTGCGCTGCACGACACGGATTTCCTTGTCGGCTTGAAGAACATGCTCACCTTTGGGGTGGTGCAGGTGCCGGTGATGCTCGGTCTGGCCATCACGTTGGCGCTCCTGCTCGACCAATCCCGGGGCCGGTTTGCCAAGGTGTGCCGCACCGTGTTCTTCATGCCCTATGGTATCCCCACGGCGCTGGCGGCACTGGTCTGGGGATATTTTTATTCACCCAATCTCTCGCCCATTAACCAGACGTTGGCGGTCTTTCACCATGGCCCCATCGACTTTCTTTCGCCACGCGTCGTGCTGCTTTCCATCGCCAACATCGTGACCTGGACCTGGACGGGCTATAACATGATCGCGCTGTTCGCGGCGCTGCAAAATATTTCGCCCGAGCTCTACGAGGCGGCCAGTATGGACGGAGCATCGCGCTGGGACATCATCCGCTCAATCAAGTTGCCTTTGCTCCTGCCCACCCTGCGGTTGTTGTTCGTTTTCTCGGTGATCGGCACTTCACAGCTCTTTACGGAAGCGTTTGTGCTACGGCCCTTGGGCTACGTGGCGGACAACATCACCCCCAACCTTTACCTCTACCTGACGGCGGCCCGGGACGGCAACTACTCGTACTCCGGCGCGTTGGCGGTTCTGCTGGCGTTGCTCATCTTTATTCTCAGCGCTCCTCTGCTCCGCCGCCTGGACGGTCGGTAGCTCACCGTCTTCTGCTGATACTTTCGCGTGTTATGGCGCTCATGCAACCGTCTCAGCCCGCCGTTTCCAGCGACGTGGCCGCACCCGCCGGGCCGCCCGGCAATATACCGCTCCCGGTCGTGCCAGCGGCCCAGGAGGCGGACCCTCACGAGGAACAGCGTGGCAGTTGGCTGCTTCGCAACGTCGTGCTCGGTGCTTTCCTGGTCTATTGCCTACTGCCCGCCGTCTGGATCCTGACGGCGATGACCAAAAGCAACGCGCAAATTTTCTCGACCTTCGGCCTGTGGTTTGCCGCGCCGACCCAGCTCCTGGCTAACCTCTCGCGCTTGTTCACCTACAACAACGGCATCTTCGTGCGGTGGTTTTGGAACTCGCTGCTGTACGCGGGAACGATCACGATCGGCAGCACAGCGATTTGCACGCTGGGCAGCTACGCCTTTTCCAAGTACAATTTCCCGGGAAGGAGATTCCTTTTCAACTTCATCCTGGGGACGGTCATGGTACCCGCGACGGCGCTGGTGCTGCCTTTGTTCCTGATGCTCAACCAGGCGGGGCTGACCAACACCCGCTGGGGGGTCATCCTGCCCAGCCTCGTCAATCCCTATGGCCTCTACCTGATGAAGACCTTTTGGGATTCGGGCTTTCCGGAGGAGCTGATCGAATCCTCTCGTCTGGAAGGCGCGAACGAATGGCAGATTTTCTGGCGGATTGGTTTGCCGCTGATGCAGTCTGGCCTGGTCACCGTGGCCCTGCTGTGCTTCGTCGGTGCCTGGAACAACTTTTTCCTGCCGCTCATCGTGCTGGGTGACGACAAGCTCTACCCGCTGACCTTGGGTCTCAACGTGTGGAATAGCACCAGTTCCTCCATGGGCAGCGGCGATCCTCTTTTCAACGTGATTGCTCTTGGCTCCTTGTTCAGTGTGCTGCCGTTGTTGGCTGCCTTCATTATCCTCGGCAAGTACTGGCGTGGTGGCTTGACGGCGGGAGCAACCAAAGGCTAGGTCCGCCCATCAGTCACCCTCCGACACGGACGCACCCAATGCGGCACGTTCCGGCGCTCGTTTCCCTTGCCTTCGTACACGGCCCCTCGATCTCCGATGAACAAATCCTATTCTCACGACACTTTCCTGTACGGTGTGGTCTATTACCCGGAGCAATGGCCGGAGGCGCATTGGGACGCCGACCTCGCGCGCATCGCCCAGACCGGCATGAACGTCGTGCGGATGGGCGAAGGGGCCTGGAGCGTCTGGGAACCCGAGGAAGGCCGCTACGATTTCGACCTGTTCGACCGCGCGCTGGCGCTCTGTGAGAAGCATGGGATCAAGGCCATCATGGGCACGCCGACCTACGTGCCGCCCGCTTGGCTCACGGAGAAGTACCCGGAGGTGCTGCGCGTCAGCTACGACGGCGCGCTCCTGCGTCACGGCTCGCGCCGCCACTACAACTACACCTCGCCCCTCTACCAGGGGAAATCCCGCGCCGTGACCCGCGCTTTGGCCGAGCACTACCGGGAACATCCGGCGGTGATCGGCTGGCAGACGGACAACGAACTAAACTGCCACCTGGATGTAAGCTTCGCCGCCAGCGACCACGAGGCTTTCCGCGTTTGGTGCCGGGAGCGGCACGGCACCCTGGAGAAGCTCAACCATGCTTGGGGCACGGCGTTCTGGTCGCAGACCTACCACGCGTGGGAGGAAATCTGGCTGCCCCGGCCGACTGTCACCTACCAAAACCCGGGGCTGCTGCTGGACTTTTACCGCTTCACCTCCGACGCCACGATCCGGTTCGCGGTGATGCAGTACCGGATCCTCAAGGAGGTCGCGCCGCACCAGTTCGTCACCCACAATGCGTTCCAGAGCATGACGAACGTGGACCTGCAACGATTCGTGGACGAAGCCGTCGATTTCGTCTCCTACGATTCCTACCCCGAGTTCAAGGTGTGCGATGCGACCCTGCCGCCGCACTTCAAAGACCGCAGCGAAACCCGGCTGCTGGCAAGGATGCGCGGGGTGTCCCCGAAGTTCATGGTGCTTGAACAGCAATCGGGGCCCAGCGGACAGATCGGCGGTTTGCTCAACGGCAACGACGACTACCTGCACCCCGCGCCCAAGCCCGGCCAGATGCGCCTGTGGTGCTGGAACTCCATCGCCAACGGCGCGGACGGCTTGCTTTACTTCCGCTGGCGTTCCCTGCCTTACGGGCCGGAGGCGCATTGGAACGGGCTCATCTACCACGACGAGCGGAACACGCGCCGGCTGGAAGAGGCCAAACAGCTCGGCGACGAAATCCGACGAACCGTCAACGCGTTGCTGGGAACCCGTTGCAAGTCGGACGCGGCGATCCTCTACAACTACGACAACGAGTCCCACGCGTTGATCGAGACCGCCACGGGCCAGCACCGCGAAGAAAGCGAGCGGAGCGTCTTCCAGGCGTTATCCGAACGGCACCTCAACGCGGACGTGCGTTCCCTCTCCGGTCTCAAGGGCCAAGACGCGCTCGCCGCTTACCGGGTTGTCTTCTTCCCGCACGCCCATGTGCTGGCTCCTGAGGACCTGCCATCGCTGCGGACCTACGTCGAGGCGGGCGGCACGCTGGTGTTCGGTCCCTGGAGTGGCTACCGCGACCGGCAACACTGGTGCTACGACGCGGCGGGGCGGGCGTTCTTTGAAGAACTGTCCGGCGTGCGTGTGGCGGAGTTCACGTACGTCCCGGAGGACACGGAGTCCTCCCTGCATTTTCAGGGTGCATCCGCCGTGCTCTCCGCACCGGTGTTCAACGAGGCGTTTGCGCCGGTCGCCGACGGGGTAGAGGTGCTGGCTTCCTACGGGGACGATTTCTACGCCGGTCAACCCGCCGTGACCTCGTTCCGGGTCGGCCAAGGCCGGGTGGTGTCCATGGGTTGCTTCTTCACGTCGGAAAACGTCGCCGCCTTGTTGGACGTCCTGGACATCCAGGACCCGCTGACCGGTTGGGCGGAAGTCCCGGCGGCGGTGCAAGCGATCGTCCGGGACGGGGACGCGGGGCGCCACTGCTTCCTGCTGAACTTCACCGCGCAGCCGCAGCCGGTAACCCTCCAACGGGCCAGGCACGACCTCCTGGCGGAACAGGAAGTCTCGGGCGCGGTGGAACTACCGCCCTACGGCGTGCGTCTGCTGAAACTCTGAGTAGCCACCACTTGCTGACCTCTTACTTCTATGACCGATTATCATCCGACGAAACGTTCACTCGGCGTTTGCTACTACCCTGAGCAGTGGGACGAAAGCCGCTGGCAGCCCGACCTGGCCGAAATGTTTCGGCTGGGCATCCGGCATGTCCGGGTGGCGGAGTTTGCGTGGAGCCGGCTCGAGCCCGCGCCGGGGGCGTTCGACTTCGCCTGGCTGCAACGCTTCCTTGATCTCGCCCACGCGGCCAGCCTTTCGGTGGTGATGGGCACCCCGACGGCCTGTCCGCCCAAGTGGCTGGTGGATTCCATGCCGGACATGCTCGCGCTGGACAAGCAGGGCGTGCCGCGGGCGTTCGGCTCACGGCGGCACTATTGTTTCTCGCACGCAGGCTACCGCACGGAGTGCCAGCACATCGTCAAGCACCTGGCCGAAGCGGTCGGCGCACATCCGGCGGTGGGTTGCTGGCAGATCGACAATGAATTTGGCTGTCATGACACCGTTTTTTCCTACTCCGCGGCGGCCCGGGACCGTTTCCGAAGCTGGCTGCGGGCGCGCTACGGCGACATCGCCACGCTGAACAAAGCCTGGGGCAACGTATTCTGGAGCATGGAATACCGGGACTTCGACGCCGTCGAACTGCCGGTGCGGACCCCGACCGACCCGGATCCATCCCACCTGCTGGATTTTCACCGGTTCAGTTCGGACATGGTGCGGGAATTTCAGGCGCTGCAAATCGAGATTTTGCGGGCGCGTTCGCCCGGGCGGCCCATTACGCATAATTTCATGGGCGGTTTCACGGACTTTGATCATTTTAAAGTTGCGGGCGACCTGGACTTCGCCAGCTGGGACTCGTACCCGCTCGGCTTCCTGGCCAGCGGTGAGCAGTTCTCCAAGGAGCACCGCCGGCAGTTCATGCGCGCGGGCGACCCGGACCTCGTGGCGTTCCACCACGATCTCTACCGGACCTGCGGGCGGGGCCGCTGGTGGATCATGGAACAGCAGCCGGGGCCGGTGAACTGGGCGGATTACAACCCGATCCCGCAGCCGGGCATGGTGCGGCTCTGGACGCTGGAAGCGTTTGCCCACGGCGCGGAAGTCGTGAGCTATTTCCGCTGGAGGCAGGTGCCTTACGCCCAGGAGCAATACCACGCCGGGTTGCATCTGCCGAATGGACAGCGCGACGTGGCCTGCGCGGAGATCGAACAGGTCGGCGGGGAACTGCCGCACTTCGACGACACTACGCCGCGGCCCGCGGACGCGGCGCTGGTGTACGACTACGAGGCGGTTTGGGTCACCTCGATCCAGCCGCAATCCGACCACTTCTCCTATCTGCCAGAGGTGCTGCGCTGTTATCGGACGTTGCGCGAACTCGGGCTGAACGTGGACGTCGTGCGGCCCGGCGGCGATCTCAGCGGCTACCGTCTGGTGGTCGTCCCATCGCTGCCCATTGTCTCCCCGGAACTCGTTGACCAGGTGAGTCGTTGCCCAGGGTTGGTGCTTTTTGGCCCGCGGCTGGGTTCCAAGACGGAAAATTTCCACATCCCGGGCAATCTGCCTCCCGGAGTGATGCAGGAACTCCTGCCCTTGCAGGTGCTGCGCGTCGATTCCCTGCCCGACGATGCGCCCGTGGCGGTGAACTGGAACGGAGCAGCCTATTCCGCCCACACCTGGATAGAGCAAACCGCCAGTGAGTTGACGCCGCTGGCACACTTCGGGGACAACCATGGCGCGTTGTATCGCCATGGCCGCTTCCTTTACCTGACCGGTCTGCCCGATGAACACTGGCTCCGTGACCTGGTCAAATCACTGGCTCTGGAACAAGGCCTGCCGGTCCAAGAACTACCCGCCGGAGTGCGCCTGCGGAGTTGTGGCGCGCTGCGTTGCTGCTTTAACTACAACGCGCATCCGGTCGCCTTTTCACCGCCGGACGGCGCCGAGGTCCTCGTCGGCGGTGACCGGGAACTGCCGCCAGCAGGCGTGATGATCTGGCGGGAAAGAAGTTAGCCGCCAGCGCGCGTCCTCCAGGCGACGGCAGCCGGTGTACCGCGCGCGAGACATGAATCTTCGCCATTTGCCAACCAAATCCGGCCAGGCGACGCGCCAAAAAGGCGGTCACCACTTTTGTTGGCGGTGATCGCCTGATCCGTCACCGCTCCATGGACACGCTCCTTTTGTCCGCCACCTTCCAGGTGGTCGTGGGCGGCGTGCTCGTCTTCCTCGTCGGCATCTTGATCGGCTCGGCGTAGCTCTCCTATTTGGGTGCGCCTTTCCCAAAGTGAAACAGATTGTTATCGAAGGTCCATTGGTAGGCGAAGTAGCACTGGAAATTGGTCGGACCATCGAGGGACCGCCCGGCGGAAAAAAGCAGGTGATGCTGTTCACTGAGATCAATGACCGTGCCGACGTTGAAGGCCGTGTCGTCCCGTCCGCCAACCGCCGACGCCGTTTGGTGATAAACCTCGACCCCGATGAGCACGGGCTTTGCCACCTGGTTTTGCAGGACTGCGCCGACGAAGCCGTAGTTTTGTAACCCTACACCGGGATTGATCCCGTAGCCGCCACCTCCGTACGCGGTCCACGGTCCCCAGGTCTTTTGCAGCCACACCGGCAGGAGCGCATGCACGCGGCCCGTGCCGAGACCGTCCTTGGTACTGCCGGTAGGAACCTCCAGCAACGGGAAAATGCCGATCATCGGGATGCTCCTGGTCTCCTGGATGAAGCGGAACTTTACTCCCAACTCAGTGTCGCCGTAACCGTAGTGTCCGCGTCCGGTGGACGGCGAGCTGTAGGCCACCGGAGCGATGACGTGAAGCTGGACGTTGGGCACCACCCCGTAGTTGACTTCAACGTGCGGCCCGTCGCCCACCCAGCCATCGGTGGTCTTGAAGTCCGTGGAGGCGAGGTAAAATTCCCAATGCTGGTAGTCCACGGTCTGAGGGTCGTCCGTCAGGAAGGGAGGACCCGCCCCCGCTTCGGTCGGAAGCAGCGTCAACCATAAGACCGCGAGGAGGCCCAGCCTCAACCCCCGGCGTAAAACCCGTTGGATTTCAGCGCGCTTATCTTCTGCCTGCGTGGCTCGGAAAGCCAATTTTACAGATACAGCCATGTGGTTCGGTCGGATTCGGTTTTGTTCCCCACATGACTTCTAACAGGAACTGACGAGAAAACCAGTTCTCGTGATGAACAGCGATCTCCTGCCCTCCCGGCTGAAAATCTTCGCGGCGGCACTCAAGTTGGACTGCACGTCTTTCAGCAGCGCGGTGGCTTATTTGGGCTACTTTCATGACGGGTACGTGTAACGCAGACGCTGGATTTCAGCTACGATCTACTATAAAAATTTTGGGTTGATCAGGGTGTTACTCGGTTTGTACAGCGGTTTCCAAAAGGATGGAGTCCTTGGACGGGCACGCGCCGTCGTGCCCCTGACTCCTCTGCCTCTGCCTGGAAAAAGCGGGGCACGACGGCGCGTGCCCGTCCAAAGCCTGGCCAGCACGACCAGCCAGGCTCCATCATCTTGAAAACGGCTGTAAGCTATCCTCCAAGTCGGCGTACGTTTGCCCGAAAGACGAAGGACCCTCTGCGTGAAAAAGAACCTCCTCCCCATCGAAGTTGTCGCCGCCAAGCTCGGCCTCCCCACCGCATCCGCACAGGATTCCGCCCCACCCCTCTACGAAAAACGAAGCCCCGTCAGCGCCAAGCTCAACCTGTCACTCCTCGACGATCCCCGCTTCAACGCCCGAGGCAAGCTCGTCCTGGTCACCGCCACTACCCCCACCGTCTCCGGCGAAGGCAAGACCGTCACCTCCATCGGCCTCGTCCAGGGACTCGAGCGCATCGGCAAGCGCGCCATCCTTTCCTCGCGCGAGCCCTCGCTGGGCCCTGTCTTCGGCATGAAGGGAGGTGCCGCCGGCGGCGGCCAATCGCAGGTCGAGCCCGCGGAAAAGATCAACCTGCACTTCCACGGCGACTTCCATGCCATCACCTCCGCGCATAACCTGCTCGCTGCGCTCATTGACTCGCACCTCTTCCACGGCAACGACCTCGACCTCGACCCCGCCGGCATCACCTGGCCCCGCACGCTCGACATCAACGACCGCGCCTTGCGCCGCATCACCGTCGCCGTCGCCGCACCGGACAAACCGGACCAAGGGCGGCGCGAGGGCGGCAACCGACCCAGCGGCTTTCTCATCACCGCCGCTTCCGAGGTCATGGCCATCCTCGCGCTCGCTTCCGGCCGCGAAGATCTCCGCGCGCGCCTGGCCCGCATCGTCATCGGCCAGAACCGCCAGGGCCATCCGGTCCACGCCGCCGATCTCGGCGCCACCGGCCCCATGATGGCCCTGCTTTCCGAAGCCCTGTTGCCCAACCTCGTCCAGACCACCGAAGGCACCCCGGCCATGATACACTGCGGCCCCTTCGCCAACATCGCGCACGGCACCAGTTCCGTCGTGTCGCAGCAGATGGGGCTCCGCCTGGCCGACTACGTCGTCAACGAAACTGGCTTCGCTTCCGACCTCGGCTTCGAAAAGTACATGGACCTGGTCAGCCCGCTCTCCGGCATCCAGCCTGCCGCGGCGGTCCTCGTCACCACCGTCCAGAGTGTCAAGCAGCAGGGCGAAGGCGACCTCGCGCGCGGCTTTGCCAACCTCGAACGGCACATCGCCATCGTCCGCGGTTTTGGTCTGCCCGTCGTCGTCGCCCTCAACCGCTTCCCCCAAGACACCGAAGCCGAACTCGACACCCTGCGGACCTTTTGCGAAGCCCGCGGCGCAGCCTTCGCACTCTCCGAGGCCTACGCCAAGGGAGGCAAAGGAGCCGAGGCCCTCGCCCGCCAAGTCGTCGAAGTCATCGAAGGGAACCCCGCTCCCGAGCTGACCACCACCTACGCGCCAACCGACTCCGCCGAAGAGAAGATCGCCAAAGTGGCGCGGCAAATCTACGGCGCGACGGAGATCGCGGTGAGCGAACAGGCTCAGGCAAACCTCGCCCGCTTCACCCGCTGGGGCTTCGGCCATCTGCCCATCTGCATCGCAAAAACCCAGTACTCGCTCACGGATGACCCCAAACGCCTCGGCGCCCCCACCGGCTGGACACTGCACATCAGCGACGTCTCGCTCTCTGCCGGCGCCGGCTTCCTGGTCGTCATCTCCGGGGCCATGATGCTCATGCCCGGGCTACCCAAACTCTCCCGCGCGCTTTCCATCGACGTGGACGCGCACGGTGAGATCATCGGCATGCAGTAAACCTGGATGTTTGTCATTCCCGAAGGGGGTGGGCGAGCAAAATGGTCAACATCTCTTGGCTTCCTTCATCCAGACTTTCGTTCCTTCCGGCAGGGAGCGCGATTACGGGTTCAGCCTGCGGTGGTTTTAGATCAGGAACTAAGTACCCCGTAATCGAAGAAAAGCAGTATGCCTGCAAGCCGGTTTCGCTGCTCTGACATCCACATGGAAACCTCGATTACGGGGTACTAGAGCGCTACTCATTTGAGTGGCTGGCATAGCCGCAGTGTTTGAAAAAGCCGC
>CAXTOP010000002.1:0-180583 GCA_964245965.1 uncultured Chthoniobacterales bacterium
GCATCGTCAACTCCATCTCGCTCAAGGAAGGCGAGGAGAAATTCAAGCACTCCGCGCGGCTGATCCGCCGCTACGGCGCGGCGGCGGTTGTCATGGCCTTCGACGAACAGGGACAGGCCGCCGACTACGCGCGCCGCGTGGAGATCTGCACCCGCGCTTACCGCATCCTCACCGAGGAAGTCGGCTTCCCGGCGGAGGACATCATTTTTGATCCCAACATCCTGACCGTCGGCACCGGACTGGAGGAACACAACAACTACGCGGTCGATTTCATCGAGGCGACGCGCTGGATCCGCCAGAACCTGCCCGGCGCGCACGTCAGCGGCGGCGTGTCGAACATCTCGTTCGCCTTTCGCGGCAACAACCCGGTGCGCGAGGCCATCCACTCGGCATTTTTGTATCACGCCATACGGGCCGGGATGACGATGGGCATCGTCAACGCGAGCCAGCTCGGGGTTTACGAGGAGATTCCCAAGGATCTCCTCGAACGCGTCGAGGATGTGCTGCTCAACCGCCGGCCCGACGCCACCGAACGGCTGGTCGATTTCGCCGAAACCGTCAAGGCCGGCGCGAAGGTCAAGAAGGACGACGACCAATGGCGCGGCGGCACCGTGGAAGAGCGCCTTTCCCACGCGATGATCAAGGGCATCACCGACTTCATCGACGGCGACACGGAGGAAGCCCGGCAGAAATTCGCACGGCCCCTGGAAGTGATCGAAGGTCCGCTGATGGCCGGCATGAGCGTGGTCGGCGACTTGTTCGGGGCGGGGAAGATGTTCCTGCCGCAGGTGGTCAAGAGCGCGCGCGTGATGAAAAAGGCGGTCGCCTACCTGATGCCGCACATGGAAGCCGAGAAGCTGAGCCGGCCGCTGGCGGAACAGCGAGCTCAGGGCAAGGTGCTGATGGCCACAGTCAAGGGCGATGTCCATGACATCGGCAAGAACATCGTCGGCGTCGTGCTGGCGTGCAACAATTTCGAGGTTATCGACCTGGGTGTCATGTGCTCGTGCGACAAAATTCTGGAGGAAGCCAGGAAGCATGGCGTTGATGTCATTGGCTTGAGCGGCCTGATCACTCCTTCGCTCGATGAGATGGTCCACAACGCCCGGGAGATGGAGCGTCTGGGCATGACGACGCCGCTGCTCATCGGCGGCGCGACGACCAGCCGCGCCCACACGGCCGTCAAGATCGCGCAGCATTACTCTCACCCAGTGATCCACGTCCTGGACGCCTCCCGCTCGGTTGGAGTGGTCAGCGCGTTACTCAACCCGGACCAGAAAGCGGCCTTCGTGCAGAAGACGCGCGACGATTACGAGAAACTGCGCACCGAGTATGAGGGGCGCAACGCCGCGAAAAAGATGCTCACCATCGCGGACGCCCGCAAGCGGCGCACCAAGATCGACTGGGCTGCCACCAGGATCGACACGCCGAGTTTCCTGGGCCGGCGGATCATCGAAAGTCAGCCGCTGGACGAACTGGTGCCGCTAATTGACTGGTCGCCGTTTTTCCACACCTGGGAACTGCGCGGGCGCTACCCCGGGATTTTCGATGATCCCTACGTGGGTAAGCAGGCGCGCGAGTTGTTCGAGGATGCGCAAAAGTTGTTGCAAGACATCGTCAACGGCAAGCTGCTGCGGGCTCGCGCGGTGTACGGTTTCTACCCCGCGAACAGCGTGGGCGACGACATTGAAATCTACGCGGACGAGAGCCGTACCGAGGTGCTGACGACTTTCCACATGCTGCGCCAGCAAGCCGAAAAGACGCCCGGACAGGCCAACCATTCGCTGGCGGATTACGTCGCGCCGAAGGACAGCGGGCGCGCCGATTATCTCGGTGGTTTCGCGGTCACGGCCGGCCACGGCACGGACGAACTGGTGGCGCAGTTCGCGAGCGAACATGACGATTACAACAAGATCATGACGCAGGCGTTGTCCGACCGTCTGGCCGAAGCGTTCGCCGAGTTCCTGCACCGCAAGGCACGAGTGGAATGGGGGTTCGGGCGGGAAGAGAATCTGTCCAACGAGGAGTTGATCCGCGAGAAGTACCGGGGCATCCGCCCGGCCCCGGGTTACCCGGCCTGCCCGGACCACACGGAAAAGCCGACGCTGTTCCGTTTGCTCGGCGTGGAAAGCGCGACCGGCATCTACCTGACGGAGAGTTGCGCCATGCACCCGGCCAGCAGCGTGAGCGGCCTGTATTTTGGGCACCCGGATAGCAAATACTTTGCCGTCGGCAAACTGGACCGCGATCAGGTGCATGATTACCAACACCGTAAGGGGATGCCGCTGGACGAGGTGGAACGCTGGCTCTCGCCATACTTGAACTACGATCCTTCCAAGACCGGCACGCCTCTGGTCGTAGCTACATCATAGGGGCGTACTCAACTGGCTGCGCCAGCCCGATAACTCAAATGGTACTGCTGTTGAAGGGTGCTCTGTATGGCTGTTTCCAAACAAGTGCTCCGGAGCGAAGTTAAAGGGTACACTCCTGCCATTTGATACCGATGTGGCCAGAAATCTGCTTTCTGTGGGAAAGCAGATGGCTACCGAACACTGGATACTTTCCCCGGAGACACGCTCAACTCTGGAGCAGCTACACAAGCGTCCCGGGACACAGTCGGTCGTCTCGGTGGGCTACAGACGTAAAAACCCCGGGGTCGACTTGGCTGGAAAGGAACCACATTCTTGGTCGGCAGAGAAGCGGCCAGCGTATTCCGCGGTAGCTGCTGGTTGGATCTTCTGTGTGCTGGGCTTGGCATATGCCTGGATTTTCCCGCTCGCGCATGGTTTTCTCCTGGTGGCATTCCTCCTCTCATTTTTTGCGATTGCCACTCGCCTAGCACGGCAAGGCGCAATCTTGATGACTGTTACTCTGATCAGTTCCGCGCTGTGTGTGTCGATCTCCTCGTTTCGAAAAGCGGCAGTGCCTGCGGTGTCCCTTGAGATGACTCGCGCTGATGTTTGTAATGTGCTACAGCCGTATAATCCCATGGATGTGACCACAAACTCCAATCGTGTACAAGCACCGGCAGCTTCGTACAACGCATCCGGGCTGGTGGCCACTAACCCTGTCACGCTCGACGATCTGGCGTTGATGTTGCGTGCCGGGTTCAACGATGCCGAGGTTGTCGCCGCTGTTCAACAAAAGCAACTGATCGAACCCAACGATGCAGCGAGGATGAATTATCTGCGCACACTAGGCGCTGGTGACAAATTGATTGCTTTCCTTCGTAGTCGCCCGGTCTTCCTCGCGCCGATTAGTAAAGCCGTTGTACCGGCGGGCACCGTCACCGTTCGCGATCCGTCTCAAAATGTGTCTGCCTGCTCGAGTGGTTCAGTCACGGTAGAAGGCACGGTTGGTAGTAGCCCCGCTATCGACTACCAAGCCAAGGACCGGCGTATCAAAGAATTGAAGGACCGCATGGATGCTCTGGATGAAGACATTCGACGTATTCGCACCAACCCGAAAAATTCCGGTTGCTGGTGGCACTACTACGGCAGCTACAATGGCCTCGATCAGCAGAAGCTCGATGCCTACCTCAAGCAGTTGGACGATCAACGAAACGAGTTGCGCCGCGAAAAGTGGCGATTGGAAGGACGTTGAGCCGGTGGGGTCCACTCCCGTCGGCAAAGATGGGAACGATACCAGCCTGGATATGGACTCCCCGCTTCACTTCAGCAATGCCTGCCCTGCCTCGACGGCCTCCGATACGGCCCGGCGCGCCAGTGTGCTCACTGCCGCCGCCGCCTGACTCTGGTACCGGGCGGGATTGCGCAGCACGTTGATCTCGCGCTGCGGAGCCGAGGCGCGTAAAGACAGAAACACGCAGCCTTGATCCTTCTCGCGTGGGATCGCCATGGCGGGCAGCAGCGAGATGCCTTGCCCTGCCGCCACCATCGCCACCAGCGTCGTGATCTGAACGGCGGGTAGAGCCACTCGCCGCCGGATTTTCTGCTGCCTGCACCAGCGTTCGATCTGTTGCGAAAGACAGTGGCTCTCGTCCAAAGATAGGAACGTCTCACTGCGCAAGGCTTCGAGAGAAGCCCAGCGCTTTTTCGCGGCGGGATGCGTCTCGGGCAGCATCATCAGGAGAGGTTCTTCGATCCAATGCTCCCGGTGAGTCCCCGGAGTGGTGCGGCAGGTCGAAACGATGGCCATGTCGAGGTCGCCGTTCTCCAGGGCGCGCACCAGCGATTCGGTCGTGTCCTCCCGGATTTGTACCACCACGCCGGGATGAGCCGCGGAGAGCGCCCGGAGCAGAGAATGGACGATGTAAGGAGCCACTGTGGGGATGATTCCGACGGTCACCATCCCGGTCAGAGCTTCATGACATTCGTCCAGGCAACTTTGCGCGTCGTGCAGCGAACCGAGGATGCGGCGGGCGAAAGGCAGCAGCTTGTGGCCCGCCTCGGTCAGGCTCACCCGCCGGGCAAAGCGGTCAAAGAGGGAGTGGCCGATCTCGGCCTCCAGCTTCTGGATTTGCTGGCTGAGCGAAGGCTGCGCCACTCGCACCGACTCGGCGGCACGCGAGAAGCCGCCTTCCTGCACGACCGCGACGAAGTAGCGAAGCTGGTGGACCTCCATAGGCAACGACTATCGCATGCATAGCGACAAAGTCTTTCCCTATCCAAGCGGGGGCTTCGATGTTCGGGATGTCCGGCAAACCCGCACCGTGCGTTCCTTCTCCGGAGGGTTGCCGGACTGCCACCAACCGAAAAAACCTATGTTTCTACGTATCGACAAACTCCCCGTTGAACTGCCCGCCTCACCCGAGGTGGACCCGCTCGCCGCCCGCAACGTCCAGGAACTCCTGGGCGGTCGCTTCGGCGAGATGTCCACGCTGATGAACTACACTTTCCAGTCGTTCAACATGCGTGGTCGCGACAAGATCAAGCCGTACTACTCGCTGATCTCCAACATCGCCGCCGAGGAAGGCGGCCACATCGAGATCGTCTCCGCCGCCATCAACTCCCTGCTCAACGGCTCGCGCAAGGACTTCGACGCCTCCGAAGACCCGACCAAATCTCCCTGGAAGGACTTGCCCGGCGGCACCTTCGGCGGCCACTACATCGCGGCGGGCCAGACGGCTCTGCCCGTGGACTCACGCGGCATGGGTTGGACCGGCGACAACGTGTTTTCCTCCGGCAACCTGATCCTCGACCTGCTGCACAACTTCTTCCTGGAAGTCGGCGCCCGCACCCAGAAACTGCGCGTGTACGAGATGACCGAGAACCCGGCGGCTCGCGCCATGCTCGGCTACCTCTTCGTGCGTGGCGGCGTCCACGCGCTGGCCTACGCCAAGGCGCTGGAAACCCTCACCGGCGTGGAAATGAGCAAGATGCTGCCCGTGCCCAACATCGGCAACGCCATCTTCCCGGAAGCCAAGAAGTTCATGGACCAAGGTTCGCACCTCAAGCTGTACAAATTCTCGCCCAGCGACTACACCGACGCCGGCACGATCTGGACCGGCACCGCCCCGGCGGCCTACACCGAAGGCCTGGGTGGCAGCGACAAGCTGGAGTTCGTCGATGCGCCCCCGGCCGGCGGCGATCTCTCCCATCTCGCGGGCATCGCGTCGAGCTTCGCGCCCAACTATGCGCCGGAGGAGATCTTCGAGATCGCCTCCAAGCTCTACGCGAAGGCGAAAGACCTCTAACCGGGGCTTTCCGGGTTGATCACGGAGACCGGGAAGGCGCGCGACGCGCTTTCCCGGTCTCCACTTCAGCGCCTGCGCGGGATGCGTTTCTCCAGGCTCGGGTTCGTCGCCAGCACCTCGCTCGCGGCCACGAAAGATTTGACCAATCCCGCCGGGCTGGTCCCGGCCGGACTCACCACCTCAAACTCCCGGGCGGTGACCCGCACCTGTCCGACGAGGCCGGGCAGTTGCATCACCACCTCGCTGCAATCCGGCGGATAGCGCAGGTCCGACGACGCGCCAGGTTTCTCTTCCAGCTCGTCGATGAGGTCTTCCACCGAGGTCGGCTCGGTGAATGTCAACGCCACCCGGTTGAACACGCCGGTGAACACGGCGTCTAGGCTGCCGTCCGCGAAGATCGTGATGTCGCGGATGGAGTGCAGGTCGTAGGTCAGGCGGTAATCGCCCGGGTCTTCCGGGTCGGGTGAATAGGAGAGGTCCAGCGTGAAGTCGGTCGTCGTCAGCGTGGCGTCGGGCGAGCTGACGTTGAGGTTGATTTCCTTGCGCTTGTAGCCGCGGGCGGCGCGCAGCTTTTCGAAGAGTTCCAGCCCGAGCTTTTCGATGTCCGGCGCGCTGATGGACGCGAACTGCCGCTCGTACATGACATCGGGCAGGATCGCCGGGATTTTGTGGACGCCCTTGCGGAAGCCGAGCAGACTCTTGACGTTGCCGGGACGCGTGCCGACCAGATGGGTGTTGCTGGCCTCGGTGGAAGAGGGGTTTGGCATAAAGAAAGGTGGGACGCCCCACCATAGCCCAGATGGACGACGACAACCACGATCTCGCCGTGGAAGAGCACAAGCGTTCCTTGCGCGCCGTCATGCGCCGGCGGCTCGCCTCACTCGCACCGGCCGAACGCCATTCGCGCAGCGAGCGCTTGCTTGCGCGCCTGACCGCTCTGCCGGCCTGGCGGGACTCGTCTGCCGTCGCGCTCTTTGCTCCCTTGGCCTCCGAGCCGGACATCGACCTCCTGTGGCACGGCGGGCACCCGGCCGGGCGGGAGTGCTTTTACCCGCGCGTGCTGGGTCAAAATCTGGTTCTGCAACGCGTGGAAGCACTCGCAACGCTGCGCCCGGTGCCACCCTGGAATCTGCGCGAGCCAGCTCCCGATGCCGTCGTGCCAGCTTCGTTGGAAAACATGGATCTGATCCTTGTGCCCGGGTTGGCCTTTGATCTGCACGGCGGACGGCTCGGACGCGGTGGTGGGTATTACGACCGATTGCTTTCCACGCGCCGGGCTGGGCGAACCACAACAATCGGGGTCGGCTTCGAGTTCCAGCTTTGTGATCGTGTGCCCTTGGCGGTCCACGACGCGCGCCTCGATTCGGTCGTGCTAGGTTGATGGATCGTCCTATGATCCAATTGGCTTCCATCGTCATCTACCCCGTCAAATCCTGCCGTGGCATCGCGCTTGAGGAGTCGGCTTTCGGACCCGATGGAGTCGGCTTTCGGACCCGATGGCCTGACGCATGACCGCGAGTTCCTGGTGGTGGACGCCGCAAATGTTGCCATGACCCAGCGTACCGTCCCACGGATGGCGCTCATCGAAACGGCGTTGGCCCCCGACGCCCTGATCCTGCGCGCTCCCGGTATGGAGGAGTTGCGTGTGCCTAGGGATTATTCCGTCGAGCCCGGCAACGACCGTCCGGTGACCATCTGGCGGGACACCGTCCAAGCGGCGGACGCGGGCGACGTTGCTGCCGGATGGTTTACGCGTGTGCTCGGGCAACCTTGCCGGCTTGTGCGCCGCGGGGCGGCCTACACCCGGCTCCTGCCCGAACGGCGCGTCCCGGAACACCTCCGTGCCCAAAATGCACCGCCGGTGCCGGTGGCGTTTGCGGACGCTTTTCCGTTGCTCGTCGTGTCCGAAGAATCGCTGGCCGATCTGAACCAGCGGCTCGAAGAACCGCTGCCGATGGATCGTTTCCGTCCCAACCTGGTCGTCCGCGGCTGCCCCGCGCCCTACGCCGAGGACAACTGGGCTATTTTTCAAATTGGTGAAAGAGCGGTCCTGCACGCCGGCGGCACCTGCGAGCGTTGCGTGATGACAACCATCGACCAGGAGACCGCGATGCCGCAGGGCAAAGAACCGTTGCGCACCCTGGCGCTCTACCGGCCGGCGGGCGGCGAAGGCCACGGCGTCATCTTCGGCCAAAATGTGATCCCCCAGGGCGCGGGGCAATTGCACGTCGGCGACAGGGTTGAGGTGACCCAGAGCAAAGAGTAATACTCTTTCTGCAAAGCATCCAAGATACATTCACCCGGTTTGCCATTTTGGGTGGGCATAAAGGTCAACATCCCCCTTTTTCCCTTCTGTCACAGATTTTGGGACCGAGGAAATAGCAGATCAGCGGCCTCGTAATTGCTTGCGAATGGTATCTGGATCGCGGCGGCAATCGAGCACCGCATACACTTGGATCGAGTCATCATTCAGTCGGTAAAAGATGACGTAAGGAAAGCGTTTCGACGGGCAGCGGTAAAAACCGTAAATAGTCCGGTGGATTCCACCGTAGAGCAGCAAGGATTCGATATCGGAAGCGAGCGAATCCAAAAAATAGGTACCCAATCCTCTACCTTGTAACTGGTAGAAGCGCCGGCCAGCGTCGAGATCATCCTCGGCACCAGGGAGGATGATGATCGAACGCTTCATGGTTCGTCATTCGCCGCCCGCCGTCGGAGGTTTTCGCGGGCTTGTTCCCACGCAATGAACGCTGTTTTTCCAGCCTCCACTTGGCGCTCACGCTCACGCAGTGCCTCACCATGCCATGCGGGTGAGGGAAGTTCGTCGGGGTGTAGCGAAAGATTGTTCCAGATGGCTTCCATCAATTGAAGCTTTTCCTCCACCGTCATTTCTTCCAGAGATATGGTAATAGGCATAAGTTGATAGGATGGTTGCTGATCAACCGCGAATGGAAGATTGTTTTTTGATTGTCAGATGCTTGTGCCCGGTTCGGGGAAAGTTACGCGCTCGTAGATTTCGGCTAGTGGCAATTCGACCTCGACGCTGGCGAGTTTCAGGAGGGCAGTGGACGCGTGGTATTCACGATAGAACCAGCCGCCGTCTGCCTGTTTGATATAGTGTTCCACCTGCATGGTCTCGGAAGCGACCAGAACGTAGTCGGTCAGGCTTTCGATTTGCTGGTAGCGCAGGAATTTGCCGCCCCGGTCGAACCCTTCCGTGGACGGAGACAAGACCTCAAAAATCACCTGCGGATTAAGCAGGCTGAAAGGTTTGGCGCTCGTGTCGTAATTCGGTGTGCCGCAAAGCACGGACAGATCAGCATAGGTCCAGAGATCACCTGCCTTGACGCGGATTTTCACGTCGGCAGAAAAGGTCTGGCAGGGACGACCACGAAAGCGCACGTAGAACATCCCCGACAAGTTTTGCACGACGGAGTCATGCCAGGGTTGAACACCCGACATGGCAGAGATTTCTCCGGCGACGTACTGGCTCTTGTACGGAGCTTTCTCCTCCAGCATCGCGTACTCTTCCTGGGTAAAATAGCGTTTGGACAGGGCGCTCATGTGGGTAGGATTGCTTATGTTTTACAAGGAGTCTATCCGCGAATCTCGGCGTTCTTGAAGCGCACGTTAAAGCGGAAGACCTTCTTGTGTTCGCATCGGATCTCGCCGGTTTGTGGATCAAAACGCAGCGGCACGGCGACGCGGGTCACGTCGGCGGTCGCGTGGAAACCGCGCTCGGAAAAGATGTCGATGAGCATCGCCAGGGCCACCGGATTGCCGAAGAGGCGGTCCTCGGAGTTGATGACGGCGCGGCCCGAGATCGCGTGGCGCACCACGATGGGCATGACCTTGTTTTCAATGAATTCGATGACGTGGCCGAATGTTTCCGGGTGCTCCACCTCGTAGCCGTCCAAACGACGGACGAGTTCCTGGCGGGCGTAGCGCACGATGTCGGTCGCCAAGGGTAGGCGGCGCAGCCGGTCGAAGGTGAGCGGGTCCAGTTCCAGGCTGCTCTGGTACTCCAGCTCGCGCACGATGTTGGCCTGCACCTCGGGGATGGCGGCCTGCGCGTTGATGAAGTGGTAACGAAAAATCTGCTTGAGGGAAACCAGCGCGTCGTAGGTCTGCTCCTTGAAGACGCGGTAGCGGTTGCGCGCCAGATCCTCGCTGTAGTCGGTGTTGCGTTCCTCCCAGGGTTCGCCCATGCCGGAGCGGGCAACCTCGGCGTTGTGGGCGAGGACTTCTTTTCCCCGCTTGAGCTGCCGGGCCACGCTTTCGGCTTCGTCCACGAAGAGGACCATGATGTGGAAGATGGGCTGCTTGAAGTGGACCACCTCCGGCGTGCCGGAGAACTCGCGGCGCAGGGCCATCATCTCGTCGAAGAGCATCTTCAGGCACTCGACCTGCACCTTGGTGCGCGGGAAGCCGTCGAGCAGCGCGCCGTTTTGCTGTTCGGGTTCGAGGAGTTTGCGCAGGAGGATGCCGACGACCTCGCGGTCGCCGACCATGCCGCCACGAGCCTTGACGGCGCGGGCTTCCGGCGTGTCGAGGAGCTGCGAAACGACGATGGGCGGCGCGTCGATGCCGCGCACCTTGCGGATGAAATCCGAGTTGGTCCCCTTGCCGGCACCCGGCGCGCCGCCAAGGAGGATTAGTTCCTTGGGAAAGCGCAGCCTGGCACGACCGATTTCCTGTTCCAGGTCCCGCCAAACGGCACCGAAGATCAGTTGAGCATCCTTGATTTCCAGGTCGATGGTCGCCTTGGGAAGTGGGGGAGTAGCGCCGGGGCTCATGGGGAGGTTGAAGGTAGCAGCAGTGGAGGGAAACCACTCGATGCCGGTTGATGCTTGACCTCTGCTTTGATGCCGCTGTCTCTCACTCGCAAATGGAATCTCAGAACTGGCCGCCGGTAGCCCCGCAACTATGTCACTCACAAGCAGTTTCTATCACAGATGAACATCCTCCGGCAGTTACTAATCTTTTCGGTGATCGCGACCAGTTCACTGGCGCAGGCTGCTTCGGCGAACGACCTGCAAACCGTGGAGTTCACCGTGGACGGCGTGGTCCGCACGGCGCTCGTTTACGTGCCGCCAACAAAGCCTGACGGGGGAAGTGTGCCGCTGGTGTTCGCGTTCCACGGCCACGGGGGAGGGGCGCTCGGGGCCGAACGCACCTTTGCCTTCGATCACCGCTGGCCGGAAGCCATCTCGGTTTATCCGCAAGGCTTGAACACCCCGGGCATGGTTTCCGATCCTGAGGGGAAGAAATCAGGCTGGCAAAACGCCGTCGGCAAACAGGACGACCGCGACCTGCATTTCTTCGACGCCATGCTCGTGCGTTTGAAGGCGGATTACCCGGTTGACCCGAGGCGCATCTACGTTACCGGGCATTCCAACGGAGCCGGGTTCACCTACCTGCTCTGGCACACGCGGGCGGACGTGTTCGCGGCGGTGGCGCCTTGCTCCGGCGCGGCCATCTACGGCGCGGAGTTAACGCCCAAACCGGCGATCATCCTCGGGGGACGGGACGACCGGACCGTGAAGTTTGAGTGGCAGCAGATGATGATTGCCGCCGTGCGCAAGATCAACGGCTGCGGCGACGCGGCGGGCGAACCGTGGGAAGGGGGTGAGGGGACACTTTACCCGTCGAAAACGGGCACTCCGCTCGTGACCTACCTCTACGACGGCGGACACATGATGGAGCCGGGCGAGTCGAAGTGGATCGTGGACTTTTTCCAGCAGCACCCTGGTACGACCGACCCAACCGCCGGTGAGAAGAAGGAAACCAAAGAGGAGGTTGCAGTGACTCCGCAGTTGTCGCGACCGGTCCGATGAGGCTCAAGCCAGAGATCGTGGGAATTGCACCTGCGCGATCTTTTCCGCCATGTCGTGGCTGGGCAGAAACGCCAGTTCCACCGCGGCGCTGCGGCTGACGCGCGCGCGCAGCGTGCTCACGACGCCGAGTTCGACGCCGTCCGCGTAACCGACCAGGGCGCGTTTCTTCCCGTCCAGTCCGCGTAGCACCACCTCCTGTTCGGTCCCGAGGAGGGCGGCTTTCCAGTTGGGCGGGTCCATGACGTTGGAACCGACGAGCAGCCAGGCCGGCGTATCCGCCAGGAGCGGCGTCGCGCCCATCGCCCGCGCGTAGGCCGTGGAACCCGAGGCGGTCGAGAGCAGGACGCCGTCGCACACGAGCTTGGCGAGCCTGACCTGGCCGGCGACGGAAACCTCGATCCAGGCGGACTGGCTCGTGGCGCGTTCCACCCAGGCGTCATTGAAGGCCAGGGTATTCTTCCAGGGACTGTCGGGTACTTCCTGGGTCTCGACGTACAGGAGCGGCATCTGACGCAGGAGCAGTTCCTGATGGAAGTTGGGGATGGCGCGCAGGTCTTCGATGCTGTTGAGCAGGAAGCCGAGGTGGCCGGCGTTGACGCCGAAGAACGGCACCCGCCATTGCCACAAATGGCGGATCGCCCGCAGCATCGTGCCGTCGCCGCCGCACACCAGGACGGCGTCGGGTGGGTTCTCCAGGGTAGGCTGCCGGCCCTGGCCCATGCCGCTGCCGGTGCACTCGGGGTCGCCGCTCAATCTGCAGAGTTCGTCCGCCATGGCGACGGCGCGCGGGTTGCGCTCGTCGGCGAAAATGTGCCAGCGGGGCTTTTGCAGGCTCAGACGCGTCACCCGGCTGGGCAGGCGTCCACGGTAGAGTCCGTAGCGGTCGATGTAGGCCGCTACCGCCGGCGTGACTAGGTGTGTGTAAGGCTGGCGGTGGAAGATCTTGTCGCGGATCAGCTCACTGGAGACGTCCAGCTCCGGCAGGTCGATCTGCCGGTGCTGCGGCGGCAGGTCGGCTGCGTTGCGGGGAGCTTCGGCGTCTGCCACGACGGCAAAGCGCAGTTGTTCCCATAACTTCGGGCCATCGTGCCAGACGCGGTGGATGAACGAGTTGCCCTGGCTGCTCTTGGCCAATAAATCCGTGCCGACCAGGTGCCACACCTCGCCGCGGTCGGCGTAGCGGGCGTCGAGTTCATCCGTGCGCACGAAGGCGGCTTGCTCCAGGTCGGTGAGATCGACTGTGACCCGGGGCACATCCCGGAAACCGATCTGCGCGAGGGTGGCGCGGAAAATCGGGTCCACGTCGTTGGTCGTCGGCTTGTCGGGCCGGGGACCGTTGGGGACGACGATCACCTCGTCGAACTCGCGGGCGAGCGCTTCCGCAATCTGCCGGTGGTGCAAACCGGGCGGATTGAAGTTGCCGCCGAAAACGACGATGGTTTTCCTGCTCATATCGGAAGGATGGCGGAAGGGCAGAACGATAAAGTTGGACTGACGATCTGCGCAATGCTCTTCCGCAACGTGTAGCCGTCGACCGCCGGCCAGGCAAGGCCGGAGCGAGTGAGGACACGTCTCCCGCCATTTGCTGGGTCAAACTCTCGAACGAGCAGTCGAATGCCTCCACAATCCTGCCAGCCACCGACGCCGGCTGAAACCGGCCGCACCGAGCATCAGAAAGCCGCCCAACCAGGTGCCGGGTTCGGGTACCGGGGCAATGAAGCTCAGGTCGTACTCGGTTCCATTTTGCCGGAGTACCGCGGTGAAATCCGTCTTGTCGTAGCCTGTCACGCTGCTGAACGAACCTGTTTCAGTTCCGTTGATCCCGGTGAAGAGGGCGTAGGTCTTGGTGTAGTCAATGCCGGAGGAATTTGCGTTGGGCAAAGTAAGTGCGAGCGTGCCGTTCAGGGTGAGAGAGGTGCCGTTTAATGCAACCAGGTCCTTGGTTGCGGTGCTGGTGATGTCGAAGGCGAGCGTGGAGGATGATGTCAACGTGAGTGCGCCGATGGCCAGATTCAAGGTTCCCGCCGTGCCCGGGGTCGCCAACATTCCGGGCGAAAGAGTGCCGCCCACTGTGACGGTGCTATGGGCCGCGCTGATCGTGCCGGCGCCGCCGAGCGTCGCTCCGGCGGCAACCGTCACCACGCCGCTGCCTGTGCCACTGCCGGATGCGTTGTTCAACAGGAGCGTGCCCGCGTTGATCATCGTGGGACCGGTGTAGGTGTTCGCTCCGGAAAGCACCGTCAGGCCGCCCGCCTGCACGAAGCTGCCCGTGCCCGAGATCGCGCCACCTAAAGACAGGGGGGACGATCCCGCACCGCGTTTGATGGTCAGGGTGCCGTAGTTGTTGATGGTGCCCGAACCCATGCCAAGGTTGCCGCTTGTGGTCCCCCCATTGCCGATCTGCAGAGTGCCCTCGTTGATAACCGTGTTGCCGGTGTAGAGATTGTTTGCTGTCAGGATCACCGTGCCGCCTCCGGCCTTGGTCAGCCCACCGGAGTTGGTAACATAGACAGGCGTGTTGATGGTCAACGTCGTGTTGAGGATCGCCGTAAGCACACCCTCGTCGTTCCCCAAAGTCAGCTTGCCGAAGTTACTGCCGATCGTTGCCGTGCCGGCGTTGTTGCCCGCGACGGCCACCGCACCGCTGTTGACGATGAGATCTCCGCCCTTGCTCAGGCGGTCGAGGGACTGGCCCGTCGCGCTGAAAAGAAGCGAGTTGATTGTCAGATCCCCGGTGGAAGTCAGCGTGACGATATTGCCGCTTATATTGGAGAGATAGGCGTTGATCGGAGCGGCTGCTACGGTCGTGGAATCGGCATTCAAGGAGGTGTTTTCGGCGCTGGTGAGCACGCGGAAGCCCAGCGTCGAATCATAGGTGATAAAGTTGTTGCCGGTCATGAGGGTGGTACCACGGTCTCCAAGCAGATAAGGAACGATCTTGAGGGCTTTGGTCGCATCGTCGGGAGCCCCCCCGCTCAAGGTGCTTGTGCCGACCAGGGTGAGCGACTTACCCTTGTCGTCCAAGGTAAGCTGGAAAGTGCCGGTGCCGGAAGGGGTCGTAGTCTGATCAAGGTACGAACCGCGAAGAAGCGCCGTTGCGTTGTTCGCCCGTGAGAAGGAGGCGGCTTCCAAAGCGGAGATCTTTGAGTTAGTTGCGGAGCTGGTGACCGTGGAATTGCCGGTGTCGATCCCGAGAGCCCCGATCTTTTCGAGAAAGCTGGTACTGGTGGCCGACGCGATGACCAACGCTCCGCCGCGGCTGAGTGTCACCGCGCCCATGTCGTTGAGTCGATCCACCACGGCGCTCGTGTAATCGAGCGTCAGCGTGCCGCCGGTGACGGTGGTGCTGGCAGACGAGGAGATCGAACCTGTTGTCCCGTTGAGGGTAAGGCTGCCGGCGCTGAGGGAGGTCGAGCCGGTGTACGTGTTGGCGGCGGACAGGGTCGTGGTGCCTGTGCCGGTTTGGGCCAAGCCGCCGGTGCCGGAGAGTACGTTGCTGAAGGTCAAGTTGCCCGCGTTGGCCAAGGTCAGGAGGTTGCCGTTGTTGGCGACCGCACCTTTGGCAGCCAGCGTGGAACCGGCGCCGACGCTCCAGGTCTGTGGCCGCACCAGATTGAGGGCGGTGTTGATGGTGGTCGTTGTGCTGGTGCCGAGAGCGCTGGCATCGATGCCGCCACTGCCCAGGTTCAGGGTGCCGGCGCCACTGAGGCTGTAACCTGTTGTGCCGAAGATCAGACCGGAGGCACCCAGGGATGTATTGAGGGTCACCGTGCCTGCGGTGCCAGCGAAATCGGCGATGTCAGAAGTGCCGGTGGAATCGGTCCAGGTCTGTAGCGAGCCGGTTGGGGAGCCAACGTGCCAGAGCGGCAACGTCGTTTCCCACACCCCATTGCCGCCCGTGGCTGCTGTGATGGAGCCGTCCGCATCCCAGTATAGAGTGGCTGCTGAAACCGACGAGCATACCGCCATCAAGGTGATCCCCGCGGCAATCTGGCCGAGAGTGCATAAGTAGGATGTTCTTGTGGCAAAATAATTTGGGAACGAGATCTTCATAGCAATAGACAGGCGGTGGTGCCTGAACTATTCAGCAAATGAAGGATCGGGAAGCAACCCAAAAATCTCTCCTGGCTTCATTTTGTAAATTCACACTCGGGTTACCCAAACAAAATTGTCCAGGACTCGGGGGCGATCTGCCGCGACTAGGCGAGCGCCGTTCGCACCGCCCACGTTAGCTCTCCGTGCGGCACGGCGGTCTCCTCGCGACGCGCGAGATGTTTGATCTTCACCACTGGCCATTCCGCACCGTAGATCACCGCGACCGGTGCGCCCGCGTTCTCGGCGGCTTGGAACTGCTTGCCGACTTTGGCGGTTGTAAGGGCGAAGTCCACGCGCAGACCGGCTTCCCGCAAGCCTTGCAAACTCGCCAGCGCCTGAGGGCGGAACGCTTCGTCCGCGATCACGCCATAGACCTGCGGCACGGACGACGCACGGGTGGACGCCTCCAGGACCGCCGCCGTGTGCGGCAGGGAACGCAGCAGATCGAGCAGCGTGACGTCGCCCACGGCGAACCCGAGCGCCGGATGCTTCACCGCGCCGTCGGACAGCAGTCCGATCAGCTCGTCGTACCGCCCGCCGCCGGCGAGGGCGCGTGATTTCCGCGCCCGGTCGAAGATTTCAAAGACCACTCCCGTGTAATAAGCCAGACCCCGGACGATGCGCGGATCGAACTCCACGAAGTCGCGCAGACCCCGCGCGCCGAGGTCCGCCTCGACCGCCGCCAGCGAACCACCCAACTCGGAAACGGGTCGGGCCAGAAAGGCATCCAGTTCCTCGCGCGTGATACCGAACTCGGCCAGCTTGGCGGCGGTGACCTCGGGCTTCTCGCGTTCGATCTTGTCGATGATCTGCAAAAAGTCGGCGACCCGTTCCGCTGCGATGCCGCGAGCCTTGAGGAAGTCGAGCCACACGTTGCGGTCGTTCACGCGCACGAAAAAATCCTCCCGGGTCAATCCGCACGCCCGCATTAGGTCGATGGCCAGCGAGATCATCTCGGCGTCGGCAGCAGGCGAGGCTTCGCCGACGAGGTCGCAGTTCAACTGCGTAAATTCGCGCAAACGGCCTTTCTGCTGCTTCTCGTAACGAAAGAAGCTCGCGATGGAAAACCACTTGAGCGGCTTGCGGAAATCGCGGTCCCGCGCGGCGACCATGCGCGCCAGGGTAGGGGTCATCTCCGGACGCAACGATACGTGGCGCTCGCCTTTGTCCGTGAAATCGAAGAGTTGCCCGAGCAACTCGCCGCCGCTCTTCTTGCGGTAGAGTTCGATGGGTTCCAGCGTCGGCCCGTCCACTTCGGCGAACCCGTAGCGCCGGGCAACCTCGCGCCATTTGCCGAAGATATAATTACGGGCGGCACAATCCGCGGGGTAAAAGTCACGAAAGCCCGGAAGCGTCTGCATGGAAGAAAAGGATAAAGGATAGAGGATGAAGGATGGAGGATGGAGTGGCAAACCGGCGGTTGGCTATCCTCCTGCCTGATCGTCCAAGCTTACATCCGACTACAGATCACGCACGCTGTCACCTCCGCCTTCGTCTCCTCCCTTACTCTCAGTGCTTGAGCGCTTCGATCAACGCCACATTGGAGCGCATCCGGTACTCCACTTCCTCGATCGCCTCGACGCGCTTGTGGTACTCCGCAGCGCGCTCGTCGGCGGACTTCGATTGGTTCACGTTTTGCAGGGAGCGCAATGCTCCCAGGTTCGCCGCACAAAGCTCAGTGACACGGTAGTCCAATTGCAAGCGCAACTCCTCCAGATGATTCACTCCTTCGCCCAGCGCCCGCTGATCCAGCGTCGGCCGCTCCTTGGTCGCCTTGGCCGCCTCCAGGGTGGCGTGCGTGATCCGCTGCACTTCATCCAGCGACGCGTACAGGGATAGGGTGTTCGGCGCCTTGCCTTCCAACGTTCTCAACATGGCTGCTGCCGACGCGTGGCCCGGAGCGAGCCGCAGGATTTCTTTGAGCTGCGGCACGAGATCGGAGTTCGCCACGCTCAAGCGCGGGGTTTCCAGGCCGACTTTCCGCTGCACGGCGATAAAAAGATCGATGGCCTTTTGCAAGTCCACCGGCCGATCTTCACGCATGACCGCCAGCGCGTCGTCCAACGTATCGACGGTGAAGATTTGCAGCTTCCACAAGGTATTTGCCGGGTACAAAAAAGGCACGTCGGCCACCGCCGTCTCGTTCTCCTTCGGGATGGCCACTATCCGGCAGCCGTCAAGCAGGGCGGCGTGGATCTTGGAAGGCACCGCGCCCACGGCACGGATCCGTCCGTCCACGGTCATATCACCGGTGATAGCGCAGTCCGCCGCGAGCCGCAGCGGATCGTAGAGCGAGTACAACAGCAGGGTAAAGGCGGTGGCACCCGACGGGCCGTCCTTGTTGGTGTACTTGTCGCCGAAACTCAGAACCAGGTGCTGCCCGTAGCCGAACGAGGGATGCCGCAGTTTCACCGCCCGGCCCGCTTCCTGTAGCGCGATGGCCATCGATTGGCCCAAGGGTTGCGCCACGGTGATGCCCATCTCCTGGCGGCTGTGCACCTCTTCGGCGGTGATGATCATTTCCATCACGGCACCGGTGCGTTCGCCGTTGGGCAGCTCGCTGACACCCAAGCCCTGGATTTTACTCTGCCGTTTGAGCAGCGGCAGGGACTCGGGTTCGGCGGCTGGCTTGGTCTTGAGAAAGGCCCAGTTCGGCTCCGGGTTTTTCCCGGCGAACGCGGCTTTCTCGTACCTCGCGACCGGGTTGTCGGGGTCGATGTCCGCAGCGATGGCGTTGAGGTAACCGGCCAGCACCAGGTTGTCGGCGCCGCCCTTCGCGCGGAGTCCGGCGGATTGACCGACCAGGTAGGCCACCACCGTGGCGGTGGTGTAGGTGGGATTGCTGCTCGTTAGTTTGTCCGGGAGTTCGCCGCGCTTGCGGCGTTTGGCGGTGTCGAGGGCGGAGCGGTTGGCGGGGTCGAGCCGCAGGGCGATGCCGAGGATCTTGGCGTCGAGAGTGGCGTTGAAATCGGTGACGCCCGCGGCAAGCACCGCCGCCAGGCGGCTGCGCACGGATTCATCCAGGCTCAAGCGGTTCACGTCGAAGACCGGTACGGTGAGGTCGGGTTCCTCGTAGGCTGGAGAGAGCTGAGCCGAAAGCGGAAGCGAACCCGCTACCAGGAGCCAGCCGCAGGCACAAAGGCAACGATAGAAGTTCGAGCGGAGAGATTCCATGAACAGGGAGTGGCCAAAACGAGGCTCTCTTCCATCAAGCAATCCCCACGCCAACGGCCGGCCGGCGGCGATGAATTAATATCCCCGGTGAGGGTGCCGGTGCTGGAGGATGTGCGGTTTCTCCAGGCCGTGAGCGAGCATGAGCGCTTCGTCGGAAAGCAGAGCCACCGTGGGGCCGTCCGCGACGAGTTGTCCGCCGTCGAGCAACAAGGAGCGCGGGCAGAGCTCGACGACCAGTTCCAGATCGTGCGTGGCGATGATTTTTGTCCCCGGGATGCTGGCCAGCAGCGCCTTGAACTCGCGGCGTCCGCGGGGGTCGAGGTCGCTGGTGGGTTCGTCGAGCACCAGCACGCTGGGTTCGCACGCCAGCACACCCGCCAAGCACACCCGGCGCTTCTCGCCCTGGCTGAGATGGTGTGGCTTGCGGTGCTCGAAGCCGGCGAGGTGGACGCGCGCGAGGTTTTCTTTCACCCGTTGACCCAGGGCAGGGCCGCTCAGCCCCAACTGGCGCGGGCCGAAAGCGACATCCTCCCACACGGTCGGGCAGAAGAGTTGGTCTTCGGATTGCTGGAACATGAAGCCGATCCGCTGGCGGACCGCCGGGAGGTTGCCGGGGTTCAACGGCAGGCCATCGACGATCACCGCCGGGATGGAAGGCAGCTTCTCAGGCAGGATGCCGTTGAAGTGCAGGAGCAGGGTGCTTTTGCCCGCACCGTTCGGTCCGAGCAGGCCGACGCACTCGCCCGCCGCCAGCGACAGGCTGATCCCATCCAGCGCCAGCCGGCCATCGTCGTAGCGGAAGCAGAGCGAACGGGTTTCCAGGACGAAGCGGGAGGAGGGCGAGGCGGTTGGCACGGCGGGATTATTCCTTCCATCCCCGCGCGCACATGGCCGAGTAGATGCGTCCGGCGCGTTCGACCGAACGCACGAAGAGCTGGCCGAGCATTTCCGCCAGCGAAGACCACACGGTCCACCGCGAGCGCGGAGAAAACGTGCGGCTGGCCCGGGCCCGGGTCATACGGCCGCTTTCCTCAACCAGGACAAACAGGTAGCGGTCCATGAGGGCGAGGGTGGTCAGCAGCAGGGCGGGGACGTGCCAGGCGCGCAACGCGCGGATGATCTCGCTGAAAGGAGTGGTGGCCGCGAGCAAAATCGCCCCGCTCAGGCAGAGCGTGCTCCGCGCCACCGTGTGCCAGAACACGGTCACTCCGCCCGTTTGCCAGAGCGAGAGCGCCGCGACACCGAGAACAAAAGGTTCCAGGAGCAGGAGGCGGCGTAACAAAAAAGCGATGTTCAACCGGCTGTAAACCGCGGTGAACACGATCAGCAAGCCCGTGCCGCCGAAGACTAGAGGCGTCGATGCGTTGGCTTGCGGCAGACCGACCACGCCCAGCACATAAGCTAGCAGGCCAAGGAGCTTCGTGCGGGCGCGCAGCCGATGGATCGGGCTCGGGCGCGGCTGATAGCTTTCGAGCAATCCGGCGGCCATAAGTTCAGTTGCCACTCACTCCGTTGGCTCGGGAATTTTGCCGGCCCCGGGTATCAGAACCCGGGAAGCAACCATTGCCAGAACAAAGACGAGCCCTGTACCAACCAGCGCCGTCAAGACGGTGGCCGCGGCAGGTGAGAGGATGCCGGGAATAACGTACCCCGCCAGTGGTGAGGGGATCGACCACGCGTGTTTGGAAGCCGCTGCAAATCCGCTTTGTTCGGCTACCTGATCCAATCCATCGGGCAACCGGCTCGCCAAAGGTGACAGAAACAGGCACATCCCCACTGCGACAGCCAGTCCGTAGCCGAGGACGCTCCGGTAATTTCCTGCCCCCGTGGCGCGTGCCGGTTTCCACAGCAGCTCGGGACGCGATTTTCCCACCGCCGCAATGACGAAGGCCGTGATCAATGCCTCACCCAAACCGATGAACATATGGACGCCGGCCATGGCCGGAAACACCACGGACCACTTCACGGTGCCGGAAGCCGCCAACATCCCTGCGCAGCAAATTGCCGCCAGCACCGTGCTGCACCAACTGGCGAACGCCGCCGCCGCCACGGCCCCGCGCAACCCGCCGCTGATCAACCGGAAAGTCACCCGGTAGATCGCGTAGCCAGCCAACGCGCCGACCACGCCCATGTTGAAGACGTTTGCGCCCAGCGCCAGTAATCCGCCGTCGGCGAACACCAGGCATTGCACCACGAGTACAGAGGTCAGGACGATCACCGCTGCCCCCGGCCCAAGGAGGGCCGCCGTCAACACCGAGCCTACCAGGTGGCCCGAGGTGCCGCCCGCCACCGGGAAGTTGAGCATTTGTCCGGCAAAGACGAACGCCGCCGCCAACCCAAGGAGCGGCACCTGGCGCGGCGGCAAAGTGCGCCGGGCATCTTTCAAGGCGACCGTCAGCGCGCCCAAAGACAGTAAATCAGCGGCCAAACTGGTCTTGAGGTCAAGGAAGCCGTCAGGGATGTGCATGGCCGCGGGAATGGTTCCATCGGAGACGGACCCAGTTATCGCCGGGTAGAAATCTGAGTCGGGAACTCCGGACAAAGCTCAGAGCGGGAGATTGGCCCATCCGCGTTGAAGAAGCTCATCCGGCCCGTTTTGTCGCACATCCAACACTCTTGCGCCTGTTTATTGAAATACAGGGCAAACTTATCGGCGATTTCTTGATAACTATTGGAAGGTGAGCGGACTTCCACACAGATCTCCGGAGCGATTGGACTGACCAGCGTATCTGCTGGGAGTTGCTGTTGCCGTTCGAAGGACATCCAAGCCACATCGGCAGCCTTGACACCTTCGTCAGTCCGAATGGGATACTCGGGCAAAACCGAACCATTCGGCATCAAACGGATGAGCTGTTCAGTGATCCCCCCCTGACTTCTGGAATGATTGACTCCGGCGGGTGGGCTCATGACGATATTTCCCCATTTGTCGCTTTCAATCCGGTGCGGCAATCTCGCTAAGATTGGGTCAGCACAAATTTCCTCCCAAGTCATAGAGCCATCATGCCGCCGGAATGCTGCCCTGGCAAGTCCGCACCGCTTTTGTTCTTCAAACCGCGCGACTCACTGAGCAAGAAGAGACAGCTTCCATATCAATCGCCGCCTGCACATTCACAGCGACAGCTTCACGGGAAACTCTGGGCAAATCCTGGAATGCAGGATCGAGCCGTCAACATCGTAGAAGGTAATGGCCCCGTCTTTGTCACACATCCAACACTCCGCTGCTTCTTTACCAAAGTAGAGCGCGAACTTCTCGGTAATCTCACGTTTGGAGTTTGACGGTGAACGTACTTCCACACAAATCTCCGGAGCCACAAGGCAGGGCGCAGATGACATCGGACGCTTCTGGATGCGCTCGTGCGACATCCAGGCAGCGTCGGTTGCTTTCACTCCCTCGGCGGTCCGCACCGGACATTCGCCCAACGCTTCCCCGTGAGGTAATAAGCGGCTCAAGAGAACAATGATTTTTCCCTGGTATCCTGAATGTTTGAAGCCGGGAGGCGGGCTCATGACGATATTACCCCATTTATCGCTTTCGATACGATAGGGGAGTTTGGCCAAGAGCGGATCAGCGCAAATTTCCTCCCAGGTCATGGCCGCATTGTATCGGTCGGTGTTTAATCTGACAAGTCGTCATCCGTTGCGCCTTTCTTGTTCTTCAAGCCGCGCAGCTTGCCGTGGATGAAGGGGTCGATCTCGCCGTCCATCACCGCCTGTACGTCGCCGGTTTCGACGCCGGTGCGCAGGTCTTTGACCAATTGGTAAGGCTGGAAAACGTAGTTGCGAATCTGGCTGCCCCAGGCCACGTCGCCCTTTTCACCGTATTGGCGCTCGATCTCGGCGCGCTTTTTGTCGGCCTCGACTTCCATCAGCTTAGCCTTGAGCAGCTTGAGCGCAGTCATACGGTTCTTCATCTGGCTGCGCTCGGCCTGGCATGCGACAATGATCCCACTTGGAACATGCGTGATGCGCACCGCCGTTTCGACCTTGTTGACGTTTTGGCCGCCTTTGCCACCAGAGCGAAAGGTGTCCAGGATCAAATCGCGGTCGTCGATGTCAATCGGTGCGTCGTCCGGTAGTTCCGGCACGGCATCGACACTGGCAAAACTAGTATGGCGTCGTTTGTTGGAATCGAACGGTGAGATCCGTACCAGTCGATGGACGCCGCGTTCCGTGTTCAAATAGCCGAAAGCGTACGGCCCTTCCACCTTGAGCGTCGCGGATTTGATGCCCGCCTCGTCACCCAATTGGATGTCCATGATCTGCTTGGTGAAGCCATGCCGCTCCAGCCAGCGTTCGTACATCCGCAGGAGCATTTCCGCCCAATCGCAAGATTCGGTTCCACCCGCTCCGCTGTGGACGGTCAGGAAAGCGCTGGAGCGGTCGTTCTCACCCCCGAGGAGTTGCAATAGCTCGAAATCTTCCAGCGCCGTTCGAGCGCGCGCGAACTCAGCGGCATACTCGGCGTAGGCCGCCACCTTCTGGGTCGGATCGGATTCCTCGTCGGCGAGCAGCTTGAGGGTTTCCAGGTCTTCCACCTGGGTTTCCAGCGCCATCAGCGGCTGGACCTTGGCCCTCAGGGCAGACACTTCTTCCACCTGCTTCTGCGCTTGTTCCTTCTTGTCCCAGAAGGAGGACTCGCCCATGAGCGATTCAAGTTCGCTCAGGCGCGCCCGCTTGCCCGGCAAGTCAAAGATACCTCCGTAACTGGCCCACGCGGGCTTTGAGTTCGTCGGTTTGAAGGGCGTTGGGATCGTCGGCCATGAAGCGAAGGAGTGGTTGGTTGCTGAGCAACGGTTATTTGAGCGGCGGTAAACCGCAACCATTAACCTTTAATCTACAACGAAACACTCATTGCAGCGACTTGGCGCCGGGCTTGACCGGCTCGACGTGCTGCACCTCGGGAGTGACCACCTTGGGCGGATCAACGCGCAGGATCGTCTCGCCGTCTTTCATCATGTCGAGCTTGTCGCGCGCGATGATGGAGAGATATTCCGGATCGTGCTCCAGCCAACTGATCTGTCTCTCGTAGCGGCTGTGCAGTGCCCGCTGCTCCTCGATGAGATGGTGCAAACGGTCCCGCTCTTCGCGTTCACTGCGTTGCTTTTGCAATTGGGGCAGGAACGCGCCGATGATGACGCCCACCATGGTGAGCATCAACAGGACCCAGAGGAGACGGTTAACCTTGTGCCAAATGGTGACACTCGGCTGGTCATACTCCTCAATGTAGTATCCACTGCTCAATTAACGCATCTTACCGCCATATATGGCGTTGTCACCAAGAATCTCTTCTATCCGCAACAACTGGTTGTACTTCGCGACGCGGTCCGTCCGGCACAGCGAGCCGGTCTTGATCTGGCCGGCGTTGGTCGCCACGGCGATGTCGGCGATGGTCGTGTCCTCGGTCTCACCCGAGCGATGGCTGATGACGGCGGTGTAGCGATTCTCCTTGGCCAGTTCGATGGCGTCCAGCGTCTCGGTGAGCGTGCCGATCTGGTTGACCTTCACGAGAATCGAGTTCGCGACGCCCTCGTCGATGCCGCGTTGCAAGAAATCCACGTTCGTCACGAACACATCGTCGCCGACGAGTTGGGTCGTTTTGCCCAAGGCGGCCGTCAACAACTTCCAGCCGTCCCAATCGCCTTCCGCGCAGCCGTCTTCGATGGAGATAATGGGGAACTTTGCCACGAGGTCCTGGTAGTAGCGGACCAGTTCCGCCGCCGAGCGAACGCTGCCGTCGGACTTCTTGAAACGGTACACCTTGGCCTCCTCGTCGTAGAACTCACTGGAAGCGGCGTCGAGCGCCAGGAACACATCGCCGCCGAGTTTGTAGCCGGCGTTGCCGATGGCGACCGCCAGTGTTTCCAGGGCGTCGTCGGCGGACTTGAAATTGGGGGCAAAGCCGCCTTCGTCACCCACGGCGGTCGAAAGTCCGCGCCCCTTCAGGACGGCTTTGAGCGAATGGAAGATTTCCGTGCCGCACCGCAACGCCTCCGCGAAGGTCGGCAAGCCCTTGGGCATGATCATGAATTCCTGGAAATCGATGGGCGCGTCCGAGTGCGCGCCGCCGTTGATCACGTTCATCATCGGCACGGGCAGGACCTTGGCGTTCGGCCCGCCGAGGTACTTGAAAAGCGGGACGTCCAGGGCGTGGGCCGCGGCGTGCGCGTTGGCGAGCGAGACGCCCAGCAGCGCATTGGCCCCGAGCTTTTTCTTGTTCTCGGTGCCATCGAGATCGCGCAGGGCTTGATCCAGACCGACCTGATCCAGCGCGTCCATGCCGCGCAGGGCCGGAGCGATGGTTTCGTGGACGCCTTCGACGGCTTTGCTCACGCCTTTGCCGGAGTAACGTTTCTTGTCGCCGTCGCGCAGTTCCCAGGCTTCGTGCTGACCGGTGCTCGCACCGCTGGGGACGGCTGCCCGCCCTTCCGCACCGCCTTCGAGGTGGACTTCGACTTCAACGGTGGGATTGCCGCGCGAATCGAGGATTTCGCGGGCACGGACATCGGCGATGAGGATGGCTGCTGACATGGATAATGCTTAGCGTTGCTGTGGAAGACGCACCACAAGAATGTGAATCCCTCGGAAAGACAGCCGAGGCCAGCAGAAAGTTTTCGGCCTTCCAGTCCACTCGGTGAGACAGCACCTTACCAAACGGCAGAATTTATTTGTGTTTCCAAGGCAGTCTGTGCCTGTTTTTCCAGCTTGGGAAAAAATTTCAGGCCGGTCCGCCGCTCGATCTCACCCACGCTGGTAAGATAAGGGTCGAGCGCACCGCTGGCCGGCGTGTCCTGGCCCATGATGAACGCTTCCGCGCGCACGCCACCCTCGTGCTGCTGGACGATGATCATGTAGAACGCCTCCGGCACCGACGCCTTGTTGCGCAGCCTTGGCAGGCGGTCCAAAGGCCCGAAGATCGGGCCGTCGATCACCCAGACCTGACCGTAACGGCCGGTGTAGTTCTCGGCCACTTTGAGTTCGAGGTCCTTCCACAGACCAGCGTTGAGCCGGTGGCGTTGCGGGCAAACGTTCGACATCTTGAACGTTTCCTCTTGCGCCGCCGCACCGAAGCGCGTGCCGATGGCATAATTCGGCGCCATGTGCCCGCGGTCGTACCCGCTGCTCGTGTAGTCGCCGGGTTCGACCCGATCCACGGTGCGAGGGTCCACGAAAAAGCCTTCCGGGCGCTTGGCGAGCCTTGGGGTGGTGGTCAGATCGAAGACGCGGTATCCGACCCAGACAGGATCGTCCAGGTCCTCGCAATAGCCGACGGTGTAAGCGGTGTTGTAGAGCGTGCGCACTTCGTAGGGAAAGGCACCCCGCTGGGGTTCGCCGCCGAAGACGATATTCTCGCCGCCCTGGACCTGCGTCGGCACGAAGGGGCGACGGATGTATAACGTCCAGATGTCCCAGAGCAACTCCGTGACGCGGATCTGCTTGTGGCTTTGCGAGTAATTGGCAACCGTGCGCCCGATCTCCTGCTTGCGAGCCTGCGGCTGGAACAGATACCAGCCGCCCGTGCAAACCGTGAGCGCTGCGATCAACAGCGCGCTGGTGAAAGCAGCCTTTTGCTTCGCCCCCGGGCCGCTTCCAAAGATCAGCCCTACAATTTGAACAACAACGTCGAGCGGATTAACCGGCCCGGATGACTGCTGGCGGCGTGGCAAGGAAGAAAAGGATAAAGATGACTTCCGCTATCCGCCAGCAGAGCCTTCGCCACCTGGCTTGGTCATTTCTACGGGATCGAGCGCGGCGTCCAACTCGGCGTCGGGCAGGACGTGTTGCTCTTTGCACAACTCGCGCACGGTGCGTCCGGTCTTGGCGCTTTCCTTGGCGATCTCTGCCGCACGGTCGTAACCGATGATCGGTGCGAGACTGGTGACCATCGCCATGCTGTACTCGACCAACTCCGCGCACCGAGCCGTGTTGGCCGTGATGCCGCGAACGCCCTTTTCCGCGAACGCCCCAACGGCGTTGCTCAAGATACGGATGTTTTCCAAAAGGTGATGCGCTATCACAGGCATCATGACGTTCAGCTCGAAGGAACTGCCGGCGGCGGAAGCCCACGTGATCGTGGTGTCGCCACCGAAGACTTGCGCGCAGACCTGCATTAGCGCCTCGCACATGACCGGGTTCACCTTGCCGGGCATGATCGAACTGCCCGGCTGCGTCGCGGGCAAGGCGATCTCGCCGAAGCCACAGCGCGGGCCGCTGCTCAGCCAGCGAACGTCGTTGGCGATCTTGAAAAGGCTCGTGGCAATAGTCTTCAACTGCCCGCTGACTTCGACCAGGCCGTCCTTGGAAGCCTGCGCTTCGAAATGATCGGCGGCTTCACGGAAATCAATCTTCGTGCGCTCGCTGAGATCGGCAATCGCCAGCCGCGGGAAGTCCGGATGGCAATTGAGGCCGGTGCCGACCGCCGTGCCGCCGAGGGGCAATTCTTCCACGGCGCGCAAGGCTCCTCGCAGTCGCCGGATTCCGAGTTCGATCTGCCGGGCGTAACCGGCAAACTCCTGCCCAAGGCGGACCGGCGTCGCGTCCATTAAATGGGTGCGGCCGATCTTGATCACATCCCAGAACTCACGCGATTTTGCCAAGAGCGCTTCGCTCAGGTTCTGCAAGGCAGGAAGCAACTCGTTTTGCAGCGCTTCACCCGTGGCGACGTGGATCGCCGTGGGGATCACGTCGTTGCTCGACTGCCCCATGTTGACGTGGTCGTTGGGATGGATCGGGTTCTTCGAACCGATCGGTTGGCCGGCGATCTGCGAGCAGCGGTTCGCCAACACCTCGTTGGCGTTCATGTTGGTGCTCGTGCCGCTGCCCGTCTGGAAGATGTCGATGGGGAAATGCTCGTCGAGCTTGCCGTCGATCAACTCCTGGGCGGCTTGCCCGAGCAGTTGGGCTCGTTCCGCGTCCAGTTTGCCCAGCTGCTGGTTGGCGTGCGCGGCCCCGGCTTTAACCAGGCCGAGCGCCCGCAGGAACGAGCGGCTGAAACGGTAGCCGCTGATAGGGAAGTTCAACACCGCGCGCTGGGTGCTGGCACCGTAAAGTGCGTCGGCGGGCACGGGCATTTCGCCCATGCTGTCTTTTTCAAGGCGGGTGGGGGAGGACACGGACGTGCGGAAAGTGGGGGACGTGGCAAGGACGGATCAGCGCGTGGGAGCGACGGACTGCGTGCGGTTCTTGCCGCCGCGGCGCTGGCCGTCCCTGGCTTGGCTGCTGCCGTTGTTAGTACCACCAGCGGCGGTTTTCGCGTCCTTGTGGAAGACGGTGATGAACATGGGCGGCACGTTCTGCAGGAAGTATTCGCTGTCTGCGCGCGGGAAAAGCTCGGGCTTGTTGGCGTGCTTGCGCAGTTCATTGGTCACCTGGTAGATGACGAAAGCACCGCCGGGCTTCACTGCATCGTAGGTTTTTTGCAGCAATTGGCGTTTTTTCTCGCTCTCCAGGATGCTGAACGGGATGCCCGAGAGTACATAATCGCAATACGTGAGATTTTGCTTGGCCAACTCCTCGGGCAAAGTAGCGGCATCACCGTTGACGACGGTCACGCGGGGATCATCGGCGAACTGGCGGCGCAGATCCTGGGAAAACTCCGGGTCAAGCTCGAAGAGGAGAAACTTGGACTCGGGATGCGCGCGCTTGAGCATCTCGCGGGTGTGGCAGCCCTCACCGGGGCCATACTCGGCCACAACCACGGGCTTCGACAAATCCATCTTGTCCGAAACCCGGCGGATCATCATGGGTGAACTCGGCATGATCGAGGCAACTTGGAACGGACGTTGCAGGAACCGGATGAGGAACAGGGCAAAGGAAGGCATGTTTTGAGAAGATGTTTCGGCGGGCACTGTGCCAGATCATCCCGGCTTGTCCAGCTTGGAGATGCACCGGGCCCGCTACGGGTTCAGGTGTTTAGGTGGTGTTGGCGAACTTAATCGTGCCAAACGCCACCGATCAGCGAAATAAAAGACGGCAGATGATAATGGAGACCACCACGCCGGTCGCATCGGCCACCAGACCGGCGGCGATCGCGTGGCGCGTGCGCCGGACGGCGACGGAGCCGAAGTACACGGCGATGACGTAAAACGTGGTTTCTGTGCTGCCGTAGATCGTCCCAGCGGTCCGGGCGATGAGGCTGTCCGGCCCGAACCGGGTGACCAGATCCGCGAAGAGGCCCGTGGTGCCGCTGCCGCTGAGCGGGCGCATCAGCACGAGCGGGAGCAGATCCGCCGGGAACCCGACGCGGGCGAGCACCGGCCGCAGGCCGTTGGTGAGCATATCCATCGCGCCGCTGCCGCGGAACATGCCGATGGCCATGAGCATCGCCACCAGGAAGGGGATGACCCGCAACGCCACCTGGAAGCTTTCCTTGGCTCCCTCCACAAATTCCTCGTAAACCTTGATCCGGCGCACCGCCGCGTACAGCGGCAGGAAAGCCAGCATCAGAGGCAGCACCAACAGCGAAACCGCCCGCACCACCCGCAGAAAAGGCTGGCGGGCGATGATCAGCGCCATCGGATCGTCGCCAGACAGCGAAGGGTGAGCCATTTCCCGGTAGAGCAGCGCGGCGCACACCAGACCGAAGAAGACGAGGATTGCCGGTCCCGCTTTGATCATGGAAGGCGTGGGGGCCTGAGCCAGCGGCGGCTCGGGTGTACCCTCGGGTTCTTGACCGGGTTTTACGTTAGCGGTGGCTTGGATCGGCTGCGCTCGCGGCTGCGCGAAGACAGGGAGCTTTTCGAGCAGCTTCGCGGTCGTCACCCCTGCCACGCACGCGCAGGAGGTCGCCAGCAGCGACGTGCCGACGATGGCGGTCGGATCCTTGGCTCCTTGCGCCACGAAGATCGCCAGCGCCGTGGTGGGCAGGAGTTGCACGGAACTGGTGTTGATCGCCAGGAACGTACACATCGCGTTGGTCGCCGTGCCGGGATGCGGGTTCAGCTTCTCCAGGAGCGTCATGGCCCGGAGGCCCAGCGGCGTGGCGGCGTTGCCCAGGCCCAGCATGTTCGCGGCGATGTTCATCACCATCGCGCCCATCGCAGGATGGTTCCCGGGAACGTCCGGAAAGAGGATGCGCAGGAGCGGCCGGAGCGCGCGGGCGAGCAGTTCGACCAGTCCGGAACGTTCGGCCAGCCGCATGACTCCCAGCCAGATCGCCCAGGCGCCGACAAAGGGCAGGGCGATGCCCATCACGGCGATTCTGGCGTTTTCGAGCGCGCCGTCGGAGACGCCTTTGAGCGTTCCGTTGAAGCCGCCGACCACCACCGAGATCAAGATGAGGGCGAGCCAGATGTAATTGAGCATGTCACGGGAAACTCGGTCGCAGACTGTGCGCGGCAGACGGTGCTGGGCAAGCAGAAACGGCGGAGTCGTTGGTTGGCACTCCGAGGATCTGCTCTTTGGTGTTGTAGCCACGGCGCTCCGCCGCCGCGTTTGGATTTGACACGGCGGCGGAGCGCCGTGGCTACAGCTTGGAAACGACCTCCTTCACCCGCACCGGCCCCTGTGCGGCCACTTCCACGCCGACCAGACAAATGTCATCTAACAAGGGAGCGGTGCCGATGAAGCGATGCACCCCGTCGATGATCGCCTGGTCCAGCCCGGGCAAATCGCGATGGATGTTTTGCAGGATGACTTTCTCAAATTGCTCCGAACCGAATTCGTCCCCGTCCCCGTTGGCCGCTTCGACGATCCCGTCGGTGTAGAGGAAATACAGGTCGTCCGCCAGCAAGGGCCTCTGGAAACCCTGGTACACGCTGTCGCGGCGCACACCCAGCGCCGGGTTGCCTTTGAGTTTCCTGAACAACGGCGCGACCTGCCGGTTCGCGCGCTGGGCCACCAGGGGCGAGGGATGGCCCGCCGAGGCGTACGAGGCCACCGCCGTCTCCGTGTCGAGCACGAGGTAGAACGCGGAGACGAAAAGCAGGTCCGTGCTGCGGTGGATGATGTCCAGAAAGTGGTTATTGATGAGTGAGAGAAAGTGCGCCGGCTCCCCGGCGTGCTCCGACAAATCCTGCAGGAGCGTACGCAGGATCGCCGTGACCAGCGCCGAGCGCGCGCCGTGGCCCATCACGTCGGCGATGAACACGCCGGCGGAATGATCCGATAGGGAGATGACGTCGAAGAAATCCCCGCCCACGGTCAGCGTCGGCTTGTAGAGGTGGTGAAAATTCAGCCGCACGCTGCTCGCCAATTCCGCTGCCGCTCCTTCCGGAACGCGCGGATAATCCCGCGGCAGGAGCGCCTCCTGGAACTCGCGGGCGAAGTTCAGGTCGCGCTGCAACTCCGCGGTGCGGGCGGCGATCTGGCTCTCGGCCTCCTTGCGCGCGGTGATGTCGCTGATGAATGCATTGAACCGGCAGCGCCCGCCGATGTGGATGGGCCAGGCCGTCAGCTCGATGGGAAAGGTGTGGCCGTCGCGGTGCAGCCCGCTGAATTCCACCCGCCGGTGCTGGAGGTCCCACTCGTTGGTTTTCAGGTAGCGTTCGATGCTCTCCGCGCACAACCGCCACTGCGGGGCGGAGATGATCCGCTCAGCCGATTTGCCGACGATCTCGTCCCGGCTCCAGCCGAAGATGTGCTCCGCTTGCGCGTTCCAGCGGGTGACGCGGTAGCGCGTGTCCAACTCCACGAAGGCGTCGTTGGCGGTTTCGATGATGAGCCGGGTGCGTTCCTCGCTCTCGCGCAGGCTGGCCTCGGTCCGGCGCCGTTTGATGAACATGGCGATCTGCCCCGCGACCGCCGTCAACGTGGCGAGCAGCATGCCGTCGTGCGGCCGGACCCGGGGGTGAAAACACTCGAGCACACCCAGGCAGCGCACGCCGTCCATCACCGGCACGGCGAGGCCCGAGCGCAGGCCGACTTTCAGCGCGCCGGCGGTCAAGGGATCGGCGGCGTGGTTGACCTTGCGCAGGTCCGGCACCCAGAGCGGCCGTCCCAGGACACAGGCCTGCCCGGGCAGCCCGTCGGCGGGAGCAAGGATGCGGCCCTGGCCGGCTAGACCAAACACGTGCAACCGGTCGAGGAAAGGTTCTGGTGGAGCGCCGGGCGGGGTTTGTTCCGACCAGGCCGTCAGGCAGCGCAGGTTCTGACTGGCGGCTTCGAAGACCCAGAAGGTGGCGTAAGGCCACTGCAAGCTCAGGCACAGGCCGCGCAGCAGCTTCGGCAGGGCTTCGTCGAGGGTCTCAAATTTGAGCAGTACCTTGGTGGCGGCGTGCTGCGCGGACTCGCGGCGGCGCGTAGCGCGGCGTTCGGCGGCGTCGTGACTCAGCGTGATGAGGATCAAGCCCAATCCGAGCAACGTGAAAGACACCGCGGCCGACAGGGGGAAGGGGAAGGTTTCCCGGCCGTAACCGAGCGGTTTGCCGTAGGCGTACCCGAGCAGAAAGGCGAGCCCGATGACCACGGCGACCACGCCCAGGAACGCTCCCAGAGCGTCCAACAACCGCTCGCGGGGCCGGACGCTGAGGAAGAGCAATCCGGCGCTGACGCACAGGAAGGCAACGGTCGGTGAGAAGGTCAGTGGGGCGATGGGAGCCAGCCCGAGACGTTCGCCGAAAAGGCGGAAGATATGATGATCGAGCGCCAGCGGCAGCCCGGTGAAGTGCTCCACCACCCGGGCCAGCACGATGAGGATGATGGCGCCGGCGCAGACCGCCGCGACGCGCTCGCCCCGCAAGGGTCGTACCGGCAGGACGATCAGCGCGCAGCCGAGCACCAGCAGCGATCCGGCCAGGTTGGGCGGCAGCGGCGGAAAACCAGGACGAAAGTGGAGCAGGGTATCATAGCCGGACAACCAGCCGATCAGCGCAAGCAGGCTGATGAGCGCAGCGCCACCGCCGCAAAGCTGCGCGGCGGTCTGGGTGCGGCGCACGGACGGGTCGTGAAAGCGCATGTCGCGGGGTGGGTGGGAACAGCGAGCGGGTTCTTGGGGTCCCCGCGGTCCTTTCTCGTGAGCGTAATCGTGAACCGTTTCTCCGCCGATGGCAAGTACGCTGTCATGACAGCCAGGGCGGCGGTACGCGGTGGCTGCCATGACAGGTTAGCGGAAAGCCATCAAGAACCTGAACAGCAACCTGCTATTGGGCGTCAAGCGAATCGGCACAATGGTCGCCATGCACTCCATCCACCTGCACAACGAGAGTGTTCCGACCATAATCTTTGAGCGGATGCATCCGAACCGTGCCAATCTACCTCCTCGGTCTGCCGGTATCACGCGGCCCATGCTCCCCTCGACTTCTCCCGACCGCCCCGCGAGATGAACGTCACCCTCTTCATTCCGTGTTTCGTGGACCTGCTTTACCCGAAAGTGGGTATCAGCATCGTGCAAATCTTCGAGCGGCTCGGCCATACCGTCGAGTACCCTGAAGAACTCACCTGCTGCGGCCAACCCGCCTTCAACTCCGGCTACTGGGACCAGGCCCGCGACGTGGCGATCAAGGTGGTCGAGCGCCTGAAGGACTCCGAGGCGGTGGTCATCGCGTCGGGTTCCTGTGGCGCGATGCTCAAGAATTTCTACCCCGAGTTGTTCGACAAGACGCCGCATGCCCAGGCGGCCAGGCAGCTTGCGGGCAAGTGCTACGAGTTCAGTGATTTCCTGGTGTCGAAGCTGGGCGTCACCGATCTTGGAGCCATCTTTCCTGCGAAGGTCACCTTCCACGACGGCTGCCACGGCCTGCGTGAGTTGGGCACGAAGCGTCCGCCGCGCCAGCTCCTTGAGAAGGTCAAAGGGCTCGAACTGGTCGAGATGGGCGAGGCCGAAAACTGTTGTGGCTTTGGCGGCACCTTTGCGGCCAAGTTCCCGATGATTTCCACGGCGATGGGCGAGGTGAAATGCGCCTCGGCCGCGGAAACCGGCGCGGAATACATTGTGTCCAACGATTCGAGCTGCCTGATGCACCTCCAGGGCTTGATGGACCGCGAAGGCGCCGGGAAGCAACGCACCATTCACCTCGCCGAAATCCTCAACGCGCAGCCATGATCAAAGCCGTCAAACAATTCAAGACGGACGCGTTGCGCCTCACGCGCAATCTCCAGCACCGGTCGCTCATCAACACGGCGCTCAAAAAATACGAGGTCGCGCGCGACGCCCGCAAATCCAAGTTCCAGAGCTGGCAATCCGCCCGTCAGGCTGCCGCCGGGATCAAGTGGGAAGCGATCAACCACCTCGACAAGTACCTGCTGGAATTTGTTGCCAAGACCGAGGCGCGCGGCACCAAGGTGCATTGGGCCAGCACGGCGGAGCAGGCGAGGGAGATCATCATCGGCATCATCCGGGAGAAGAAGGCGCACTCGGTCGTCAAGTCCAAGGTGATGACGGGCGAGGAAATCCACCTCAACGATGCCCTGGAAAAAGCGGGCTTCGAGGTGGCTGAGTCGGATCTGGGTGAGTACATCGTGCAGCTTCGCGGGGAAGCGCCATACCATTTCGTCTTTCCGGCGATGCACCTGACCCGCGGCGAGATCAGCGCGTTGTTCGAAAAAGAACTCGGCAGCGCGCCGACCAACGACCCAGAGGAGTTGACGATGATCGCGCGCAAGGCCCTGCGCGCGAAGTACGTGACGGCCGACATCGGGATCAGCGGCGCCAACTTCGCGGTGGCGGAGACCGGCATGATCTCGATCACCGAGAACGAAGGCAACGCCCGCCTGACGTGCGCCCTGCCCAAGGTCCACATTGCGTTGCTGGGCATCGAAAAGGTCCTGCCGAAATTCGAAGACCTGGCGCTGTTCCTGCCGATGCTCGGCACGGCGGGTGCCGGTCAGGCCCTGACGGGTTATAACTCGATGTACAACGGCCCGCGGCAACCGGGAGAAGCGGATGGTCCGGAGGAATTCCATGTCGTCCTGCTGGACAACAAACGCACGACGCTCCTCGCCGACGCCGAGCAGCGCGATGCCCTGCACTGCATCCGTTGCGGGGCGTGCCTGAACGTCTGCCCGATCTACAAGAACATCGGCGGGCACAGCTACGGCACGACCTACCAGGGGCCGATCGGCGCGGTGATCACGCCGCACCTGCGCGGCATCCAGGAATGGAAGCACCTTTCCAATGCCTCCACGCTGTGCGGCGCGTGTACCGAGGCGTGTCCGGTGAAGATCAATCTCCACCACCACCTGCTGCACAGCCGGCGCAACGCCGTGGCGCAACGTCCCGTCTGGTGGGAAAAAGCAGCCTTCCGGGTGTTTTCCTTCGTGATGAACCGGCCGGCGTTGTACGCGCTCTCGGGCAAGTTCGGCCGCTTGGGCCAAATCCTTCACCCTCTGATTAAAGGCACCTTCCTCGATCCCGCGAGGGCGTGGACCAAGACCCGGGAGTTGCCCAAAGTAGCCGGCGAAACCTTCAAGGACTACTGGCGCAACAAGCACCAACCGCGGCCAGCGCAACGCCCATGAGCACCGAACGCGAAAAGATCCTGGGCCGGATCCGGGAAGGATTGAAGGTCGCCGCGCCCCGCCCCGTCGGACACGAGGCTCACTTGACGCCGCCGCCGAACGTTGATGCCTTGAAGATCGCGGAGGAACTCAACCCGCAGCCGGGTGTCTCGGAGTGGCTGCCGCTGGTGGGAAGATCCTTCGAGGAGCGGGTGACCCTCTTTGCCGCCAACTCGACCGATCTGAAGACCGACTTCCGGCTGCTGACCACTCCCGAATCACTCTATACGGAATTGGGTCGGCTCAGCCACGAGGAAGGCTGGACCAAAATCGCCACGCACCACGGTGAATTGACCGATGCTGTCTGTAGCGCGCTTTCCCTAGAGACCTTGTACACGGATGCGCCCTACGACCCGGTCAAACTGGAAACATGCGAAGTGGGCATCAGCGAGTGCGATGTCCTGATTGCCCAGACAGGTTCCGTGCTCATCACCAGCAAGAGCGCGGGCGGACGCGCCTTGAGCGTCCTGCCGCCGCATCACGTGGTGATCGCCAAGCGCGAGCAGTTGGTGCCCGATCTCCCCACGGCCTTCGCCTTGTTGCGCGAGAAATACGGCGAAAACTACCCGAGCCTGATTTCGTTCATCACCGGCCCGAGCCGCACGGGCGACATCGAACGCATCCTGGTGCTGGGAGCGCACGGCCCCAAGAAGCTGACCGTTCTTTGCCAGTAGAAATAATTGCGCGTTCGAAGGAATTTCACCCTTCTGGTTTGCACCTTGCCAGCAAGGCAACAGTTCAGTAGCGTCGTTTTATGTATCTGCCCACCACGCACCAGCGCATGTCGGCAGCGGAGTTCGCGGCTTTGCCGGAGGGTCCCCCCTACTTCCAACTCGTCGAAGGCGAACTGTTCTTCATGGCCTCTCCGAATCGGCTGCACCAGGATATCGTGGGCAACTTGTACTTTGCCATCAAAGCTTATTTACGCGCCAATCGGCAATTGGGTCGAGTGTACATGGCTCCATCCGACGTGAAACTGGACGATGAGAACGTTTTCGAGCCGGACGTGTATTACGTCAGCAAGGAACGCGCTGGTATCCTTACAAACCAGGGTGCTACCGGTGCTCCGGACATTGTAGTGGAAGTGCTCTCCCCCTCTACTTTGCGTCTTGATCGGGAGAAAAAGCGGCTCATTTACTTCAAGGCCGGCGTCCGCGAACTATGGTTCATCCTGCCAGACCGGCGGTTAATCGAAGTGCATCTACCGTCCACCGAGCCAGGATCGGTGCGTGCTCTCGGAAGCGGAGAGTTGTTGGAAACACCCGTCTTAGCCGGTTGGTCAATGCGGGTGGACGAGTTGTTCGACTAACGAGGAATCCTCGGTTCTGATAAGAGGAAACCGTGCGAATCATTCGTGCAGCCATGCCTGAAAATCGAGAAGATCTACCACGAACCATTGCATCCACTCACGTCCGCACGCTGATTACACCGTGCTGGCTGTGTGCATGAGAATGGAGTTCTCCTGGTGCTCACAGCGTCTTGGTTTGACCTCCGTCCATGTCGATGAGCGAGCCTTGCAGCCAGCGGCCTTGTGGACCGACGATGAAAGCCACCAGGCCCGCGATGTCTTGGGGTTCGCCGAAGCGCGTGATGCCGGCCTCTTGCACCATCCGGGCAGCGGTGGCCTCCAAGTCGCCGCCGTGCGCTTTGGCCTCGGCTTCCAAACGCTTTTGCAAGCGGTCTGTCTTCACCGAACCAGGATTGATGGCGTTGACTTGCACGCCGTCAGCGATGCCCAGATCGGCCAGCGCTTTGGTCAAGGAGAGCAGCGCTCCGTTGACCGACCCGCCGATGGTAAACTCAGCCCCGGGAGTGCGCCCGCCCACGCCGACGATGTTGACCACTGAGCCGCCCGCTGTCTTCAAGTGCGGCCAGGCTGCCCGGGTCAGTCGGACCGCGCCGAAGAGCTTCAAGGCGTAGCCGTCCGACCAATCTTCTTCGCTGAGTTGCAAAAACTCGCCGCGCTTGGTTGCCCCGGCGTTGTTGACCAGAATGTCAACGCGGCCGGTGGCCCGGAAAGCGGCTTCCACTACTTGCACCGCAGCCTCGGGCGAGCGCAGATCCAGCGCGAGACAAGCCGCTTGACCTTGCGCCTGCGCGATCTCGTCTGCCGCCGTTTGCAGTTTGGACGCGTCCCGTGCCACCAGCAGAACGTGCGCGCCCTCGCTGGCAAGCCGATGAGCGATTGAGCGGCCAATGCCGCGGCTGGCTCCGGTGACGATGGCGCTTTTGCCTTGCAGGTTGGTTCCCATGGTAAAACGAACGTGCTGCCGCTTTGGCAAAGGTCAACGGAGAGGATGGCTCCGCCCCGCGCATTACTCATCGTTCGCGGGCCCCATTCATCCAAACGGCCGGTGCGCCAATTCTGCTGCACCGAATTTCACAAAAGCGACCTCCGCCATTGTCTCCTGCACGGAAAGCAAACATCTCTCTGTAAATGACATCCTTCCTCAACCACCCGCTTTTTGGATTGTTTTCCTCCAAGGCAGCACCAAAGATGTCTCGCCTTGCATTGTGCAGTTGGCCAAGATTGAGGTCCATTCGTCCAATCACATGCCCCATCAAGTTTCGCGCCTCTCCATGAAACGTTTTTTCCTCTTTAGTCTCGGTTTATTCCTGCTGCTCGGCGGGGTGGGGATCGCACAAGCAATCACGACCATCACGCGGAATTTTGACCAACTGGTCAGCCGGGCCGATACCGTGTTCAAGGGGGCGGTATCCGCCAAGACATCTCAGTGGATCGGTGAGGGGACCCAGCGCCACATTGTGACCTTTGTGACTTTCCAGGTGCGTGAAACCTACAAGGGCGCTCCGGCGGCAGTCCAAACCCTCCGCTTCCTGGGCGGCACGGTCGGTGACGACACCATGACAGTCCCCGACATGCCGCAGTTCACGGTCGGCCAGACTGCCGTCCTTTTCGTGGTGAACAACGGCAAGCAGTTCTGCCCGCTGGTGGGTGTGGCGCAAGGGCGTTACCATGTGACCAAGGACGCCACCACCGGGAACGAGCGCATCTTCACCGACGATAAGTTGCCGGTGGTTAACACCACGGAAATCGGCCAGCTCGACCAGGCCGGTGTGCCACGCTTGCAACGCTACGCCCACACCAACGCCGAGGCCATAACGGTGGAACAATTCAAATCCGAAATTCTCGGCAAGGTGGCCGCCCTGCCCCGCTAAATCCATGCACCTCCTTTTGTTCTCACGGGTGGTTTTCCGCCGCGCCTGGTCGGTCGGTTTCTGTGCCGTCTGCTGGTCAGCTTTCATGTTGTCAGCAGCCCGGGCCTATGTCCTCGAAGGCTTCCATTGGCCGGACAATCAGACCATCGAGCTTGATCTACAGCTCGGCAGCCCGCAGGGCACGCTCATCGACGGGTCCGCCTCGTGGGACCAGGTGGTCCAGGCCGCCACCGGCATCTGGAATCCTTCGCTGGGCAGCGGCGTGCAGTTCGTGACCCAGGAGACAAGCTTTACCCCGGCGCAACGCGACGGCAAAAATTCGGTCTTCTTCAGCACGTCGGTTTTCGGCGAAGGTTTCGGCGACGATACGCTGGCTACCACGGTGTCCTACTATAACCCTAACACCGGTGTCGCCGCCGAGGCCGACGTGGTGTTCAACGTCGCGCAATCCTTCAACTCCTATCGTGGCCCTTTGCGGGGGAACGGCACCGCGCAGGTGTTTGACCTGCGCCGCATCACGCTCCATGAGCTGGGGCACGTGCTCGGGCTGGACCACGTGGCCCAGAGCACGCAGGCCATCATGACCCCGGACACCACGGACATCGACACCATCCAGGCCGACGACATCGCAGGAGTGGAATCGCTCTACGGCAACCCGGCGCCCGTTCCTCCGGTCATCAATGAAGGACTCAGCGATGGTGGCTTGATCGGCCAGGACTTCCTCTACCGGATCAGTGCCAACAACCAGCCCACGAGCTACCAGGCGAGCGGCCTGCCTGCCGGCCTGAGCCTGGACTCCGGCTCCGGCTTGATCTCCGGCATTCCCACCGTAGCAGGCGACTATGATGTCGTCATCGGCGCGGTCAACAGCGCCGGCACGGGCACGGCGATCCTGCACTTGGTGTTTGGTGAAACGCTTCAGATCACCGGCAACCTGAACCTCAGCGCTTATGTAGGCAGACCTTATTATTACCAAATCACCACTACCGGACAGCCGACGAGATTCCAACCTATCAATGGTCCCATCCCGGCGGGTCTATCGTTGAACCAGCAGACCGGTCTGATTTCAGGCACGCCGACGACGGCGGGCGACTTCCGTTTCCAGGTGGAAGTCACAGGTCCCGTGGGTGACGACGAGGAGATTTTTGAGTTGGTTGTTGCCAACGACGCAACGTTGTCGGTGGTTCAGAGCGTTGACGAAGTTTCCGCCTTGCTCAGAGCAAAAGACGGAAATCTCTATGGCACCACGTCCTACGGCAGCGATGTCATCGGTGGCGTCCTCTTCCAGCTTACTCCGGATGGTACGCGGACCGATATTTACAAGTTCGACCACCTCACTGGGCCTTTCGCTCCCAACGATTTGCACCAAGCTGCGGACGGCAGTTTCTATGGGACGACCAAGAATGGTGGTGCCAATTATGCGGGGACGGTTTTCAAGGTGACCGCCGATGGGACGATGGCTACATTAGCCAGTTTTCCACGGGACGCCTCCGGTTCTCCCACTGTGCTCCTGGCTGGTGACGGCAGCTATTATAGCACCACCCGACCCGGTATCTTCGGGGTTACCAATCCCGGCGGCTGGATTTACAAGCTGACCCCGGATGGCACCCTGACCACCCTGCACACGTTCAACGTCAGCGACGGCTTCTATCCCTCCGCTTTGATCCAGGCGACCGATGGCAACTTCTACGGCACCACTTACCAGGGAGGGAGCAGCAACCTTGGCACCGTTTTCAAGATCACGCCCGACGGCACCCTGACCACCCTGCACAACTTTACCTCCGCTGAAGGGGTGCTACCACTGACATCTCTGCTCCAAGCCAACGATGGTAATTTTTACGGGACCACGAGCGCGGGCGGAGTAGGCAAGGGCACGGTATTCAAGATGACGGCGGACGGCGGCGTGCTGACGACGATCCACACGTTTGTGGCTGGCGAAGGCAACTCGCCGACCGCGGCCTTGGTTCAGGACAGCGACGGCAACTTCTATGGCTCGGCAAGCGGCTACTACGTCGGCCTGACGGGCGGCGGTCCAAATTCCATCCTCTTCAAAGTGACGCTGGACGGCACCCTGACGACGCTGCACACGTTCGCCAGCAACGAGAGCTCGCCAACCTCCCTCCCGCTCCTTCCGGACGGAGCGGGCAATTTCTTCGGAGTCGGCGGCGGATCTGTCGGCGGCACGATCTTCAAAGAAACCCCCTCGGCGGTGCCGCTCGTTTACGCTCCTCCACCGATGGTCCTGCCGACCGTGACGCTGGATGCGGCGATCCCACAGGTGGCCGTTGGCAGTGGCGGAGTCGCGGAGTTCATGGTGGGTCTTTCGACCGTCCAGGATCACGATGTAACTGTCAGCTATACGATCAAGGGCAGCGCGGCCAACGGCACCGACTACATGCAACTCAAAGGCACCAAGAAGATCAAGGCGGGCAAGCTCAGCAAGCCGATCCAGGTGATTCCACAGGGCGATCTGGGTGGAGCGTCCAAGAAGACGGTCGTGCTGACGCTCGCTCCCGGCGATGGCTACACCATCGACACCACCGGCAAAGTCAAAGTCAAAATTGTATCCAGCCAATAGCCGCCGTTGTTGCTCGTGGCCGAGCGCACTGTTTCCGTGGGCTCGACAACCATCTTTGCCATGAACGCCCACGGCTGAAACCGCCTTCGCACCATGAGAGCTGGAATTCCCGAGTAAAATGTCTGCAGACCCTGGTAGTTGACCGGCAATCGAACAAGGTCGGTCGTCCAATTTCACCGCCGGCTAGTCAACACTCACCGAGGCAGTACCTCGGTTTGTTATGCAAAACGAGTGTTCGGCGTACATGGCCCATCGTACCCGATTATCCCTCGATTTCTTTGATCTCGTCGGTGGTCAGAGGCAGATCGGCGCCGCCGGCGATGCCTTCGACCTGCTTGGCGTTGCGCGCGCCAACGATGGCGGCAGTCACTGCCGGGTGGTGCAGCGTCCAGGCAATCGCCGCTTCGCCCGGGCTTTTACCGTAACGCGCAGCCACCGCTTTCAGCCGTTCGGTGATGGCGAGGTTCTTCGAGAGTTTGGGTTCTTTGAAGTCCGGGCTTTTGCTGCGCCAGTCGGCGGTGTCCAAGCCGGCGGCACGCCCGGTGGTCATCGCACCGGTGAGCAGACCGGACCCCATGGGCGAGTACACGATCACACCCACACCGTGTTCCTTGCACCACGGCAATTGCTCGCCTTCCACGTCACGCTTGATCAGCGAATAGGGGGGCTGGAGCGAGGTGACCGGCGCGATCGCCTGCGCCCGCTCCAGTTCCTCGCGGCTGAAGTTCGAGACGCCGATCCAGCGCACCTTGCCTTCCTTCTGCAATTCGGCCAGCGCCGTCCAGCCTTCCTCGGTCTCGGCAGGATCGTCCGCCGACCAGTGAATCTGGTACAGGTCGATCGCGTCCGTCTTGAGCCGGCGCAAACTGTACTCGCACTCGCGTCGGACGGAATCCCTCTTCAACGAATAATCCACCTTCCGGTCATCGCCCCACACCATGCCGCACTTGGTGAAGACGTAGGGCCGCTGGCCCGGCCATTCCGCCAGCGCCCGTGCGACGACTTCCTCCGAGTGCCCGAGCCCGTACACCGCCGCGGTATCGATCCAGTTGATGCCCAGTTCCAGTGCGCGGTGGATCGCTGCGATGGAGTCGCTGTCCTCCTGCGTCCCCCAACCAAATTGCCACTCTCCTCCGCCGATGGCCCAAGCGCCAAAACCGACGCGGGTAATGTGCATGTCCGAGTTGCCGAGGCGAAGGGTCTTCATGGGAAATTTCGCGGGTAAAAACAGGGGATCGAATCACCGGCACCCGCCGGGAACAATGGTTGGGTGAGGCCAGTCAGATGTGGTGGGACGAAGTCTTGGTTCGTTGGGGTACGGGCAGGTGGTTGGGTTCGTCATTCTTGGGATGAAAAAGGGCGGTGATCTTAACCGGTCTTTGCCGTTCCCGGCGCATGCCCTTCTGCTTGGCGTGGTGCCTTACCTGGCTAAAACTGGTCTGCGCTTTCCTTCCTGAGAATCTATAAAACTTACCGCAAGGTCATATATTCCAAGTCATCGTTCCCCTCTCGAACACCAGCTATTGGCTCGGGACATGCTACACGATGCTGATAGAAAAGCATGTGACAGCATCGACTGCTCGCTCAACAATAATCCCTTTCAACAAATGCTCTTTCTCAAGAGCTTGGCCTCTTTACGATTCCGCGCGGGCACCTTCACCCGGCACCTGGTGTTCCCTGCTGCCGCCTGTTGGGGCGTTTTTATGGGGGCTCTTTCCACGGCGCGAGGCTTGGACCCTGGTCAGGCGCTGACACAATACGCGACCAAACATTGGGGAGCAGAAGACGGACTGCCGTTCGAAAACATCCTCTGTGTCACCCAGGATCACACGGGTTACCTTTGGCTGGGCACCAAGGAGGGATTGGTGCGTTTTGACGGCGTGCGCGCTCAAACGTTTGATGGCCGCACCGATCAGGCATTGGGCGGGTACGGACTCTTCAGTGTCCTTGAGGATGCCCGCTCACCGGATCGGCTGATCTTAGCCAACACGAACGGCATTCACTATTTCGCTGACGACCGGACGCAGGTCTCTCTCCCGAACGTTCCAGCCGGAAAGATCCTGCTCCAAGACCCGCTGGACGGAGCCCTCTGGATCAAAACCGCCCGCGGGCTCTTTCATGTTGCCTCCAGTGGAACCGTCACCGGTCCCTTGGAAAATGCCTCTGGCTGGCCGATTGAAGCCGTTCAAACCATTTGCCGCGGGAAGAGCGGGACGCTCTGGGTGGGCACCGACCGGGGACTCTATCGGCAACGACATCTTAATAAGGACACCGGGTGGTTCGACCGGCTTCCTGTTCTCGCGGGCGAAGGTGTGGACCAGTTGGTTCCCAGCCGCGACGGTGGCCTCTGGGTCGGTTCACGCGATGCCGGGATCGGCCGCCTGGGAGAGAACGACGAGTTTCACCCGCGCTTGGTCCTGGCGGGTTCTCAGGTGAATGCGATGCTCGAAGACCGTACGGGGACCCTCTGGGTGGGCACCTCTGGCCGGGGCCTTTGTCGGATCACCGTAGGGGATCATCCCCGCACGGAAGTTCATACTACGAAGACGGGCTTGATCAGTGACGAGGTGACCGGTCTTTGCGAAGACCGCGAAGGCAACCTGTGGGTCGGTACACCGAAGGGTTTGCAGGTGTTGCAAGACACGCTCTTCGTCAACTTTGGCCAACCGGAGGGGATGAGCGGGGATGAGGTGCACACGGTCTTCGAAGATGGGCAGGGGTCGCTGTGGGTCGGCCATGAGCACGGCCTGAGCAGGATCAACGTCGCCAGCAACGAGGTGGTCAATTGCCCGTTGACCGTGGCCGATCGCCGACCCGGGAGCGATGCGGTGCTGTGCGTCGGTCCGGCGGCCGGCGACGGGAGTTTGCTGGCCGGCACCCGTGCTGGCTTGTTGATCTGGCACCAGGGCTCGCTCGCACCATTCCCGGTGCGGGAAGACCTGGATCGTAGCGTCGTCAGCGCGCTCTGCTCGGACGCGGGCGGGAACCACTGGGTCGGTACGGACAACGGCCTCTATCGTCTCCAGGACAATCAGGTGCTCACGCACCTGAACACCGCGACCGGATTGGTCAACGGCCACGTGGGGGCGCTCCACCTTGACACCTCCGGCACTCTCTGGATCGGTACGGATGGCGGGCTCAACCGCTTGGAGGTGGATGGACAGATCGTGGAGGTGGTTTGCTCCACGACGCGGAAGAGCCTGGGCGCCGTTTACTCGTTCTACGAGGAGCCGAAGGAGCTGGACGGCTTTTTCATTGGTACACAGGAAGGTCTATACCGGCTCCACCACGCGAAGAATGACGGCGAACCTCGCCTCACTCGCTACCAAGCCCTCGACGGTTCGCTGGATGGTGCGATCTGCGGGATCGTCGCCGACGACCAAGGCAACCTTTGGTTGAGTTCCAGCAAAGGCATCGTGCAGGTGGCCAAGGCGGACTTGGAGCAGTTCGACCGGGTGGGATCGCCTCTGCAATGCAAGGTTTACGGAACCGCCGACGGGCTACGCTCCAGGGTAAGTGCCAGCGGCTCCCAACCGGTCAGTTGCCGCGACCCGCGGGGACGGCTCTGGTTCGCCACGGCACGCAGTGCCGCCTACGTTACTCCCGCCCGATTCCTGGCACATCGGCAATTCCCTCCCGTCCAGATCGAGGAACTGCTGGTTGACGGACGCGTCGAGAACATTGGCCACGGTAAGGAGGGCGTGGCTTTTCGGGAGTTGGCCGCAGGCACGCGCAAGTTGGGTTTTCGCTACACGGGTTTGAGCCTCGCCGCCCCGGAGGCTTGTCGTTTTCGCTACCGGCTGGACGGTTTTGATGCCGGCTGGAACGAGGCGGGGATGGAACGGGTGGCCTACTACACCAACCTGCCGCCGGGCCGTTACATCTTCCGGGTGCAGGCCACCAACCGGGACGGGGTCTGGACCCGCGTGGACGCTGGTTTGGCGTTTGGCTTGAGTCCCTTCTTCTATCAGACGGGCTGGTTCCAGTGCCTGGTGGCCGCGGTGGGCATCGGGTCGGTGTGGGGAACCGTTTACGGATGGCGCCGGCGTTGGAAACGCCGTCTCACCCGGACCGAGACTGATCTGCGCGAACGTACCCGCCAGCAAGCGGTGATTAACCAAGCCAAAGAGGACGCTGAACTTGCCCGCGCCAACGCCGAGCAGGCCAAAGAGCAAGCCGAAGCCGCCCGCGCCATCGCAGAGCAGGCCAACAAGGCCAAGAGTGAATTCCTCAGTCGCATCTCCCATGAACTGCGCACCCCGCTCAACGCGATTTTGGGCTTTGGTCAGTTGCTCGAGATCAGCGATTTGTCGGCAGAGGATCGAGCGAGCGTCGGCTATCTGCTCAAGGGCGGACGCCACCTGCTGGGCTTGATCGACGAGGTGCTCGATCTGGCGCGGGCGGAATCGGGCGACTTGAACCTCGTCTGCGGCAAGGTGGATCTGCACGCGCTTGCTCACGGGTGCATTCAGCTCGTCGGACGGTTGGCGCAGGCGCGCAAAGTGGAGTGTCTGGTGCAGATGTCCAGTGCGGTGACGACCATCTGGTCCGATGAACAACGTTTGCGGCAGGTCCTCTTCAACTTGCTGTCCAACGCCATCAAGTACAATCAAGAGGGCGGCAGCGTGGTGCTCAGCAGCGAACTGGTCTCTCCCGGCAAGCTGCGCATCAAGATCAGCGACACGGGGCTGGGTATCCCGCCGGAAGGTCTCGCCAAGCTTTTCGTGCCTTTCGAGCGGTTGGATCAGGCTTACGGCGAGGTGCAGGGCACGGGCTTGGGGCTCGTCATCTCGCGCCGGTTGGTCGAGGCGATGGGCGGCACCTTGGGAGTGGAAAGTCAACCTGGCCACGGCAGTACGTTCTGGATTGAATTAGCGGTGCCCGCCGAGCAGTTGCATACCCCGGAGGAGGTGCTGCCGCCGGCCATCCCTGCTGCGATCGTCTCGCCGACCAAGCAACAAGCCAAGTTGCTTTACATCGATGATTCCCTCTCAAACCTCAAGGTGGTAGAAATGCTGATCAGAAGCCGCCGACCTAACTGGCAATTCTCGTCCGCGCAAGACGGCAACCAGGGTCTTGAACAAGCGCGACGGATTTTGCCTGATCTTATCCTGCTTGACCTGCAGTTACCCGGGATGTCCGGCGAGGTCGTACTCGCGGCCTTGCGCCAACATCCAGCCACCAGGTTCATCCCGGTGATCATGATCAGCGCCGACGCGACCGCGCAAAGCCAGGAACGTCTTCTCGCCGGTGGAGCAGATGGATACATCACCAAGCCTTTCGAATTGAACGCTTTGACGGCACTACTCGACCGGCCATTGACCCGAACGACCGTGCCGGCCGAAAACGAGTGATCCTGCGGCTGCTTTTTCCCCGATGAGGCGGACACGCGGAAGCGCAGCCGACAAGAAGCACCACCGACCTGGCGACGACACAAAGCAAGTAACTGCGTCGTCCTTGGTTCAATGCTGCTTTGAGCCGACGACCTTTTGCAGGGCGATGAACAACAACAGCAGGGCACCGACCGCGATGCGGGTCCACCACGAGTTCAAATTGCCTTGGAAGGTGATCAAAGTCTGGATCAAGCCGAGAATGATGACACCCATCGCGGTGCCAGGAACGAAGCCGACGCCGCCGGTCAAGAGGGTGCCTCCGATGGCGACGGAGGCAATGGCATCGAGTTCCAAGCCGACGAACGACGCCGGGTTGCCTGATTGCATGTAAAACGTCGCCACGCATCCACTCAGAGCCGAGAAGAAACCCGCGAGCGCATAGATGCCGATCTTCGTCCGGCCCACCGGGACACCCATCAGGATGGCCGAGTGCTCGCTGGAGCCGATGGCGTAGATGTTCCGTCCGAAGCGGGTATAACCGGCAACGACCGCGGCGACCACGATCACGATGACGAAGCATTGCGCCGTCAGGGGGAAAGTAACAAACGGTCTTTCTGTGACGGGAATCGCCAGCGTGCGTACCGTTTGCAGGTAGAAGGGATGCTTGATGGCCAGGGACTCCGGGCTCAGCACAAAGGACAAACCGCGCAGAAAGAACATCCCGCCCAGCGTGACCAGGAAGGCCGGCAGAGCGAAGAGGTGGATCAGGGCCCCCTGGATGGTTCCGTAGGTCAATCCGAAGACCAACGCGAGCGCCAACGCTGTCGGTGGCGACCACTGGTGCGCGAGCAATTGCGCGATCAAGATGCTCGTGAAGGCGACGGCGGAGCCCACCGACAAATCGATCCCGCCGGAGATGATCACGAACGTCGCTCCCACGGCGGCGATGCCGAGGAAGGCGTTGTCACCCAGCAGGTTGATGAAGACACGCAGCGAGCCGAAATTCGTGTACGCGAGGCAGCCACCCGCATAGAGCGCCAGCATCACGACGGCCGTGGCGAACAACGGGATGTACTTGGGATCGAGCTTCTTCACGGCTGGACAGGAGCAGCAGGAACGGGTACCGCCACAGGCGAAGGGATGCGCGGCGAATTCAAGGGACGTTTCCTCAGACGCTGGCCCAGGTAGCCACGGGCTTTTTCGCTTTGCAGCAGACAGACCGCAATGATGACCAGCGCCTTCGGCATGGGGGCGATGTCGGCGCTGATGTTCCTGGCGTACATCGTGGTGGTCAGGGTCTGGATAAGCAGCGCGCCGACCAGCGAGTTGACCAGATAGAAGCGGCCACCGGTGAGCGCCGTGCCGCCGACCACGACCGCCAGGATGGCGTCGAGTTCCAGGTAGAGACCGATGTGGTTGGCATCCGCGCTCTTGATGTTCGAGGATGCCACCAACCCGGCCAGCCCCGCGCACAGCCCGGTGAGCAGATAAGCCAGAAACTTCACCAGCCGCGCGTTGACCCCCGCGTAGCGGCTGGCAATGGGATTGTCGCCCACCGCCTCGATGAACAAACCGATCGCGGTTCGGCGGGTCAATGTCCACACCCCGGCGAACACCAACAACACGATGGTCAGGGTGAAGGGCAAGCCGAAAAAATGGCCGTTGCCCAGGAACACCATGCCGCTGTCGGTGAAGTTGATGATCTGCCCGTCGCTGACGAGCTGCGCCACGCCGCGTCCGGCGACCATGAGGATCAGCGTGGCGATGATCGGCTGGATGTCGAAGTAAGCCACCAACACGCCGTTCCAAGCACCGGCAAACAGCGCCACTCCCAACGCTCCCAGGACGGCGGCGGTGCATCCGTAGCCATCCACCACCAGCAGGCGCGCGGCGACCGTGCCCGCCAGGGCCATCACGGCTCCGACCGAGAGATCCACCCCGCCCGTGGCGATCACCAGGGTCATGCCCAGCGACACCAGCATCACCTTTGCTCCCTGGTTGAGCACGTCGATCCGGGAGCCGTAAAGGTTGCCGCCGCGAAGCTCCAGATGGAAGAAGCCCGGGGTGAACAGATAATTGAAAAACAGCAACAACGCCAGCGCGAGCAGCGGCCAGAAGAGGGTCTGCTTCCTCAAGAGGAAGAGCCCCCCGGCGAATACCGCCCAGAAAATCAGGTCGAGAAACGTGCTCAAGGCTGGGTGAAATGAACGGCTTCGGCATCCAGCGTCGGAGCCGCGATGGTTTTCATGATCGTCTGCTCGCTGATCTCGTCGCCCGTCAGTTCGCCGATCTTTCTCCCGTCGCGCAGGACGACCACCCGTTGGCTGTCCCGTACGACCTCCTCCAGTTCGGAAGAGATGAAGAGGATGGCCATTCCCTGTTTGCGCAACGCTTCGATGAGCTTCTCGATCTCGGCTTTGGCACCCACATCGATGCCGCGGGTCGGCTCATCGAGAATGAAAAGCCTAGGCTCGGTGGCCAGCCACCTTCCGAGGAGGACCTTCTGTTGGTTGCCACCGCTCAGATTTTTGATGCGCTGTTCCGGCCCCGGAGTTTTGATGCCCAACGCCTTGATGAAGCGGTCCGCCAAGGCGTTTTGTTCGGCCTGGCGCATCCTGGCCCACGGCCCACGGCTGGCCTGGAGGGCAAGCACGATGTTTTCGCGCACGCTCAGGTTGGGGATGATGCCATCCACCTTGCGGTCCTCGGTCGTGAAAGCGATGCGGTGGCGGAGGGCGTCGCGCGGGCTGCGGATGGTTACCGGCTGGCCGTCGATGTTCATCGAGCCGCTGTCCGCCTGGTCAACGCCGAAGATCAGCCGGGCCGTTTCGGTCCGTCCGCTGCCAAGCAGCCCGGCCAGGGCCACCACCTCGCCCGAGTGGACCGCCAGATCCATCGGGGAAACCGAGCCTTTGCGGCCGAAGTTGGTGACCCGCAAAAACGGTTGGCCGGGAGTCATGGGCGTTTCCGTCTCGCGCGGTTGATTCATCCTTTCCACTTCCGCGGTGTCCTTGCCGATCATGCGGGCGATCAGCTCCAGGCGCGGCAGTTGCGCCGTGGCATATTCACCGACGTGCCTGCCGTTGCGGAGCACCGTGATCCGGTCGCACACCTCGTACACCTGGCCGAGAAAATGGGTGACGAACACGATGCCCATTCCCTTCGCGCGCAGCTTGCGCATGACTTTGAAAAGCTCGGCCACTTCACGCTCGTCAAGACTGGAAGTGGGTTCATCCAGGATGAGCAGTTTGGCCGACGTGTCCAGGGCGCGAGCCAACGCCACCATCTGCTGGATCGCGATGGAACAACTGGAAAGCTGCCGCGAGGTGTCCAACGTCAGGTCCAGGCGTTGCAAAGCTTCTTCCGCCCTTTGACGGATCGCGCCCCAGCGCAGGAATCCCAGCCGGGTCGGTTGCCGTCCCAGGCAGATGTTTTCCGCCACCGAGAGGTGGGGAATCAGATTGACCTCTTGATAAACGGTGCTGATCCCGGCTTCCTCGGCCTCGCTCGAACACTTCGGGCGGATGGAACGGCCTTCGAAGCGGCTCTCCCCACCATCGCGGTCATACACCCCGGTCAGCACCTTGATGAGTGTGCTTTTGCCGGCCCCGTTCTCGCCCATGAGAGCGTGGATCTCCCCGCGGCGAACGGTGAAATCCACACCCTGCAATGCCTGGACGCCTGGAAAACTTTTCTCCAGACCCCGGATCTCCAACAAGGGTAGTTCGTCCACTTTTCCAGGACAGGTTACGGGCCAAAGGCCGACAATCCCCGTACGGAGAGGCGTCCACCGGCCGCCGGATCAGTATTTGCGGTTGGGCAGTTCGGCCTCCGCTTTGGATTGATCGAAGACGCCTTCCTGGCTGACGACCCGGCGGGGAATTTCCTGGTGGTTCACCAGCTTCTGGGCCAGATCCATCATCTGCCCGCCGATGAGCGGATTGCACTCCACGGTGCAGTTCAGCTTGCCCGCCTTCATCGCCTCGAACGCGCCTTTGACCCCGTCGATGGACACAATGGCGATGTCCTTGCCCGGCTGGCGGCCCGCCTCTTCGATGGCTTGGATCGCGCCGAGCGCCATGTCGTCATTGTGGGAAAAAAGCGCCGTGATCTGTCCCGCGTCGGGAGCCCGCAAAAAGGCTTCCATGACTTCCTTGCCCTTCGCACGGGTGAAATCGCCGCTCTGGCTCTTCACGATCTTCATGTCGGGATGGCTGGCAATCGCCTCCCGGAACCCCTTGGCGCGGTCGATGGCGGGGGCGGCTCCCGGTGTGCCGACGAGTTCAACGATGGTCGCTTTGCCACCGGTTTTTTCGGCCAGGAATTTACCGGCCCTCCGGCCTTCCTCGACGAAATCGGCTCCGATGAAGGTGGCGTAGAGCGAAGGATCGCTGACGTCCACCGAGCGATCGCTCAGCACCACGGGAATCTTCGCGGCTTTGATCTCCTGCAAGACGGGCTCCCACCCGGTTTCCACCACCGGCGAGAAGGCAATGACATCGACGTTCTGCGCGACGAAAGACCGGAGAGCCTTGATCTGGTTCTCCTGCTTCTGCTGGGCGTCGGAGAAGACAAGGTTGACGCCGCTTTTGGCCGCTTCGTCCTTGATGTTCTGGCTGTTGGCCGTGCGCCAAGCGCTCTCAGCGCCCACCTGCGAGAAGCCTAGGGTCAGCTTCTTTTTGCCACCGGCGTCCGGTGGGTTCGTGGCGTCGGGAGTTTCTTTTTTGCCGCAGCCGGTGGCGAGGGTCATCGTGACCGCTGCGAAAGCAAGGAGGGGAAGCAGTTTCTTCATGGGGGGATGGATGGTTGGAATTACACTGAGTCGCATCGTTTAGCAAAAACGACGGGAATGGAACAGGAAAATCTCGGTCGGAAAAAAGAGGGGAGGGAATGATACCGCCGTTGGTCACCGTGGACGTCGCGTGGCCGAGCGCTTTGGTGACCGGTACGCCGATCTCGGTGGTCAGCTTGAAGAGATCGATGCGCAGCCGCTCGATGGGTTCGAGCGTGCCGATGACGTGGCTCATAAGCACGTGCCACACGGCTGCCGCCGGCTTGCGCGTCACCGCCACAGCGGCTTTCTGCACCGTGCGCTCGTGCCCGGTGTTCCCGTGCTCAGTTGGGGTAAAGGAACGCGCCGTCTGCACCGAAGGCGAACACTCCGGGAAGGCCCCGAGCCTGAGCGTGGCCTCATTTTTGCTCGGTGAAGCTTTCGTGTCTCTCCGCCTCCCTTCCTCGCTCCACCGCCGCTTGCTCATCCTTTCCCTCGTACCGCTCCTCAACTTCGTTCCCTTCGCTTCCCCGGCTCAGCAACCGGTGGTTGGCAATCAAATTGGCCTGGAGGGATTAAAGGAGGTGCCCTTCGCCTCACTCTCCCAACCCTACGTTACGCCTCTCGGCCAGGCCGCCCTCTCCATCCGCCCGACGGAGTGGAAACACGCTGAGACCCCCAACTTCATCTACCATTACTTCCACGATTTCATCGCCACGCCCGTGTCCGTCGAGGCGGAGTTTTACTACCGCGTCGTTGCCCATGATCTGAACAAGGACACCTCCCACTGGGAGCGCAAGGCGCATATCTTCATCTTCGAGGATCCCGCCGACTGGAAAGCCTTCCAGACCAAGGCCAACCTCGATCCCTGGACCGGCGGCATCCACCAGGGCGGCAGCCTCTTCATCCAGCGCGACCCCAGCTACAAGTTCAAGGGCAGCACCCTCGGCCACGAGACCGCTCACCTCGTCGTGGACCGTTTCTTCGGCTCCAACGTTCCGCTTTGGCTCAACGAGGGTTACGCCGAGTACATCTCCAGCGTGGCCTACAGCTCGTACAACCGCGCCCGCGGCTACGATTCCCATCCTATGTCGCACCCGCTGACCGCCGCCTCCTACCTCCCGTTGGACCGCCTCACCAGCCTCCTCACCTATCCGACGGCTGTCCCGGAGGTTCACGCGTTTTACATCGAGTCCGAAAAGCTGGTCCGCTTCCTCAACGCCGCCGATAAGACCAGGTTTCAGACGCTGCTCACGGGTCTTTCGCAAGGCAGCCTCTTCGACAACGCCCTCTACCGCGCCTACGGCAGCCAATACCCCGCGCTCCGCCAGCTCGAAGCGGCGTTCCAGCCTTACGCCCTCCAGGCTGCTCTCACCGGTTCCGCCCCGACGGATGCGGTCGGCCTCCTTCACTGAGGCCGTTTGCGTTTGGATCCGCGCCGCACTTTCCGTTCTGTCCTGTCACCCTGAGCGAGTGGAACGAGTAGAAGGACCTTCCAACCCGACCATTCATTCAACGCCCTCACGGCAGAAGGGGTGTGACGCGTTCACCATCGATCCAACCAATCGCGCTCCCAGGTTTTTCGATTTCTCAAACCTCCCAAACAGACTCTACCGTGGCCGGCATGCAACCATCTTGCCGTTACCAACCTGTTCATTGCTCTCACCCGGGAGGTTCCCGATGAACAGCTCTACCCAATCCCATCCTGTCCGACCCACTGCCGCCTTCATCGGTGCCTCCTGGATGGCGCTCTTCACCGGCGCGCTTGCCTACCTGATCGGCCTCTGGAACGCGTCGATGCTCCTCAACGAAAAAGGCTACTACTTCACCCTCCTCTTCTTCGGCTTGTTCTCCGCCGTGTCCTTGCAAAAGTCCGTCCGCGACCGCCTCCAGAACGTTCCGGTCACGGGCATCTACTTCGCCCTCTGCTGGTGCGCCCTGGGCCTCTCTCTGCTGCTCATGGTCGTCGGCTTGTGGAACGCCACGCTGACTTCCAGCGAAAAAGGCTTCTACGCCATGTCTTTCGTCCTCAGCCTCTTCGCGGCGGTGGCGGTGCAGAAGAATATCCGCGATGTGGACCTCGCCCCGCTCACCGGCGAAGCCTCCGATCCGGACCTCACCGCCTGATTCCCACCTCTCCTCCCTCGCAACGCGCCGCCCTTGTTCTCCAACTCGCTCTCGCCTCATTCCGATGAAAATCACCCTGGACATCGACCAACTCCTTCAGGAAAAACGCGTCACACCCGACGAATACCAACGCTTGCGCACGCTCGCGGCGGAGACCACCAGCTCGCTGGCCCTCAACCTCGTGCTCGCCTTCGGCATCGTGGCCGTCGCGGCGGGCACCATTGCCCTGCTCCACTCGGCCGCCGCCACGCTGGCGCTGGGCCTGGTGGTCGCCGTCGCAGGCGGCCTCCTCTGCCAGGCCGGATCGCGCTGGTCACTGTTAGGCAATGTTCTTCTGCCGCTCGGTTCTCTCACCGGAGCCGGGGGCATCGTCGCGGCGACCGAGGGCAGCGCGGGCGGCTTTGCGCTGGTGGCGATGCTCCTGCTGGCCGGTGCTGTCGTCTCCCGGAGCGGCTTGCTCGCGGCGTTGTCGGTCTTCGCGCTCCTGTCCACGCTGGGAGGAGCCACGGGGTACGAACACGCCGCTTATTATCTTTGCGTCCAGCAACCTTTGCTTACGGTGGTCGTTTTCAGTGCGCTGGCTGCTCTCGCCCATTTTCTCGCGCGCACCACTCCGCCCGCCTACGCCCGCCTTGCCAACGTCTTCGCGTGTACGGCGGTGGTCGTTGCCAACTTCGGCTTCTGGATCGGCTCGCTCTGGGGCGACGGGCAGACCGGCGCGTTCCACTCGGACGTGTTTTTCGTCGTCGGCTGGGCGGTGTGTATCCTCGCGATGGGTATTTGGGGTGTGCACACCAACCACCGCTGGCTGGTCAACACGGCGGCGACCTTCGGGGCCATCCACCTCTACACGCAGTGGTTCGAGCGCCTGGGAGCCACGCCTGCCAGCATCATCGCCGCCGGAGTTTTCCTCATCATCGCCGCCTACGCGCTCATCACCTACAACCGCACCGCCCCCGCCGGCGCTCCGCCGAGCGTGGCCTAGCCCCAGCTCGCACGCACGCGTCATGCGTCATACGTACCAGTTTTGTCCTGGAGCAAACATGGCACCGGGGTCGAGTTCCATTTCTTTTTAGAATCACCGGTGGGCACGCTGTCACACGATGAAACTACGGCGGCTCTTGTAAAAACGGGGAGGGATTCGCGCACGTTCTGACCACGATTTCGGGGCAGCGACGGTCAAACCGGGCCGGGAGTTAAAACGCCTTGCACCTACCGAGTGTCACGTGTAAACCAAAACCGACTGTGAAGCCTGCCTGGAGGGAGCGGCAGGATGGACAGGTTCATCACGATCAGTGTGGAAAAGCGGTGTAGAACGTGATGATTAGCGACGAAAGCTCCTATCGTAGGAGATTAACTTTTAACAATTAGGGCCTGTAGCTCAGCGGTTAGAGCAGGGGACTCATAATCCCTTGGTCCAGGGTTCGAATCCCTGCGGGCCTAGATGTCCTTGTTGGCTTTGCCCTCGAACTTTCCCTTTGGCCGATCATCCAAGCTCTGGTGGCGTTGGGCTATTCTGCTGGCGGCGGTGATCATTGCGCTTGCCGCCGACTTGGTGACCCGCCGGCAGGTGGTCGATCCGGCGGGACAAATCTATTTTGTGGATGGCGATTGTTACGCCCGCATGACGCGAGTGCGGGAAGTGTGTGTTCATCCTGGCGTCGTAATGCGGCACCATGACTTCGAGAATTATCCCGCTGGCACCAATCCGCACACCACCGTGCCGCTGGATTACCTCACCGCGGCGCTGCGCGGGATACTCGGCGCGGCGGGTTGCGGGATGCCGCGCGATCTTGCCGGCACCTGGATCTCGCCTTTGCTCGGACTGGTGGCAGTCGCCGTGCTCTGGCTGTGGGCCGCGCGCGAACAAACGGTGGGTGGATGGTTGGGACTGTTGCTTTTCGCCGCTAGCCCCATCGTTGCCCACGGCTTCGCCTACGGTCGGCCCGACCATCAATCCCTGGAGGTCACCTGCCTTGCCGTGGCGCTGGTGAGCGAGCAGTTCCAGTGGCGGGCACCTTCACGCACCTGGGGCTGTGTTTCCGGCGTCGCTTGGGCGCTGGGCCTTTGGACTTCGTTGTACGAACCTCTCATTTTCATAGTGGCCGTCGTGTTGGTCGGTCTGATTTTCAAACGGGAGGTTTGGTTCAGGCGCGAGCGGCTGCCCGGGCTCGTCGTGGGAGGTGTCATCCTGCTGGTGGCGCTGGCCTGTGAAGGATGGCGCATCGTCGAAGTACCCGGCTTCGTGGATACGGTGGGCGGGCCATCCTTCGCGGCCTGGTCACGGCAGATCAGTGAACTCCAATCCGTGCCCCCTTGGTCGGCGGCACTCTACCAGTGGACGGGCTGGGGCATCCTGGCGGCATCGGTGGCGCTGCTGCTCGTACCTGCGAAGATGCGTCCGCTCGCGAGGGCGCATTTGACCCTGCTGATCCTGGCGTTCGTACTGACGTGCTGGCAGGTGCGCTGGGGATACTTCCTGCCGCTGGTTTACGTGCTGAGCCTGCCGGTGCAGTTCACCGCGGTCCCGCCACGCGGGCGGGTTCTGGCGGCGGCGCTCCTGGTGCTGGGTTGCTGGCCCATCGGTTCCGAGTGGTGGCCGCGTTTGCACCCGCCGCCGGAACTCGCGGCTCAGCAGGACGAACAACGCGAGGACCTGTCCTTGCTGCGCGACGTGGCGGCGTACCTGGAACGTGCCTCTTCCGGCGAGATGCCACCTGCACGCGGTATCCTCGCGCCCTGGTGGCTCTCGCCGGCGCTGGCTTACTGGTCGCGCCAGCCGGCGGTGGCGGGCAGCTCGCACGAGAGCCTGCCCGGCATCGTCGACGCGGCCCGTTTTTATCTCGCCGTCAACCCCCGGGAAGCCGCCGGCATCCTGCGCGAGCGCCAGGTGCGCTGGGTCGTGGCTTACGAACCGGAACGCATTGCCGCAACCGCGGGTCTGCTGCTGGGTCGGCCCGTTTCGACCCGCTCCATGTGCGCCATCCTCTACCGGCAGCCGGAACTCGCGCCGGCGTTTTTGCGGCTTGCGCTTGTGAACCCCTACTTCAAGGTTTACGAAGTCCAGCCTGCCCTGCTCCCGCCACCATGACCAGCGATCCCGCTCTGCCCGCCGAAACCTCGTATGACTTTGCCGTGATCGGTGGCGGCAGCGCCGGCTACGCGGCGGCGCGGACCGCCAGCAGCCTGGGCCTCAAGACCGTGGTGGTTGAAGGCGGCAAGGACGTGGGCGGCCTGTGCATCCTGCGGGGATGCATGCCGACCAAGACCATGATTGAATCGGCCAACCGCTTTATGACGCTGCGGCGCGCTTCCGAGTTCGGTCTGCGGGCGGAAAATCTCCGGGTGATTGAACCCGAGATCCTGGAGCGCAAGCGCCGGTTGGTGGCCGAGTTCGCGGGCTACCGTCAGGGTCAACTCGAAAAAGGAAATTTCGATTTCATCCGGGGCCGGGCCCGCTTCCTGGACGCGCACCACCTGGAGATCGAACCCCTCGGTGGCGGTCCGGCGCAGCAGCGGCTCCAAATCCGCAGCGGGCTCATCGCGACGGGTTCCGTCATCTCGGCGTTACCCATTCCGGGGTTGGAGGAAGCGGGCTACCTCACCAGTGACGATATCCTGGAACTCTCCCGGCTGCCCGCCTCTGTCGTTATCCTGGGCGCGGGAGCCGTGGGACTGGAAGCCAGCCATCACCTGGCGGGCTTGGGCGTGCAGGTGACCGTGATCCAGCGCGGTGCCCACGTCCTGCGCGACGCCGACACCGACGTGGCGGACGCGTTGGAGAAAGCACTGGCCGACACGCACGGCATCCGTTTTCATTGCGGCTCGCAGTTGCGGCGGGTCGAGCGTGACGCCGCCACCGGCCAGAAGCGGGTCTGGTTCGAGCGCGCCGGCGAAGAGCACTCCGCCGCTGCCGAGGAAGTCGTTTACGCGTTGGGCCGGCGTCCTTCTACCACCGGCCTGGACCTCCTGGCCGCAGGCGTCGAATTAACCAAGAGCGGGGGAGTTTGCACCGGCGCGGACCAACGCACCACGTGCAGCCACCTTTTCGCGGCGGGTGACGTCTGCGGTCCGTACGAGATCGTTCACATGGCCATCCAGCAGGCGGAAATCGCCGCCCGCAACGCCGCCCGCCACCTTGGAAAGCTCACCGGCGCGGCGGAGGAAATGGACTACCGCCTCAAGCTTTTCGCCCTGTTCACGCAGCCGCAGATGGCCGGGGTGGGGATGACCATGCGCGAGGCCTTCGAGGCCGGCATCGAGTGCGACGAGGCGTCCTATCTGTTCGCCGATCACGGCAAGGCGATGGTGCGCGGCGAGACGGAGGGTTTCGTCAAGTTGATCGCCCGTTGCGGCACCGGGGAAATCCTGGGTGCGGCGGCCGTCGGCCCCGAGGCGGCGGAGTTGATCCACGAGATCGTGGTGGCGATGTACTTCCGGGCGACCGCCGCAGACCTGGCGGCGATTCCCCATTACCACCCGACCTTGAGCGAGATCTGGACGTACCCCGCGGAAGACCTGGCTCACCTGACCGGCAAGAGTCCGGCGCAGGACTAGCGAAGAAAATCTGCGAAAACGTTGACAGCCCCTTGCCGCGCACGAATAATCCGGCGTGTTGAAATTCTTTCCCCAAAAAACACCGGCGCCCCAACCGCGTCCAGTTGCGCCGGCGCCGGCACCGGTCCCCGCCGCTCCTCAGCCGCCCGTGGAGGACACCGAGCCTGTTCAGCACGAGGCTGAAGTCTCCCCGGGAGCCGCGTCCGAGGGAAAGGTCTCACCCGAAGAGACCGAGCATCAGGCGGAGGTTGCTCCCCTCGCGGAGGTCAAACCTGCCCGATCCGTTGCCGTCCAGCCCGTCACCCCGGCGGCGATTCCTCGTCCCAGCCCGCCAGCACCCGTCTTTACCCAAGCAAAAACAAACGTACCCGAAAAGCCTCCCGTTATGGCCGAGAATCCCAACAAAAACATCCTGTCGAAAGACGTCGAAATTAAAGGCAACATCAAGTTTACCAACGAGTTGGTGATCGACGGCAAGATCGAAGGCGAGATCTTCAGCGAAGGTTCTCTCACGGTCGGTGAGAACGCGGACATCCGCGGCGAGATCAAGACCAAGAGCGTGACCGTGTTGGGCCGGGTCAACGGCAATATCACCGTCAGCGAGCGTTGCGAACTCAAGGCGCGCGCCCATCTGGTTGGCGACCTTAAGGCCGCCCGTCTGGTGATCGAGGAAGGGGCGACCTTCGTCGGCAAGTCCGAAGTGACCACGAATAAAACTGCCTTGTCGAAGCCGGGTGTCACGGCCGCGCAGCCTGCCGAAGCGGCCGGCAAGGAAGAGGCGGGCGTGAAAGCGCCCGGCGCTTTCGGTGCCGGTGGCCGCTGAGAATCCATGTTTTTTGTTCGGGTCCCGGAGCACGCGCCCGGGGCTTGGAACGCGTTTGCTATGTAGGACGTCCCTGGAGGATGCCCAATGAGCTACGTGTCCAAACCCATCACGAAAGTCGCCGTTCTCTGTCCACACTGCGGTGGTGAACAACAGGAACCGGAACTCGCAAAATCTACTTTTTGCCGCGCGTGCAGTCAGTATTTCGCCATCACGCCGGCCACACTGGCATCCGCCAAGGGAAGCCAGAGAACGAAGCCGGAAGCAGCCAAACTACGGTACGGTGCGTTGTCGGCGGCACAGGAGAATGTCCCGGCCGCGCCCGCAGCTAGGCCAGGCCGCCCGCTCGAAGAGATATCCTCTTCCGGGTTGAGGCAAAAGTTTGAAGGCTTGTTCGGCAAGCCCCGTACCCGGATGGCGGATTGCTTCGAGTGTTCTTCGTGCCAGGAAGTGAGTGGCACGGCGCAGTCCAGCACGTGCCGCGCTTGCGGAGCTTACATCGATCTCCAGGACTATAAGATCAACGGCAGCTTCAGCCGGAACATTCAAACCCGCGGGTCGGTTTACCTCGGCGCGAAGGGCGACCTGAGCAGCAGCAAAATCGTCTGCAGTGAAGCGCTGATCCACGGCAAGATGCGTGGCAACATGCAGTGCCGCGGCAAGGCGACGATCAAATTACAGGGACGTTTCGCCGGCAGTTTGGAAGCAGGATCGCTGACCATCGAGAAAGGCTCGGAAGTCGTTTTCTCACGCCCCATCAAGGCGGCCGCGGTGGTCATTGCTGGCAAGATGAGTGGACAAATTATTTCCAGCAGACAGGTGGTCATCCATCATACGGGTGCGTTGGAAGGTGGGGTGATCGCCACGGGCTTCAACGTGGAGCGGGGCGGTTCCTTTCAAGGTGAACTCACCATCCGGCCACCAGGGACGCTGACGGACGAGGATGAAGTCGAGTCTTCCGGTGCGACGCAGATGCGGCCCGCCAAGCCTGCCGGTGATCTCGACCCTTTCATTGCCGGCGGAGAACAGAACCTGGCGCTCGGATAACCAGCAATCCGAGAACTTTCGTGGTGATCAGCCAGGAGCCACCCCGGGTTTTCGACTCCCGTCGGCGTCACTGCCGGAGGTTCGGACCGGTGTTTACTTCCCGATACAAAACGACGCAAAAATCTTGCCGAGAATTTCTTCGGTGTCCACCACCCCGACGATCTCGCCGATGGCCTCCAGTGTGGCCCGCAAATCCAACGCGGCGAACTCCGCGGACAACCCCGACGCCAGTGCCTCGCGTGCGATGTGCAACGACGCGGCGGCACGTTGCAAACAGGCTTGGTGTCGTGCGTTGATGGCTGCCGTTGCATCGCTCCAGGCGGCTTGTCCACCTGTCACGCGCTCGTAGATGGTATCGGCCACCGCATCCATTCCCGCGTGCGTCCGACACGAAACAGGAATCGCGTCCGGACGATCCTTCCACGCCCGGTCCAACCCGAGGTCGGATTTGTTCAAGATCAGGATAACTGCCGCCGCCGGGGGAGGAGCACTCGTGAACGGAGAAGGGGCGCGGCTTCCATCCACGACGTGCAACGCCAGGTCGGCGCGTTCCAAGGTCGCCCGGGTGCGGATCATGCCGGCGTTTTCCAGCGGGTCGTCGGAATCGCGCAGACCGGCCGTGTCCACCAGGCGCAGGGGCAGACTGCGCACATCCATCCACTCCTCAATGGTGTCGCGCGTGGTGCCGGGCACCTCACTGACAATCGCCCGCTCACTCCCGAGCAGGGCGTTGAGCAAACTGGATTTGCCGACGTTGGGTTCACCGTAGATCACCGTGCGCACTCCTTCCCGCAAAAGACGTCCCTGGCCGGCCGTGTCGAGCAGCGTCTGGATGTCCCGGCTGACGGCGTCGATCCGGGCGAGGAGTGCCGCGCCGGTGTCCGGATCGATGTCCTCATCCGGGAAATCGATGTACGCCTCGAGGTGCGCGGTCAGGGAAAGGAGGTCCTCCCGCAATGCGCCGATCCGCTGGCCCAGCCGGCCCGCGAGCTGGTCTGTCGCCGAGCGCAACGCCAGGTCCGTTTGCGCCGTGATCAGGTCCATCACGCCCTCGGCCTGCGTGAGGTCCATTTTTCCGTTGAGAAAAGCGCGTTGGGTGAATTCGCCGGGTTCGGCTGGCCGGGCACCCGCTGCCAGCAGCGCGTCCAGGACTCGGCGGGTGAGCAGGATGCCGCCATGACAGGTGATCTCCACCAGATCCTCGCCGGTGTAGCTGGCGGGGGCGCGGTGAACGCTCAGGAGCACGTCGTCGAGCGCCCGCCCGGTTTTTGGGTCGAGCACCCGGGTAAGGTGCTGTCGCCGGGCCGGCGCGGCCGAGGGCAATCGCCGGGCCGGATCACACACCCGATCTGCCACTGCCATCGCCGCCGGGCCCGACAGGCGCAACAACGCGATCGCTCCCTCCCCGAAGGGGCTGGCGATGGCGGCGATCGTGTCGGCGTTCCAGGCGGCTGGCACGGTGGCGGGCTTCTTACCGAGGTTGCGCGACAGCCAGCAACTCCCGCATCGCTTCCACACAGCGGCGGTTTTGCTCCGGCGTGCCGACCGAGACGCGGATCCACTGCGGCAGCTTGTAGCCGTTCATGGCGCGCACGATGATCCCGCGCTTGAGCAACTGCTCGAACACCGCTCGCCCGTCGCCGACGTTGACCAGCACGAAGTTCGCGTACGAGGGGATGAATTCCAGACCCATGTCGGCGAAAGCTTCCTGGAGCAGGGTACGTCCCTCGTCGGTGACCGCCTTGGTGCGCGTCTGGTGTTCGTGGTCGGCCAATCCCGCCAGCGCACCGGCCTGGGCGATGCCGTTGGCGTTGAAGGGCTGCCGGGTTTTCTGCAGGATTTCGACCGTCTCCGCCGGAGCGATGCCGTAGCCGATCCGCAGGTTGGCCAGCCCCTGGATCTTGGAAAAGGTGCGTAGCACCACGACGTTGCGGCCCTCGCGCACGAAGCGCAGGGTGTCCGGCGGATGGTCCAGGAATTCGCAGTACGCCTCGTCGAACACGACCATTACTCGCTCGGGCACCTGGGACATGAAGGCATCGATGGCCTCGGCGGAAACGATGGTCCCCGTTGGATTGTTCGGGCTGGTGATATACGCTTGGCGCGTGCGCGGCGTGATTGCCGCCAGCGTCGCATCGAGGTCCTGGATCATACCGGGTAGCTCCTGCACTTCGATGGTGTCAGCCCCGAAGAGTTTGGCCATCAGCGTGTAAACCGCGAAGGCGTGGTCGGACGTGACGATCTCGTCGCCCGGTTGCAAAAAGGCGTGCCCGATGAACTCGATGATCTCGTTGGAGCCGTTGCCAAGGATGACGTTCTCGCGCTTGACGCCGGTCTTTTGGGCGATGGCTTCGCGCAGGTAGTAGCCGCCGCCGTCGGGGTAGAAGTGCGCCCGCTCCAGCATTTCGTGCATGGCCGCGAGCGCCTTGGGCGAGGGGCCGAGCGGATTTTCGTTGGAAGCGAGCTTGACGATGTCGCCCGGAGCGATGCCGAGTTCCCGGGCGAGATCCTCGACGGGTTTGCCCGGTTCGTAACTGATGAGTTCGCGCAGTTGGGGGTTCGCTTGCTGCCAGAGGGACATGCCGGCCACCTTCCGCCCGAAACCCGTGGCCGGAAAGTGGAATTTATGATGCCGTCGCGTCTGTACTTGGGGCGGCCAGCCACCGGGCATTACCTCGCTTTTGCTTGCGTGCTTCCGTGTGCGCCCCTATAGACAAACTCCCATGTTTATCCTGGCGGCTTTTCTGGACAACCTTTGGCATCGTCTCAACGGCGGTATCACGTTCTGGACAATCTTCGGGCTGGTCGGGAACTTTCTCTTTTCCAGCCGTTTTTTCGTCCAATGGTACGTCAGTGAGAAGCTCGGGCGCAGTGTCATCCCGGTGTCGTTTTGGTATTTGAGTATGGTGGGCAGCGTGGTGACATCGATCTACGCCATCCATCTCGGTTCGGTGCCCTACATCCTCGGCGTTCTGCCGCCGACCTTCATCTACGCGCGCAATCTGATCCTCATCGCGCGGGGTAAAAAGAATCCCAAGGCACCAGACGGCGAGGATGAAGGCGGTAGTGGCACAGAGGGTTCATCCAAGAAGTTTCCGGGTGGGACGGAACTGCCGCTCGACCTGCCCAGCGAAGAGGGACGCCCGCCCGTGTCGCGTCAAGCGGCATAAGCTATCTGCTGGTCTGTATCTAGGCTTGGCGGCCGCTAGGTTATCGTTGTAGTATTTGTACGACAAGAACATGCAACCCAGGCCACATCGCCTTTTCACCGAAGAAGAGTATCTAATCGTCGAACGTGCCGCAGCGTATAAGAGCGAGTACCTCGACGGAGGCATTTACGCGATGGCGGGTGCCGGTAGGGAACACAGCCAAATCATTTCGAATCTATCCGGCTTGCTCTACAATCAGTTCCGTGGGCGTCCGTGCGGGTTCTATACCAACGACATGCGCTTACGTGTCGCAGAGAGCGGTCTGTACACTTATCCTGACGTGGTAGCGCTTTGCGGCCCCACCCACATGTTGGATCAGCACAGTGACACCTTGCTCAACCCTCAACTCATCATTGAGGTGCTTTCGCCTTCCACCGCCAATTATGACCTGGGCGAAAAAGGCGACCGCTATCGCCGCTTGGAATCTTTAGCCGACTACGTGCTGGTGTCACAGGAGCGGCCCTGGGCTCGCCATTGGGTCCGCCAGAATGGGCATTCCTGGATTGTGACCGATTACGAGCAGCCTTCCGACCGGTTGCATATTGAAGCTCTTGCTGTGGAGCTGAGTTTTGCCGACATCTACGAGCGCGTCATCTTTCCGCCTCGGATGATGGCTCCTCCGCGCTGAGATCATCTGAGACCAAATCATGCACCGCTCCGAGTCCCTGCTGTATTTTGACAACAACGCCACCACCGCCCTCGACCCTGCCGTGGTCGAAACGATGATGCCGTTCCTGACGGAGCTGTATGGCAACCCTTCCAGTGCCTACAGCTTCGGCTCGCGGGTGGGCAAGGCCGTGGAGCACGCCCGCGCACAGGTGGCGGCATTGTTGGATTGTGAGCCGCGCGAAATCGTCTTTACCGGTTGCGGCAGCGAGGGCAACAACACCGCGATCAACAGCGCTTTGGCCGCCGACCCGGACCGGCGGCACATCGTCACGAGTACGGTCGAGCACAGCGCCACCAAGAACCACTGCGAACGCCTCGCGCGCCGTGGCTACGAAGTGACCTGGCTGCCTGTCGATGAGGGCGGTCGGATCGATCCCAGTGAGGCAGAGAAGGCGATTCGCACGGACACCGCCATCGTGTCCCTAATGTGGGCGAACAACGAGACCGGGGTGCTGTTCCCCGTGGAAGAAATCGCCGGTTTGGCGCGTGCGAAAGGCGCTTATTTCTTTACGGACGCCGTGCAGGCCGTGGGCAAGATCCCGATCAGCCTGCAACACTCGGCGATCCAGTTTCTTTCGCTGGCGGGGCACAAATTGCACGCGCCCAAGGGAGTCGGAGCGTTGTACGTCAGCCGCCGGGTGAAATTCACGCCGTTGCTCATCGGCGGCAGCCAGGAAGGCGGACGGCGCGGGGGGACGGAAAATGTCGCCAGCATCGTTGCGCTGGGAAAAGCTGCCGAGCTGGCCGGCTTGGCCATGCACGATGAAGAGACGCGGGTTTGTGCGATGCGGGACCGCTTCGAACGGACAATCCTCGAAAACGTTCCTGGAACTGAGGTCAACGGCGATGCCGCTGAGCGTTTGCCGAACACGACAAACCTTTATTTCCCGGGCATCGAATCGGAAGCGCTGCTCGTCCTGCTCGACAAGAAAGCCATGTGCGCCAGCGCCGGCAGCGCCTGCACCGCGGGATCGCTGCACCCTTCCCACGTTCTCACCGCGATGGGTTTTTCCACGGAGCGCGCACGGGCGAGCCTGCGGTTTTCCTTCAGCCGTTTCAACACGGACGAAGAAGTCGCCCGGGGCCTGGAGATCGTGCTAAACGCGGTGGACAAACTGCGCTCGTTGATGCCTGCGTGAGTTTGGCTGTGGAAGGGAGTCTATACCCAAGCGAAACTTTGATGTTCGGGCAAGGCAAGCTCGGTTGATTGACGTCTTACTTGGAAGCCATCGTCGTCAGAGCAGCAATCTCGCGAGGTGTGAGTTCACGCCAACGCCCGGGTAACAAACGTCCCAGCACCAACGGACCTAAACGCACCCGGCGAAGCGATTCCACTTCGTACCCGAGTTCATAGAGCATGAGGCGGACTTGCCGCTTCAAACCTTGCTGCAAGGTGATGCGCACTTTACGTCCACCCAAAGGATGAACGGAGGTGGCGCGGGCTCGGACGTGCTTTACAGGCGACGGCGCGCCGGGACTCCTGGGCGCAGGCCGAGGAGAAGGTTCGTTCCCCTCTGATTTCACCTGCGCTGCCGGCCCCGTTCTGCCGGGTCGTGCGACCGGGACACCCGGTGTTTCCACCGGGATGAAAATCCCTTTGATCATCCGGGCGATGTCACCCGGATTGAACTCCTTGTTCAGCGCGACCTCGTAATCTTTGTTCACCTCGTGACGTGGATGGGTCAGCTTCTGCGCCATGTCGCCGTCGTTGGTCAACAGGAGCAAGCCCTCGCTGTCGCGATCCAGGCGGCCGACGTGGAACAAGCGCGGCAAGCCCGGCGGCAAAAGGTCGAATACCGTCTGCCGGCCCAACTCATCACTGGCGCTGCTGACGTAGCCGACGGGCTTATTGATGAGCAGATAATACGTTTCCTGCGCGCTGATCGTGCGACCGTCCACCTTGACCGAATCACCCGGCGCGATGGCCGTTGCCAATTCGCGGCAGGTCCGACCGTTAATGCTGACCCGGCCAGCCGTGATGATACCTTCACACGCCCGGCGCGATCCCAAGCCGCCGGCGGCCAAGTAGCGGTTCAAACGCACGGCAACAAATCAGTAGAAACAAAAACAACCCATGGTTTCCCACAGCCGAACTGCGGGACGCTACGGGCAAGAAAACTCCGAGCCTTAAGCTTCGGGCTTAGTCTTCGGCAACCCCATGACGCTGGCACCGGACTTGAAGACACCGCGCTTCTTCATCAACTCAACCCGCTCGAAGCGCTTGAGAACGTTGCGTTTAACCGTGATTTTGGAAGCGCCTTTGAGGCTGCGGTGCTGGGACATAACAAGAAAGGTTGGTGGGCCAGATGCCCGGGAGGGGAGAAAATCCCAGATTCCCGGCAAATGGCAAATGAAAAACTGCGCTGGGGCGAGTGAAGCGCTTACAGGATGCCGAGCTTCATCTTGCCGGCCTCGCTGATCATGTGCTGGTTCCATGGCGGGTCCCACACCAAAGCCACTTCCGCTTCGGCCACACCCGGGATCATCCGCAGTTTGCCTTCGGCATCGGCCGCGATGGACGGTCCCATGCCGCAACCAGGCGCGGTGAGCGTCATTTTCACCTCGATCTTGCTGCCTCGGAGCTCCTGCTGAGGAATGACCTGGCAATCGTACACCAAGCCAAGATCGACGATATTCACTGGAATCTCTGGATCGAAACAGGTCTTGAGTTTCTCCCAGGCCGCTTTCTCCTGTACGGTGGGATCAAGATCGGCATCGGTGAAGGCCGCCATATCCTGCTGGCCGCCGGCATCGAGGCCAAGAGCGTCGGCGTTGACCTCGGTGATGCGTGACAGACCAGTTGGCGAAGCCACCGTGTAGCTGCCGCCGAGCGACTGGGTGATGACCACCGTCATTCCGGCTGGCAACGTGATGATCGTGCCGCTCGGGATCTGGATGGCCTCCACGTCGCGCTTGAGCGTGATTTCAGAGTTTTCGTGCATTTTGATTGATGGGAAATTACTTGGACACAGGTGAATCCAGCAGGACCACCTTGAGCTTTTTGCCGCTGGCGGGCGTTGTGGTGCCGCCGGCGAGCTGGTCGTAGAGGGTGGGGGAGGAGAGCGAAGCCGGCGCGGTTTCGCCGGTAACTGCAATGGAGCCTGTCTCCTTGAGAGCAGCGGCGGTTTCGGGCGACAACGCGGAGCGCAAAGCACCTTCCACGAGTTGCGCGCAGTGAATTTTCATCGGCGGCAGCGCACCCAACGGGGCTGCCAGTTCCTCGCCGGAGAGCGACAGGGCTTCGTCGATGGTCTTGCCCGCGATCATCTCGGTGGCAACACTCGCCACGGCGATGGCTGTCTGGCAGCCGAAGGTCTGGAACGTCGCGCGGTCAATGACCTTTTTGCCGTCCTGATCCTTGAACTTGACCCACATCCGCAGCATGTCGCCGCAGTCAGGACTGCCGACTGTGCCAACGGCATCGGCCGATTCCATTTCCCCGAGGTTCTTCGGGTTTTGCTGCGCGGCCAGGATTCTGGCTTCGATGTCTTCCATAAGAGTCGGGCGGTTAATCTACTCCAGCCGGTAGCGGGGCAGGGACGAATCGATCTCTTCGCTCCAGGCGTCAATCCCGCCCAGGAGGGCTTTCACGTTGGTGAAGCCGTGGCCGGTGAAGTAGGCGGCGGCGTCCAGGCTGCGGGTTCCCTGGTGGTCGATGAGCACGATCAACCCGCGGTCCCGCGGCCAGTCCATCAGGATGGTGTTCATCCGTTCCTGCGAGAACAACTCACTGCCGGCGATCTGGACCGTCTCGAATTCTTCCCGGGTGCGGATGTCCAGCAGGTGCAGCGGGGCCGGTTCACCTTGCTCGATGGCATCGTGCAACTCCTGCGGAGTGATCTGCATGGCGCGGTCCTCTTCCTGGCTGGTTTGGAGGAAGGAGAGCACCTCTTCCAAGATCATGTGTGGATTGCGCGCACAAATCTGGGCCAGCGTTTCCGTGGGCGCAAAGCCGCAACTGCTGCACCCGCCAACGTGGTACTTGCGGAACAGCGCCCGTTGCGCGTTGGGGTAAGACTGAAGCACCTCGGTCATGGAGGCATGCGGATCGATCTCGGCTAAAACGGCGGCGCTCATAGGTCGGCAGAGTTGGCGTTCAGGCTGAACTGCTTCGCGCCGTCGCTCTCGGTGGCGAGCGCCTGCTTGAGCGCCTGCCAAGCCAGGGTGGCGCACTTTACCCGCTGGGGAAACTTGCGCACGCCGCGCAGCAATCGCAGGTCGCCGAGTTCCTTGGGCAAGGATTCGTCGGCGGTCTTGCCGGTGATCATCCCCTGGAACTCGTCCCACAGGGTGGACGCTTCCGCCTTGGTCTTGCCCTTGATCTTCTGCGTCATCATCGACGCCGATGCCATGCAGATGGAGCAGCCCTGGCCGGTGAAGCCCACGCCTTCCAGGTGATCGTGCTGCGGGTTGAATTTCAGGCTCAGCGCGATCTCGTCGCCGCACGTCGGGTTGTCGCCGCTGATGGTGACCGTTGCGTCGGCCAACGGGCCGAAGTTCCGCGGCTTGCGCGAGTGGTTCAGGATCACGTCCTGGTACATCTCCTCGAAATCGAAATCCATAATCGTTGTGCCGCGATCAGCGGTTGAAGAACGCGCGAATTTTTTCCACGCTATCCACGAGGAAATCTACTTCCTCGATGGTGTTGTAAAAGTAGAAGCTTGCCCGGGCGCTGGATTTCACTCCCAGCTTCCGGTGCAGAGGCTGGTTGCAATGGTGCCCGCCGCGTAGGGCGATGCCGTAGCGGTCGGCCATCGTCACGACATCGTGCGCGTGGACGTCGTCGAGCAGGAAGCTCACCAAGCCCGAACGATCCACCCCGGGACCGAAGAGGCGCACGCCGCCCATCTCGTTCAAGCGCGTGTAGGTGTAAGCGGCCAGCGCCCGGTCGTGCTCGAAGATGTTGGCGCGGCCGATGCCGTCCAGGTAATCCAGCGCCGCGTGCAGGCCGATGGCTCCCGCGATGTGCGGCGTGCCGGCCTCCAAGCCGTGGGGGGCGGGTTTGAAGGTGCTTTCCTGCCAATCGACGCTCACGATCATCTCGCCGCCGCCCTGGTAGGCCGGGACTTCCGCCAGCTTTTCCTGTCGGCCGTAGAGGACGCCGATCCCAGTCGGCCCGCAGACCTTGTGACCGCTGAAAACTAGGAAATCGCAGCCGATGGCCTGCACGTCCACCGGGCAATGGCCGGCGGATTGCGCGGCGTCCACCAGGGTCGTCACGCCGAGCCGCCGGGCGCGGGCGCAGAGTTCCGCCGCCGGGTTGATCGTGCCCATGGTATTCGAGATGTGCGTGAACGCAAACATCTTGACCTGCGGGGTCAGCAACTCGTCGAGCTTCGTGAAATCAAGCTGGCCGCTGTCGCCCAGCACAGGAATGTAAACCAGTTCCGCCCCGGTGCGCTTGGCGATCATCTGCCAGGGAATGATGTTGGCGTGATGCTCCAGCTCGGTGAGCAGGATCTTGTCGCCGGCCTGGAAGTGCTTCCCACCCCACGCGGCGGCGATCAGGTTGATCGACTCGGTGGTGCCGCGAGTGAAGACGATCTCGTCGGGATTGTTCGCGTTGAGGAACGTGGCGACCCGGGCGCGTGCCCCTTCGTAGGCCGCCGTGGCGCGGTTGCTCAGCTCGTGGATGCCGCGGTGGACGTTGCTGTGGTCGTTCTCGTAGTAGTGGCTGATGGCGTCGATCACCACCTGCGGACGCTGGCTGCTGGCCGCGCTGTCGAGATAAACCAGCGGCTTGCCGTGAACTTCCTGCTGGAGAATGGAAAAATTCTGGCGCAGGGCCGCCCAGTCAGGCGCGCCTTTGCTCTGGGCCGTGGGTTGCGTGGCGATGTCTTGCATAAGGGCTCGGACCGATACTCAACATACCGGAAGTCCCTGCTTTTACAAGGCATCCTCCTGCGCCGAATTGGCCGGGTTGCCCCTTTGGCACGCAGGAATTTGCTCCGACCTCCATCTGTGTTTAAGCTGTACGTCCGATGCGCTGGAAAACCCTTTACGAAGCTCGCTGGATTTTCGCCGTCCTGCTGGTCCTGATGGCGGCGAGCTATTTCTTCTTTTACCTGGCCGCCCACGTGGTTCCCGGCATTGCTTGGATTGCTCCCTGGGCCAGTCTGGTGTGGCTGTTGTTGATCCTCTACACCTTCTACTTCTTCCGTGATCCGGAGCGCGCCACCCCGACCGACGAAACGGCGGTGGTCGCCGCCGCTGACGGCTTGATCGTCGAGATCGTGGACATCGAGGAGCCGGAAGTTCTCAAGCAGACCATGCGCCGGGTTGCCATTTTCCTGTCGGTGTTCGACGTCCACACCAACCGCTCGCCGATCTCCGGCAAGGTGATTTACAGCGAACGCAAGGTGGGCAAAATGCTCGACGCCCGCCACCCCGATGCCACCCGGCTCAACGAGTGCCGCACCTGGGCCATCGAGAACTCGCACGCCAGGATCGTCGTCCGGCAGATCACCGGCGCCATCGCGCGGCGGATCGTCGCTTGGGCGCAGGTGGGCCAGGAGGTCACCCGCGGCGAGCGTTTCGGCATGATTCGCTTCGGCTCGCGCACGGAGGTTTACCTGCCGACCAACGCCGAGATCACCGTCAAGATCGGCGACCGCGTGCAGAGCGGCGTGACCATCATCGCAAAATTGCCCTAAATCAGGATGGGATCGTATTTCCTTACCCCGCTGAAAGCAGGAGCAGAAGCAATCCCAAAGGAATTAACAGCCAGCCGGGCGAAAGCGGGGTTGATGGCTCAGCGGGTGGACGGATCGCGGCGGGATTTTTCGTCATAGGGGGATCGGGTTTGTAATTAGCCAACTGCGTGCCAGATCGACCGGGTGTTGCGCTGGGAGCGGCTTCGTCGCACAATGCACGCTGGTTGTTGAATCTTTCCCAGTCATGAAACCACTGACCCCGCCTCCCTCGCCTCTCAACCCTGAGACGCCTGTCACGCTGCCGGTCAACTTCGACCCCAAGATCTACCTGCTGCCCAACCTGATGACGGCGGGCAACCTCTTCTGCGGCTTCGCGGCGACTCTGAAGATCTTCACTGGCACGCTGCAGCAACAGGGTTTCCACAACCAGAGCGCCGTGGATCGGTTCCACGAGGCGATCTGGTTCATCCTGGCGGCCTGTGTTTTCGATCTCCTCGACGGCCGGCTGGCCCGCCTGGGCGGGCACGAGAGTCCTTTCGGGCGCGAGTTCGACTCCCTGGCGGATATCGTCAGCTTCGGCATCGCGCCGGCGCTGCTGGTTTACAAGATCGTGCTGGACGAGTTCGACCGCCTCGGGTTGCTCATCGCCTTTATCTACCTCGCTTGCGGCGCGTTGCGGCTGGCTCGCTTCAACTGCATCGCCGCGGCGGCGGAGGCCAGCACCAGCCCGGTGGCCAAGGATCAGGGCAAACAGTTCAAGGGTTTTCCCATCCCGGCGGCGGCGGGCGTGATCGCCTCCATGACCGAACTGATGCTGTGGTTCGACGCCGGCAACGTCAAGATCGGGGCCTGGAAGTTCGTGCTGCCACCCCTGATGCTTTTTCTTTCGTTCATGATGTTCAGCCAGTATCGCTATCCCAGCTTCAAGGCGGTCAACTGGCGCACGCAGCGCAGTCTTCCGACCTTTGTGTGCATCATCGTGGTGCTGGTGTTCACCGCCTTCTTTTACCAGTGGATGCCGGCGGTCATCTTTGTGAGTTATCTGATGTACGGGTTCCTGCGTCCGTGGCTCTCGCGGGCCTGGCGCCGGCAGATCGAGCAGGAAATCGGCGAGTTATCCGCCGAGCCGGGTGCGCCGGACGAGGACGATGACGAGGAAGAGCGGCCCCTGGGTGAACACCCGCTCGCGCCCTGAACTCAATCCTTGTCGGCAGAATTACCCGCGGCGGTGCGCAGAGCGAGGCGGTTGGCCCGCCGCTCCATGCCCCAGGCGATCCAGATGCAGGCCTCGTAGAGCAGGTACATGGGGCCGGCGACGATCATCATGGTCACCGGATCCGGAGTCGGAGCGATGATGATGGCAGCCACGAGAATGATCACCACGGCGTAGGCTCGCGTCTTTTGCAGCATGCTGGCGTTGAGGATGCCGATCTTGACGAGCACGATGACCACCACCGGCAGCTCGAACATCAGCCCGAAGATCAACACGAACTGCGTGGCAAAGGAGAAATAGTCCGTGACCCGCCAATCGGGCTTGAAGCCCATCTTGAGCGAATCGAAGAAGAGCCACCGCAGCGTGGTCGGCAGGATGAGCTTGAAGCAGATCATCACGCCCGTCAGGAACAACCCGAAGCCGACACCCACGGCGGGCAGGACGTAAAGTTGTTCCTGTTGGTTGAGTGCTGGCAGGACGAACTGCGCCAGGAAATACAGCAGGAAGGGAAACGACACGACCAGGCCGGCGTACAGCGCCAGGTTGATCGAGATGCTCATCGAATCGATCGGCCCCAGCGTCTGGAGGTTGGCCTTCTCGTCGGGATGCCCGCTGATGCCGTAAAGCGGTTGCTCGACCACACTGGCGAGTTGCGCGCGGAAGGCGAAGCAGACGACCATCGACAAGCCCAACACCGCAACCATCTTAAAGAGTGTCCAGCGCAGATCTTCGAGGTGCTCGAGGAACGGTTTGACCATCTCCGAGTCAGACGTCTCGCGAACTTTGAAGAGCTTTTTGAGCAGGAAACGAAAAAACATGGGCGATCACCGGTCGGGGGCGAAGGGGAGATAGCAGATTGCGCCCCGTACTTCAAGGTACGCGGGGAAGATAGGCGGTTGCCTCAGGTGCCTTGATCTCAGATCAGCCCGCGAGCGCACAAACGTGCGTACAAGCTCAAGGTGTTGCCGTTGACGATCTCGTTCTCCGCGACCATCCGGCGTAACTCCGCCGGGGAGAAAGCCCGGCAATCCGTGATTCCTTCCTGCTCGTCGTGCGTGGAACCGCCGGCGGACATCACCACGCCGCGCGCCAGGAACAGGTGGTTGTGCTCGTCGGTGAAACCCTGCGAGGTGAAAAAGTAGCCGAGCGCCAGCATCTCGCCGCCCGGCGGGAGTTCGTAGCCGGTTTCCTCGCGCAGCTCGCGCACGGCGGTGTCGCTGACCACCTTTGCGTCGGTGGTATCTTCCTCGTCGATCTGGCCGGCGGGAAATTCCCACATCGCCTGCCGCACCGGGATGCGCTCCTGCCGCAGGAGGATGAAGTTGCCCTCCGCCGTCACCGGCGCGATCACGACCGCCGCCTTGCGATGAACCACCGTCCACTCCGCGGGCTTGTCGCCGCGCGACGGAGTCAACACCTTCTGGGTGACGACCTCCAGGTTCTTCGTCTTGTAATGGCTCTCCGAGGACAAGGTCTTCCAGCCCCCGGTATCCTGGATGAAAGAAGATTTACTCGGCATGGAGTTTCTCCTGCCACGCTTTGAGTTGGACGGCAACATTGGCGAACGACGGTGAACCCACCGTGCGCCGGCTTTCCAGCGAACGCCGCACGTCGAGCAGCGCATACACGTCCTCCGCGAAAACGGGGTGCGCCGTCTGGTAATCCGTCAGGCTCAACTGCATGAACCCCACGCCCCTGTCCAGGCAAAGCGCCACCAGCTTGCCGATGACCTCGTGCGCCTGCCGGAAGGGCACGCCTTTGAGCACGAGATAGTCCGCCAGGTCGGTGGCGAGCAGGTTGGGATCGGCGGCGGCGGCAGCCATCGTGGCGGTCTCGGCGCGTGCCGCGTGCAACATGGCGGCGAAGACACCCAGGGCGGTCTTGAGCGTATCGACCGAGTCGAAGACTGCTTCCTTGTCCTCCTGCAAATCGCGGTTGTAGGTCATGGGCAGCCCTTTGAGGATCGTGAGCAGCCGGAACAGGTTGCCGTAGAGACGCCCGGCCTTGCCGCGGGTGAGTTCGGCCACGTCCGGGTTCTTCTTCTGCGGCATCAGGCTGGACCCGGTGGTAAAGGCATCGCTCAAGGTCAGGAAATGGAACTCGCTGGAGGCCCATAGGATCACGTCCTCGCTCAAGCGGGACAGGTGCATGCCGATCAGCGCGGCCGCAGAAAGGAACTCGCAGGCGAAATCGCGGTCGCTGACGGCATCCATGCTGTTTTCGCTTAGACGGGAGAACCCGAGCCGGTCGGCGACGAGGCGGCGGTCGAGGCTGATGGTCGAGCCGGCGATCGCCCCGGACCCGAGCGGCATTACGTTCAGGCGGGCGGCGGTGTCGGCCAGGCGTCCCGCGTCGCGCTCGAACATCTCGGCGTAGGCAAGCAAATGGTGGGCGAAGAGGACCGGCTGCGCGCGTTGCAGGTGCGTGTAGCCGGGCAGGATGGCTTCCGGGTAGCGAGAGCCGAGGTCCACCAGGGCGCGCTGCATCCCGCGCAGAGCCTCGCGGATGACGGCGATCTCGGCACGAAGATAGAGCCGCAGGTCGAGTGCCACCTGGTCGTTGCGGCTGCGCGCGGTGTGAAGCTTCGCGCCGGGCGCGCCGATCCGCGCCGTCAGCGCGGCCTCGATGTTCATGTGGATGTCTTCGAGTTCGGGCTTGAAGGTAAACTCGCCCCGCTCGATCTCGCCGCCGATCTGGCGCAGGCCCGCCTCGATCTGGGATTGTTCCTCCGGAGTCAGCAAGCCGGCGGCGAGCAAGGCGGCCGAGTGCGCGACCGAGCCTTCGATGTCATGCGGATACAGCCGCCAATCGAAGGAGATGGACTCGCTGTAGGCGCGCAACTGCGCGTCCGTTGCCTGCTGAAAACGTCCGGTCCACATAGAAGAAGTGGGGAAAGGATGAAGGAGGCGGTATGAAATGCAAGCGGCGGGATCAGCGGCGAAGTCACCACGCGGCGCGTGTGATCCACGCGATGGTCTTCGACGCCAGCTTATCAAAGGCGGAAACAGCCATCTCGATGTGCTCCTCCTTTGTATCCTCGATCTTGTTGTGGCTGATGCCGTGCAAGCTCTGTACGAACATCATCACCGTTGGCACACCGGCCCGCGCAACCTCGGCGGCATCGTGCAGTGGACCGGACGGCAACCGGTAAACTTCCGCCCCGGCCTCGTTGATAGACTCATCACACAGCGCGAGCAACTGCGGATGGAACGGCACCGGTTCGATGTTCCAAATCCGCTCCCACTCGACCGTGACGCCACCTGCCCGCGCGAAATGTTCGCTGGCGTGGCGAGCTTCCCCGAGCAGACGTTCCAAAGCGTTCGCATCCAGGTGCCGCTGATCCAGGGTGATCCGGCATTCCTCCACGACGCTCGTGACGATGCCCGGCCTCGTCGTACACGAACCGATGGTGCAAACCCCGCCGTGACGATCTGCGATGCGGTAAATCTCCGGTGCCATGCGGGCTGCGGCGAGGAAAGCGTCCCGCCGGCGGTTCATGGGCGTGCTGCCCGAATGCGCTGCCTGCCCGCGGAAAGTCATCGCGTGCCGCTCGACGCCGAACGTCCCGAGCACCGTGCCCAAGGGACGATGCAGGTCCAGCAACACCGGACCTTGCTCGATGTGCAGCTCCAGGTACGCCGCGGCACCGGCGAGTTCCCGCCCGCTTGTTTTCACGTTTTCCAGGTCGATGCCATGTTCGTGCAAAGCGTCCGGCAAACGCACCCCGTCCTTGTCGCGCAGGCGGCGCGCCTCCTCCAGATCGAGGTTGCCCGAACAGGCCGAGGAACCAAAAAGGCTCTTGCCGAACCGCGCGCCTTCCTCGTCCGCCCAATCCACCAAACGCACGGTGATCGGCGGTCTTGCGCCGTACTGCGCGCTGATCCGGCGCAGGATTTCGACGCCCGCCATGACGTTGAGGCATCCGTCCAGCCAGCCGCCGTTCGGCACGGAATCCAGGTGTCCGCCGATGAGCAGGGCGCGTTCGGATTCGCCACGCAGGGTGGTCCAGAGGTTACCGGCCTCGTCCGCATGGGTTTCCATCGGCAGCGCGGCCAGTTTCGAGCGCAGCCACTCTCGGGCAGCGGACCACACCGGGGTAAACGCCACACGCTGCGCGCCGTGATCGTCACCGGTCAGAGCCTGCAGTTCTTTAAGCTCAGCCACGGTGCGCCGTGGATCGACGGCTGACATGGCTCAAGCGGTCGCCGAACAGATACTGGTGGCGTCCTGCGTGCGTTTCTGACAGGTGCCGAAACGCCTGAGTTCATCACACGACGCCTCGATCCGGGTGGTCTTCATCGTGGGTGAGAAGCCAAGCCGGTACGTGATGCAATTTTCGAGGATTTCCATGTGCGGATCCTCAAATTCAATGATGCGATTGCAGTCGATGCAGATAAGATGGTTATGATGCGGCCGGTCGATGAAGTTCGGATCGTAATAGGACTGTTCTTTGCCGAAATCCATCTCGCGTAACACACCACTGGCCACCATCAGAGGCAAGGTGCGATAAACGGTGGCGCGCGAGACCGAAGGCTCAATGCTCCGGGCTCGCGCGAGTAATTCTTCCGCTGTGAAGTGCTCCTTGCTGCTGAAGGTCGCCTCGATGATGGCGTCCCGCTGCACGGTGCGCCGCATTCCCTTGCACTCAAGGAAATCATACACGATCTGGCGCACCGCCGGGTCCATACTGGCAGTATAGTGAACTGCCCTCGGTGCCGCAATCGGGAAGAAATGCTTGCCTCCCGATAGGTACCTACCTTCGGGGCCGTCTTAGGCGACTTCGGGTACTCCTGTGTGCTTGCCAGCCGCTTCTTCTTCGGTGAGATGCACCGCAATGGTGTGGATCAAGAGGCCGTAACCGCACTTCGCGATGATGTCGGCGATGCTGTATCCAGCCTGCAATCCCACTTCCGCTCCCGCGCCGGTCAGTCCGAAGAAGGGAGCCATGTAGGCGATGGGATAGAAGCCCCAGGCGAAGAGGGTCAACAACCCCGTGTTGCGCAACAGGGTGGACACCTGCTCGGAGGAGCGGCGCATGGCCGCGCGGAGTTCACCCAGCAACACCACGAGGATGTAGGCGAAGGGAATCGAGCTCAGCGTGCCCCAAAGGCCACGGTGTGAAACTACGGACTGGCTCACCCGGTCCGTCTCGCCGATGTAGCCGAGGAGGATCATCAGGAAGGAGGCAATGGAGAGCTTGAAGATCAGGCTGCCCGTTACCCTGCGCGTCAGGCCCAGGACCAAAATGAGTTCGACGACCAGCAGAGGCACCGTGAGCATCCAGTCAATGTAGCGATAAGCGTGATTGAAGGGGATGCCGGTCGGTGAGTAACCGCCGCTCGCGTTGACCTGGTAGGATGCCTCCCAGTTGTTGAAGATGCGGAAATAATGGTAGGCTGCGATGAAGACCACCAAGGCTCCCGCGGAGACGGACCCCCGGTACTTCATGATGACCTCGTGGCGCACGAGAGCGAAGAAGACAAAGGTCCCCATCATACTGGCAATTGCCAGCGAGAGGAGATTGTAAACGGTTGAATATTGGCCTGACGTGAGTTCTGGCATGGTGGTTTTTCTTTCTGGTTGGGAACGGACGGAGATGTCTGGGTCGCGTTTTCACGGCTCACACACGACCAGATACGTCAACGGCACCTGTGCGGTTGTCAAAAACTTCCCGGTGTTCCTTTTTCCTTGGGTTTCGACGTTTGAAGGTCACATCCTGCGACTCGATCCATTGGAAAAGATGAGAATTGCGCAGTATTCCTGATGAACTGGGAACAGTGCGCAACTCCCATTGCATTTTTCGTCTGCCGTTAATTAGGCAGAGGGCGAAGGTAGTAAGCCGCCATCGCTCGGGCCAAGTCAAACCCGGAGGGAGCCGGAGCCGTCCGCGTCACGGGTTCAGCCGGCATGGCATCGCTGTAGCCTGGGACCGCCTGTGTACTCTTCTTGCGCGAGCCCAGTCGGCGGCGGTCTTTTTCCTCCCGCAAGCTGGCGGCCTTCACGTCGTGACGGGTTTTGCCGTTGGTACGGGCTTCCAGTTCCTCGACCAGCAAACGCCGGGCGATGAAGCGGTTGATGCCCTGGCTGCGCTCGCGCTGACATCGCACTCGCACGCCGGTTGGCCGGTGGAGCAACGAGACGCCGGTAGCAGTCTTGTTGGTCTTTTGCCCTCCCGGACCCGACGCCCGGAAGTAGCTTTCTTCAATCTCTGTTTCCACGAGCTGAAGCCGACGCATTCGCTCGTTTAAGTTCGCCTGTTTCTGATCCGAAACGGGGAATCTCAGCATAGAGAAAAACGGGCCGCACGAACGCGGCGCGCAAAGAGTGGGTAAGGAGTGAAGTTAACCATCAATGAGTGATGTGCCCGTATCCTAGGCTCCGGTCCGCGGATGACAAGCCCTTCCGCGCCAAAACGGCGAAAAAGTTTGTCCGGGTCTGCGAGCTCGGCGCGTTTCTTTGTGCCCGGCTGGATTGCGGCTATATTCCTGGCGACCAGCAACCAAAGATTTATGACAACGGAACTGAAGGTAGGAGAGCAAGCGCCCGACTTCGAAGCGCACGCTTTGGGCGGCGCGTACGGCACGGGGCGACCCGTGCATCTGGCGGATTTTGCCGGCAAGCACCTCGTGCTTTATTTCTACCCCAAGGACGATACGCCCGGCTGCACCCTGCAGGCTTGCGGCCTGCGCGACCGGTGGCCGGATTTTGCCGGCAAGGACGCGGTCCTCTTCGGCGTCAGCATCGACTCAATGGACAGCCACAAGGCCTTTATCGAAAAGTATGGGCTGCCGTTCCCGCTGCTAAGCGACGAATCGGGCAAGCTCATGCGCGACTACGGCGTGTGGGTCGAAAAAGACTTTGCCGGCCGAAAATCGATGGGCACGGAGCGATCCACCTTTGTCATCGCGCCGGACGGACGGATCGAAGCCATCTTCCGGCGGGTGAAGCCCGACGAACACGCCGAGCAGTTGCTGGGCGTCATCGGCGGAAACAAGGCGTAGCGCGATTTCTTGTATGGAAGCGAAGACCACCTTTCTCCACGCCTTCGAAAAGCTGGAAGGCTTTGCGGGCAAACTTCCCGGCGGCTTGCAAAAGCGCATTTTGCAGGAAACCACGCCGCTGAAGGATTTGTTCCTGCGGCAGCGCGCCCCGCGTTTTGTGGTGACGGGCGATCCGGCAGCGAGTTCCGCCGGTCTTTTCAACGCGATTTTCAGCGCGCCCGTGGCTCCGTTTGCACCGGAGCCGCAGGCCGATCTCGTCCCGCCGACGGTCGGCTGGCAGGATTTTTCCCATGCCGGGCAAGGGGTGCTGCGCTTGCTGGACGGCCGGGCGGTCTCCCCCCAGGACCCGCTGGCCGACGCGGCGCGTGTGGCGCTCACGGCGGAGCCGCCGGACATGTTTCTCTTCCTGGCCACCTTCCCGGGCACGCCGGAAGGAGCCGCCCGGCTTTCGGCTGATCTGGACCGGCTGGAAACGCTGCTCGAACTCGCGGCGCGCTCGCACGCGCAGGCCCCGAGCATTTTTGGTTTGGTGATCAGCCACGGTGAAACGGCCCCGGCCCCGGCGGAACTGGAATCCGCCCGGGTGTGGCTGCACGCCGCGCTCATTTCCCGCGCGAAGATCGCGCCCCGCCTCGCTCCGACACTGGCGGTGGGCACCTTCATGCGCTTCCGGCTCGACGGCAGCTTCGACCCGGAGAGCGACCGCCGGCGCAACATCGCGGAGTTGGTCCACCAGTTGGTGGCCGAACTGCCCAACGAAGCGCGCCTGGAAATGGCCCGGCTCTCGGGTGCCCGCGAAGCACAGGCCAAGATCGCGCAGACCCTGGTGAAATCCGTCAGCGCCATTTGCGGCGCCTTGGGCGCACAGCCGATCCCGTTGGCCGATCTGCCCTTTTTGCTGACCTTCCAGGTCGCGATGGTGGCCGGCATCATCTACATCAGCGGTCAGGCTTTGAGCGTCAAGCTGGCCACCGAGTTCCTCGGCACGATGGGGATCAACCTCGGAGTGGGGCTAGCGCTGCGTGAGGGCGCGCGAGCCGCTGCCCGCGCCGCGGCCAAGCTGGTTTTTCCCGGGCTCGGCAACGTGGTCAGCGGGTTGGTGGCCACCGGCGGCACCTACGCCATCGGACGCGCTGCGACGGCTTATTACATCGAAGGGGCGACTCTGGGCGATGCCCGCCGGCTGCTCAAGAGCGAGTCGCGCTGGGACCGCAGCCTGAGCGGGTTCCTGGGCAAGGGCCGCAAGACCCCGACCGATCCCGCGGCGAAGAACACGCTGCCCGGAAGCTAGCACGGTGAAACTTTCCGCCATCCGCGCGGCGCTGGACGAGTTGCAGTTGACCCCGTCCAAGACGCTCGGCCAGAATTTTCTCCACGACCAGAACCTCGCGCGCTGGATCGTCGCCCAACTCGACGCCCAGCCCGGCGATGAGTTGATCGAGATCGGCCCCGGGTTGGGCGCTCTCACCGGCGCGGCTCTGGAAACGGGCTGCCGGCGCTTGACCCTCCTGGAAAAAGACGTCCGGCTGGCCGATTTCCTGCGCCGGCGTTTCGAGGGGGAGAGCCGTCTTCGCATCGAGCACGGAGACGCGCTGGACTTCGACGTGCGCACGATGTGGCCGCACCAGCCCGTCAAAGTGTTCGGCAACCTGCCGTATTACATCTCGACGCCGCTGTTGTTCCATTTCACCAGCCCGTCGTCTCCGGTGCGGCGGGCGGTCTTCCTGCTCCAGCGGGAACTGGCCGAAAGGCTGGCGGCTTCCGGTCCCGGGACGAAAGATTATGGCATCCTGAGCATCGTCGTGGGCCGGCGGTGGCGAGTAAAAATGCTCAAGGTGATGCCGGCGAGTGTGTTCCTGCCCGAACCGAAGGTGGCTTCCGCCCTGATCTCGCTGACACCCCGCGCGCAGGGAGAATTGCCGCCGTGCGACGCCCAGACGTTTGAAGAAATCGTGCGGGCCGGGTTTTCCCAACGCCGCAAGCAACTGCGCAAGCTGTTGGCCGGCATCGCGGGGCTTCCCTGGGAAGAAGTCACCCGCAAGCTCGGTGTGCCCGAGACGGTCCGCGGCGAGGAGTTGACCCTGCTGCAATGGATCGCCCTGGCGAACATGATCCGGCCCGTGGAACCCGGCGCGGCGCAGGATGCTGCGGCGGAGCGCTTCGACGTGGTGGACGAAGCGGACCAGGCCATCGGCGTGGAAACCCGCGGTGTGGTGCATGCGACCGGGTTGCGGCACCGGGCGATCCACATTTTCGTGTTCAACCTGCGCGGCGAGATTTTCCTGCAGAAGCGTTCGCCGTGGAAGGACAAGCACCCGGGCAAATGGGACTCCAGCGCGGCCGGGCACCTGGATACCGGTGAGGATTACTCCGGAGCGGCGGCGCGCGAGCTGGTCGAGGAGTTGGGCATCAAAGGTGAACTGCCAGCCCTACGGGAAGTCGGTGCGTTAGGCGCGACGGAAGACACGGGTTGGGAGTTTATCCGTGTCTTCCGGGTGGAACACGAAGGACCGTTCCGCTGGCCCGCCGCAGAGATCGAGTGGGGTGGGTTCTTTCCGGTGGAGGTGGTCCGTCAATGGATCGATGCCAAGCCGGAGGATTTCGCGCCCGGGTTTATCCGGTGCTGGCAAAGGTATTTAGCCACGGATAAAACGCGGATCGGAGGGGATAACCACAGTATTGTCATTCCCAAGAACGGCTTCGTCCTAATATCATAGTGGTACTTCTTGGCAGATGAGACACAGAAGCAGCGTTCTCGGGTCCAAAACGGTTCAAAAAGCAGCGTTTTCCACTCATTTTGGGCTGGAACACCGATGTTTTCCCTCAAATCCTCCATCTACCACTGTAATATTAAGGGGCTGTCTAAAAATGCCGTTCAACGTGGCGAGGATGCTCAAACCAGAGTAAGTGCCGTCCGCCCAGAAGTGGCGCAGCCAGCCAAAGCGGCAGACTACTTCCGGCAGAAGCACGGCTGCCCCCGCCGGATCGCTCACGTTGGCCGGGGTCACGAGCACGCCAAGGACCAATCCAAGAGTGTCGACCACAAGATGTCGTTCACGCCCAAGGATCTTCTTGCCCGTATCATAGCCGCGCCGGCCTGCTCTGCGCGTCGAGTATCGCGCCCCGGGAGCTTTTTTTACCGCTCCGCAAGCGCAGCGCGTCCCGGAGCGCGTCGTGCAGTTCGATCCAGACCCCATCCTGCCGCCAGCGCATGAAGTAGTAGTAGACGATGCGCTAGGGCGGCATCTCACCGGGGAGCATGCGCCAGGAGCAGCCCGAGCGCACCACATAGAAGATGGCGTCGAGGATGGCCTGCTTTTCGTAGCGTGGCGACCGACCCAGCTTGGCCGAACCGGGGATCAATGGCTGCAAAACATTCCATTCGGCGTCGGTTAGGTCGCCGGGATAAGGTTCTCGTTCACGCTTGAGCATTGCAACGCTTGCCACGCCCAAAAACCCACGCAACCCCTACTTTTTTAGACAGCCTCTAAAGGCGTGGGCTTAAGAATTGCTTCTTGGACTTGAAATGAACAACATGGCGGCGGTTTTTGGCTCCTCCAACCGACGTCAGTCCCTCTTGAGCATGATGGTGGGGTCGGCGGTTGCCCGTGGGTGGTCCCGGAGGGCGGGGTCCGCCGCTACGGTCGCTGTTGCCAGACTTGTGCTGATGCTGTGGCTAGGCGGCGTGGTGGTCGCGCCGCAGGCCCACGCCCTGGACCCGCACCGGGCGCTCAATCAATACGGCCTCAAACAGTGGGGGCCGGAGAATGGGTTGCCCTGTCACAGCATCCTCAGCGTCGTTCAATCCAGCGACGGTTACCTGTGGCTGGGCACCGAGGAGGGGCTGGTGCGCTTCGACGGGTTGCGCGCCAAGGTCTTCGACGAGACCAGTAATCCCGAACTGGGCAACAGCTTCATCTTCGTGGTGGCATCGGACCCCCTCCGGCCCGGCAGCCTGCTCGTGGGTAACTACTCCGGAGTCTTCAGCTTCCAGGCAGACACGGCACGGCCGTTCCGGGCGGCGGCGAAGACGACCACCGCAGCAACGGCGGGGGGTTTGGCGTCCGTGGGTCGTTCGGTGCGCGCCATCAACCGGGACGAAGCGAATGGCACGCTCTGGGTCGGGACCTCCCAGGGATTGTTTTGCGTTTGCCCCGACGGACGTGTCCTCGGTCCCGACGAGGCTGCCGGCCGGCCGCAGGCACCGGTCTTCGCGCTGTGCCGCGACGGTGCCGGACGGCTGTGCGCCGGCACCGCGCAGGGACTTTTCCGGCAGCCGAAGTCGCGGCGCGGGGAACTGGGCGGCTTCGCGCGGGTGCCCGCTCTGGGCGAGGTGCTGACCTACTGCCTGGCGTCGGCGTCGAACGGCAGTCTCTGGGTGGGGACCCGGGAAGGGGCGGGACGGCTCCGGGAAGACACCTTTCTGCCCCGACCGGAGCTGACTGGCCGGTCCATCATGTGCCTGCGCGAGGACCGCGCCGGCATGCTCTGGGCGGGCAGCAACGGCAGCGGCTTGTACCGCCTGGCCGCGGACGACGGCGCGCCGGGAGCCGCTGTGCTCACGACGGCACAAGGGCTGGTCGGAGACGTGGTCCGGGATCTCTGCGAGGACCGGGAAGGCAACCTCTGGGTGGCCACGACCGCAGGCTTGCAGGTGCTCCGGGACGTGCGCTTCACCACGCTGGGCCGTCCCGAGGGTCTCGTCAGTGAATGCGTGTGGGCGGTCTGGGAAGATCCCGCCGGCCGGCTTTGGGTGGGCAGCGAGGGCGGCCTGAACTCCGTCGCGCCGACGACCGGGCCGACCGGCACCGGCGCGGACGGGGTCCGGGTCACCAACTACCCCGTGCCGGAACTGGCGGCGCGGCCGGGCATTTACACCATCGGTTGTCTCGGATCGGACGAGGGGTTCGATCCTCCCGGCCCCGGCGGCCGGAGGGACGGGTTGCTGGCCGGCACGCGCGCGGGAGGTCTGCTGCGCTTGCGCAACGGCTCCCTGGAACGGCTGCGCCTTCGCGACGACCTGGACCGGGAAAACATCAGTGATTTCTGCACCGACGCCACCGGGGCGTTCTGGGTCGGAACCCACGGCGGCCTCTACCTTTTGCGGCAGCAAACCGTGGTGGCCCACTACACCATGGCCGGGGGTGAGTTGCCCAACAACTGGGTCTCCGCCATCCACACCGACCGGCGCGGCAACCTCTGGGTCGCCACCGAGGGCGGGCTCGTCCGGCGGGACTCGTCCGGACGTTTCACCAATTTCGCCCGTGCTGGTGGTCTGCTGGCCGAGGGGATGCACTGCTTTTACGAGGATCCCGCCTCCGGGGACCTGTTCGTGGGGAGTGCGGACGGTTTGCTGCGTCTGCACACGCAGGAAAGTGGAGAGGTGAAAACCACCCTGTACACCGTCCGGGATGGACTCTTTGACAACAAGGTGTGGAGCGTGCTCGACGACGGGGCGGGCAACCTGTGGATGAGCTGTAACAAAGGTGTCTCCCGGCTGGCCCTCGCTGACCTGGCGCGCTTTGACCACAAAGAGATCGCTTCTATCCCGACGGTGTCCTACGGGGTGGCCGACGGCATGCGCTCGCGCGAGTGCAACGGCGGCTGCCAGCCGACGGCTTGGCGCGACCACGCTGGCCAGCTGTGGTTTGCCACCGCCAAAGGCGCGGCTTGCGTGGACCCGGCCCGCGCCCGCCTGCTCAACCCGCTATCCCCGCCCGTGCACGTCGAAGAACTCCTTTCCGACGGCCGCCCGGTGGTCCCGGCCGCCAACGCCGGCCCCCCGGAGTTACCCGCCGGCACCCAACGACTCGACTTTCGCTACACGGCTTTAAGCCTCTCGGCACCGGAGGCCAACCGTCTTCGCTACCGACTGGAAGGATACGAGCGGGGCTGGCGGGAGGCGGGCACCGAACGGGTGGCCCACTACACCCACTTGGCTCCGGGAGCCTACACCTTCCGGGTACAGGCGGCCAACCCTGACGGGATCTGGAACGAGACGGGGGCGAGCCTCTCCTTCCGGCTGCGGCCCTTCTTCTACCAGACCGGCTGGTTTCAGATGCTGTCGGCGGGTTCCGTGCTGGGGATCGGCTGGCTTTGGTTGCGCCGGTACAAGCGTCACCTCCTCGCCCGCCTGACGCAGGCGGAGGCCGAGGTGGCCGAGCGCGTGCGCACCCAGGAGATCCTCCGCCAAGCCAAAGAGGTGGCCGAGCGCGCCCGCGTGGAAGCCGAGGTTGCACAGACCGAAGCCGAGCGGGCCAGCCAGGCCAAAAGCGAGTTTCTCTCCCGTGTCTCCCACGAACTGAGAACGCCCCTCAACGCCATTCTGGGCTTCGGCCAACTGTTGGAATTCGAGGCACTCACCTCAAGTCAGCAGCAGTGCGTCGGTCAGATTCTCGGCGGCGGCCGCCACCTGCTCGGCTTGGTGGACGAGGTGCTCGACCTCGCTCGCATTGAGCGTGGGGAGATGGCCTTACGCCCCGAGGACGTGGACCTCGGCCCGTTGCTCGCCGAGATCGTCGACCTGATGACCCCCCTGGCCCGGGAGCGTGACGTGCGCCTGCACCTGGAAGAAAGCCAGGGGATGGCGGCTGTCGTCGGCACCGCCCACGTGCGCGCCGACCGTCAACTTCTCCGGCAAGTCCTTCTCAACCTCGTCTCCAACGCCGTCAAGTACAATCGGCCCGCGGGTGGGGAGGTATTTATCTCCTTCGGCAATCTGCCTTTCCCCTCGCCGGTCCCGCAAGCCACCGGCACACAAGCATCATCAAACGACCGGTTGCGGTTGGCCGTCCGCGACACAGGCGCAGGCATCGACGCCGAGGACTTGGCCAAGCTCTTTACTCCGTTCGAGCGGCTGGGTGCCGCCTATGGACCCATCAAGGGCACCGGCTTGGGGCTGGCCGTCTCCAAGCAGTTCGTCGAGGCGATGGGAGGAACCATCGGCGTGGAGAGCACACCGGGGGCAGGCTCCACCTTCTGGGTGGAGTTGCCAGTGCTGTCCGCCCCGGTCGTTCAAGACGCGAGGACGGGAACTTTTTCAACCTCTCCGCCGGAATCCGGTGAGGATCTGTTCTACGAAACAGTCACGACCGGGGAGGTCACCGGAGCCGTCTCCGCTATCCGGACCCTGCTCTACGTCGAGGACAACGCTGCCAACCGCGACTTGGTTGCTCACCTGCTCGCCATGTTTCGGCCGGACCTGCGCCTGCTTTTAGCCCACCATGCCGAGGAAGGTTTGGCGGTGGCCCGCCGGGTGCCGGGACCGGATTTTATCCTGCTCGACCTGAATCTGCCCGGCATGTCCGGCGAGGACGCCTTGACCCAGTTGCGCGCTGATCCGCGTACGGCAGCCATCCCTGTCGTCATCCTCAGCGGCGATGCCACCGCGCGAACCCGCGAGAGACATTTGGCCACCGGGGCTCGTGCCTACTTGACTAAGCCTTTCAACGTCCAGCGCTTCCTCGCCTTGATGGATGAAATTTTACCTTCTTCCCGGCTAGAAGAGGTTGAAGCCGGAGTGCCGACCTAATGTCATAGCGGTACTTCTTGGCAGATGAGACACAGAAGCAGCGTTCTCGGGTCCAAAACGGTTCAAAAAGCAGCGTTTTCCACTCATTTTGGGCTGGAACACCGATGTTTTCCCTCAAATCCTCCATCTACCACTGTAATGCTAGTCGATGGCCTTCGACGAGCGTCGCCAGCCGGGCCAAGCGCTGTTCCAGAGCGTTTGCCAGCCCGGCAGCCCGCTGCCCTGGCGGTTCATGTGCCCGCCCGGGCGACCGACTACTAACACTACTTCCGTGGTAGTCGTCAGTCGCCGCTCAATCGCTCAAATTGGCAGCTTCAAAGTGTCGTTGTGCCCAAGTGGCCGGGTCGAGAGGATAAAGCGACTCGCTGTTCAAGCCAGCATCATCCAACCGCGCCACGGACCAGCGTTGCGTCAGCAGCCAGGCCGACTACCCGGTAAAACCGTCCTGCGAACCCACCATTATTTGGCATTGACGAGTTGTGAAACGGATGGCGTACTGCCAAACGGCTTCTACTCGATTGACCTCTCTTTTCAGGCGGCGCATCGCGGGTCGGTGGCTGTGCGGCATACGCTTGGGAGGAGACACGCTCTTTCCAGTGCAGGAACGCAGAGGCTTGCCTTGCACGGTACCCGGGCTGTACCACAGTACCTTGTGTCCATCCCTTGTTGCGTTCGGCGGGTTCTGAATTTGCCCACGCGTTTCCGCTTCGCATGCGACTGGATCATCAATCCCTCCGGCCAAGCGATTAAGGTGGTGTCTTTTGCCGGGACTCGGCCCGCCCGCCATCGCCACTGTCGCCGCCCGGTTCCAGCAGTTCCGCCGCGCGCAGAGCGGCGATGAGCCGGGTTTCGGAACCGGTCTTGAACAGGATGTTGGCCACCTGCTTTTTGACCGTGCCCAGCGCCGTCTGCAAGATGTCGGCCACTTCCTGGTTACCCTTGCCGTGCGCCGCCCAGGAAGAGTACCTCTGCCTCGCGTGCGGTCAGCCCCAACGGCAACAGCCGCGCGGGAGAGCTGGTCGTGAGCACCCGCTCCTGCAGCAAGAGCATCAAAGGCGCGTTGGGCTGACCGGAGGCAAAGCGCTGCACCTCTAGACGGCTGTCGGCCGGTTCGCTCTGCCACGGGACGGCGGACGCACCGCCCGCCAGCCAGCTTGCCAGCGGATCGGGAAGGAAATCCGGGTCCGCGCGTCCGGGAAAGTATGTAGTCCACCGCCCCGGCAGCAAAGCCCTGCATCTTGTCCCCCGGGTCGCCCAAGGCGGTCAGAAAGAGCACGGGTGCCTCGCCCCAGCGCGGGTCCGCCTTGAACCGGCGGCAGGTTTCATAGCCGTCGATGCCGGGCATGCTCACGTCCAGGAGAATCAAGTCGGGCTGAACCTGGTCCAGCCGCGCCAAGGCCTTGTCGCCGCCGGTGGCCACCAGCACCTCATAACCAGCATCATCCAGGCAGGTGAGCAGCACGCCGAGGTTGGCGGGCAAATCATCGGCCATCAGAATGCGAGCGCGTCTATCTGGGGTGGCGGAGGTTGCAATCCTAGGGCTGTTCCCTGAAGTTCCAGCAGCCGGGCGTGGAGTTCATCGACCCGGTAGCCGGCGACCAGGGGCATGAGCTGGCGCGCCAGCGCCGCCGCAACCCGGCCTGCTCCCGTCCGCTTGCCAGGCTTCCAGTTCCTTGCGGATGCCCATCACGTCACCACGCTCGGAGAGTTCGAGCAGCCGACCCAGTTCCGTAGCCGTGAGCGCAAAACTTTCGTCTGCGTGCTCTGCTGCCCGGGCCTGCGGGGCCCCTTCGGCGTACACCCACTGCAAAGCCAGCAAACGTCCCAGGACAGCTAAAACCTGGTGGGTGCGGAATGGCTTGGGCAAAAAGCCGTCGTACCCCGCATCCATGGCCTGCTGGCGTTCGCTCTCGAACACGCTGGCCGAGATGGCCACAATCACCAGAGGCGCGCCCGCAGCAGAGCGGCGTCGCAAGCGGCGTGCAACCTCGAACCCATCGGGTTCTCCCAGGCGCAGGTCGAGCAGCACCGCGTCTTCCGCGACTCTGACCCTGAGCGCGGGCGGCCAGTTGTCCACGGGAGCCGCTTACGTGGGCTACAACGGCACGGACTTCTCCAACCAGTCGGGAGGCACCTTCACCACCGGTTCGATCTCTCTCGGCGGTTTCCAGGGCAATGGCACGTACGACCTCGCTGGGCAGCAACGGGACGGCAGGCCCGGCGGCCAACTTCGATCCCACTCACAACTACACCTTCGTGTTGGTGACGGCGGACGGCGGCATCGCGGGCTACAACGCGAGCGAGTTTGTGGTGGACGCGGGCGGCTTCTCGGTCGTGCAAAGCGGCAACACCCTGGACCTGGTGTTCACCAGCGCCGTGCCTGAGCCGTCCACCTGAGTGTTGCTGGTTCTGAGCGGCGTGACAGGGCTTGCACTGACCCTGCACCCACGCCGCGGGTACGTTGCCTGATGGATCGCCCCCCGCGCCCGGCTGTCATCCAACGGCCCAACCAGTTTCGCGAACGGAAGGGAGGCTTCGTTTCGCGGCCATCGATACGCCCCGAAAAACCTCGGTTTTTGACCCGAGGCAGCGCCTTCTGCGGAAACAAGGGTATCAGCGGCGCAGAAGTGCGCCAAAAACTGCGTCTCGCAAATTAACGTGCCATCACATCACATGGTAGTGGATTGAGTTGGTGACACCGCTCGCGCGGCACAGGCTGCCAGTAGCTACTGCGCTCAGGATCGTTCTGGTTGCCAGTCAAACCGCCGGATTCTGAAACCATTCAGTTCCCGGCTCGAAAGGGATTTTGGGGAATGACAAGTAACCGCCGTTCGCCTACTCTCTCTTCCCTCTTCCCATCCGCGTTTCATCCGTGGCTAAATACCTTCTGCCGTCGGATCACACCTGGATTTGCACTTCCTCGTGCCGCGTGACGGATTCAGCCACCGCCTGCACGACGCGCATGTACGCCACGCCGTCCTCGAAGCTTGGCCGCGGGTGGAACGTCCCCGGACTGCGCACCGCCGCCAGGAAATCTTCCTCCACGCGCCACTCCACCACCAGCTCCGGCGGGATGGCGAGTGGTTTGACCACCGAATCACCCGCGAACGCCAGCCCGATCGAGTCGTTGGAAAAATCGTAGGTCAGGATCCCGTCGCGGCCGTGCAGTTCGAGCCGGTCGCCGGGTGCGGCGGCAGTCACGCCGCTGAACGTCAGCACACCCTCCGCGCCGTTCGCGAAGCTGCACAGCACGTTGAGCAAATCCGGGATGCTCACCTCGTATCCATCGCGTTCCGGGTGGACGATCTTGGAGCGGGCCTGCACGGAAATGATCGGGCCCAGCCAGCGCTGAAGCACCTCGGCGTACACCCCGAGCATCAGCACGTTGAGCCCGCTCAGCTCGATGCGCTGCCGCCAGTGCGCCGGATCGTCTGCCTTGAGAAACTGCCCGCTCAGGCTGCGCAGCCGCACGCCGTGGATCGGCCCGATGGTCTCCTCGGCCAGGAGTTTGCGCATGAAAAGATCGCCCTTCATCCCGTGGGGCGGGGGACAAAGCATCGTCACCAGTTGGGGAGAGTGCCGGGCGGTTTCCAACATCTCCTCGGCTTCTTCCAGATTCATGGCCATCCGGGCCTGGCAGAACACGTGCTTGCCCGCCTCCAACGCACTGACCGCCACGGTGCCGTGCAGGTAGGGCGGGGTGCCGATCCAGACCACATCCAGGTGTTCCATCGCCAGCATGTCCGCCCAGTCGTGCATCGGAGTGGCGCGCGGGAGATGGTGAAGACAAAATTTCTCGGCGCTCTCGTAGGAGCTGTTCGACACCGCGAGGATCTCGACATCCGGCCGCTTCAACAAGGCCGGAAGGTGACGCTGGCGGACAATCGCTCCCGCGCCGATGATGCCAACCCGCAGCTTGGCGGTAGAACTGGTGGTCTTCACCCGGATGCTGTAGCACTTCCTGCGGCGAATGTCACCGGGCTGATCAGGGAAACCCCCGAGGGCGTACCGGCAGCCGCGAAATACCGCTTGACCGTGTGGGTCTCCAACCACACTTTGACCGTTCCAAAAACTCTGGAGCTATCGTTTTATGTCAAAAGTTTGCATGATCACCGGCGCGCGCCCTTCCAAAGGCCACGTCATCCATCGCCGCGGTCTCGCCAAGAAAAAGGGCGGCATCGGCCAGCACGTCACCGCGATGACCAAGCGCACCTTCACCCCGAACCTGAAGGTCCGCCGCTTGTGGGTGCCGGAGCTGAGCAAGTTCGTGAAGGTCAAGCTGACGGCCCGCGCTCTGAAGACAGTGGCCAAGAACGGTGCCCACGCAACGCTCAAGAAGGCCGGTCTGGTCTGACGCGGCTCGGGGAGGGAAGGGCGCGAATCCTGCTCATTTTGGGGAGCCGGACCGTAGCAACCTCCGCGAATGGCATACAGCGTCAAAAACCACAAGCAAGGCCGGACGTATTACCTCCACTCACGCCGGCAGACTTTGAGGGGTGGACATATCCAAACGCTTTATTTCTTTGCTGCCCAGGAGCGGGATGGTGCCATTGATCGCCTGCCGCCGGGCTACGTCGTGTACGAAAACGACAAAACGGGCACGCTCTTCTTGAAAAAGGGCTGATTTCCACTCCACGGAGTGGCGACTTTTGCAAACCTCGCCCTTGGCAAAGGGGCGAGGTTTGTTATTTTAGGCTTTCCCTTTCTATCATGGCGGAACCAGCGGCCACAGGCCAGAAAATCATCCCGGTGAGCATTCTTGCCGGCTTCCTCGGCGCAGGCAAGACGACGCTGCTCAACCACATCCTGCGTGGGCAGAGCCAGTACAAATTTGCCGTGATCGTCAACGAGATCGGCAAGATCGGCATCGACGGGCAACTCGTCGAAACGCAGAAGGACGAGGTCGTCGAGATGAGCAACGGCTGCATCTGCTGCACGGTGCGCAAAGACCTCGTGCAAAGCTTGCAGCGACTGATCAAGCGCGGCGGCTTCGACTACATTCTCATCGAGACGACCGGCATCGCTGACCCGGGACCGATCGCGCAGACGTTCGTCAACATCCCGGCGTTACAGAAGTTTGTGCAACTGGACGCCATCATCACCGTGGTGGACGCCGAACAAACCCTCCAGCAGATGAAGGAAACCGAGGTGGCCGTCGAGCAGATCGCGATGGCCGACTTCGTGATCCTCAACAAGACCGACCTCGTGGACGAGGCGACGTTAAACCGGGTAAGCGAGAAGATTCGCACCCTGAATCCGCACACGCGCATCTTGCGCACCAAGCAGAGCGAGGTGGACCTGCGCGAACTGCTCGATATCCACGCCTTCGACGTGGACCGCAAGCTGGAGGCGAATGCCGACTTCCTCAACGAGATGAAGGAAGGGCGTCATCACCACGATATCGTCAGCCATTCGTTCGCGTTCGAGCAGTCGTTCGACGTGGAGAAATTCGAGAAGTTCGTGCAGCGCCTCAGTGAGAAGGAGAAGGTGTACCGCTCCAAAGGATTTGTGTCGTTGAAGGGCCAGGATCGCCGCGCAATTTTCCACGGGGTGAACAACCGTTTCCACATCTTTTGGGACCGGGCGTGGGCACCCGACGAGACGCGAGGCAGCCAGTTGGTGTTCATCGGCAAAAAGCTGGACCCGGTAACGATCGAGCGTGGTTTGCGGGCCTGCCTGGCTTGAGGATCGCCGTTGCGTGGCGGGCTGGCGTCAAATCATCGCGTCCTCTTCGCTGACGCGGGCCGGGACAATGACGGCGTCTTTCATGCCGTGCAGCAGCTTCTTGTCTGCCGGGCAGACGGTCGCCAGGACGCCGCGCAATTTCGCCTTCCCGTCCGCCAGGAAATAGTAAGGACACAGCCGCACCCGTCCGCGCATGGTCACGACCTGGCCGGTGGCTGGATCAAGATAGGGCTGCTCGACCAGGCGTCCCTTGTGGAAGCGTTGCAACAGCATCGGGTTGGTCGCGAATCGTTCCAGCGCGCGGTCAATGGCGCGCTGCCATTCGCCCTGCGGTAGGTCCTGTGCCAGGTCCACACCCCGACTACCCCAAGCCAGTTCGGAAAAGCCGCTGATCTTCAAAATTAACTCACGCTGCTTCTGGCTGAAATGCCTCAACTCCCGCCAGTCGTTGATCTCCAGCCCGGCGACCACCGCGTGATGAGGCAGCGGCGCGGGGTCCATGATCCAGGTGTACGGGATAACCTTCTGCAGCTTGAGCCAGTGCCGCTCGCCCAGTTCCCGCCGCCAGAACTCGCGTAACGGCCGCAGCCAGAACAGGGCAAACCACATTTTTTCTTCCAGGTAAGGTTTGAAGGGAGGGGTGATCTTCACGCTGCCGGTACGCGCGTGATCCATCAGCCACTTGGCGGCGGGCACGTTGCGCAAATCGAAATGCTCGAAAAAGCGGTACACGCTCAAAGGCCGGCCGGCTTTCCCGGCAGCGGCGAAGTCGGGCAACAGCGATTTCGCGCCGGTGTCCACCACCCGCCAGTGATCGGCGGTCGCGGTGGAGTCGAACTGCGGCAGCCGGTTGAGTTGCTCGGCCAGCCACTGCATTTCGGGTCGGTACGTCGCGGCTTCGTCGCTGATCACGATGTCGCCGCCGGGAAAGATCGACGCGAAACCATCCAGCATCCCGGAGGGGCCGCCAACCACGTCGTCACCAAGCTTGGCGTAGGTCTGATTGAACCAGGCGGTCAGGCCGATGCCGCCCGGCACGGTGTCCAGTTCGGCGATGGTCATGCCTTGCTCGGTGGGGATGATGTCCGGACGGATGATCTGCGCGATGTCGTCGCGGAAGATACGTTCACGGCTCAGGGCGACCAGTTCCGGCGGCTTGCCGGCGTCGAGGTATTTGGCTACCCAGCCGGGCTGTTTGCCCTTGACGCTGAGCTGGTAGAGCAGGTTGCACGCGCGCTGGAAGAGGTGCAGCCGGTAACCGAGCTTTTCCAACTCGTCCACAAACGCGTTGCTCAGCGGGAACGCCCGCGGCGAGAGCAGCCATTCCTTTTCCAGAAACAGGCCCTCGGCGGGAAAAGCCTCGCGGACAGCGTCGATGCGGGCCAAGTCACCGCCGGGCGGCTCGGGAGAGATCATGCTGATAAAGGAGGCGTCACCGGACAGAGGGCTCGCTGCCGCCGGTCGGCCCGGACTTCCTCAGGCGAGGATTTTCAGGGCCTGGCGCACGAGGTCTTCGGCCAGGGGCGGCGGTGCCTCCGGGGCGGGCTTGAAGGTTTGCTTGATCGCCTTGTGGACCTCCACCTGTTTGTAGCCCAGGGAGATGAGCGCCAGAACCGCGTCGTTGATGGCCGTGTCCACCGGGGTGGGGGCGTGAACGCTGCTGGCAGCCTCCCAGGTGGCCGCGACACCCAGCTTGTCCCGCAACTCCAATGCAACGCGCTCGGCGGTTTTCTTGCCGACGCCGCTGATCTTGGACAACGAGGCGATGTCGTTGCCGACTACGGCGTTCTTGAAATTGGCAACGCTCATGCCGCTGAGAACGGCGAGCGCCATTTTCGGTCCGATGCCGCTGACGTTGTTGACCAGCAAACGGAACAGGTCGCGCTCCGGGACGGTCATGAAGCCGTAGAGTACATGCGCATCCTCGCGGATCTGCAGGTGGGTGAGTACCTTGATCTTCTCGCCTACCATGGGCAGCCGGTCGTAGCTGGAAAGCGGGATGAAGACCTGATAGCCGACGCCCCCCACATCCACAACGATCTGCGTGGGCAACGATTCGCTGAGCAAACCCTGGAGAAAAGTAATCACGTCGGTCCTGGAAAAAAGCGCGGCCGGAAGCGGATGTCAAAACATGACTCCACTTCCAGCCGTGCGAAGCTTGGCTCAAGCTCCGGGTCTCACGCGTCCATTTCGTCCGCTTTGCGCGACAAGCGGTTGGACAAAATGAAGAAGCTCGGCACCCAGAGGCCGATGAAGATGCCGAAGCGTTCGGCCGAGGCTTTGTCAGCCCCCTTGGTGCTGAACCAGGCGACAATCGAACCGATAATGGAAGCAAATCCCAGCACGAGGCTCAGATCGGAAATGAGGCGGAGGTTGTCGGTGGAGAGTTTGTAATCGTCGGAGTCCATAGGTCGAAGTGTTGTTGCTGTACTCAAGCATAAACGTGCGAAGCCGGGCGGTTGGACGGTCTTTTACCATCCAGGCTTTCCGTCGAGACGGGAAAGTTCACGGAAAAAGCAAGGCCTTGGCGAACCGGAACTTCCAGACCGGAGCACGTCGCATTGACAGCGCCGCGCAACGCTGCTGAGATTGGCTTCGCCCGGTTTGCCGTCCTTTCTCCATGAAAAAAATCCTCCCCGCGCTTGTCACCCTGGTCGCCGTCACCGCTGGCGGGGCCGGGCTGTACCTGGCTCAGAAATCCGGCAACCTGCACCTGGGAGCGGGAGAAAAGCTGGCCGTGGCCGACTACCTGCCGGCGGAGACTCTGGCCGTCGCCGCCTTGCCTGACCCGGCCGGCTCCCTGGCCCATTGGAAGACCACCGACCTGTACAAGATTTGGACCGAGCCGCAGGTGCAGGCCTTTTTCGCGAAGCCGCTCTCCAAGCTGCCGCCCGCATCGACCTTGGACGATCTACCGACTAAAATTGCCGCCCTCGACCCAAAGAATTTGTTCGTCGCCCTAACTACTTTAGATGAAAAAGAGAACCACCCGCACCTCGTCGCCGGCTTCCAGTTCAAGGGCTCTAAGGACGACGTGGAACGTATGCTCGCCAGCCCCAAGAAGCTGGTGCACAACGGCGCGCCGGCAGGCAAGGCGGATTTGATCCAATACCAGGGACGCACCATCGAAACCTTCGACGCGGGCCCCGACAACTCGCTGGCCGACACTTACCTGGGTGACTGGTACCTTGTTTCCAACGACGTGGCCCTACTCAAGGCGACCGTGGACCGGGTGGACCGCCACGCCCCGGAATCTCAGCCGACTCTGGGCCAGGACGCTGATTTTCGGGCCGTTGGCGGCAAGCTGCCCTCCAGCTACGAGACGATGATCTTCGTGCGCGCCCAGCCGCTGCTGACTCGTGTTTATGCGCTGGCCGCCGCCAGTGGACAGACGATGGACCCCGACAAACGCGCCGAGGCGGACAAGATCAAGGCCATCGGGGCGACGAGCAGCATCGAGAACGGCAAGATCCGCGACGTGATCTACACGCTGGCTCCCGGCTTGAAACAGGACAGTGGCCACCTTTCGATGAGTTCGCTGCCGTTGTCCTCGCCCGATACGCTGTTCTATCTCGCCAACGTGATCCAATGGCCTGCCAAGTTCAGTCTCCCGGCGAACAACTCCAATGCCGGCGGTCCTGCGGGCTTGGCGGTCCTGCAAGGTTTCATGGCCGGTCTCGGCGAGCGCGGCATCACCCCGGAGAGCTTGCGCACGGCTTTCGGCGGCGAGGGCGGTCTGCAATTGGATTGGGCGGCATCGAGTCTCCAGCCGTCCATCCTGGCGAGTATCGAAGTGCGCGACCACGAGGCGGCGCAGAAGCTGGTGACCCAGCTAACCTCTCAACCCATGGACGACCTGCCTTGGCAAACCAACCAGGCGAACGGGCGGCCCTACTACTCGCTTAGTCTGGCGAACCTCAGCATGGTGCAACCGACCCTGACCCTGACGGACAAGCATCTGCTCTTCGGGCTGGACGCGTCGCAGGTCCGCATCACGGTCGGGCGCGAGGGTGGCACCGCTCCCACTTTCACGGCGAGCGAGGCCTACAAGACCGCCGCTGCCCTGGTGGACAAACCCAACGTGGGTTTCGCCTATCTGGACACCAAGGGATTGTTCGAGCGGACCTACGGACTGTTGCGGCCCTACGCCTTGATGGGGGCCGCGTTTCTTCCCCCGGTGTACTCGGAATACGTTGACCTGGGCAAGCTGCCGGACACCGAAACTATCTCCAAACACCTCACTCCCAGTGTGCTATCGCAGAGTCTGGACAAGGACGGGACCAAACTGGACTCGGTCGGCTCGGTCACCTTCGCGCAGGAAACGATCGGCCTCGTGGGAGTCGGCTCGGCGGCGATGATGTCCTATTATAGTGCCCAGACCGCGGTGGGTTCACCGGGCTCACGAGCGACGAAGCCGGCCACTGCTCCGGCACGGGTCCGCCGTCCCAGCCCATTACCGGCGGGCAGCGCGTCACCCACGCCGCCAGCCGATGGCTCGCAGGGAAACAATCCCTGATCGTAACGCGCCATCGGGGGAACGCCTGAAAAAAGACGGTACATCCGACCGGTACCTGTGGTATGTTGGCGATTCCTATATGGCCATGACTAAGAAAAACGCTTTCTCCCGCCGTCTGCCTGACCTTGTGACCGAGGAACTGGTTGCGGTGCTCTCCCAGAAGAATTCGCACGAATTCAAGGAGCTGTTCGATTTGGTTCATAGCAACCTGCGCGCGCGCAACGCGGCCAGTGGCGGCGAGGAAATGCTCCGCCTGCGTGCCTACGAGAAGCTGCAGACCCTGGTGTCCCGCGGCATGGTCAAAAAAACCGGCAAGAAGTACAAGGGTCTGGACTCCCTGGCCAACGCAATTCCGCCCATCGTGCCGCTCGCCCCGAGCGCCACCGCGATTGCCGCCGCCGCCGCCGCTGCCGAGGCTGCCGCCGAGCCTGCGGTCAACTGATCTTCATTCCACCTTCTTCCCCGCACTTTTCCGCTTTCCCTGATCTTTCGAAGCCGGAAGAGCGTACTTTTTAAGGGCCTGGCTTTCACTGCCCCATGCAAGAATATCTACCGATCCTCCTGCAAGCGATCATCGCTGTCCTTTTTGCCGCCGGTGCCTTGGTGGCCAGCGTGCTGCTCGGCAAGGTAGGCAAACGCAGCAAGGTCAAGGATTCCGCTTACGAATGCGGCATGCTGCCCATCGGCAACGTGCAGCCGCGCTTCAGCGTGAAGTTCTACCTGGTGGCGATGCTCTTCATCCTCTTCGACATCGAGATCGTGTTCATGTATCCCTGGGCCATCGTTTTCGGCGACATGGTCAAGCAGAATACCGGCATCCTCTACAGCATGCTCTCGTTCGTGATTATTCTGACGGTCGGCTACGTTTACGCTTTGAAAAAAGGGGCGCTGAACTGGAAAAGCTAGTCCCGGCATGGTCCACCACGTCGTCCTCTGCAAGTTCCATCCCGGCACGGAAGACCAACGGGTCGAGTGGATCATGCGCCAGACGCGCATCCGCTTGCTCAAGATCCCTGAAGTGCGGGCGATCAAGTGCGGCAAGCGCGTTGTGCTGGAAAGCGACTGGGGATTCTTCTTCTCGATGGATTGCGAGTCGATGGCGAAGATGGGTGAAGCGCAGGCCGACCCGATCTACAAAAACTTCGCCTCCGATGTCATCCAGCCGCACGTCCGCGAGCAGCTTGCCCTCAGCTACGAGATGGAGCCGGGCAAGGACGTCAGGTATTCCTGAAGCCGCTCGCGCACGAATTCGGTTTCCTCGCCCGATAGATGGAAGGGCGGCGTGAACGACAGGACGTTGCCAGCCGGCCCGCCGGCCAGGATGATCCAACCATCGCGTAAGGCTTGTTTGATGATCGCGCCGGCCAGCGAGCTGTTGGGTGCTCCGGAGCCGTCGGCCTGGATCAACTCCAGCCCCAGCATCAACCCGGTGCCGCGCACGTCGCCGATGCAGGGTGAGCACAGGGAAAGCAGCGCCTTTTTCAGCTGTGCGCCGGTGGCTTCCACCAACGCGGCCATTGATGCTTTGGCATGTTCGGCCAGCGAGGCGAGAGCCATCGCGCAGCCCAGCGGGTGACCCAGATAGGTGCTCGTGTGGAGCGCCTCGCCGCTGGATACCGGCCAGGCATCCATGACTTCAACCCGTCCCACGCAGGCCGAGAGGGGGAAGCCGCCGGTGAGCGCTTTGCCCAGGCAGATGAGGTCGGGCACGATCCCGGCGTGATTGCTGGCGAAGAGGGCACCGGTGCGGTGGAAGCCGGTGTAGATCTCGTCGCAGATCAGGAGCAATCCCAGATCGTCGCACAAGGTGCGCAGCAGCCGCAGGAACGCCAGGGGCGGGAAGACGTCGCCGCCGCGGCCCTGGGCGGGCTCCACCAGGATGCAGCCGATCGGTCTGGCGGCAGCCGTGGCGCGGATCCGCCGTTCCAACTCACTGAGGCAGCGTTCGGAGCAGCGGGGAAAACCGTCGCCTTCCAGGCGGCAAGCCGCCGTCTCGCCGAAAGGGCAGCGGTAGCAATGCGGGTACGGCAGCAGCGTGGCGAATTCCTTGAGTTGCGCGCGGAACGGGTCGCTGAAGTAAGGTAAGCCGCTCGCGCCGAGCGCCCCGTAACCCAGGCCATGGTAAGCGCCCGTGAAGGCGATGACTCCCGGCTTGCCGGTCTTGAGCAACGACGTTTTCAGTGCCGCCTCGACGGCCTCGAAGCCCGCGTTGGTCAGAATGGTCTTGCCGGGTTGTCCAAGCCAGCGGCCGAAGGTCAGTTCGCCGAGTTGTTCGCAGAGCCGCACCTTGACTTCGGTCGGATGGACGTCGCCCATCGCGTGGATGAGCGCATCCGCCTGCGCGAGCAAGGCGGCGCGCAAGGACGGCGCGTTGTGTCCGAGGCTGGCCACGGCAAAGGCGCTTGTGACATCGAGGAAGCGGTTGCCGTCCGCGTCCCACACGCTGGTGCCCTCGGCACGTTCCCAGAAGATGGGGAACTCCGCGTCGATGTAGGTGACGTTGGGTGACTCGGCGGCACGCAGACGCGTGGCCAGTTCACGCGAACGCGGACCGGGGATGGGAGTGATGAGATCGGGTCTGACCACGGGGAGATAGACGGTGAGCTTACTTTGCGCTAAATCTCATACGCATGAAAGCTCGCATCCGCAGCCTGCTACAAGCCGCCCCTTTTCAGCCGTTCATCATCCGCATGGCTGATGGTCGGGAGTACCGTGCCGATCATCCAGATTTCGTCTTGGCGTCCTCCACGGAGGTGCCGCGGGTAATCATTGAGGAGCCGGATGGGCGCACCCATTTCTTGTCCGTCTTGTTGATGGTCAGCATCGAGCAGGCACCCGTCAGCGCCACGGCTTAGCGTTTGAGCCGCTCGTACAAAGCAGCGTACTGCACCGCGGTGCGTGCCCAGGAAAACTTGCCCGCGTGGATCATCGCGCGCTGGCGCAAGTTTTCCCAACTGTCGGGCGGCTCCAGCAGCGCAGGCGCGCGGTGAGCCAGCACGTCGAAGAGCGCCGCACCGTCCGTTTTGTAAAAGAGCAGGCCCGACCCGCTCTCCCTTCCCGGCTGGTAATCCTCGATCAACTGCTTGACGCCCGGTGCCGCTGGGAGGATCGGGATCGTGCCGTACTTCAAGGAACGCAGCAGCAGCGCGGAAAGTCCCCGCGTCTGGCCGAGAAAAATCTGGAAATCGCTGCCGGCCAGCGCCAGGTGCGCCAGCTTCTCGTCCGCCTCGCGAACCAGCGCGAGCTTGCCCGGGTGCTTGCGGGCGGCGATCTGGAAGGAAACACCCACGTCGCGGGTCGGGTGGGAGGCATTCGTGCCGCCGGGCGTCGTCGGGAACCCGCCTAGGACGAGCATTCGCACGTCGTCGGCCAGGAGCTGATCCAGGCGCGCGGCCAGGGAACTCAGCAGTTCCATGTCCTGGCCGGCGGCGTGGTCGATCAGGTACACCGGGCCCGCGGGATTCTTGTCGAGGCCGGCCTGCGCCAGCAGCCCGTTGCGGGAAGACACTTTGCCCGCCAGACTGGCCGGGCGGTAACGGCGGGTCAGGTGGGCATCGACCGCCGGATTCCAGACCTGTTCGTCGTAGCCGGCGGGGATGCCGTGCAGCCGCTCCGCCTGCTCCCGGAAAACCACGTCCAGGCCGCCGCCGTGCGCGGCCGTTTGCAGCGCCTGACGCTCAATGTCACCCTCCGCAACGATTGCCGTGGCGGAAACAATGCCCGCCTTGAGGAAGTTGATCCGGCCATAGAATTCCACCGAGGTCGGTCGGAAGTATTCCCAACCGAGGTTCAACAGGCCGAAGTTCTCGACGGGAAAACTCCCGTGCACCGCCGGGTCGCTGACCACCAGCACGCTGGGGAAAGGCAGATTTTGCGCCCGCAGGAACACCGGAGCCAGAGCGCCGGGCCAGTCCTGCACCTGGATGACGTCGGGGGACGGATTCAGCCGGCGCGCCAGTTCCACCACCAGCTTGGAATAAAGCGTTGCTGCCGCCGCTCCCATCACCGGGGCAACAGGTTCGTCCGCCGGCAGGGCGGCAAAAAGCTCGTGGCGAAAGAGGAAGAGTTGCAGCCCCTGGGCGGATTTGGCTTCCTGCACCTGCACGGAAATTTTCTCGGGTCCGAGCGGGACGCTGATGTTTACGCCTGTGGGTTTGATCTTCAGCGCGCCCGGCTTTTCCAAGGCGGCAACCAGCGGTGCGGCCAGGCTGACCTCGTGGCCCGCGCGCTGGAGGGCAACGGGCAGGGCAGGGATGGCGCTGGCCGTCAGACTGGCGTCCGGAGAGAGCAGCGGCGTCAGGTCGCTGGCAGCGATAAGGATCTTCATGCGAGGGCAATCTAGGAGAAAGGTTTCCCGGAGGAAAGCAGGGAAATAGAATCAGAGACTGGTACGGCGGACTCTCCTTGCCTCGTTGTCACGAGGCTGCCGGTCGGCAGAAAAACTTACCAGGCGTACTCGCTCGGCGCGCCGGTACGATCCAGCCATTGGGAGGTTTGCTCCATCGTCAACCCGTCGATCGTCGCGGTGATCTGACCCGCCACTTCGTCGGCGTCCAACTCCGCGTTGGTGCCGCCCATCTCCGTGCGGACCCATCCCGGGGTCAACGCCACGATGCACACGCCCTGCGGCTTGAACTCGGTCGCCATGATGCGCGTCAGCATGTTCAAGGCGGCCTTCGACGCGGCGTAGGCGTAATTCAAGGCGTCACCCGCTTTGCGCGAAATCGACCCTGCACCCGAAGAAACGTTGATCACCCGCGGCAGCGCGCTCTTGAGCAACAGCGGCAGCATGGCGCGCGTCGTGCGGATGGGACCGATGGCGTTGGTCTCAAACGCATCCCGCACCGTGGAAAATTCCAGCGTTTGCAGGCCTTCGGACATCCGTCCGGGATTGACGCCGGCGTTGTTGATCAGCACGTCCACGCGCGGCAGGTGTTCGGCCATATCTTCGGCGGCGCGGGTCGCCGACCGGCCCAGGTCCACGTCGAGCCGCAGGATTTGCAGGTCGTCCCGGTAGGTCTCCTTGAGCTTCTGCAAATCGGCCGCTTTACCCGGCTGGCGGCAGGTGGCCACCACCCGGTCGCCGCGCCCGAGGTACACTTTGGTCAACGCCAAACCGATGCCTCGGTTGGCACCCGTGATGAGGACGATGAGTTGCTTTGACATACCAGGAACGAAGCGGCGTTTTGCCCGTTCCTGCAAATCCTAAATCAGGCAATTTTCGGTGCTGACGGGCATGAAGCGGCGCGCAGCGAGAGGAAAAATCCCGATCGGAAAGGGGTGTTCGACAGTGGTCAAAGAGTTTGGAAGGAGTCAACCGCTGCCCGCGGCAGATTTCTAGCCGCCGGCAACTTTCACACCCAGGTTGTCCATCCGGATGCCGGAGGGCGCGTGCGGGCAACAGACCTTGTAGAGGCGCTTGTGCCAAGCGCTGCCGGCCGATCCCGCCGGGATCGGTCTTCCGTGCTTGGCACAGGCTTGGCTACAACTGGAAGGCTAAGCCCAAGGACGCCTGACAAACACGAAAGCACCTCAAACACCCACCGTTTCCGCCTGGAGCGAAGCGGCCGAGGCCGCTTCGCGTCCGGCAGCCGCTTTCGTCCCGCCCGGGCGGGGGATCGACAGCGTCCGTTCGATGGCGTGCAGATAGGCGCGCGCGCTGGCTTCGATGACGTCCGTGCTCGCCCCCTTGCCGGTGATGAGTTTGCCGTCGCCGAAGTCCACCTTCAAGGTCACCTCGCCCAGGGCGTCCTTGCCGCCCGTCACCGCCTGCACCTGATATTCCACCAGGTGACCCTGCCGCCCGAGGATGCGGTCGATGGCTTTCATCGCGGCATCGACAGCCCCGTTCCCGGCGGCGGAATCCTGCATCAGTTCCACCGGGTCGGCTTCGTCGGTGTCGGTCACCACCCCGGGCGTGCCGGGTTCGTTGCGGCGCAGGCGGACGGTCGCGGTGGGAATGGTTGTCGTCCCGCTGGTGATGTGGATGTACTCCAACTCGTAGGTCTCCGGCGCGCCGAGGCTGCTGTCTTCCACCAGCGCGGCCAGGTCGTCGTCGTAAACGAACTTCTTGCGGTCGCCGACTTCCTTGAAACGGCGGAACACGTGGGTGATTTCCTCGTCGGTCAACGTGTGCCCGAGATGGTTGAGGCGGGCGACCATCGCGGCGCGGCCGGAATGCTTGGTCAGGGGCAACTCGGTGTCGCCCCAGCCGACCTCGCGCGGGTCCATGATCTCGTAGGTCGAACGGTTCTTGAGCATGCCGTCCTGGTGGATGCCGGAGGAGTGCGCGAAGGCGTTTTCACCGACGATCGCTTTGGAACGCGGGACGAGCAGGCCACTCATGCGGCTGATGAGGCGCGAGCTTTTGACGATCTCGCGCGTGTTCATGTCCGTGGTGACGTTGCCGAACACCTCCGGCCGGGTGCGCAGGGCCATGACCACTTCCTCCAGAGCGGCGTTGCCCGCGCGCTCGCCGATGCCGTTGATCGTGCCTTCCACCTGCCGGGCACCCGCGCGGATGGCGGCGAGTGAGTTGGCAACGGCCAGGCCGAGATCGTTGTGGCAATGCACGCTCACAATGGCGTCGTGGATGTTGCGTACGTTGTCGAAGAGGTAGCGGATCAGCTCCCCGAATTGGTCCGGCACGGCAAAGCCGACGGTGTCGGGGATGTTGATCGTCGTCGCGCCGGCCTCGATGGCGGCCTGCACGGTTTGCGCGAGGAATTCGGGCTCGGTGCGAGAGGCGTCTTCGGGAGAAAACTCGACGTCGTCTGTCAGAGCTTTGGCGCGGCGTACGCCTTCCGTGGCCAGGCGCAGGATTTCGTCCTGGGCCTTCCTGAGCTTGTGCTCGCGGTGGAGCTTCGAGGTCGCGAGGAAGACGTGGATGCGTCCTCGGTCGCCGGCGGGTTTCACGGCGGCTCCGGCGGCGTCGATGTCGCCCGGGACGCAACGCGCGAGGCCGGCGATGATCGGGCCGCGGATCTCGGTGGCGATCTGCTGCACGGCGGCGAAATCGCCGTCGCTGATGACGGGGAAGCCGGCCTCGATCACGTCCACGTTCAGGCGGGCGAGTTGGCGGGCAACCTCCATTTTCTCGCGGAGGTTCATGGAAGCGCCGGGGCATTGTTCGCCGTCGCGCAGGGTGGTGTCGAAGATGATGACTTTGTTATCGGACATGGAAAGAAAAGGTAGAAGGCAGAAGGTAGAAGGGTGAAAGCAGAAGGCGGAACGGCGTGGGCAATCCGCAAGGTGGCTGGGACCTGCGAGGTGCAGGCAGGCCGACTGAGAAGACGGTGAGGGGAAAAGGGTTAGCGGGAAGCTAACCCTAGCGGCAGTAGCAGAGCGGAGCGGCCAAGGAGGCCGGCTGCCAGATTCACATTGTGTTTTGCTACGGACACAACCACAGACTAATGGGCTACCCACAAAGTGCAAACGCTAAATTCCGCCTGCGTTCGTGGCGGAGGAAGCACGGGACTTTCTTTCGGGAATGGCGTAAAACGGCAATCGCTGTTTTGTTTCCCGTCTTCATGTCTCCCGTCCGCTGGCTTCTCCCTACCGCCGATCCCGCGCTGGCTCCCGCCGTCCAGAAGATTTCCGCCGATCTGGAGGTGCCGCCCTTTCTCGCGGGCCTGCTCGTGCGCCGGGGCTACGTCACCAGCGAAGCGGCGCGCGATTTCCTTTGCCCCAAGCTCACCCTGCTGGCCGATCCTTTCGAGCTCCCGAACATGGGTCCGGCGGTGGACCGCATCCTGCAGGCGGTCGCGGCGGGCGGGCGCATCGTGCTCTACGGCGACTACGACGTGGACGGCGTGACTTCGCTGACCATCCTGAGCCGACTGCTCAAAGCGTACGGTGCGAACGTCGAGTGCTTTCTGCCCCTGCGGATGGAGGAAGGCTACGGCTTGAGCGCCGAAGGCGTCGCCCGCTGTTTGGAGACCTTGCAGCCGCAGCTCCTGGTGGCCATCGATTGCGGCACGGCGAGTGTCCGCGAGGTCGGCACGTTGCGCGCCGCCGGCGTAGATGTGCTGGTGTTCGACCACCACGAACCGCAGGCGGTGCTGCCGGATTGCCATGCGCTGGTCAACCCGAAGCTGGGAGAAACCTACCATTATCTTTGCAGCGCCGGGTTGATGTTCAAAACGTGCCACGCGTTGCTCAAACGGCAGCCGCTGGCTGGCTTCGACCTGCGGGAATCGCTCGATCTCGTGGCGCTCGGCACGGTGGCCGATCTGGTGCCGCTGGTGGAGGAAAACCGTATCCTCGTGCGTCGTGGCAGCCTACAGATGGTGCGAACGCTCTGGCCGGGGTTGCGGGCGTTGATGGATGTTGCCGGCGTGAAGGGACCGGTGCGGCCGGTCCACATCGGCTTTCGCTTGGGGCCGCGGCTCAACGCCGCCGGTCGTTTGGGAACCGCGCAGGCGGCGTTGGAGCTGCTGACGACGGGCGACGAAGCCCGCGCCCTTGAGTTGGCCTCCGCGTTGGACGTGCAAAACCGCGAGCGGCAGGAAGTCGAACAGCGCACGCTCGCCGAAGCGCAGGCGCAGCTGGCCGCGCAGGAAGGCGGGCCGGCGGGCCGCGCCGCGATCGTGGTCGGAGCGCGCGGGTGGCATCCGGGAGTGCTGGGCATCGTGGCCTCGCGGCTGATGCGCTCCCACCACCGGCCGACGCTGGTCGTCGGGTTCGACGAGAGTGGCGTGGGCAAGGGCAGCGGGAGGAGCATCGAAGGGTTGTCGCTGGTGGAAGCGCTCAACCGGTGCAAGCACCTGCTGCACAAACACGGCGGCCACGAAATGGCGGCTGGCCTGACGATGCACGAAGACGGCTTTGCGCAGTTCCAGACCGAGTTTTACGAGGTGGCGCGCGGAACTTTGACCGAGGAACAGTTGAAGCCGTATTTGCGGCTGGATGCCGAAGTCACGCTGGCCGAGTTGGACGCGGACTTTCTCGCCTGCCACGAAATGCTCCAGCCTTTCGGGATGGGCAACCCGCAGCCGGTCTTTATAGCGCGTGGGGTGGTGCCGGTTTCCGAGCCGCGCGTGATGAAGGAAAAACACCTGCGCTTCATGCTGCGGCAGCCGGCGGTGGGTGCGCGGAAAAGCAGCAACGGCAACGGGTACGCACTGGCCGTTCCCGCGATCTACTTCAACGGAGCGCAGCATCCCTTGCCGCCGCCACCCTGGGACATGGCTTTTCAAGTCGAAGCCAACGAGTACCGCGGAGAGACAAACTTGCAGGTGCAGGTGCAGGCGTTGCGGAGCGCGGCGGTCTGAAGCGATGATCGCGACCACAAGTGATTTCGTCAGCACCCAAGCGGGTAGATCGTTGCCTCTTGCGCTTGACGGGATGGACCGCAACGTCACAGTATTCGCCATGTTCTTGTCCGCCGTTCTGATCCCCGCTGAGGAGGGCGGCTTTATTGCTCTCAACCCGGAAACCGGCACGACAACCCAAGGCGAAAGTGTAGCTGAGGCGATCGCCAACTTGCGCGAGGCCACTGAGCTTTACCTGGAAGAATTTCCTTTTACCTCCACGGGTCAATCTCTCTTGACTACCTTCGAAGTTGCCGATCCGGTTCATGCCTAGCTTACCGCGCACTTCGGGTGCGGAGGCCATCCGAGCGCTACAGCGTTTGGGGTTCACAGTAGTCCGCGTACGAGGCAGCCATGTCGTGCTGCGGCGCGAGGAGAAAGGTTGCGTAGTGCCCAAGCAACGAGAACTGAAGGTCGGTACGCTCGCCGGTGCCCTGCGGCAAGCCGGGGTTTCGGTCGAGGATTTTATAGCTGCGCACAAAGCCTAAACGAACTCAATAGACCCGCGTCATTGCTCGCAAGTAGCCTCCACGTAGAGTAGCTTGCGTGGCTCCGTTCATGGAATTTACGCCGACTCTTTCCGCCTCGCTGCTCGACGTGCCCAACATCGGGCCGGTGCGGGCCAAGGCCTTGGAGCGGATGGGGCTGCTCACCGTCAGTGACCTGCTCACCCATTACCCGCGCCGCTACGAGGACCGGCGGCAGTTCGACCATTTTCCCACCGTTCCCGGCGACAACCCGGTGTGCGTGTGCGGCATCGTCGTCTCGACCGCCACCAAGCGCCTCCAGGGACGCAAACAGCTCTTCGAAGCCACCCTCCAGGAACCCGAGCGCCACGCGCTGAGTTCGCTGCTGACCATCCGGTGGTTCAACACGTACTACATCGCTAAAATCTTCGCCGCGGGCCAGCGCGTCGTCATCTACGGCAAACCCAAGGCGCGAGGCAAACAAATCGTCATCGACCATCCGGAGTTCGAGATCATCGAGAACGACGAGGACGAGGAAAACATGATCCACCTCAAGCGGATCACGCCGGTTTACGCGACGACCGAAGGCTTGAGCCAGCGCGTCCTGCGCCGGACCATTTACCATACGCTGCGCTCCTTCGACCTCCAGGCGCTTCCGACTCCGCTGCCCGCCGGGCTGGACCCGATCCCGCGCGGCATGGCGTTGCGCGACATCCACTTTCCCGAGACGCTGGAACAACGCGAAGCCGCGCGCCGGCATCTGGTCTTGAGCGAGTTCTTCGGGCTGCAAATGCTCATCGCCGGACGGCGCACGCAGATGATCCAGCGTCCCGGCCAGGCGCACTGCGGGCCGGGGGATTTGCTGGAGCAATTTTACCGCTCGCTGCCCTTCGGGCTGACCGGCGCGCAGACCCGTTCGGTGGCCGAGATCCGCGCCGACCTCGCCTCCACCCGGCCGATGAACCGGCTGCTCCAGGGCGACGTCGGTTCGGGCAAGACGCTCGTGGCGCTGTCCGCCATGCTCCTGGCCGTGGAAGCCGGTTACCAGGCGACCCTGATGGCCCCGACCCAGATCCTGGCCGAGCAGCATTACCTCGTCTTTACCCAGTGGCTGTCCGCCCTGGGTCTCCGCATCGCCCTGCGCACCAACGCCCGCCGCGAGGAAAGCCAGAGTGGTGCACGCCTCGAGTCGGGGCCGCAGGCGAACCATCCTTCGCTCTTTGCTTCCTCCTCCCCGGTCGCGAGCCGCGAGCCGGACATCATCGTCGGCACGCATGCGCTCCTGTATGAAAAGGAACCGCTGCCCCGGCTCGGACTGGTGGTCATCGACGAACAGCACAAATTCGGCGTCATGCAGCGCGCGCAGCTTTCCGGCGGCCGCCCCGTGCCGCCGGACGTGCTGGTGATGACCGCCACGCCGATCCCGCGCACCCTGGCCATCACCGTGTACGGCGACCTGGACGTTTCCGTGCTGGACGAACTGCCCGCCGGGCGCGGCAGGATCGTCACCGCCGTGCGGCCCGACAGCAAGCTGCCCGAGGCCGCCGACTTCATCCGCACCCATCTCACGGCGGGCCGGCAGGCCTACCTGGTTTACCCGCTGATTGAGGAAAGCGACAAGCTTTCCGCCAAGGCCGCCACCGTGCGCTTCGAGCACTGGAAGGAAGTGCTCAAGCCGTTCCGCTGCGAACTGCTCCACGGCCGGATGTCGCCCGCGGAAAAAGACACCGTCATGCGTGCTTTCCGCGACGGCGAGGTCCAGGCGCTGATCGCGACCACGGTCATCGAAGTCGGCATCGACGTGAAGAACGCCAACCTGATGCTCATCGAGAACGCCGAACGCTTCGGCCTGGCGCAGCTTCATCAGTTGCGCGGGCGTATCGGACGCGGGGCGCACAAGAGCTACTGTCTCTTGATGGTCGATGCCAGCGCGAGCCTCCAGGCTGCCAACAAGCTCCAGGCGCTCGAAGACAGCGCGGACGGCTTCGTCATCGCCGAGGCCGACATGGAACTGCGTGGGCCGGGCGACATCCTCGGCACGGCGCAGAGCGGTCTGCCCCCGCTCAAGCTCGGTAACATCCTGCTCGACAAGGAATTGATGCGCATCGCCCGGGAAGCGGCGCGGGGTGTCTTCGAGGCGGACCCGACCCTCAGCCGGCCCGAAAACCGGCGCTTCCGCAATTTCCTTGTCGAAAGCCGCAAGCTGCTGCTTTCTCAAGTGAGCTGATCCGCCGCTCTCATCCCGCCCGAACGGGGTTTTATGACGTATATAGTGCTTGTCCCATGAAAAGATTTCTCAGTTTTCTGTTCTTCGTGCTGGTGCTCTCCATCACCGTGGCCGCGCTCCAGGTGTGGAAGGCTCGTCGGGACGGTGGCGGCGCGCGGGGGCCGCTGACCAGCTTCTTCGGCGGTGGCAACAACGGCAGCGGTGGCAGTGGCGGCGGGCGGCACGTTCCCGAGCATTACACGGTGGCAGAAGGACCGCGCGTCAACGTCAACGAGGTGGACGTGCTCGCCGCCCTGAGCCGCCAGCGCATCGTGCTGGCCCGGGCGGTGGTGCCTTCGGTGGTGAGCATCACCACCTCCAAATCCGTCCGCAGCCAGTCCAACTCCCCGAACGATCCGATCTTCCAGTTCTTTCACCGGGGTGCGCGGCGGGGTGAGGGAGGGGTGACCACGCAAAAGGCGCTCGGGTCCGGGGCGATCGTCAGCAAGGAAGGGCACATCGTCACCAACAACCACGTCATCGACGGGATGGACGAGATCGAGGTGGAGCTGAGCGATGGCCGGCAAAAAAAGGCGCGCCTCATCGGCACCGACACGGACACCGACATCGCCGTTTTGAAGATCGACGCCAGCGACTTGGTGCCGTTGCCGCTGGGCAACTCGGACGTGGTCGAGGTGGGTGAAACCGTGATGGCGATCGGCAACCCCTACGGACTGGAGGAAAGCGTCACCGAGGGGATCATCAGTGCCAAGGGGCGGCACGGCAGCGAGAACATCAGCGACCTGTTCCAGACCGATGCCCAGATTAACCCGGGCAACTCGGGCGGGCCGCTGGTTAACGTGCGCGGCGAGTTGATCGGCATCAACGAGGCCATCCTATCGGATACGGGCAGTTTCCAAGGAGTCGGCTTCGCCATCCCTGCGGCCACGGTGCGCCGCGTGATGGATGCCATCCTGCGCACCGGGCGGATCATCCGGGGCTATCTCGGGGTTAATCTTTCCGACAAACTGACCCCCGCGGCCGCCGAACAGCGCGGCCTGCCCGACACCAACGGGGCGCTGGTCGTGGACGTGATGACCGGTTCACCGGCGGAAGCGGCGCATATTCAGGCGGATGATTTCATCAAGAAATTCAACGGCCGAGCGGTGAATGATACCCAGAACCTGCGCCAGTTCGTCTCGGAAACCGACGTGGACAAAAGTGTTCCGGTGGAGCTGCTCCGGGCCGGCAAGCCGGTGACGATCAACGTCAAAATCGGCGAGATGCCTCCGACGGCTCAGTTGGCCCGGCAGCAGCAGCGTCGCGGCTTGCAGCAACAACCGGGTTTTCCCGGTTCACCGTTTGCGGTTCCCCCTTCGAACAGCGGTAACAACAACGGCGATGACGATAGCAACGATGCGATCGGTAGCGTCAACGGAGCTTTGGGCGGAGTGCAAATCGCGGAGTTGACCGGCCCGCTTATCCGGCATCTCCAGTTGCCGGTGGGATTAAAGGGTGTGGTGGTCGTACGGGTCGAGGCCAATGCCGCGGCGGCGGACAAGCTGCAAATCGGTGACGTGATCGAGCAGGTGAACCAGAAACCGGTCCCCTCGATGGCGGAGTACAAAAAGATGGTCAGCAGCCTGTCCGAGGGCGGCACAGCTGCGGTGTCTGTCTTCCGTGAACGCACCCGTTTGCTGGTTGTGATCGGGGGAAATTGAGGCTCCGGTGCGCAGCCCCTTGCGAGACGGGTGGGCACCTCGGTAAGAATGATCCGCCACCCAGCGGGAATTTTTCCGGTGGGCAACATCCTCAGTTGCTGGAACACGCTCTGGATTGTAGGGCGGGCGCTTCGCCTGCCGTGATCGGGCGACCGGACAGCAGACGAAGCACCCGCCCTACAATCCAGACACGCCGTAAACGTCTCAGGGCACCGCAACCGCCACCGGGTGCGGCCCGCGCACCTTTCCGAACAGGCCAAGTCCCGGAGCCGGGTAAACACCCAGCACCACGATCGCAGCCACCAACGCACCGAGCGTCAGGCGCGTCACCATCGACACCGGAATCAGCGTCGAATCGGCTGCCGTGACCTCCTCGGAAATCGGCTGGAAGTACATCGCTTTGACCACCTTCAGATAGTAATAAAACCCACACCCGACCGAAACCAGACCCACGATCACCAGCGTGTACTGTCGCTGGCTGAAGACCTCCACGAACACGAAGAACTTACCGAAAAAGCCACCCGTGAACGGCAAGCCCGCCAACGAGAGCATGGCCATCATCATCGCAAACGCCAGGAACGGCGAGCGTTTGCTCAGGCCGTTGAAATCGGCGATGTCGTCACCCGCGGAGCGGTTGGCCACCAGGATCATCACCATAAACGCGCACAGCGTCATGGGCAAATAGGAGGCCAGGTAGAACGCCAACGCGCCGGAAGCCGAGAACGGCAACGCCGATCCGCTCTTGATGGCGGCAATCGCACTGGAAACCGCCATCAGGATGTATCCGGCGTGCGCGATGCTCGAATACGCGAGCAGCCGCTTCATGTTGTTCTGCGGTAAAGCCGCCAGGTTCCCGTAGAGCAGGGTGGCAACCGCCAGCACTACCAGCAAGGTCGCCACCCGGGGCGAGATCAACGGCAAGGCTCCGAAGGTGTTCACAATACGCACGAACACCACGAACCCGGCCGCCTTGGAACCCACCGACAAAAACGCCGTGATCGGCGTCGGCGCACCCTGGTAAACGTCCGGCACCCAGATCTGGAATGGGACCGCCGCGATCTTGAAGCCCAGCGCGATGGTGATCAGGATGAAGCTGAAAAGGATCGGTGCCGCGCCGCCATGATAGACAGCCAGCGCCTGCCCGACCCGGACCAGGTTGGTTTCCCCTGTCAAGCCGAAGACCCACGTGATCCCGTAAACGAAGAACCCGGTCGAAAGCGCGCCCAGGATCAGGTACTTGACGCCCGCCTCCAGCGAAGCCGCGTTGCGCCGCGTGTAGCTCACCAGCACGTAAAACGAGATGGTCACCAGCTCCAGCGAGACGAAGATCATCACGAAATCCGTCGCCGAGGCCATCCACATCAACCCGGCGCAGGTGAACAAGGGCAGCGCGAGAAACTCACCCAGTCCACCCTCGGCGTTCGCGCCCGGCGTAAATTTGCGGACCACGTTCAGGTAATCCACCGACATGATCAGCACGACGATGGTCGTCAAAAGCGCGAACCGCTTGAAGAACATGGCGAGCGCGTCACCGCTGTAGAAGGCCTGGTAGTTAAGAGGGTCGCCCGTGGGCGAAAAGGCTTGAGAAGGAACCGAACCCGCGAAGAAACTCAGTACGAGCACCACCAAAAGTCCTGCGACGCCAGCCCAAGCCAGGCGGGCTTTGTTCTCCTTGGTGAAGAACATTTCGGCCACGAGCAAGACCAGCCCCAACACGAGGACGGCTACTTCCAGCGAAAGAGGAGAAAACAGATACATAGAATCGGTCGGCAGGGAAGATCAGGGCAAGGCGGCAGGCATGGCCGTCCCGGCGGTCAGAGGAGCGGAGGCGGGCAGCGCGGGAACGACCGTCAGTTGCGCGGCCGGTGCCGTCAGGCTGGCGCGCATGAGCCGCTTGATCGGGTTGACGATCATGCTGGGGTGAACCCCGACGGCGATCAGCCCGACCACGAGCAGGACCAGCGCCCACCGGCGCTGATCGGTCGGATCGGTCAGGGTGAGTGCATGAACCGGAGCCGCGTCGCCGGCGATGGACGTGCTGGCCGATTCGCCCAAGAACACGCGGCGATAGGCACGCAGCATGTACACCGCCGAAAGCACCACACCCCAGAGTGCACAGACCGTCGCGATCTGGTGGCCGTTGACGTGCCGCAGCGAAACGGCCTCGTAACTGAACGCGCCGAAGAAGACCAGGACCTCCGAGGCAAAGTTCGCGAAACCGGGCAGGCCGATGGACGCAAACGTGGCCAGGCCGAACGCCAACGCCAGGAAGGGGGCCGTGCGCGCCAGACCGCCCAGTTCATCCATGCGCAGGGTGCCGGTACGCGCCCGGATCTCGCCGGCCACCGCGAACAGCACGGCGATGGACAAGCCGTGCGCGAACATCATCATGGAAGCGCCGGTCAAGCCGATGACGTTCAGGCTGGAAATGCCCAGGAAAATGTAGCCCATGTGCATGACGCTCGAATAACCAAGCATCATATCGAGCCGCTTCTGGGCAATGGTGACGTAGCCGACGTAGAGGATGTTGCCGACCAGCAGCACGAGGAAAACGTTCATCCAGTGCTGCATGCCCAGCGGCAGCAGCGGGACGGCGAGACGCAGCAAACCGTACAAACCGAACTTTTTCAACACGCCGGCGTGCAGCATGGCCGCCGGGGTGGGGGCCGCCGCGTACGCCGACGGTGCCCAGGTATGGAAGGGGAACAACGAAATCAAGATGCCGAAGCCCAGCAGCATCAGAGGGAACACCCAACGCTGGGTGATCGGATTGAACTTGTCGCTGAACGTGGCGAGGTGCTGGAGTTCCGTGATGTCAAAGGTGCGGTACATCGGCGCGACGCTCAGGTAGAGGCCGATCAGCGCCAGGAGCAGGATGAAGCTGCCCACCGCGAGGTAGATGGTGATCTTCCAGGCCGCAGCGACCCGGTTCTCACCGTGCCCCCAGATGCCGATGAGCAGAAAAGTCGGGATCAGCGCCAGTTCGTGGAAGATGTAAAAGAAGAACAGGTCGAACGACAGGAACGCTCCCATGCAGCCCGCCGAGATGAAGAGGAGGCAAGAGTAGAAGCCATTCTCACCCGACTCGATCTTCGGCGTGACGTAGATCGCGCTGACCGTGACCAGCGCCGTCAATGTGGCCATCATCAGGCTCAGCGCGTCCGCGCCGTAGATGAACCCGAGTTTGATCGAGGGCACCAAGTCGAACAGCTTGTGGTGGTACGCGTGCTGGTAGTGGGTCTTGTAAACGATCAACTCCGCAAAAACGAGCACCACGTTGAGCACCGCGGCCACCCGGGAAGTGAAACGCGCCGGTGCTCCGAAAAGCACCGCCAGGGCGGCGACCAGCGGGATGAGGATCAGGAAAGGCAGGGCTGTCATGGAAGGACCAGGAAAACGGCGGCGGCGTGAGGAAAGAAACGCGTCAGGACAGGATGGCCAGATAAACCAGCAGGACGACTCCCAAACCGAACAAAATCGCGTAGGCTTGCAGGTTGCCGACCTGTAGGAAGCGCAGCATGAAGCCGCTCCCGTAAGTCGCCCCGGTGATGCCTCGGACACCGATGCCGTCGATGATCCAGCGGTCCACCCAGGCGCTCGCCTTGGCGAGCGCATCCTGCGTGTAGCGGATGAGCCTGGCGTAAAACTCGTCGAAGTAAAACTTGTGCCGCAGCAGCCCGATCCGGATCGGGTCGCGGGTCTTTTGGCTGTACACCACGATACCCAGGATCAGGCCAAGCACGAAAGCGCTGATGGCAATGAGCGGCACCGGGATGGTGTGGACCGCTTCCTCGTGCGCCATACCGAGGTGGAAGTAGCGCGTCACCGGACCCCAGCCTGCCGCGATGGCCGGCACCATGAGGATCAACAGCGGCAGCGACATGCTCAACGGCGCCTCGTGCGCGTGGCGGGCGTTGTCCGTGGTCGGCGGATTCAGGAAGACCAGGACGATCAAACGCGTCATGTAGAACGCCGTCAAAAACGCCACGAACAAGCCCAGCGCGCAGATCACCGGGTGGGACTCGGCGGCGACCAGGATGGCGTCCTTGCTGTAAAAACCGCTCAGTCCCGGGCAACCCATCAACGCCAGCGTGCCGATCAGGAAGGTGATAAATGTGAGGGGCATCTTGCGGCGCAAGCCGCCCATCTTCCAGATGTCCTGCTCGTGGTGCATCCCGTGGATCACCGCTCCCGCCCCGAGGAACAACAGCGCCTTGAAGAAGGCGTGCGTGAAAAGGTGGAACATCGCCGCCGCGCCCGCGCTCAGGCCGACCGCACAGACCATGTAGCCGAGCTGCGACAGGGTGGAATAAGCCAGAATCCGCTTGATGTCGCTCTGCTGGGTAGCCATCAGCGCCGCCAGCACCGCCGTGATGATGCCCACCCACGCGATGACCTCGCGGGCGATCGGCACCAGTTCCAGCAGGAATCCGAGGCGCACCAGCAGGTACACGCCGGCCGCGACCATCGTCGCCGCGTGGATGAGCGCGGACACGGGCGTCGGGCCTTCCATCGCGTCCGGCAGCCAGACGTGGAGAGGCACCTGCGCGGACTTGCCCATCGGCCCGCAGAAAACCGCCAGCGTGGCAATCGTCAGGTACGGCAGGAAGATGGTGAACTCCGCACTGGCCGACAGCGGTTTGAGCGCCGCGGCCAGCTTGGTGAACTCGATCTGCCCGGTCATTCCCCAGAGCATCAGGATGCCCACCATGAAGCCGAAGTCGCCGATCCGGTTGACCAGGAACGCCTTGTTGGCCGCGTCGGCGGCCTGGGGCCGCTCGTACCAGTGCCCGATCAGCAGGAATGAACTCACGCCGACCAGCTCCCAGAAGATGAACATCATGACGAAGTTGTTCGCCAGCACGATGCCCAGCATCGAGAACATGAACAGGGACAACCCGCCGAAGTAGCGGGCCATGTCGCGCTCGCCTTCCATGTACCCTAGAGAGTAAATGTGGACGAGCAGACCCACGGTGGTCACGACGATGAGCATCGTCTTGCTCAGGGGATCAATCGCCGCCCCGAAAGAGATCGTCAGCTTGTCGCCGATCTGAACCCACGGAAACGAGGTCGCCATGTCCGGGCCGGCGAACAGCAGGCAACTCCCCACGAACGACACCGCCACCGCCGCCACGGACAGGTACGCGCTCAGGTGCCGCCGCCCGCGGGTGAAGATGAGGATGATCAGCACCGCAACCAACGGGCTAAACAGAACGACCCAGGGAAGGTTGGCGCTCATAAATCAGGATTCGAAAGCAAAAAGAAGTGACCGATGTCCAAAGCCCAAACGTCTAGAATTGCAGCTTGTTGATGTCGCTGACCTGGATGGTTTGCCGCGCACGGTAGAGAGCGACGATGATCGCCAATCCTACCGCGACCTCGGCCGCAGCCACCGTGATGATGAAGAATACCAACACCTGCGCGTTGTAGTTCGGCATGCCCGCCGTGGTCAGATTGAAGCGGGAGAACGCCACCAGCGACAGGTTGGCCGCGCTGAGCATCAACTCCAGGCACATGAAAATGACGATGATGTTGCGCCGCAGCATCACCCCGGCAAAGCCGATGGCAAAGAGCAACCCGCTGACCAGGAGGTAATCGTTGAGCGTCACCATAAAACAGCATTATTCCAGTTCCCGCTTGCTGAGGACCACCACGCCGATGGTCGCCACCAGGATCAACACGGCCACAATCTGGAACGGAAGCGTGTAGCTGGTGAACAACGTGGTGCCCACGCTGCGGACGTCATCGACCGGTCCGGCGAGCGCCGGCATCCCGCGGTCGCCGCCCGGCAGTTGATGGAGCACCGCCGTCAACTGCCCGACGAAGATGACCGCGATCAGGATGGCACCGCCGATCGTCGCGACGTGCGCGCGTTTGCGTCCGCCGGCCTTTAGATCCAGCAGCATGATGATGAACAAGAACAGCACCATGACCGCGCCCGCATAGACCAACACCTGGATGATGCCGATGAAGTAAGCGTTAAGCGAAACGAACAACGCCGACAATGCGATAAAGCTCACCACCAGACTCAACGCGCTGGAAACCGGGTTAGGCTGCGCGATGACCGAACACCCGAACACGAGCATGACGATGGCGAAAATCCAGAAGAGCAGCGGAGGCATGGCGTTGGAAAAGAGCTATCACATAGCCCCAGGCAGCAAAAAGAGGAAGAAACATTTCTTCCTCTTTCTCACCCGACCGCTATTGGGGTACAGCGTCGCGGGATGATTCCCTTACTTTTTGTCGTTCCACTTGATCACGAGGCCTTCGCGCACGCCCCCGATCTCGTAGAGCTTCTCCTTGTGGTGGACCATTTCTTCTCGGCTTAGACCGGTGAAAGCGTAGTCCTTTTTCAGGTAGATGGCCTGCTCGGGGCAGACTTCCTGGCACAAGCCGCAGTAGATGCAGCGCACCATGTCGATGTCGAACTCGACCGGATATTTCTCGACTTTGCGGAACTTGTCGCCCTCCGCGATCTCGCCCGGCTTGATGCGGATGGCCCGCGGGGGGCAGATGAACTCGCAGAGCTGGCAGGCCACGCAACGTTCGCGACCCGTCTCGTCCGTGACGAGGGCGGGAGCACCACGGTAATATTCGGGAAGCTGGGCATCCCACTTCTCCTCCGGGTACTGCATGGAGACCTTGGTCTGGCCGAACAAGGTCTTCAGGAAATGCTTGAACGTGATCACCAGACCGCCCACGATCGCGGGCAGGTACAGGTTCTCTTTGAACGTCAGTTTAGGTCTCGGGATGGTGATTGCCATGGGGCGAAAAGTTCTAAGTTGAACTGCGATTGGTTACTTCACGTAAGCAACGATAAAGGCGGTGATAAAGATGTTCACCAGAGCAATCTCGAAGAAGAAAACCCAGCCCAGGTGCATGAGCTGGTCGTAGCGGAAGCGCGGCAAGGTCCAGCGTACCCAGATGAAGAGCAAGAGCAGCACGGCCACTTTGCCGAAGAAGCAGGCGATGTTCACCAGGCCAAAGATCAGGCCGAGCAAGCTTTCGCTGCTGCCGTCCGGAATGCCGGGAACGTGCCAGCCGCCGAGAAAGAGGGTCACAATCAGCGAGCAGCCGGTGATCATCGCCGCGTACTCGCCCAGGAAGAACAGGGCGAACTTCATCGAGGAATATTCCGTATGGTAGCCGGCGACCAATTCGGTCTCGGCCTCAGGCAAGTCGAAGGGCAGACGGTTTGTTTCCGCGAAGATCGACACCGTAAAGACCACAAACGAGATGAACATCGGGACCCACAGCAGGATGGTGCGCCAACTGACGAAGTGGCCGCCGTTGGGTGTGGTTTGCCCGAACAACCCGGGAACGAGGTTGTGCAGGTTGGTCACCGGCAGAATCGACCAACCATTTTGAATCTGGTACTCGACGATCTTGGACATGTTCAACTCGCCCATGACCAGGAAGAGCGGCACCACCGAAAGCCCCAGCGACAACTCGTAGGAGATCATCTGCGAGGTGGAACGCACCCCGCCAAGAAACGGGTACTTCGAGTTGGAGGACCAACCCGCCAGCACGATGCCGTAAACACCCAACGACGCGACGGCGAACACGAACAACACGCCGATGTTGACGTTGGCGATCACCATCGGGACATGAGTCCACACGTGGCTCAGCGGGTTGTAGATCGGCAGCGAACTGCCGAAAGGCACCACCGCGATGGTCAGGATGGCGGGTACCATCGCCAGACACGGAGCGAGCCAGTAGTAGAATTTGTTGACGTGGGCAGGTGTGAAGTCCTCCTTCAGGAGGAACTTGACTGCGTCAGCGATGGGCTGCCCCATCCCCCCGAGCAGAGGGAGTTGGTAATCTTTCTTGAACCCGAACAGCGTGGTGGGAATGCCCGTGCGATTCGGGCCCACCCGGTCCTGGATCAGCGCGCTAACACGACGCTCGGCGTAAACCGTGTACGAAACCATCGGCAGGATCACCAAGAAGATGACCCCGACGATTTTAGCGAGAGCGAAGAAAGTGAACTGCCAGTCCATGGAAACAATGATTTACCGCCCGGTACTGCTGCGGCCCGCAAGATGACAGTTCAATCGCCCAAGTCGCAAGAGGTTTTCGCTAGATTGGTTCCCGGGGTTGTAGGGCGACGGTCCCCGTTGCTGTGGCGACGTCCGCGTTGGCGGCAGCGACCGTCGCCCTACAATCTCCAGAATGCATAGAGGCTGTCGCTAGCTAGGTGTCGGCAACGAACCAGTTTGGGTTTCGGAAGCTGCCTGTGGCACGTCGCGGCGTTCTTCCTCCTGGACGATTTGCACCCCCAAGTCGCCGATCTTAGTCAGACTGAGCCCCTTGAAGGCAGGAACCTCGGCGGCCATGGATTTGAAAAGTTCTTCGACCATGTAAATGCCATTGTTACCGTTGAGCCCCTGGATCAAGTCACGCAGCACCTCCCAATCGTCGTGCGACTGGCCGGGTGCGGCGATGGAACGGTTGAGGCGCTGCAGGCGGCCCTTGCCGTTGATCATCGAACCGCGCTTTTCGGCGAAGCCCGTCCCCGGCAGCACCACCGTGGCAGCAGCGGTTGTCTCGTTGGGCAGGATGCCCAAGGTGATCAGGCAAGGAAGGTCTTCCAATGCTTTGACGGTAATTCCGCAATCTGTAGCGTCCTCGTGCATGCACACAAGCGCGTGGACCTTGCCGGTGTTTACCCTCTCGGCAATGGCAGCCAGCTTCTCACCGGGATTAGCGGAAGCCACCTTGAGCAGCTTCGCCCCGGCCGTGTTCGGATTGCGGTCGGCGCTGAGCAGAATGTCGTCGCCCTCGCCGTTGTGCGGCACCACGTCGATCAGCTCGCACTTGAGCGCGTCCGCCAGACGGCGGGTGAGGAACAGCTCCTCGTTGGTCATGCGGGCGCTGGCGATGATGGCAATTTCCTCGCCTTTGAACTCGCGCAACTGCCGCGCGGCCTTGCTGATGGCGGTTTTCCAATCCGAGGCGAAGAGCTTGCTGTCGCTGTCACGCACCAGCGGCGTGGTCAGGCGGTCCTCGCGGTGCAGGTAATGGAAGTTGAGCCGGCCGTGGTCGCACATCCACGACGAGTTGACGTCGTTGTTCTCGCGCGGGGTCTGGCGGAAAACCTGATCCTCACGCGCACCGATGACGGTGTTGCAACCCGTCGCGCAACTCGTGCAGATGCTGTTGGTTTCCTTGAGGAACCAGACGCGCATCTTGAAACGGAAATCCTTCGAGGTCAGCGCACCAACCGGACAAATATCAACGGTGTTGAGCGTGTAGTTGTTGTCGAACGGCTTGCCCGGGTGGGCCATCAACGTCGTGTAGCTGCCGCGGTCACCGAAGCCGAGCGCGTCGTCGTGCGCGATCTCCTTGCTAAATCGCACGCAGCGCGAGCACATGATGCAACGCTCGTCGTCCAGGACAATGCGTGGTCCGAGATCGACGTGTTTGGGCTTGTGGACCTTCTCGTCCAGGAAACGCGAACTGGACTGGCCGTATTCGATGCTAAACTCCTGCAAGCGACACTCGCCCGCCTGGTCGCAGATGGTGCAATCCAGCGGGTGATTGATCAGCAAAAATTCCATGACCCCCTTGCGGCACTCCTGGGTCATCAGCGAATCGGTCCGCACCCCCATGCCTTCGGCGACATCCTGCGCGCAGGAAATCTGCGGACGAGGCATCCAGTTGATGACCGGCTTACCGTCGGCATCCAACTCGGGTCTGCGGTCCGCGCCCATCTTGGGCATGCCCATTTCGATCAGGCACATGCGGCAGTTGCCCGGCGAGGAAAGCTTGGGGTGGTAGCAGTAGCGCGGCACGTAGCTGCCGGCTTGGGCGCACGCTTCGATCAGGCGGGTGCCTTTCGGGAACTGGAGCCACTTGCCATCGACCTGCACGTTCACCATTTGAACGGGCGGCGGAGCGGTGGTCGTCGTCGGATTGCTCATAGAGGCAAAAAGAAAGAAGGGAAAATAATCATCCTACATGACAACAGCCGTGGGGATGTTCGGGCTAGCTGGATTCACCATGAGTTTACGGCCCGGCATGTCAATTTTCAGGTCCATATCCTCCATGGGAATGGCGCCCAACAGCACCTGCTCGCCCAATACGAGGGCACCAGTCATACACTCACGATTTTGGAACTTCACAGAGACTGGCACCACGTAAGGACAGAGTTGCTTGGCATTGTTGGCAACGGTGACCTCACGGGTGTGAAGCTCTTTCAATTTGAGTTGAAGAGCAACGTGCGAAGGAACACACAAAAACATCGACCCGGAATCAACCAAGGCCTCAACGTCCATGGGCAACAAATCTTCAAGGCTCGGATTGCTCAGGTTGAGTTGTGTATAAATTAATCCCATGGCTACTTGAGCAGCGGCTGGCTGCCTTCGGGCGTCGCAGCAGCGACCTCGTGCCCATCGACGAGTACCGGACGACCATTCTGCAACGCCACACCATCAGAAACTTCCCGGGGTGACACCGCCTTGGTCGATTTCGCTTCAAATTCGCCCGGGAACTTGGCCAGAAAGCTTTGCGTCGGCCAAGCACACGCCTCGCCGAAGGCGCAAATCGTCTTGCCCGCGATGTTGTCAGCCACACTCTTGAGCACCGCCGGGTCCTGTTTGGCGCCTTCGCCGTTGACCATGCGGTCCGTGATCTTTTTCATCCACAGCGAGCCTTCGCGGCAGGGCGTGCATTGGCCGCAGCTCTCGTGCGCGTAGAACTCATTGAGGTTGTTGAGCGTCCAGACCATGTCGCGCGAGTCGTCCATGATGACGACGCCGCCCGAGCCGGCCATCGAGCCGACCGCCGCCAGCGTGTCGAAATCCATCGGGATTGCTTCAATGGTAATTTCCTTGTCGGCCATCGAACCGTCGGCTTGCTTCTCCTTGATCTTGAACTTCTCGTCGGCGCGCAGAACCTTCGCGCTGCTGCCGCCGGGAATGACCGCCTTGAGCTTGCGTCCCGGCTTCAAGCCACCGCACAGTTCGTTGATCACCTCTCCCAGTGTAATGGAACCCAGTTCGACCTCAAAATTACCGGGCTTCTGCACGTCGCCGCTGATGCAAAGTACCCGTGTGCCGGTGTTGTTGGGCTTGCCGATCTTGGCAAATTCCGCTCCACCCATGCGGATGATGTGCTTCACGTTGCACAACGTCTCCACGTTGTTAACGATGGTCGGGCACTGGTAGAGGCCCAGCACGGCCGGGAAGTAGGGAGGCTTGATGCGCGGGTAGGGGCGTTTGCCCTCCAGCGACTCGATCAAGCCAGTCTCCTCGCCGCAGATGTAGGCACCCGCGCCGCGGTGGACGTAAATCTCACAGTCGAAGCCGGAATCTTGGATGTTCTTGCCCAGGAAACCGCGCGCGCGCGCCTCGGCGACCGCCTTCTCCAGGATCTTTGCTCCTTCCGGGAACTCGCCGCGGATGTAAAGATAAGCGAGCTTCGCGTTCACCGCGTAACAGGAGATGATCATCCCCTCGATCAACTGGTGCGGGTCCTGGTGGATGATGTAGCGATCCTTGAAAGTGCCGGGTTCACTCTCGTCGGCGTTGCAGATCAGGTAGATCGGCTTCGGTCCATCCTGCTTGATGAAGCCCCATTTCACGCCGCACGGAAAACCCGCGCCGCCGCGCCCGCGCAGCCCACTGGTTTTGACTTCGTTAACCACATCGACCTGCGACATGGTCAGAGCTTTCTTCAACTGTTCGTACCCGCCGTCGCCAAGGTAGCAATCGATGTCCGTCGTGTAGCCGGGACGGTCGATGTTCTTGAAGACGAGGCGCATTTCGCGCTCGTGCGGTTGTTTAATCAACGAAACCATAAATCGGGAAAATGGACAGGCAGGGCAGCGCGGCCCTTAGTGGATGGTGCTCGGACCGGCTTCGCGGTACTTCTCTAAGATCTCGGCGGCGGTCTCCTTGGTTTGGACGTTCTCGTAAAAATCGTCGTTCACCATGCAAACCGGGGCCGTGCCGCAACTGGCGAGACATTCGACGAATTCGATGCTGAACGCACCATCCGCGCCGACGGTGATGGGCTGGCCGTGCGCGTGATGGTGGCTGCGGTCAATCTTGGCCAGCTCGCAGAGGTCGTCCATCAGCTTGTACGATCCACCCATCGCGCACGACAAGGTGCGGCAAACGCGGATATGGTGTTTGCCCGGTGGCTCCGCGCGGAACATGGGATAAAAGGTCACCAATTCCAGAACGTTGATGGGTGCCAGGTCGAGCTTGCCGGCCACCCAATCCGCCACGTCCTTGCTGACGAAGCCGTAATGTTCCTGCACCAGGTGCAGCAACGGTAAAGCGGCACTGCGCTTGGACACCGGGTAGTGGCCGATGACCTCATCGATCTTGTCTTCCAGGTCCTTGGGAATATCCATAGCGTCGTGCCGAGTTGCTGCTGCGAGTCCGAATGGACTTAGTTGGTCGTGGTCGTCGTGGTTGTCGTACTACCGGTGGCGGTCGTGCCGCCGCCGGTGGTGCTGTGTTTTTCTTCGACTTCCTGGTTCTTGTAGGTCACCACCAAAGAATCTTTGCCTTCCGTGTACGTGGCGTTGGTCTTCTTGAAGACGACAAAGTCTTTTGTGTCCGTCGAGTTGGGTGGCCCGATGAGATTCTCCACCTGGTCGCGCGTCATGCCGGGCTGGATTTTGGCGATGTTCTCGGCCGTCAGCTTGGTCTTGATGGCCGGGATGGCGGAGCCGCCATTTTTGTCGCAGGCACCCAAGCCGGCGAGTACCAGTACAGACAACATTACGGCGGTGAAGAGGGGACGGATACGTGTTTTCATAGGCACAGATACAAACGGGCTGACCGGATTATCGGTCGCACTCGCCCATCACAAAGTCCATGCTGCCGAGGATGGCGACCACGTCGCTCATCATGTGCCCGGGCAGCAGATCGGGCAGGATGCTCAGGTTCACGAAGCTGGGGGCGCGAATCTTGAGGCGGTGAGGCACGCCACCCCCCCGGCTGTTGATGTAAAAGCCGAGCTCTCCTTTCGGATTCTCCGCCCCGAAATACACCTCGCCGGGAGGCGCGTCGATGCCCTGTGTAACCACCATGAAATGATGGATCAACTCCTCCATCTTCATGAGCACGCTCTGCTTGGGCGGCAGGATATTCTTGCCGTCCACGACATTGATCGGGCCGTCCGGCAGCTTGTCAAGCGCCTGTTCCAGGATGCGCACGCTTTGGCGCATCTCTTCCAGGCGGACGAGATAGCGGTCGTAGCAATCGCCCGCCGAACCGATGGGGATGTCGAAATCGTAGTTCTGGTAATCGAGGTACGGGTGCTTCTTGCGCAGGTCGTGATCCACGCCGGAGCCGCGCAGGTTTGGACCCGACAAGCCGAAGGCGATCGCCTTCTCCTTGGTGATGAAGCCGACATCACGGGTGCGATCGACGAAGATGCGGTTGCGGGTTAGGAGCGCATCGACCTCGTTGAGGACCGGCACCACTTCCTTCAAAAACTTGCGCAGTTGCGCGGGGAAAGATTCCGGCAGGTCGCGGATTTGTCCGCCGACCCGCGTGTAGCTGGTCGTGAACCGCGCACCGGTCAGTTGCTCGATCAGGTTGTAGATCTTCTCGCGTTCGGTGAACGTGTACATAAACACGCTCAAAGCGCCGGTATCCATCGCAAAGGCACCCAAGCCGAGCAGGTGCGCCGAGATGCGGGCCATCTCACAGCAGATCACCCGGAGGGCTTTGCCGCGGGGGGGCAATTCCCAGCCCATGAGTTTTTCCACGGCCAGCGCGTAGGCGACGTTGTTGGCGAGCGGCGCCAGGTAATCCAGCCGGTCCGTGTACGGCACGAACTGGTTGTACTGCATGTTTTCGGCGATTTTTTCGTCGCCACGGTGCAGGTAGCCGACGTCGGGGGTCGCTTTGGTGATGACCTCGCCGTCCAGCTCCAGCACGAGCCGCAGCACGCCATGCGTCGCCGGATGGGATGGACCCATGTTGAGGGTCATCTTCTCACCGATCATGTCGTGCGTCGTTTCCTGGAGGTTCCCCAGGGAGGTGCTGACGCGGGCGAGGGTGTCGGGAGCTTCGATTTCCTGAATGTGCAAAGCCATGGCAAAGGGAGATGGACCGGCCGGTGCAGCGAGGGGCTGCCGCCGGTAAATAAAGGTGCCGCCGGAGGGGAGGCAAGCTCTATTTGTGAAATCTTTCACAAGCTCATTCGGCCCGCCCATCCGATTTGTTTGCAGGATCGTTACTTGAAGAAGGAAAGAAGTTTTTCCGACCAACCGTTTATGGACATCGCCACGTTAGCACCCGCGCAGACCACCACCAACAAACCCCCCGTGACCGCCGAGGACAAGCCCCGTCCGAAGGTGGTTGTCATCGGTGGCGGATTCGGCGGGTTGGAGGCGGTCAAAAAGCTTCGGGGAGAGGATGTGGACATCACGCTCATCGACCGCAGCAACCACCACCTCTTTCAGCCGCTGCTCTACCAGGTAGCCACCGCCGGCCTGACGCCCGCCAACATCGCGCGGCCCCTGCGCGAAGTGTTCAAGAAACAACAGAATGTCGAGGTCATCCTCACCGAAGCGAGGCGCATCGACGTGGACGCGAAGAAAGTCATCACCGAGGATCTGGTGATCCACTACGACTACCTCATTGTGGCCACGGGGGCGCGGCACAGTTACTTCGGTCACGAGGAATGGGAAAAGCTCGCGCCCGGCCTGAAAAATCTGTCGGACGCCGTGGAAATCCGCAAGCGGCTGCTGATCGCCTTCGAGGTGGCGGAGAAGGCCATCGACGACGGCGAACGCAACGCCGCCATGACCTTTGTGATCGTCGGCGGCGGGCCGACCGGCGTGGAAATGGCCGGGGCCATCAGCGAGATCGCCCGGCACACGATGACGCGTGAGTTCCGGCGCATCAATTCCAGGCAGGCCAAGGTGATGATCATCGAGGGATCACCGCGCATCCTGGCCGGTTTCACGGAGGACCTTTCGGAGAGCGCCCGCAAGCAACTCGCCGACATCGGGGTGGAAGTCCACGAGGACACCCAGGTCACCAACGTCACGGAGAACGGGGTCGAAATCAAAGGCGGCCATTTCATTCCGACGCGCACGGTGATCTGGGCGGCGGGCAACGCGGCTTCGCCCATCGGCAAGACGCTGGGCGTGCCGGTCGATAGGGTGGGCCGGGTGAACGTCAATGAAGACCTGACCATTCCCGGGCATCCCGAGGTGCAGGTGATCGGGGACACGGCGAACTTTTCGCACCAGACCGGCAAACCGTTGCCGGGGGTCAGCCCGGCGGCGATCCAGGAGGGCCAGCATGCGGGCAACAACATCCGCGAGATGCTGGCCGGCGGCGCTCCGATGAAGTTTTCGTATTGGGACAAGGGCAGCATGGCGACGATCGGACGCAACAAGGGCATCGTTGACCTCAATTACAACATCCGCTTCGGCGGCTTCTTTGCCTGGCTGGCCTGGGCGGTCGTGCATATCTTTTTCCTGATCGGCTTCCGCAACCGTTTCGCGGTGGTTGGCGAATGGCTGTTCAACTACCTGACCTTTTACAAAGGCTCCCGTCTGATCACCGGCGCGCAGGACGGGCAGGACGCGTTGCAGCATCCCGCGCCCGGTGCCGAGCCGGAGGTCAAGGCCAACCCGGCCGCGGATGCGCTGGGGACTTCCAAGCCGTGATCCGCTGACGGAAGGCTCCCGCCGCCGTGCGCTGCTTTTATTCTCCCGGCTACTTTCTGCCGCTGCCGGAGGGACACCCGTTCCCGATGATCAAGTTTCCCATGGCCTGGGAGATGTTGCTCACCGGTGGAATCATCGCGGCCAAGGACGTGACCGGGGTGGAACCGGTGGCGCGGGAGCATCTGGAGCGGGTTCACACGGTCGAGTACCTGGATCGTCTGGCGCGGGGTGATCTGACGCACAAAGAGGCGATCAAGCTCGGGCTGCCGCCCTCACCGGAGCTTTTTGTGCGTTCGTCGCGGGAGGTGGAGGGGACGCGGCTGGCAGTGCGGGCGGCGCTCGAGGATGGCCTGGCGGCAAACCTGGCCGGCGGCACGCACCACGCGTTCGCGGACCACGGCGAGGGTTTTTGCGCGCTCAATGACGTGGCGGTGGCGGTGCGTGACCTCCAGACCGACTGGCCTGACCTGAAGATCATGGTGGTGGACACCGACGCGCACCAGGGCAACGGGACCCACGAGTTGCTGGGTGGCGATGCCCGGGTGTTCACTTACTCGATCCACGTCGCGAGCAATTATCCGTCGAAGAAGGTGCCGGGTTCGCTGGACGTGGGCGTGGAGCGCTTCGTGGCGGGGGATGTTTACCTGCGGGCGTTGCGTGACTCGCTGCCGGCGGCGGTCGAGCGGTTCAAACCGGACTTGGCGATCTGGCTGTCGGGTGCGGACCCTCACCAGAACGACCGCTTCGGGCAGATGCAGTTGACGTTGCGGGACATGGGCGAGCGCGACCAGTTCGTGCTGTCGCTCTTCGTGCCGCGCGGCATCCCGGTGGCGGTGTTGTACGGAGGCGGATACAACCGTGAATTGAGCAACACGGCGCGGTTACATCGAAATACGGTGGCGGCGGCGATGGCGGCAAGTGGTAAAGAGGTGATTTGATCGACTCTTCTGGATTGTAGGGCGACGGTCCCCGTTGCCAGGGAGGACGTTGCCTCGGCAACGGGGACCGTCGCCCTACATTTTTCCTGACATGTGTTGAATCTTCGATTAGACCGGGGCTCTGCTATGGCACACCCGCCGCGTATCCCGGTTTGGCTCCGCCAAGAGCAACCGGTGACGTACTTCGTGACATTTAATGTGGCCGAGCGGCAGCGCGTCCTCGCCAATGCTCCAGCGTTCCGAGCGTGGCAGCTAGCGATGAGCAAGCTCACCACTTGGACCGTGGTTGCTGGTGTCATGATGCCCGACCACATTCACATGCTAGCTTCGCCGCATGAGCGTCATGCCAGCGTTGGCGCTTTCTCCGGATTAATGAAGCGCTGGATCCGCGAGCAAGCCCGAAATAACTGGTGCTGGCAAAAAGGAAGTTTCGATCGGTTGTTGCGACGAGATGAGTCCGCAAACGGAAAGTGGATCTACATCCGTGAAAATCCTGTGAGGGCGAACTTCGTGAAGCGCTGGCAAGATTGGCCTCACCACATCGGATTCGAAGTGAAATCTTGAGGGAGGTCCCTATTGCCGTGGTCAGCTTCACAGTGGCAACGGGGACCGTCGCCCTACAATTTCCAGAAACCCCGAATCATCCATGCGCTCGACCCATCAACTCCCTGGCCTACGCATTGCCGTCGTCGGCACGGGTGCCATCGGTGGATTCTACGGCGCAAAACTCGCCTACATGGGGCGCGACGTGCATTTCCTCGTCCGCAGCGAGGAAGAGCGCACCGCAATCCGGCGCTTCGGTCTGCGCGTCAAGAGCAAGCAGGGCAACTTCCGCGTCGCCAAGGCGCAGATTCTCGGATCCACCGGAGAGATCGGCCCCTGTGATCTGATCATCATTGCCCTCAAGGCGACCGCCAACGAAGCTCTCCTGCAACTCGTCCCGCCGCTCCTCAAACCGGAGACGGTGTTGCTGACGCTCCAGAATGGTCTCGGCAACGAGGAATTCCTCGCGGAAAATTTCGGGGCGGAGCGCGTCATGGGAGGTCTTTGCTTCGTGTGCCTCAACCGCACCGCGCCCGGCGTGATCGAGCACCTGGGCCAGGGTACGGTGTCGCTGGGTGAATTCGGCCGCTACCCAGAACCACGCACGCACGACATCGGCTGGGAGTTCAAACGCTGCGGCGTCACGGCCCGGGTGGTCGCCGATCTGGCCACGGAACGCTGGCGCAAGCTGGTGTGGAACATCCCGTTCAACGGCTTGACCATTCTGGCGAGCCAGGGCAAACCGCCAGGTGGCGAGGCAACCGTCGCGGACATCCTCGCCGACCCGGCCCTGAACTATCTCGCCGTCCGTTTGATGGACGAGGTCATCACCATCGCCAATCGCCTCGGGCACACGATCCCGACGGACTACGCGGCCTTGCAGATGAAGCGGACCGCCGAGATGGGCGCTTACAAACCCAGCACGCTGCTCGACTTCCTGGCAGGCCGTCCGCTGGAACTGGAAGCCATCTGGGGCGAGCCGTACCGCCGGGCCTTCAACGCGGGCATCGACGCCGGCAGACTGGAAATACTCTATCACTTGCTCAAAGCGGCAGCGGGCACGAGCACGCAACGGAATCCTGTCCGGTAGTTGCTCATGCCCGGCGCGTAGCGGAGGCGGGCAGCCAGGGAGAACCCGTCGGCTGGTCCCGTGTCCCAGGAACCGCCGCGCAGCACCTTGAAGTTTTCCTCCGGCGGAGCGGCGGCCGCCTCGGCATCCGACGCGATGTAGGGCATGTCCTTGTTGGCATCCTTCCGGCGGATCGAGTGGTCGTACCAATCGCGGCACCATTCCCACACGTTGCCCGCGACATCATAGAGCCCCAGCGGGTTGGCTGGGTGTGAGCCAACGGGTTCCGTGGATTCGCGGCGGCGATCCAGCGAAATCGCCGCGTCGTGGAGGTCCGTCCCGGCGGCAAACTCATCCCACTGCGCATCGGTGGGCAACGTGTAAACAAACCCGGCCGGCAGACGCCCGGCGGCCTGTTCACGGGCCGTCAGCTTCTCGCAAAATGCCACGGCTTCCTCCCAGCTCACGCTCTCGACCGGGTGGTGTGGCCCAGGATAGAAACTTGGTTCCTCGCCGGTGATGTCCCGGTATTGTTCCTGCGTGACCTCGTACCTGGCCACGAGGTAACCAGCGGGCATCCTGACCATCTCGAAATAGAGCGGACCGGCCGGGAACTCGGCGGCTGCCAGGCAGCAGCAGGAGGACAGCAGCAACAGCCCGCCCGCCACCGACCACGCGCTCGAACGTTGGCGGCTTTCAGACAAATTCACAGGATTGCTTCAGGCTGCTGGCCAGTCGGCGCAGGTACTCGTCACGCGGGATTTCCACGGCTCCGAAGGTTTTCAGGTGCGGCGTGGTCCACTGGATGTCCAGCAGACTGTAGCCGCGTTCGCGCAGCCGCTCGATCAACGCCACCAGCGCGACCTTGGAAGCGTCCGTCACCGCGTGAAACATGGACTCGCCGAAGAATACCCCCCGGATCGCCACCCCGTAGAGGCCGCCGACCAGGATGCCGTCGAGCCAGCTTTCCACGCTGTGAGCGTAGCCGAGCAGGTGCAGGTCGCGGTAGCTGCGGACGATTTCCTCGCTGATCCAGGTTTCCGTGCGCCGGCCGCACGCGCGGATCACCGCCTCGAAATCGCCGTTGATGCGCAGTTCAAAACGGTGCTTCTTCAGCGCCCGCCGCAGGCCGTGGGGGATGTGGAACTCACCCGGCAGGATCGGCATCACCCCCCGCGGGTCGGGCGAGAACCAACCAATCTCGCCGTCTTCCAGAGCCATCGGAAACAAACCGCGGCGATACCCCTCGAGCAGCAACGGCGCGGATAATACCATCATGTCTTCGGCAGTTTGATCATCAACGGCGGCAGGTTGTCCGGCCGTCTGGCCGTCACTGGTGACGGGGGCGGCTCCGGCTCAATATACCCGTTCCGGCCGGTTTCGCCTCGCTGGCGGGCGATAAATTCATCCGCCAGCCGCCGGTACGCGACGGCACCCACCCCGCTGGGATCGTACTCGTTGATGGTTTTGCCGAAGCTCGGGGCCTCGCCCAGACGCACCGTGCGCGGGATGGCCGTGTGGTAGGTGATTTTCTCGAAATGCTTCCTGACCTCGCTGACCACCTGCTGGCTGAGGTTGGTGCGGGAATCGTACATGGTCATGACGATGCCGCCGATGACCAGGTCGGGGTTGGCACCGATGTCGCGGATCTGCTCGACCAGCTGCACGATCTTGGAAAGACCTTCCAGCGCGAAATATTCGCACTGGATGGGGATGAGCAGTTCGTCGGCGGCGGCGAGGGCGTTGGTCATCAGGATACCCAGGGATGGCGGGCAATCCATGATGATGTAGTCGAAAGGACCGTCCTCCACGATGGGCCGCATGACCTCGCGCAGGCGGGAAAGGTGGTTCTCCAGCCTTGCGACTTCGATCTCCGAGCCGGCCAGGTCGAGGTCGGCAGGAATGAGGAACAGGTTGTCCAATCGGGTCGGGATGACCCGCTCGGCCAGTTCGATCTCCCCGGCCAGGGCGGCGTAGAGGCTCATGCCTTCCATGTTCTCGAAGCCCAGGGAACTGGTCGCGTTGGCTTGCGGGTCCAGGTCGATGAGCAGCACCCGGTGGCGCAGCGCGGCCAGGCACGCCGCGAGGTTGACCGCCGTGGTGGTTTTACCCACCCCGCCTTTCTGGTTGGCGACGGCGATCGTCTTCATCTTCATCTCGGGTGGTGTGGGAGCGCGCAATGTTCGCAGGCGGCGGGCTTATCTCAACAGATTTTCGCCGGCTGGCAAGCATGGCCATTGAGGAACCCCATCGTGGACAGGCGTGGTGGGGGATGAGGGGGATGTTTCCCAAACCAGGCGCAGGGTGCGGCGGAACCCGGTGGGCAGCCCTCTTCTTCTTATTTATCTATAAAGTAAGAAATACTCCCCTCACTCCCCACCAGCCGCTGTTCGGAGGTTTTCGAGGCAGGGACGACATTTGATCTTGCCGCCAAGCGTTGGCATCTTTCGTGTCCGCCCAAATATGCCCTTGCCACCGCCCAAATCGTCCGGTCCCATCCAGATCACCGAGAAACTGCTCGTCGCCGCCGGCGGTTGGCCGGTCTTCAAGCACGCCCAGGGTTTGCACAGCATGGGCCGGGTCAGTGGAGCCACCTGGGCGCAGCCGCTGCTCAAGGGCTTCGTGCGTGAGGGCGAAACGGATCATCGGGCCGGACTGAAGATCGTCACGCCGACCAACATCGAGAACCTTTGCTCCTGCCGCCCGTCGCGGGAGTACGGGACGATCTGCGCGCACTCTCTGGCCGTGGGCCTGGCGGTGATCGCGGGTGACAAACGCTTCGGCGCTGCCGCCGGTGCCCGGTCTCCGGCGGTTGCTCCAGCGAACTCGGGGATAGCTGGACGGGGTGAGGGAGCATCCTCGGTCCCGGCGGCAAAGTTGCCACCGGCCATTCCCTATCGAGAAGACCAAGCGGCGGCTGCCCGCTTGCACATGGTGCTGGCCCCGGAACTCGCCTCCGCGTGGAGCAAAGGACAACTCCTCGTGGGCATGGAACTGGAGGCCGGCGGCAGGCGCGCCATGCTCGGCACCGGCGCTGTCCCGGTGGGCGGGACGCCGCTGCTGCCGGAGGATTTCCGCGCGGTTTCCATCCTGGCACGCCTGCTCGACTCGGCTCCAGGGGGCATGAATTTCCTCGATAAAAGCCAGTTCCTCGAAATGCTGGAAGCCGTAGCCGGGCACCCTCGCATCGGGCTTGGTCGGACGGGTACCCTCAGCGTCAACCCCGCGGCGTTGCGTCCGCCTTTGCGCGCTAGCCTGAGCCAGGACGGGTCGCTGGAACTCGCCGTGCAATGGCCGGCGCAAAGCCGTGTCTTGAGCGCCGGTGGACGCGCCTGGCTCCTGCGTGCCGGGGCGGCGCGCCACGAGGTGCAGCCGGTTTCGCCCGGGTTGCCGGCACCATATTTCCCGCTCTTCGAGCAGGCATCGATGCGGCTGCCTGCCGCCCGGGCGTCGGCGTTTCTGGGTACGGAATGGCTCGGGCTGGAAAAGTTCTTCGAGCTGCGTGCCGACCAGACCACGACAGCTACGGGCGGAAAGACGGCTCCCGCCGCCGGTGCCGCGGTGGTCCCGGCAAACGTGGAGCCGGCCACGCCGCAATTCAGCCTGACGGTCGAAGGATCGCTCAACCAACTCGGCGTGCGTCTCCAGGCGATTTACGCCAACAAGCGCATCGTGACCATCGGCGTGACGCCGGAGCGCGAGACCTTCACCTTTACGCTGCCCGACCGACCCGGGCACGTACTCACCCGCCACCCGGCGGCCGAGCGCGCGGCCCTGGCCCGGCTGACCGGCTGGGGCTTCAACGGCCCGGACATGGCCGGCCATTATTTCCTGCGCGGCGAGGGGGGCATCCTGCGGTTCTTTGCGCTGGGCCTGCCCGGCTTGCAAAAGGAACCCGGCTGGCAGGTGACGATCGGCTCGCGTTTTACCAACGTCAGCAAACAGATCGAGATCATCACGCCGGAAGTGTCCGTGCGCGGATCAGGCCAGGATTGGTTCGAGATGGAGGTCGCGCTGCAGGGCAGCAGCGGCGAGCGCTTTTCCGGGGCGGAAATCCAGCGCCTCCTCCAGATGGGCGCGGGCCACACCCGGTTGAGCAACGGCAAGCTGGCCATCCTGCCCGCCGACACGCTCAACGACCTCCAGGAAGTCCTGCGCGACTGCGACCCTTCGCAATCCGCGCCGGGCGTGTACCGGCTGCGCAAGTCGCAGGGGGTTTACGTCGAGTCGTCACTGGAAAAGTGGGGCGTCGCCACCGCGCCGTCCTGGGAGCAATGGCGCAGCCGCCAGGGCAGCTTGCAGCGTCCGGACGATCTGCTCCTGCCTCCCGGCCTGGCCGGGACGCTGCGCCCGTACCAGATGGAGGGCGTCCGCTGGCTGCAACTCCTCGCCGCAAACGGCCTGGGCGGCATCCTGGCCGACGAGATGGGCTTGGGCAAAACCCTGCAAGCGCTGACCTACCTTGCCGCCCAGAAGGATCGTTCGGGTCCTTCGCTGATCGTCTGCCCGACCTCGCTGGTGGCCAACTGGCGGAGCGAAGCGGCCAAGTTCACCCCGGACCTCAAGACCCTGGCCATCGACGGCCCGGACCGCGCGCCGCTGTTCGAGCGCATCTCCGCGTCCGACCTGGTCATTACGTCCTACGCGTTGCTGCGCCGGGACCTGGAACGTTATCGCGCGTACGAGTTCTTCAGCGTCGGCCTGGACGAGGCGCACCACATCAAAAATCCCGACAGTCAAGTGGCCATGGCGGCCTGCTCGCTGCGGTCGCGGCACCGGTTCGTGCTGACCGGCACGCCGATGGAAAACAGCGTGCGGGATCTGTGGTCGATCATGCACTTCGCCCTGCCGGGTTATCTCGGGCAGCGCAAGGATTTCCGCGAACGCTACGAGCTGCCGCTTTCCCGTCCCGGCGACCCGCTGGCCGACGCCGTCCGCGAGCGGTTGACCCGGCGGCTGCGGCCGGTGCTGCTGCGGCGTTTGAAAAAGGACGTGGCCAAGGACCTGCCGGCGCGTATCGAGCAGACGGCTTTTTGCGACCTGACGCCCGCGCAGGCGGAAGTCTATCGCGGCCTGCTGGAGCAAAGCCGCCTCAAACTCGACACCGCCCGCCGCGACAAGAACAAGGGCGCGGGCCGGATGCTCGTGCTCACTGCCTTGCTGCGGTTGCGACAGGCTTGTTGCGACCTGCGGCTGCTCGGCCTTCCCGCCGGAGCGACCGACGATGACGCGTCTCCCGCCGAAGATTCCGAAGACGACGATAATAGCGCGCCCATCCCCGCCGGGACCTCGGGCAAGCTCGCGCTGCTCGACGAGTTGCTCACGGAGGTGCGCGACGGCGGCCACCGGGTGCTGATCTTCAGCCAGTTCGTCTCGATGCTGAAGTTGCTTTCCACGCACCTCGAAGCGGCGAGGACGCCCTTTTGCTACCTCGACGGCGGCACCAAGCCCAAGGATCGCGCCGCGCAGGTAGAAAAGTTCCAGACCGACGAAAGGATGACCGCTTTTCTCATCAGCGTGAAGGCAGGCGGCGTCGGCTTGAACCTTACGGGCGCGGACACCGTGATCCACTTCGATCCGTGGTGGAACCCGGCCGTCGAAGCGCAAGCGACCGACCGCGCCCATCGCATCGGCCAGACCAAGGTGGTCACCGCCTACCGCCTGATCGCCCGGGGTACGGTGGAGGAAAAAATCTTCGCCCTGCAAAATCGCAAAAAGGAACTCACCGCCTCCTTAGTTGAGCGCGAGAAGGACGAGCCGCTTCTTGAAACTCTCAGCTTCGAGGAGATTGAGGGCTTATTGGAATAGCTTTCCAAGGTAGGAAGAGGAAGATACAGTCGTGCCTATGGCAACCATTCTCGATTTACCGAAAATGCGCGCGCGTGTGCGTCGATGGACGGTGGCGGAGTACGAGAGACTCGGAGATGATCCGGCCTTCAAGCATTACGAATTGATCCGCGGGATCATCATCGACAAAATGTCCAAGTCACCGCGTCATTCTCTCTTGGCCAAAAAGTGCTACGACTACTTTCTTCGGAGCAGTTGCCAGGGTCTCACGGTCCGCAAGGAAGATCCCTTGCATCTAACTGACTCGATGCCGGAACCAGATGTCGCTGTCGTACGCGGCACGGAAGACGATTACGGCTTGCGTCATCCAACCGGAGCGGAGTTGGTAGTAGAAGTGGCGGTCAGCAGCGTGGCGCCAGATCGCGAGAACGCATCTCTCTACGCTGAAGCGGGTGTGACCGAGTACTGGATCGTTCTCGGAGAAACGGAGCGGGTGGAGGTACACCGCCAGCCCGAGAACGGCGTTTATCAGATCAAGCGCATCTATGGGCGCGATGAAGTAATTGAAAGCGTCTGTGTGACAGATCAGCCTGTGCCAGTGGAAAGTTTGTTCGCGTAGAAACGACTACGAGCTATCCCATCGTGGAAGGCCCGATGAGGGCAGTGAGAGCAGATGAACTCGCCTCCCGTTCGAAGAGGGCGCGCGCCGGGATGCGAAAACCGGCAGCCGCGAGGCTGGAGATCGAATCACCGCCCTTCCAAAGTCCGATGAGTTGGTAGTCTTCACCTTGTAACCCGTGTTGTTCGACAGTTTGAGCAATAGGATCAATGATCCAATATTCCCGCACCCCATGGGCGGCATAATCACGGAATTTGATGCCGCGATCGTTGCGTGTGGTCGAAGGCGAGAGAACCTCGGCGATGAAGTCTGGAGCCGGAAAGCGCATCTGCTCGGGCGTGAACGTGTCAGCAACCTCTTTGCGGAAGAAGGAAACATCCGGTTCGTAGTCGTTGCGTGTGAGGGACACCAAGAGCTTCTCATGTGCGACCAAGCCAAGATTGTGACGAACCACGTACGCGCCAAGCAAGCGAAGGAGGGCATCGGAGGCTTCGATGTGACGCAGTTTTGCCGGTGAATGCATGATGATCTCGCCGTTGATGAACTCCCATTTTCCTTCTTCGGCCATCTCTTCGTAGAACCGCTCGCGGCGTGGGCGTTCCTCGGCCAGAACCTGGTTCAGCTTCTCGACCTGCTTTGGAAGCAAGGGAGATTCGAGAAACGCTTCGAGGAGGGTATCCATAAAAAAGTTGGGTTGGAGGACATTATCCTCTTCCCTGTCTGGACGCACTAAAAACCCGCCGGAGAACAGTCCGGAACTTTGATGTGGGAGCGAGCGTCCGGAGCTTTTTCCGCTGGCGCACGCCGGATTTTGCCCGTAAGTCTGTCGATGAGCCAAACCAACACTCCTGCCTCGCTCCCCGACGACGCCAAGTACACCGAGCGTCAGGACCCGATCATCCGCCTGGACCTGCCCGCCGGGCCGGTTTACTGCGTGCTCTTTCCCGACGCCGCGCCCAAGCACGTCGAGCGCATCCTGCTGCTGGCGGGCGAAGGATTCTACGACGGCCAGCGGTTCCACCGCATCGTGCCCAGCTTCGTCGCGCAGATCGGCGATCCGAAGAGCAAGGACGGCGTCAACGGCCCCGGCGTGGGCAGCGGCGGTTCCAAGTACGGCTACCTGCCCCTCGAAGTGAACAAAGCCTACAAGAACGACCGCGGCACCCTGGCCATGGCCCGCACCAACGACCCCAACTCGGCCAACAGCCAGTTCTACATCGTGCTCAAGGCGGCCCCGCACCTGGACATGCAATACACTGTTTTCGGCAAGGTGCTCGATAACGGCATGGACCACGTGGACAAGCTCAAGGTCGGCGATCCGATGAGCGTGTTCGTAGTCAAAAAGTAAGAAACGCTCTGTTTCAACCAATCTCTGGTTTGCAGGGTAGCCTTCCGGTTGCCCTGCACTTTTTCTTTCTAGCCCCCTTTTTAATGTCGGCTCCTGCCCAACCATTCCAGGGTTCCAAGGTTCTCATCCTCGACTTCGGCTCGCAGTACACGCAGGTCATCGCCCGGCGCGTGCGGGAGTGCTCGGTTTACTCGCAAATAGTGCGCTTCGACACACCCGTCGCGGAACTCCGGGAGATGGGCGCGCGGGGCATCATCCTTTCCGGCGGTCCGGCCAGCGTGTACGCCGAAAACGCGCCGCAACCTGATCCGGGTCTGTTCGAGCTGGGACTGCCGGTGCTGGGCATCTGCTACGGCGAGCAGTTGATGTTTCATCACCTCGGCGGCACGGTGGAGAGCAGCCCCAAGCGCGAGTACGGCGCGGGCACCTTGCAGATCGAGGTCGCGGACTGCCCGCTGTTCCGCGGCCTGCCGGAAAAGCTCGACGTGTGGAACAGCCACGGCGACAAGGTGACCAAGCTGCCACCGGGTTTCCGCACGGTCGCACACACGGAAAACTCGCCCTTCGCGGCGGTGGAGCACCCGGAGAAGCGTTTCTACGGGCTCCAGTTTCATCCGGAAGTAGGACACACGCCGCGCGGGCGCGATCTGTTGCAGAACTTCCTCTACCAGATCTGCGGTTGCACGCTGGACTGGACAATGGGTTCCTTCATCGAGATGACCTGCGCGGAGATCCGCGAAAAGGTCGGCAAGGAGCGCGTCATCCTGGGTCTGAGCGGCGGGGTGGATTCGTCGGTGGCGGCGATGCTGCTGCACCAGGCGATCGGCGACCAGCTCACCTGCATCTTCGTCAACAACGGCCTGCTGCGCGAGAACGAGGCCGATGCGGTGGAAAAGCTCTTCGGCGACAATTTCCACCTCCAGCTCAAGACGGTCGATGCGTCCGAACGGTTCCTCACGAAGCTGGCCGGGGTGACCGACCCCGAGCAGAAGCGCAAGGTTATCGGCAACGAGTTCGTGCGGGTGTTCGAGGAAGCGGCCGTCGAACTGCGCCAGGGCGACCACGGCGACGGCGGGCACAAGTTCCTCGCGCAGGGGACGCTTTACCCGGACGTGATCGAGAGCGTGTCGATCTCCGGCAACCCGGCGGCGCTCATCAAAAGCCACCACAACGTCGGCGGCCTGCCCGAGGACATGAAATTCGAGCTGATCGAGCCGCTGCGCCAGCTCTTCAAGGACGAGGTCCGCCAGGTGGGTATGCAGCTCGGTTTGCCCAAGGAGGTCGTCCACCGGCAGCCTTTCCCTGGCCCGGGCTTGGCGGTGCGCATCCTGGGCGAGGTGACGCCCGAGCGGCTGCGCATCCTGCGCGACGCGGACACCATCGTCGTCAACGAGATGAAGAGCAGCGACTGGTACTACCGCGTCTGGCAATCCTTCGCGGTGCTGCTGCCGATCCGTTCGGTGGGCGTGATGGGCGACGAGCGCACCTATGATTACACCATCGCCCTGCGCATGGTCGAGAGCCAAGACGGCATGACGGCCGACTGGGTGCGGTTGCCCTACGAGCTGCTGGGCCGGATTTCCAGCCGGATCAGCAACGAGGTCAAAGGCGTCAACCGCGTGTGCTACGACGTGACCAGCAAGCCGCCGGGCACCATCGAGTGGGAGTAAACATCTGAACTGTTACTCTTGCAATAAAGTATGGTCATAGTGATGGTCATCTTTGATGAGCAAAGAAATGACCGTAGCCGCGGGAGAGTTCAAGGCTCGCTGCCTCCAATTAATGGATGAGGTCAACGAGCAGGGAACAGAAATCACGATCACAAAGCATGGCCGCCCCGTGGCGCGGTTAGTGCCCACCAAACGCAAGTTGCGCACCCCCAGCGAGATTTATGGTGCCATGGCAGGCATGATTACCATCCTCGGCGATATTGAAGCTCCCATTGACGTGGAGTGGGAGGCTAACAGCGATGATGCCGCCGATGGAACCTGAGGTGACTTACTTGTTGGATACCCACGTTTGGATCTGGTTCTTCAAACGTGAGGTTCGTGCGGGAAAGCTGCTGACCTCCCTTCCCGTTGATGCGCGGATCGGGATCTCTGTCATGACGATTTGGGAAGCGGCAATGCTCGAAGCGAAGGGGCGTGTCGCCTTTGCGCCCAACCTTGCTACTTTGATTCGCCAGATGTTAGCCGATGACCTTTGCGCGCTTGTGCCGCTGCTGCCTGAAATTGCCATCGCCAGTACTCGCTTGGAAAACTTTCACAATGATCCGTCTGATCGAATCATCGTTTCCACTGCCCGCCACGTTGGAGCGACCCTGGTGACAGCAGACAGCAAGATCATCAACTGGGCCAGCGTCCCAGGAAGGCTGCCAATTCTGACGCTTTGATCGTTATCGATCGTCTTTTTTATGCGTCGTGCCATCTACCCCGGCAGTTTCGATCCTGTCACCAATGGACACCTGGATGTGATCGAGCGGGCGGTGAAGCTTTTCGACGAGGTCGTCGTCGCCGTGGCGGTCAACAGCCAGAAGCAGCCGCTCTTTTCCATCGAGCAGCGGTTAGACCTGCTGACGCAAACTACCGCCAAGCACGAGAGCAAGGTACGGCTCGCCCGGTTGGACGGGTTGCTCGTGAGCTACGCGCGGGAGATCGACGCCATCGCGATCATCCGCGGATTGCGCGCGGTGTCGGACTTCGAGTTCGAGTTCCAGATGGCGCTCATGAACCGCAAACTCGAAAGTGCCGTGGAAACCATCTTCCTCATGCCCAAGGAGGACTACACCTATCTGAGCAGCCGTATCATCAAGGAAATCGCACGGCTGGGTGGCGAAGTCGGCACTTTTGTGCCAGAATGTGTGTCCACCGCCCTGCACAGGAAATTCGCGCCGGGCGCTTCTTTTCCATGAAAATCCACCTGCGACAGATTCCCGAGGACGGCCTGCACCTGGAAGGCGAGGAGGATTACGATATCCTCGAACTCAACGATTCCCAGCCCGTCAAGCGCGTCAGCCCCCTGCGCTATTCACTAGACATCGGCAAGAACTCCGATGGGTTGTGGATTACCGGTCAACTTTCGCTGGACCTCGAACTCCAGTGCGTGCGCTGCCTGGAATCCCTCGTGTACCCGCTGACCGTAAGTGACCTCGCCGTGCAGATGGAACTGCCCACGCTCGAAACCGTGGACTTGACGCCATACCTTCGAGAAGATATCCTCCTCGCCTTACCCGCCTACCCGCGCTGCGATTGGTCGGGTGAGCGAGTTTGCCCCGGCGAGGAATTTGTCGTGGCTGCCCACCAGCAGGAAACTGTGGATGCCGGCGACAACCAGCCGCTTCCGCCTTCCGCCTGGGCGACCCTCGACCAATTGAAAGATCCGTCCACCCGCTAGACCAATTTAGTTTTAATCGCCGAAAGGATTTGTTGCCATGGGAGTTCCCAAACGTAAAACCTCGAAGATGCGCCTGCGGACCCGCCGCGCCGCCAACCGCTGGCATGCTCAAGAACTCGGCCGCTGCCCGCAGTGCAGCAGCCGTGTGATCTCGCACACCGCCTGTCCGTCCTGTGGCTACTACAAGGGCCGCCAGGTGCTGACGATCGAGGCTTGATCGGCCGGACCCGGACGGCGGTTCACGGCAGGGATTGGCTCCTGCACCGTGCTTTATACATCGCATGCAGACTGAGCCGTCCATTTATTATAGAGAATGAGGGTCGCACTCGATGCGATGGGCGGAGACTTTGGTCCTCGCAACATTGTGGAAGGAGCCGTGCTCGCCCTGCGCGAGTACGAAAACCTCAGCAAGCTTTACCTCGTCGGCGACCAGTCGGCGATCGAGGCCGAATTGCGTCGTCTGCATTTCAGTGACGGGCGCATCGAGATCCACCACGCCAGCCAGGTCGTGGATATGCGCGACGAGGGCCGATCATCGGTCCGCGCGAAGAAGGATTCTTCCATCAGCCGCAGCGTCGATCTGGTGAAGTTCGGCAAGGCGGACGCAGTGGTCAGCGCCGGCCACACCGGGGCGGCCGTGGCAGCCAGCACCATCAAGCTGCGCCTGTTGCCGGGCGTGGAACGGGCGGGCATCGCCACGACGCTGCCGACCGAGAGCAACCTCTTTGTGCTCATTGACGCCGGGGCCAATCCCGACCCGAAGCCGCTGCACCTGCTGCAATACGCCGTGATGGGCGCGGTGTATTCCAAGCACGTCCTGCGTTACGAGAACCCGACCATCGGGCTGATGAGCATCGGCACCGAGGACAACAAAGGCAGCGGCGCGACGAAGGAAGCTTTCAAGCTGCTCAAGGCCAGCGGTCTCAATTTCCGCGGCAACGTCGAGGGCCACGATCTTTTCGAGAATCCGGTGGAAGTCGTGGTTTGCGAAGGCTTCGTGGGCAACGTGGTCCTCAAGAGCTGCGAAGCGCTGGTTCACGCCATCTTTTCCTGGCTCAAGCACGAGTTGAAGAAGAGCCCCGTGCGGATTGCCGGCGCGGTGCTGGCCGGGGGAGCTTTCAAGGCGATCAAGCGCAAGACTAATTCCGACGAATACGGCGGCAGCCTGCTGCTCGGGGTGGACGGCATCTGCGTCATCGCGCACGGTTCCAGTTCACCGCTGGCGATCAAAAACGCCCTTGGTGTGGCAATGAAGGGCATTGACCAGCAGGTGAATCCGCACATTGTGGAAGCGATCAAGAAGTACGCCGTCGCGGAGCAGCCGTTGCCAGAGCAGCGTCCTGCGGCCTGACCGGTCCCGACTGGCGTCGTCCGGCTCTTTTCCCTTCGTATGCCCAGTCCCCAGGAAGCTCCCCGCGCACCCGTCCAGCACCCTGTGTCACCGTCCGAGGTCTCGATCATCGGCACCGGCAGTTATCTGCCGGAGCGGATCATGACCAACGCCGAGATCGAGAAGCTGGTGGATACCTCCGACGAGTGGATTACCTCGCGCACCGGCATCAAGGAGCGCCATGTCGCGCGGGAAGACGAGCACACCAGCGATCTGGGTGCGGCCGCGGCCCGGGCCGCGATGGACCAGGCGGGCGTCACGGCGGCGGAGATCGACCTGATCCTCCTGGCAACCGCCTCTCCGGAGATGTTCTTCCCGGCGACGGCTTGCCTCGTGCAGAAAAAGATCGGTGCCCGCCGCGCGACCTGCATGGATATCTCCGCGGCGTGCTCGGGGTTTCTCTACGCCATCGAGATGGCGCGGCACATGATTGCGGCTGGCGCGATCAAGGTGGCCCTCATCGTCGGGGCCGAAAAGCTCACGGCGATGGTGGATTGGACGGACCGCAACACGTGCGTGCTCTTCGGCGACGGCGCGGGCGCCGCCGTGCTGGCCCGGCGTCCGGCGGGCAGCGTCGGCCGCGGCATTCTGACGACCTACATGGGCAGCGATGGAGAGTACGAGCATATCCTGGGTGTGCCCGGCGGCGGCAGCCGCTGCCCCATCACCAGGGAAAACGCGGATGACCGGCTCAACACCATCAAGATGAACGGCAAGGAAACGTTCAAACAGGCGGTCAGTGCCATGACCACCGCGTGCGTCGAGGCGCTGGCGCGTACCGGGTTGTCCATCAACGACATCGCCTGCATCATCCCGCACCAGGCCAACATCCGCATCATCGAAGCGATCTCCGACCGCCTCAAGGTACCCATGGACCGCTTCATGACCAACCTCGACTACACGGGTAACACGGGGGCCGCCGCGGTGGCCATCGCGCTGGACGAGGCGAACCGCACCGGCCGCATCGCGCCGGGCGACAAGGTGTTGATGGTGGTCTTTGGCAGCGGCTTGACATGGGCCAGTTCGATCATCGAGTGGTAATTGGTTCGCCTGGTTTGCGTTGACGTTAAATACTTTTTTGTATGAGCCAATCCCGGACGCTTCTTCACCGCTTCGGACATCTCGACGCGCACCACCGGGTACTGGTCTCGGTGGGAGTAGCTGCCTTGGTCTTTGCTGTCCTGCCTTGGGGGTGGGCGGCGCCGATCCGCGCGCTGGCCACCTGGAACGCCTACGTGTTCACCAACCTCGTGCTGGCGTGGATCACCATTACCACGGCGGACCCCGAAGAGGTGATGAAGGAGGCGAAACTACAGGATTCCGGGCGCAACACGGTCTTCATTTTTGTCCTGGTGGCGGCTTGTGCCAGCATCTTTGCCGTGGCGCTGATGCTGAACGCCGCCAAAGGGTTGCACGGTGCGCGTCTGACCGAGCACGTGGTGTTTTCCTTGTTCACGGTGGTCTCATCCTGGGTGCTGGTGCATACCATTTTCGCGTTGCGCTACGCTCATATCTACTACGGAACCGACGATGACCGGAATCGGGTGAGCGGTCTGAAGTTTCCCGAGGAAGACAGCCCGGACTACCTGGACTTCGCTTATTTTTCGTTCATCATCGGCGTTGCCTCACAAACGGCTGATGTGAGCATCAGTTCCCAGCGTTTGCGCCGCCTGGCGTTGCTGCACGGGCTGGTCGCATTTTTCTTCAACGTGACGATCATCGCGCTAAGCATCAACACGGTGTCGGGCTTACTTTAACAACCGCCGCGCAGCAGCCTTGTGACAAAGGTAGGGACTCGCTCTCCGAGCGATCCGTGGTTTCGCCCGGTCCGGCTTTCGGCGGCAGCTTTATCTCCCGCGGCACGCTGAAAAGTCGGATCGCTCGGAGAGCGAGTCCCTACCTTTGTCACGAGGCTGCTGCGCGGCGGGCACCCGAAAAAGAAGTTTTATGATTATCGACACGCATGCCCACTTGGATTACCCGGATTACGCGCCTGACTTTGAAGAAGTGCTGGCCCGCGCCCAAGCGGCTGGAGTCGAGCGGGTGGTCACCATCGGCACCTCGGTGGAAAGCAGCCGGCGCGCGGTGGAACTGGCGGAGCGCTACCCGATGATCCATGCCGCCATCGGGGTGCATCCGACCAACGCCGATGAAGCCGCGCCGGACGCGGTCGATGCCTTGCGTCCGTTGGCTTCCCACGGACGAGTAGCAGCCATCGGAGAGACGGGGTTGGATTATCACCATCTGCCAGAGGAGGGGCCGGAGGTCGTTGCCGCCTACAAGGACACGCAAGCCAAAATCTTTCGGGCGCAACTCGACCTGGCGGTGGAAGCTGGCCTCAACGTGGTCATCCACCAACGCGATGCCTGGGAGGATACGCTGGCCATCCTGGCGTTCTACACCGGGAAGCTGCGGGCGGTGTTCCACTGCTTTGGTGGCACGCCCTTGCAAGCGCAGGAACTGGCTTCGATGGGCCACCTCGTTTCCTTTACGGGGATCATCACCTTCAAGAATGCCGCCATTGTCCGGGAAACGGCTGCCGCAGTGAACGCTGACGGCTTTATGGTCGAAACCGATTGCCCGTATTTGGCTCCGGTGCCTCATCGAGGGAAAAGGTGTGAGCCTGCGTACACCCGTGAGGTATCAGTTGCCGTAGCCCAAGCGCGTGGAATGACGCTGGATGAACTGTCCACTATCACTACCGCAACGGCGGAGCGGTTCTTCCGTTTCAATCTTTCTTAGCCGCCGCTGCTGCTTTCAACTGCGACTTGGTTTTGACGTAGGGCAGAGGACCCCAATGGCCGATGGGCGGGTCGTCGTTGCCCATGAGTTCGCGGATGAGGTTGGGATTCTCGCGCAGGAGATCCTCTGGCATGACTTCCACCACTTCACCATCCTTCGCGTAAACCAAGGGCGTGCCAAAGATGCGTGCCCGTTCGATGGCGTCGGCGGCGGCGCGGTTCAATGCGCGCATTGTTCTCTCCTCCCGCGGATCAGACGTGTAGGGAACATCACTCATTGGAGGACATTGTGAGCGACTTTCTCGATCTTGGCAAATTCTTCCATGTCCAAGATCAACAAGCTGCCATCTATCTCACGTACAATCTCATGAGCGGGATAGACGGTGTTATCGTGAATTGACCAACGATCCAACAGCGGACGGTAAAGCGAGAAAAGATTCTGCAAGCCTTTGGGGTGACGGCGTCGAATGACGTCCTCTGGAACGTCATGTCCTCCTTGAATAACACGTTGGGCTACACGGTCGATCGATTGGTAAGATTGCGGCAACCACAGGAAGTCCAGTTCGATCCGGTAGCCTGTGCTTCTCATTTCTGTAAGCAAGGGGCGATAGGCCCGCCCACTCAGGGTAGTTTCAAAGGCAAAGCTTACCTTCTGCGCTGCCAGTTCACGCAGGCGGAGGATCATCAAGCGTCCGGCAGCCATCGCTGCTCCTTCCGGATCATAGGGGGCAAGACCCTGCGCAATGGTATCAGCGTTGACGAACTCCAGAGAAGAAGCTTCCCCCGATAGAAACTGTCGGGCGAAGGTAGTCTTCCCCGCGCCATTCGGACCGGCGATGATGTACAAAGTTGGCATTAAGCATACAACTTAAGCACGCTTCAGATCGCTAGCAACCCGGGAGAGAACCATTATGCTTCTACGGCGGCGCGCTGGGGTTCACGGCTCTTACGCCAGGCGAGCCAAGCCCAAAATCCCGCGCCAAGGGCAAGCACGACCGGCAGCATGAGCACCGCCCTTCTCAACCCCGCACCTGCATCACCAGACGCACGCCACACATCGGCCAGCCAGCCGATGGCCGGAGGACTCCACAGATCACCAAACAAGTGGATGGCAAAGATGGACGCCGCCATCGCGCTGCCGCGCAAGGCGATAGGGACACTCTCCACGATCAAGGTGTTGATCGGCCCCGTCGGCAGAAAAAGCAGGAACATCGAAGCTCCCAGGCAGACCATGGAAACCGCAAGGCTATGCGCGACGAACGCCACCACGGCCACGGGCACCGCTGCGGCCACGGAAATCGTCAGGACCAGGGCGTAGCCAGCCGGATTGCGCCTTTGCCATCTGGTCGCAATCCAACCGCCGAGCAGCGTCCCAACAAGACCGGCGAACACCAGGACGATCCCGAAGAAATGGTCGCCCTTGCTCGTTTCCAAATCGTGTACGCGGTTCAGGAAGGCCGGAGCCCAAGGAGCAAAGGCACCCAGCGCAAACGTGTAGGCCGTGTAACCGAGCAGCACGAGGTTAAAATCCCCGATACGGAAGAGTCGGACCACATCGCCCAAGCTGGGCTTTGCCTCGGAGCTTCCCTCATGGGTCGGGTCGTCGGAGGCACCGCGCGCCGGTTCGCTCAACATCAGCAACAGCAGTGCCAGCAACAATCCGGGCGCACCGGCCCAGATGAACCCGGTGCGCCAGCCTCCGTGTTCGAGCGCCAGACCTCCCAGGATGTACCCTAAAGCCGAGCCGACCGGGATGGCGACATAAAAGATGGTCAGCGCGTTGTTGCGCCGGGCCGACGGAAAGAGATCGGCCAGCCAGGCGGGGGCCAGCGTCGCATAGCTGGCCTCACCCAACCCGACCAGAAGCCGGCAACCGATCAGCGTCCAATAGGTGTGGCACGTGCCGCTCAGGATGGTGCCCAAACTCCAGAAGAAGATTCCAAACGCGATGAGCCACTTGCGCGGATAGCGATCACCCAGGTAGCCGAAGATGGGCGCGGTGCAGAAGTACCCGAACATGAACGCCGACACCAGCCAGCCAGCCGAACCATCGCTGAGCGAAAGTTCTTTGCTCAGGGGCGTCAGCACCGCCACTAATACGTACCGGTCGAGATAGTTGAAGAGGTTCAGCCCGGTTAGGAATGCGAGGCTGAGGCGAAGCTGATTTTCCTGTTTCATGCGAGGAGAGGGCAATGGCAAGCGGAGGCGTAGCTAACAAATGTCGTTCCAGCGCAAATGGGTTCTTGGCTTCGCGGGTGAGTATCTGGTAATGAACTGCGCTTTGCCCAGCGTAAAAAGTGCCGGGCTTTGGTAGAACGTCATCTCGCCACCATGTCCAACGCTCTCGCACCCACTCTTCCACTCCTGCCCGGACAGTACCGCACTGCGCCGTCCCAGACGGAAACCGGCTTCCCGCCGGGGGTGCCTTACATCATCGGCAACGAGGCCGCGGAGCGGTTCTCGTTCTATGGAATGCGGTCCATCCTGATTACGTTTATGACCGGTTGGCTGGTGACCAAAGGGCATCTGCCCGACCACATGTCGGACGCGGAAGCCCGGGGCCAGGTCGCCAACTTCGTGTCTGCCGTTTACGGCTTGTCGATCCTGGGTGCAGTGATTGCGGAAGGCTTCCTCGGCAAGTACCGGACCATCTTCTATCTCTCGATCGTTTACTGCTTCGGGCACTTCGCCCTGGCGTTGGACGATACGCGGATGGGCTTGTTCATCGGGTTGTCGCTCATTTCCATCGGTGGCGGAGGCATCAAACCGTGCGTTTCGGCCAACGTCGGCGATCAGTTCGGCGAATCGAATAAGCACCTGTTATCCAAGGTCTTCGGCTGGTTCTATTTTTCGATCAACGCCGGTTCCTTTCTCTCGACCATCCTGTGTCCGTTCCTGTTGAACGACCCGCGATTCGGTCCGAGGTGGGCGTTTGGCCTGCCGGGTGTCGCGATGGTCGTCGCGACGATTTTCTTCTGGCTGGGACGCAAGAAGTTCGTGCATATCCCGCCGGGACGCGGCCGGTTCTTCGAGCAGTTCTTCAGCCGCGAGGGGTTAGGCGCGCTCGGACGCATCGCCATCGTTTACGTGTTCATCGCGATTTTTTGGTCGTTGTGGGACCAGAGCAGCGGCGGTTCCTGGACCCTGCAGGCCAAGAAGATGGACCTCAGTTTCTTTGGTCTGACGCTGCTGCCCGAGCAGGTGCAGACGGCCAACCCAATTCTGATCCTGTTGTTCATCCCGCTGGTGAACTATGTCGTTTATCCCCTCATCCAACGCGTCTTCCCGCTGACTCCGCTGCGTAAGATCGGCATCGGTCTGTTTCTGACGGCCGGCAGTTATCTGGTCATCGCGCACATCCAACACCTTATCGATGGTGGCGCGCGGCCAACGGTGTGGTGGCAGTTCCTGGCTTACGTCATTCTGACGCTGGGCGAAGCGATGGTCTCGATCACAGGATTGGAATTTTCCTACACCCAGGCACCGAACAAGATGAAGAGCGCCATCATGGCCGCGTGGTTGTTTACGGTGGCGCTGGGCAATCAGTTCACCGCCCGGGTGAATTTCTTTATCCTCAACGCGGATGGTACGGCGAAGATGAGCGACCACCAGTACTACATGTTCTTCGCCGAAGTGATGGTGGCGACCGCCTGTCTCTTCGCGGTCGTGGCCTCCTTCTACCGGGGGCAGACTTACATCCAGGGCAGCGGAGACGACGGGCAGGCGCACATCGACAGCGCCGTCACCGCAAATTAGTTTTGCGCCCCGGCTGGCGCGGGCTTGCCCTCGCCGGGCTGGTCGCTGCCGTCAAGCCGGCCGTAGTTCCGGATTTCCGGCCAGATCAGTGCGGTGGCAACGACCACCAGGATCGTGCCGACGCCACCGGACACCACGGCGAAGATGGGTCCGAATAAACTCGCGACAAAGCCGGACTCGAAGCCGCCGAACTGGTTCGAGGTGCCGATGAATAGGCCGTTCACCGCCGACACGCGCCCGCGCATCGTGTCAGGGGTGAGAACCTGGACCAATGTCTGACGGACGATCACGCTGATGTTGTCCAATGCTCCGCAAACAAACATCATCGAGAGCGAGAGCCAGAACGAACGCGACAGGCCGAAGACGATCGTCGCCACGCCGAAGCCAGCCACGGCCCAGAGCATGGTGCGCCCGGCGTGTTGGAAGGGGGGACGGTGCGCCGTCACAACCGCCATGAGCGCCGAACCGACCGGCAGCGCTCCTTGCAGCCAGCCCAATCGCTCGGCGCCGACGTGCAGGATGTCACTCGCATAGACCGGCAGTAAAGCCGTCGCGCCCCCGAGCAACACGGCGAAAAGATCCAGGCTGATCGTGCCGAAGATGATCTTGGTGTTCACCACGAAAGAAAATCCCGCCCGCAGGCTGGCAAGGGTCATCTTCTCGGGCTTGGCCGGAGCCGTCCCGGCCACCTGGATCGGCCAGACGAAAAGAAAGCAGAGCAGAGCCGTCAGGATGTTGAGCGCGTAAACGATGGCCGCCCCCCCGGTCAGCGCGATGAGCGCACCGCCCACCACCGGCCCCAGCGCGCTGGATATCTGGAACAGGCTGCTGTTCCATGTCACCGCCTGGGTGAAATGTTCGCGCGGGACAATCTGCGGTAGAAATGCCCCGCTGGCCGGCCAAAGAAAAGTACGCGCCACCCCGAGTGCCAGGAGAAAGAGGTACGTCCACACCACCGGTGCGTGCCAGTGAGAAACCAAGGCGAGTCCGAGCGAGCCGCCGGCAATAAGCAACTGTGTGCCGAGCATGATGCCGCGGCGTTCGTGGTTGTCGGCGTAGTGGCCCGCGGGGAGCGTCAGCAGGACAAGAGGCAAAATCTGCACCAAACCGACCATGCCCAGCGCCCACGAAGAATGGGTACGGTCGTAAAGCTCCCAGCCGATGGCGACAGCGAGCATCTGCTGTCCGAACGAGGCGATAAAGCGCCCGACGAGGTAGAGGCGGAAGTTGCGGTTTTTGAACACTGCATACCGGTCGGACGCCGGAGCAGACGCCGGTAGTAGCGGTGCGGGAGCGCGGACTGGGTTGAGGGGGTTGGAGTTCGGTTCGGGAAGATCGCTCATTAAAATGGGGCGCTGTTCCCGTCGCACACAGCCGCCGGTTTGTCATCGGGGGAACGCTGGAGTGTTACCGCGCCGGGCCTTGCTCTGGTTGTAGCTACGGCGCTCCGCCGCCGTGTTCTCAGGCACCAAACACGGCGGCGGAGCGCCGTGGCTACAACTGCAAGCTCCCAGCCTGTACACAACCTACGAACAAAAGGGCGCAAAACGCCAGCTGGCAGCTACTTGACCTCCGTTGCCGTGTACCCGATGACGCGGATGCGCCCGATGAGTGCCGCCAGTTTGATGCGGACAGGATCATAGCGCACGACAATCCGGTTGGTGAGCACGTCGATGTCGGCCGATTGCACGCCGCGGGCGGTCACCAGCGTGCGCTTGATGCCGTCCTCGCAGCTTGGACAATCGATCTCGGGTTCCAACTTCAGGACGGTCCTGGTCAAAGCCAGGCCGTCACCGCCGGCTAGAAGCTGCCCTCGGCAGCAGAGCAGCAGGCAGGTAGCGACGAGCAGGGTAAGCAACGTTTTCACGAAGAGAAATTATACTGCGTCGGTTGCCGGAGCCGCTTTCTCCCACCGGGCCAGAGACTCGCCGTGCAGGTGGCGCGGACTCAGGTGGCGGGCGATCACCCCGTAGCGCGGACCGAAGAGCAGCGCGCCGATGAAGCCCAGCCCGAGCACCAGGACAATGGCGGGTCCGCTGGGAATGTCCGTCCAGTAGGAAAGCAGCAGCCCGGCCGACGCGCCGACGGCACCCAGCAGGCCGCCGCCCCACATCATCAGCGCATACGAATCGCTCAGCAGATAAATCGTCGCCGCCGGCAGCACCAGCAACCCGATCGAGAGCACCACGCCGACCGCCTGCAAGCTGGCGATCATGGCCAGGATCATCAGCGTGATGAGCAGGTAGTTGAGCCGCGCCACCGGCACGCCGAGGCTTTGCGCCACCGACGGCTCAAACAAGGCCAGCAAAAGCGCCCGCTGCTGGCTGACCAGACACACCGAGGCCAGGAAACCGACCAGGTAGATGATCCAGAGATCGGTGTTGGAGATGCCCAGGATGTTGCCGAAGAGGAAATGGTTCAGGTCCACCGGCACCCGCGCGTACTTCAGCAGGATGATCCCGATGGAAAACGCCACCGTGTAGAGCGCGCCGATGGCCGTCTCGTCCTTCAAGCGCGAGGTGCGCGCGACCAGTTGCCCACCCACCCCGACGAGCAGCGCCGCGATCACCGCGCCGCTGAAAAGACCCAGCGGCGCCAGGCCAAAGAAGATGGCTCCCACGGCGAGGCCGGGCAGCAGGGAGTGCGAGAGCGCGTCGGCCAGGAGTGCCAGCCGGCGCAGGACGATGAACGCGCTCAGGAACCCGTTGGTGAAACCCACGAGCACGCAGCCCAGCAGGGCGCGCCGCATGAACTCGTAGTGCAGCGGGACGGTCAGCCAATGCGTCAGGACATTCATGCGCGTGCCGGGATCGCTGCCGCCGTGGCTCCGGTGAAGATCTCCGTGGAAAAGGTCTCCGCCAGCCGCTCCGGGGTAAACACTTCCGCCACGTCGCCGAAGGCCACCAGCTCACCGTTGAGGAAGATCACCTGGTCGAAGAGTTCGGGCACGGATTTCATGTCGTGGTGGCTGACGATGACCAGTTTGCCTTCCTCCTGGCTGAGCCGCCGCAGCAGCTTGCCCAGATGCGCCTGCGCGTTGCGGTCCAGCCCGGTGAAGGGTTCGTCCAAAAGGTAGATGTGCGCCTGCTGCGCCCAGGCGCGGGCCAGAAAGGCGCGCTGCTGCTGCCCGCCGGAGAGCGCGCTGATCTGGCGGTCCGCCAGAGCCGCCAGGTGCGTGGCAGCCAGCGCGTCCGCCACGATGCGGTCGTCCTCCGCACCGAAGCGCCGCCAGCCGCCGAGCGTCGGGTAGCGGCCCATCTCCACCAGGCCGCGCACGGTGAGCGGGAAGTCCCAGTCCACCACGCTGCGCTGGGGCAGGTACGCGATCCCGTGGCCTGCCCCCGCCACCCCCTCGTGCCCCTCGAAGCGGACGCTGCCGGTTTCGAAGGGCACCAGGCCCGCCAGGGCCTTGAGGAAGGTGGTCTTGCCGGCCCCGTTCGGCCCGAGCAGGCCGACGCAGGAGCCGCAGCGCAGTTCCAGGTCGATGTGGTGCAGAACGGGGACACGCTGGTAACTGACCGTCAGGTCTTTGATGGCGAGCCGGTGCGTTGACATAAGAGAGGGGAAAGGCTGAGAAAGCGGCTAGGACGAAGGCGGTTCCTCCGCCGACCCAGAACCGGGCAGGGTGACGATCTCCACGAGCGACGGGCGCGCCCAGAACACTTTGACGACGCTTTCTCCGCTCGGGAAGCTCACGCTCACCCGCGCCGCCGCCGGTGGGGCGTCGGGCGGCCATTGCGCCTCGAAGGTGAGATCGGTTCCTTCTTTGGGTAAGGAGGCGGTCCACTGGCCGCGGAAGTTTGTCCCGGGGCCATCGCCCTGCAAGACCGTTTGTCCGGCCTGCTTGAGTTGGAAATGGGTGGGCGGTGGTCCGACAAAGGTCACTTCGATCTCGAAGGGTCCACCGGCGGCTACCGGGCTGTCACTGGTGACAGCAGCCGGTGCGACGGCGGCGGCAACGGGACGGGTCAACCGCCAGACCGGCACACCCATCACCGCAAAGACAGCGACGATCAACAACAGCCGCAACCAGGGAAGACCACGCATGGGGGGGAGGAGCAGGGGCAACAACGCCGCTATTTGAGTGCGTCCACGATGGTCCACACGTTGTGGTGCATCATGGTTTCGTAAGTGGCTGCGTCGCTGCCCTCCGCGCCGAGGCCGTCGGCGTAAAGTTCGCCGCCCACTTTGGCTCCCGTCTCCTGCGTGATCGAAGTCACCACTTTGGGATTCTCGATGTTCTCGAAGAACACGGCTTTGACGCCTTGTTTCTTGATGGTTTCGATGAGGTTGGCCGTTTCCTTGGAAGAAGGCTGGGCTTCCGTGCTGATGCCTTCGATGGGATAGATCTTGAACCCGCGCTCGCGGGCAAAGTATTGAAAGGCGTCGTGGCTGGTGACCAGTTTGCGCTTCTCGCGCGGCAACTCGGCGACCTTGAGCTTCACGGCGTTGTCCAGGGCGTCGAGCCGGTCTGCGTAGGAGGCGGCAGCGGCGGCGAAAGCCTCCTTGTCCGCCGGGTCCGCCTTGATCAGCGTGTTGCGCACGACGAGGACGGCTTGTTTCACGTTGGCAATCGAGTGCCACCAGTGCGGGTCTTCGATGGTTTTCGCTTCTTCCCTGAGTTTGAGCGAAGCGCTGAGGCTGCCGCCGACGTCCACGAATTTGCTCTTCGTGCCGGTGCTCTGTTCGAGTTTGGTCAGATAACCTTCCAAGCCTTTGCCGGAGACGAGTACCACGTCCGCGCCGGCCACCTGTTGCACGTCGCCCGGGCTGGGTTGGAACTCGTGCGGGTCCACCCCGGCTTTGACGATCTCGATGACCTCCACTCTGTCCTGGCCGATGTGGCGGGCCAGATCGGTCAACACGGTGGAAAGCGAGGCAACCTTGACGCGCCCGCCGGCTGCGTGGGCATCGCCTCCAAACGCAGCCACCAGCAGGCAGAGCGCGGAGACGGTGCGTTTGTTCATGATCGGGAGAGCATAAAACGAGCGATCATTTATGCAAGCAGCTTGCACGTCAAAGGCAAAATTTCGGCCGCTTGCCCGAGGCGGACTACCAAACGGTTCATTCACCTGAAGGTCACCTCGCCTTGATCACAGACGTTGTGGAGGCGCTTGTGCCAAGCGCCGCCGGCCGATCCCGCCGGGATGGGCCTTCCGTGCTTGCCGCAAGCACGGTCGCGCCACCGGCAACAATCACGATTCGAAGCGAGTTGCTTTCGGGTAAGTCTGTCTGGAATTGTAGGGCGACCGTCCCGGTCGCCAAGGAAGACGTCCCACACTGGAAACGGGGACCGTCGCCCTACACCAGACTCAATCCTCGGCAAAGTGCCCGTCTGATCAACTTGTGATCTTCACCCGTTCGTTTTCGCCGTTGCCAATTGTTTGCTTGGCCGCCCTTTTCTGGCTCACACCCGGCAGCAGCTTCGCTCAGCAGGCCGGTGCACCCGCACCATCGGTGGAACGATTGATCATCACCGCCAATCCCCCGAGCGTGCTGTCGCCGGGCGTCGAGGAAGCCAGGGCACGGCTCCAAACCGTGCCCGCCGCCGCCAGCGTGTACTCGTCCGACGATTACCTCCTCGGACGGCACGACTTCCTGGAAGACTTTCTGCGCTATCAGCCTGGTGTCGTCGTCCAATCGTCCCAGGGCACCGAAGACACCCACGTCTCCAGCCGGGGCTCCGGCCAGGACGGCGACGACATCATCGGTCTGACGATCCTCATCGACGGCATTCCCATCAACCAGGGCGACGGCGAGGCATACCTCTATGACATCGACCTGCAATCCGTCAAATACGCGGAGGTTTACCGTGGGGCCGATGCCTTGCGCTACGGCGGGGTGACCCTCGGTGGGGCGATCAGCCTCGTCTCGCTCACGGGCCGGGAAGCCGATCCGGTCAAGGTGGGGTTCTCCTTCGGCAGCTTCGGCTACACCCAGCAGCAAGTCTCGTCCGGTTGGAGCAGAGGACCCTGGGATCTTTATGCCGCGGCCACCGCTCACACCCTGGACGGCTACCAGGAGCACAGCCAGGAGAACTATCAAAAAGTAACCTTCAACCTGGGCTGCCGGCTCGGCGACGCGGCCGAAAACCGCTTCTACTTCTTCTACGGCCGCCTCGACCAGAACAACCCGGCCGCACTGACCAAGGACGACCTTTACGCCCACCCGCGCCAGACCGATCCCGAAGCCATCCAGGAGGATTGGGATACGCGCTGGAACTACGATCGCTTCATGGATCGGTTCGGCGTCCGGGGCGAGGATTGGACCTTTCAGGCCAACCTGGAGTGGAACCACCGCCAGGTGAGCCGGCGCGACGAGTACGAGGAGGATTTCCGGCTCGGCACGACCCACTACGATTCCGACGACTACGCCGCCGACCTCCTTTTCGAGTCAACCGCCGAGGTCTTCGGACGCAGGAACCGCTTCACCGTCGGAGCGATCCCGGCCTTTGAGCCGGAATCCGATGCGTTTTACGAGAACCTGGACGGCAGGACGGGACCGCTGATCTTCACGGACCGGACCTACTACCTCAACCTGCCGCTCTTCGTGGAGGACCAGTTTCACCTCACCAAACAATTCTCCGTGCTGGCGGGTTTTCAGGCGGTTTACGTCAACCGCGTCTTCCACGACAACTACCGCTCCGCGACGTTGGGCAACCAATCGCACGACGACCGTTTCCGCGCGTTCAATCCCAAAGGCGGCGTGGCTTACCAGTGGAACGAAAAATCGTTGGTTTACCTGAACCTGAGCCGCAGCTTCCAGCCGGTTTCCTTCGACGAATCCATCGGCATCCAGGAAGGAACCGACGGGGGTGAGGTTTATCATGATCTCGAGCCTCAACATGCGATCACCCTCGAACTCGGCACCCGCGGCGAGGCGGGTCCGCTGACCTGGGACGTGGTGCTCTATCGCTCTTGGATCCACCACGAGTTGATCTCGCTCAACAACTCGCAGGGCGTGCCGCTGGGCACGGTCAACGCCAACGGCACGATCCACCAAGGGCTCGAGGTCGGAGCAGAAGTCGAACTGGCACGCTCTCTCCTTGTGCGGGGAAGCCAACCGGATCGTGGCAAAGATATCAAAGACGGTAAGGACGCCAAGGACGAGCGGGGGACCCGCCCGGAAAACAAGCCGGACCGCCTCGTGCTGGTGCAAACCTACAACTTGAATGATTTCCGTTTCGACGACGATGCGGTGTACGGCAACAAGCGCATCGCCGGCAACCCGGTGCAGGCCTACAAAGCGGAAATCCGCTACGAGCATCCGTCAGGCATCTACTTCGGCCCCAACGTCGAATGGAACATCGTCAAGTATCCGGTGGACGAGGCCAACACGCTCTTCGCCGATCCGTACGCATTGCTGGGCTTCCGCACCGGGTACAAGACCCGCAAAGGGTTCCAGGTGTATTTCGAGGCGAAGAACCTGCTGGACAAGACCTACGCGGCCTACGTCGAACCCATCGCCGACGCGCGGGTCGGTGACGACAACGCGTCGTTCCATCCCGGCAATGGACGCGCCTTCTACGGCGGGTTCTCTTGGAGTTGGTAGGCGGGGCAGAACGGTGCGGCTGACGGCGCGATCCTGCCCGCGCTTGGTCAAGACAGCGAGCGTGACTGAGCTTGCGAGGCCGCGCCAGCCTTGAGCTTCAACCCGTGGATCGCCTTCACCGCGCGGTCAACTCCGTCTTCCGCCCGCAGGATTTTTCCCAACGCCTCCGCCCGCTGCCGTAGCGTCGGCTGCTCCAGCGTGCGCTTGATCATGCTGGCGAGTGTTTCCGCCGTCAGCTTGCGGCGGGACCGGGGCGGCAACGCGGCTCCGGCCAGCCCCAGGCACTTGGCCCAATAAAGTTGATCGGCCAGATGGGGGATGACCACCGAGGGCTTGCCCGCCCGGGTCGCGGCGGCCGTGGTGCCCGCCCCACCGTGATGCGCCACGCACGACGCGTGCGCGAACAGGTACCCGTGCGGCGTGAAATCGGCGAAATGCACCTGGTCCGGCGAGACGCCGCGCGCCGTTTGCACGTTGGCAAACCCTTTTTGGATCACCACCCGCTGCCCGGCCAGACGGGCTGCTTCCACCAGCAGATCGGCCGTCTCCTCGCCGTTGGCGCCGCCCATCGAGCCGAAGCTGATCACTACCGGCGCGGGCTTCCTCGCCAGAAACTCCGCGAGTTCCGGCGGCGGGGTGTAAGCCGGCTCATGGTGGAACCAGTAGCCGGTCACCGCGAAATGGGGCGGCAGATCGGTCGGAACCCGCGCGAGGGCCGGCGACACCGGCACGAAATTGAGCAGAGGGGAAATCGCCTGGCTCATCTTCATGCCATGGCGCCCCGTGCCGAGCGCGCGCAGAAGTTCGGTCGCCCGGGTCTGGAGACGGCGCGAGGCCAGCGCTCCCAACTTCCAGAGCAACGGGTTGCCCCAGCGTCCGAGGTCGGGCGCGTGGAGCGGGGGATTCAACGGCGTCTCGATGAACCCGGGACAAAGATAGACTCCGATCCAGGGCAGGCCACGGCGCAAGGCCGCTTCCTGGCCGACCAGATCCCCGTGGTGGCACACCGCCAGATCAAAGCCCTCCATCGCGGCGAGATAGTCTTGAAAACGCTGCTCGGCCCCGCGGAAGAACAGCACGCTACCGAGGATGTCGAACTGCCGCAGGAGGTTGTCGCCCGCCGCGTCGAGCTGATCCCAAATGTGCAGCCGGTCCGCCTCGGCGAAATCCGGGCCCGCCGCGGCGTACTCCAGTCCGGCGTCGGTGAACCGCTTGGCGAAGAGCGCGTGCGAGCAGACCCGCACCCGGTGCCCGGCTTCCTTGAGCGCGGTGCCGAGGGCCAGGAACGGTTGCAGATCGCCGGTGCTGCCGATGGTGGTGAGCGCGATGTTCATGACACCGCCTCCATAGCGCAGATTGAGCGGCGGCGGCACGACTTTCCGTTCACCGGTTCGGAACATTCAGCAGGCGGAAAGTTTTGGGAGCATTTCCGGCGGGTGAAGTTAGGTTTACCGGGCATGATGACCGCACCGAAGACCCATTTCCCGCGACCGCGTTCCGAGCAGGCTTTCGCCGAGGCGCGCCGGTACATTCCCGGCGGGGTGAACTCACCGGTCCGCGCCTTCCGCGGGGTCGGCGGCGAGCCCTTCTTCGTCGATCGGGCGAAGGGGGCGTGCATCTACGACATCGACGGCCACGAGTACATCGACTTCGTCGGGACATGGGGACCCGCGATCCTGGGCCACGCCCCGGAGGTGGTTATCGAGGCGGTGCGCGAAGCGGCCGGACGCGGCCTGAGCTTCGGCATTCCCAACCCGTACGAGTTGGAGATGGCCAAACTGATCTGCTCATGGGTGCCGAGCATTGAGAAGGTCCGCATGGTCAACAGCGGGACCGAGGCCACGATGAGCTGCATCCGGCTGGCGCGGGGCTACACCTCGCGCGACCGGATCATCAAGTTCACCGGTTGCTACCACGGCCACGTCGATTCCTTGCTGGTCAAGGCGGGAAGCGGTGCGCTGACCCACGGCCAGCCGGACAGCGCCGGGGTGCCGCGCGCCTTGGCGGAGATGACCATCACGCTGCCCTTCAACGACGAGGCGGCGGTGCGGGCGGCGTTCGGCGCGGAGGGCGCGGCCATCGCCGCGGTGATCCTGGAGCCGGTGCCGGCGAACGCCGGCTTGTATTTCGCGCAGCCCGGCTTCCTGGAACTGCTGCGGGAACTCTGCACCGAGCACGGCGCGGTCCTGATCTTCGATGAAGTGATGACCGGCTTCCGCCTGGCCAAAGGCGGCGCGCAGGAACTCTACGGCATCCGCCCGGACCTGACCGCGCTGGGCAAGGTGATCGGCGGCGGGCTGCCCGTCGGCGCATTCGGCGGGCGCGCCGAGATCATGGACTGCCTTTCGCCGGACGGCCCCGTCTATCAGGCCGGTACCTTGTCGGGCAACCCGCTCGCGATGGCCGCCGGCCTGGCGCAGTTGCGCGAGCTGGAACGGGTGGAGGGCTGGAGCCGTCTGGAAGAAAACGGCGCGAGGTTCGAGGCGGCGGTGCGTGCCGCTCTCGCGGCCACGGGGAAGAACTACACGTTCAACCGCTTGGGGTCGATGTTCTGCCTCTTCTTCACGGAGAAAGAGGTTTACAGCCTGGAGACCGCGCAGGCGAGCGACCGCCAGGCCTTCGCGCGCTTCTTCCACGCCTGCCTGGATGCGGGCGTGTACTTTGCGCCGTCGCAGTTCGAGGCTGGCTTTATTTCCCTGGCGCACACGCCGGAGCAGATGACGCGGGTGTCGGAAGTTGCCACGGCAGCGCTGCAAGGTGCATAGATCGGACAGCGACGAACTCGATATTAATGTCCCGGGAGGGACCCGCTCCGTCGGGTCCGGGAAGCCGTGGCTACACGGCTGCCGGAGCGTTGCCCCGGCTCTGGCGGACCCGACGGAGCGGGTCCCTCCCGGGACGTCCAATCCAAATATCGTCATCGTAGATTGCACCACGACCTACCCAACTCCTCGCGGCCATCACAACCGCATTGCCGGATTCACGATATCCAGCAAGCTCGACCACAGGAAATGCCCCAGCGTCGTGCGCCCGGTCTCGATCCGCACCTTGCCCGATAGCCCCGCCCGCAGCCGCTCGCCGTTCGGATCGTCGCGTAAAATCATCTCGGCCTCATAGTACGCCACGCTGGGTTCCAGGAAACCTTCCCGGTTCACCTGCGCGGGCACGTCGCCGCCGGCGACGTTCGCCGACGCGCTGTTGCTCAGCTTCGTCAGGCTGGACACCGGCGCGGACGTGATCCGGCCCTCGTACGTCCGCCCCGAGAGCGCCCGCAGCCGCAGGGACGCCACCTGGCCGACGGTGATCCGCCGCGCTTCCGACTCGCCCAGCGAAATGATCGCCCGGTATTCGTCCGCGCTGCCCACCTCGCAAAACGTCCGGCCGCGCTGGAAATACTGGCCCAGCAACTGATCCAGGTTCTCCTGCCGGACGACCCCCGCGCGGGGCGCCCGCAGGATGCATTCCCCCAGCTGCCACTGGCGCAGCTCGTACTGGAGGCGCGATTCCTCCGCCAGCCGGGTGTACGCCGGCGCGGTCTGTCGGATCGCGTCCAGCGGTTCGCTCAGGGCCGCGCGGCGCTGCACCTCGTAGGTTTCGCCCTCGCGCTTGAGTTCATCCGCCTCGGCCTGCAAATCCAGGTTCTCCAGCCGCGCCAGCGCCTGCCCGGCGCGGACGGCCTCGCCGTCGTGCACGTACAATTCCCGCAGGAACCCGGCGGTCCGCGCGACCACCGGGTCCACCGTGGCGTGATCCAGCACCGCGCCGCGTTTGACCGAGTCCTGCCACGGGATGACCCACGAAAGGGCGAGCAAGCCCGCGGCGGCCGCGCCGAGTTGCAGAACGCGCCGGCTGGCGGCGGCGCGCGTGGTGGGATTTTGGTAAGTCGCTTTCATGAGCCGGTAGCAGGGCAGGGCGAGCGCGGTGAACAGGTACAACCACACGTAGCTGTGGCTCAGGAAGTCCAACCCATAAGGCGCAAGCGCGTCGAAGAGGTGCGTGGAAATCCGGTAAAGCACGAGCCACCCGTAAAAGTAGCTGGCGACCGCGTACAACCCGAACAGTGGGCTCAACTCGTACGAGAAGAATTGCGCCGGTCCGCCGAACCGTAACCCGAGAATGTAACGCTGTGCCCACGTCGTTGCCGCCGCGGAGCTTTTCTGTTTGAGGTTGGGCACTTCCAGGGCGTCGGAGAGCATGTAGTAGCCGTCGAACTTCATCAACGGATTCGCGTTGAAGAGCACCGTGGACACCGAGCAGGTGAACATGATGTTGAAACACACCTGGTGCAGCAGTCCCGGCGAGGTCAGCAGCCACACCCAGGCCGCCACGATGGCCAGCGTCATCTCGATGAAAATCCCGGCGGCGGTCACGAGGATGCGCCGCTTTTTGTCGGGCAAAATCCACGCGTCACTGACGTTGCAGTACAGGTACGGCGTGAACATGATGAGCAGCCCGCCCATCTCGTGGACCTCGCCGCCGAAGTGCCGGCACGTCAGCCCGTGCCCGAACTCGTGGATCGTCTTCACGAACATGAACACGACCCAGGTGAGCATCAGGTTCTGGAGCGTGAAAAAATTCGCCGTGTGTTCCGCTAGTTCCTGCCGGTGGCCCGCGAGCATCAACAGGGTGACCACTCCCGCCACGCCGAACGAGACGACGTACCCGCGCGTGTACATCCACGAGAAATACGGGTCCATCCGCGCGAGCAGCCGGTTGGGATCGACGAAGGATTTTTTGAGGTACAGGATGCTGCTGATCACCGCTTCCAGCCCCAGCTTCTTGCGCCGGGTTTGCGCGGCGTTCAGGCGGTTGATCACCTGCTGGCCGGTGGAGCGCAGCACGCCCGAGCCGGAGAGCTGCTGGGCCAGTTGCAGGATCTCCGCGATGGCGTCGTCGATGGTCAGGGCGCGCCAGTACTGGCTGGCGTACTGCATCTCCACGGCGATGTCGCGCGCCTTGGTGACGCCGTCGAACCGCCGCGCCGCCTCATAGTGCGCCTTGGACAGCCGGAAATACGTCAGGCTGATTGGGTTCTTCACCACCACGTACGCGCGGCCCAGGTACACCTGCTCGCTGATGATCAAATCCTCGCGCAACGGCGTGACGATCGTGTCGCCGAGCGCGGGCGCGGCGGATGCGGCGGTGGATGGAAGCGGGGAAGCCACGGGAGGAGGTGCGTCACGGTGAAACAGCCGGCCCGGGGATGGCGTCGGAGTTGGCGGCAGCCAGGGCCAGGGTGCCCACCGCGCTCATGCCCGAGCGCAGGGAGCGGTCTTCGTTGGGGATGAGGATTTTCAGGCGGAACTCGCCGCTGGCCGGATCGATCACCGGCGCGATGAAGTCCACCGTGCCAACGTAGGTGCGTCCGGGCAGGTCCGGCACGCGGACCTCGACGGGTTGGCCCTGCTGCACGTCCTTGAGCCGGTTGGCGGGCAGGTAGGTTTCCAGGTAAACCTTGGACAACCCGACCATCGTGATGAGCTGCATGTTGTACTGATCGACGCCTTCCCCGGGGTTGCGGATGCGGCGGGTCACGATGCCGTCGAAGGGTGCGACGACCGTCTTGTGTTCCTGCGCCACTCTGGCCTGCTGGAGCTGGATGTCGGCGGTTTTCAGGTTGGTGCGCGCCGTGCGGAGGGCGTCGTCGCTGATGCCTCCCTTGGTGCCCAGTTTCTCGGAGGACTCGGCCTCGAACTTGCGCTTGTCGAAGACGGATTGCTCCGACTCGACGGCCAGGCGTTCCAGGTCGTCCTCCAGGTTGACGACCACGTCGCCCTTGCGGACGGCGTCGCCTTCCTTCTTCATGGTCTTGATCACGCCGGTGCTCCGCGCGCTGAGGTTGGCGGTGTCGAAGGGGACAAGGAGACCTTTCAGTTCGATGGTCAGGGTACCCTTGTCGTTCTTCTCGATCTTCTCGGCTTTTTCCTTGCTGGAAGCCGCCTGCGTGAGCGGCAGAGCCGTTAGGACGAACGCACCTGCCACGACGAGCGGCAAACAATGGGTGATCCCCGTTTTCATGAGTAAATATCCAAGCTAGCTAACGACTCGAAGTATTATTGGGAAAGCTGCTCTCTTGGTCTGTCATCCTTCGACTGCGCTCGCGGACTCACTGCGCTCAGGATGACAGACCAAGAGAGAAGATGGCCGCCATGATCTATACGCCCTCTCAGGATGACAGAGGATGAAGGCCGCATCTCCTATAAACCCTCACAGGCTCCACTCCACCCGCCAGTAATCAAAAAACTTCCGCAGCATCACCGCGGCGAGCGGGTGCCGCCCGAGGTCGATCTTCGCCTTGCCCGTGTAACCGGGCTTGAGCGTGGCGACCAGGGAGCTATCCACCGGGAAATCCGCCCGCACCTCGAAATAACTGCTGCCGGGCCGCGTTTTGGCCGTCTCGCCGATGGCTCCCATCCCCTGGATGGTCGTGTGCAGCCGCGTGTCGGTGTGTGCGTGCAGGATGAAATCCACCGGCAGCTTCCCGCACTGCCGCAACGCCTCGGACAATACACCCAGGTCCTGCTGGTTGACGTTGACGACCACCTCGTAGCTGTCGCGCCCGCCGATCTCGCAGAACGCCTTGCCCAACTCCAGGTTCTCGCCCACGCGGTTGGCCAGGTTCTTGGTCAGGACCACGCCGTTGATCGGGCTGCGCAACTCCGTGCGTCCTTGCAAATACCGCAGCCGCTCGATCTTGGCCTGCGCGCCTTGCAGGTTGATCTCCGCCAGGCGCCGCTGGGCATCGTCGCCGGTGGCTTGATACCGGTTCGCCTCGGATTGCCACTTGTTGACCTCCTGGAGCGCGACGGCCATCTGCGTGCGCAGATCGTCGTCCTCGATCTTGGCGAGCACCGTGCCGGCCTCGACGTACTGGCCTTCCTGCACCATCACCCGCTCGATCTTGCCGGCCGTTTCCGCGGCGACCGTCGCCTCGTGCTGCGGCTGCACGGCGCAATCGCCTTCCACGCGCAGCGTCCACGGCACGAGCAGCCACAACGCGAGCAGCAGCAGCGGCCCGCCGATGAACGCCGCCAGTCTTGCACGCCGCCGGGCCCGCCACATGCCCCGGGCGCGGGTCACCGGGTGCAGCACGCGGCGGAAGGGGACTTCCCGGTAGGTCGATGCCGCCAGCGAGGCGCGCGAAAGCTGCTGCCGCGCCCAAGCGAGCTGGCGTAGGTTCACCGCGTTGAACGGCGCGCCCCTGGAATGACGCTCCAACAAAATCAACGCCGTCTGTCTCTCGTGGACGTGCGGCTGGTAAAAGGCGTAGGCGACCTGCTGCGCGCCGATGGTCCCGAACGGCTCGCCCCACACGCCGGCCTGTTCGGGCACGTCGAGCGACAGCGCCGCCGGGGCATCCGTCACCGGCAGGCGCGCGGCCACCTTGCACAGGTTCACCACCAGTTCGCTGCGCCGGTCGATGGTTTCCTGGTTGGACACGTACTCCAGCCGCCAGCGTCCGCCGACCTGATGGAACAGGCTGCACCGGTTGGCCTGGAACAAATCGGTGAAATGGTTGACTGCCGCGCGCCCGACCTTTTTCGGCTCCAGTTCGCCGACGAAATCGCCGACGAAGCGCAGCATGTTCTCGTACTCCTGGTTGCGCGCCATCGCGGCCTCGCCCTGGCGCGCCTTCAGGAAGTTGCCGGCGTGGACGCACACCGAGATCAGGAACGTTGACAGCGACGGGTAGCTCTTCGGGTCACCCGCCGCGGGCAGCCAGACGTGGAGCACGGCACCCGTCTGGGCTGGTTCCTCGCCGACGAACACCGGGGTAAAGAACATCGGGTGCGGCGTCGTGTTCATGATCTCCTCGTCCGCCGTCATGGCTCCGGTGGCCGGCGCCACGTCCGGGCTGACCGCGCCGACGATGAAGGGCCGCTTGCTCTTGACGACCTCGCCCAGGACGCGGTGGATGTCGCGCCGCTGCCGTTCGTTCTCGTGGTAGGCGCACGAGGCGAAATTTTCCTCGGCGATCAACTGGAATTCGCCGCCCGCGCCGGGCAGCCAGACGGCTCCGCCCTGGGCGTTGAGGGAGCGGACGGCGCGGCTCAGGAAGTCGCGGAAGAATTGCACCCCGTTGCGGCTGGTGCGGGCCAGTTCCGCGATCTCCGACACGTGCTGGCGGATCTGCGCGCGGGTTTGTTCCAGCAGCTTTTCCTGTTCGAGCGGGGACACGGTGAAGCGGTGACTTCAAACCCTCTTGGGAAGTTCAAATCCGGAGCTGCCCCGCCGGCTTTAGAGAGAAGGCAGCTTTACAGACCGGCACCGTTGGGCGCGTCCTGGTCCGGCTGCTTGATGCGGCGGCGGAAATCGATTTCGATCGCGCCGAAATTCTGTTCGTGCCGGCCCACCATGTCGTTGAGCAGGTAGAGCAGCCGCTTGGCTGCCGACGGGCTCATGATGATGCGGTTCTTCACGTCGATGTCTTCTTCGAGGACCTTGACCCCGAAAGCATTGGAGTTGAAGCCGAGGTCGAGGACGACTTCCTCGGGCGTCAGGGTGCCGCGGCAGAAATTCGCGTACGTGATTTCCGCCTGGTCCATGTTGATATGCTGCTGGACGGGGGCGTTGTCGGCAGGTTTGGGAGAGGTTTCCGGGGTAAGGGCCATGGGAGAACGCAGAAGATAGCGTCGGGGTCCCGGGTGTCAAAACTTTCTCGCGCCGCGCCGGGGTGGGCGGCGGGTTGGGAAAGAAAAAAGGGGGTCACTCCCCACCACTCAGACCCGCCGTGCGCAGCCGCTCCGCGATCCAGGCGTTTTCCGGCTCGTCGGCGGCCGGCGGCACGAGGATGCGCAGGCGTGCCGACAGCCAGTAACGCCCCGTCCGGTAGCAGCGGTCGATCAGCGGTTGCAGCGCCAGCGGCACGTCGGAATCCCTCCGGCGCAGGGGCACGCGGATTGTCGGCAGCGGCTCGCGCAGGGGGCAGGGGTACACCTCGTGCCGGGCGGGCTCAACCCCGCGGACCCGCGTGACGCAGACGACATGGCACGTTCCCGCCGGCCAGCTCAGGCGTTCACGGCCGACGCCCACGGTGTGGAGGCCTCCCCGCACCAAATCGATTTCCACCAGGTTGACGCCTGCGGCCAGGAAATGCTGCTGGCGCAGACGGTACGCGAGAAAGCCAGCGTCAGTCTTGTTCGCCGGGCTGAGCACTTCGAGCACCGTCACCAGTCCGCCCTGGGCGTCGTGGACCTCCACCCAGCGTTCCGTCATGATCGTCGCGCTGAAGAGCAGCGGTTCGGCGACGGCCAAGGCCGAGGTTCCGCCGGCGGCATCACCCCCCGCACCGCCGACCGGCGGGAAACCACTGTTCCAGGGTTCAATGACAGCCACGTCGGCCCGGTAGCTGCGGCCTTCGTCCTCGTTGTCCGACACCGTGATGCGCTCCTCGGCCCGCGCGCTCAGGTCCGGCGGTAATTCGTCCGCCAGTGCATCGCTGATGTAACCGATGAGCCGGGTATGCACGTCGCTCCAGCTTTCCTGGAGGAAGGGGTTCATGCCGGGGAACGGATTGGTCGTGGAAGGCATCGCGCGGGAGACCTTACCGTGCCGGGGTGATAAGTTCACGGCGATTCTTCCCGAGAAATGACCATCGGCCCCGCGCCTCAGCCCGCCCGCCTACCGCCCGCCTGGGCTGCGGAACGTCACCCGCTCGTAAATCTCGGCCAGCGGCACCTCGCAGCCCACGCTCGCGAGGCGCAACACCTCGTCGTCTTCCCCGAGGTCATCGTAAACCCACACGCCATCCTCCCGCAGCCGGTGATGCTCCACGCGCTTCTGGTCGGCGGACACCAGCACGTAGTCGGTCAGCGTTTCCAGCCGCCGGTAGCGCGCGAATTTGATGCCGCGGTCGAATCCCTCGGTGCTCGGCGAAAGCACTTCAAAAATCACACGGGGATTGAGCAGGCTGGGCGGGTTCTTGCCCTGCCCTTCAAACTTCGGCTCGCCGCACAGTGCTGTCACGTCGGGATAAGTGTACATGTCGTCCGCCGCGCGCACCCGGATGTCCGACGAGAAAACGTTGCAGGCCCGGCCCCGGAAACGCAGCCCCAACGCGATGATGAGGTTGGTCGTGATCTTATCGTGCTCCGGCTGCGCGCCGGCCATCGCAAAAATCTCTCCGGCAAAGTACTGGCTCTTGTACTCCGCTTTGTATTCGAGTTCGAGGTACTCCTCCGGGGTGAAGAACCGTTTGGGCAGCGCGCTCATGACGCTGCTATTAAACGCCTTCCCGCTCCGCCGGGCAAGTTTTTGCCGGGCAGATGGGGGAAAACCCTTGCCCTCGTGGCGGCAATCCTGGCAAAGGTCCGCCAGCACGTCGTGCCGTTTACCCGTTTACGTCTATAGGGAAGTAAACGGGTAAACCGGGACTCGCATCCTCCGACCTGCGCCGGCGGCCATCCTAGCTACTCTCATGGCAACTATCGCGGCGCGCCAGCCTCCTATCCCCGCTCGCTCCGCCGGAGGGCGAGCAGCGACCGGACCTGCCCGGCGTCCTCCGGGGCCTTGGGCGTGTAGATCACCATGCCCAAGCCCGGCTGGCCGTCCACCGCGAAGGACGAGTATTCCAGGGCGATGATCCCGCCGTGCGCGGGCTGGACGAGCTTCGTGCCCTCGCCGTAGTTGCGCACGTCGTGTTCCCGCCAGATCGCCGCAAACTCCGGGCTGGTCTGGCTCAACTCCTCGATCAAGGATTGCGCGCGCCGCGACGTGCCCGTCCGGGCGATCTCGGCGCGAAAGGTCGCCACCACGAAGCGCGCGGTGTGTTCCCAATCGGGCTGGGTGATCCGGATGCGCTGGTTGCGGAAGAACAGGCGCATCACGTTGCGCTGGTCGGGCGCGAGCAGCGCGTAGTCGGTCAGCACGGCGGCGGCGGCTTCGTTCCAAGCGACGATGTCCCACTCGGCGTTTTTGACCAGCGCCGGGCTGGTCTCCAGGGAGTCGATCATGCGCTGCAGCCGCGGCGACACGCCCGCCGACGGCGGGGGCGGGCTGACCTCGGGCGGCCGGCCCTGGGCGAGCAGGTAAAGGTGTTCGCGCTCCACCTCCTTGAGCGCCAAGGCACGCGCGAGCCGGTCGAGCACGTCGGCGGAGGGCGCGCCGCCCCGGCCCTGTTCGAGCCAGGTGTACCAGGTGGCGCTGACGTGTGCGCGCTGAGCCACTTCCTCGCGCCGTAAGCCCGGGGTGCGCCGCCGCGCCGAGGGCAGGCCGAACGCCGCCGGGTCGAGCTTTGCGCGGCGGTCTTTCAGATAGGTGCCCAGGGGGTTGTCGTCCGTCGTGGCCGCGGTGCTCATCGTGCTCATCCTGTTAGTCGCCATACCGGTATAACGCCACTACTTTTCGCCGTTCGATGACGGGTGGATGGTCGCTTTGTTCAACGAACCAAACCACTCAATATTATGCGTGTATTCCTCACCGGCGCGACCGGATTTGTCGGCTCCGCCATCATTCCGGAACTCCTCTCTGCCGGGCACCTGGTGCTCGGCCTCACCCGTTCGGACAAAGGGGCCGAGGCGCTCAAGGCCGCCGGGGCCGAGCCGCACCACGGCGACCTCGAAGACCTCGACAGCCTGCGCCGCGGGGCCGAGGCCACGGACGGCACGATCCACTGCGGTTTCATCCATGACTTCTCCAATTTCGCGAAGTCCTGCGAGATCGACCGCGTTGCCATCGAGACCATGGGCTCGGCCCTCGCCGGTTCCGGCCGCCCCTTCCTCATCACGTCCGGGCTGGCGGGCCTCGCGCCGGGCCGTCTGGGAATAGAAGAAGATGCTCCTGTCCCCGATTCGTCGCCCCGCGTTGCGTCCGAGGGACTCGCGTTGGGGTTTGCCGCACGTGGGGTGCGGGCAGGGGTGGTACGCCTGTCGCCCTCGGTGCATGGCGAAGGTGACCACCACGGCTTCGTGCCCATCAATATCAAGCTCGCCCGCGAGAAGGGCTTCGCGGCTTACATCGGCGACGGGGCCAACCGCTGGGCCGGCGTCCACCGGCTCGACGCCGCGCGGCTTTACCGGCTGGCGTTGGAAAAGGGGGTGGCGGGTTCGCGCTACCACGGCGTCGCCGACGAGGGAGTGTCCACCCGCGAGATCGCGGAGGCGATCGGCCGCGGCCTGAACCTGCCGGTCCGGTCCCTCTCCGCGGAGGAGGCTAAAAGCCACTTTGGCTGGATGGTGTTTTTCTTCGGCATGGACCTCGCGGCCTCCAGCGCCCTGACCCGGGAGCGGTTGGATTGGCATCCCACCCGGCCCGGCCTGCTGGCGGATTTAGAGCAGGGGCATTATTTCGCGAGCTGAGAGCGACGACGAATAGCCCGGACAACCACGGCTGCTGACCGGCCGTGGTTGCCGGCGGCCCACCCCCTCCGGCGGAGGCAAACTGGTTGGGAGGCAACCCCGCGCCGCCGCAAGAATCATGAAAGTTGAGCCGGACCCTGGCCGGGCCGGCGTATTGGTTGGGGACATGAAAAGCCGCCGAGCAAAGTTCCCGTCGCTGGACGGACGGCCCGAGGTTCTCACCCGGCAGCGCAACCTGAAGATGGCGCGTTCGGCTCACGCTTATGTGCGCGGGAACACGGCGCAGTTCTACGCCTGGCTCGAGTCCGAGCAAGGCTTGGCGGTGCCGCAAGGTCCGGCCATCTGGATCTGCGGAGACTGCCACGTGGGCAACCTCGGCCCCATCGCCAACGCCCGGGGCCGGGTGGACGTGCAAATCCGTGATCTCGACCAGACGGTGATCGGCAATCCGGCCCACGACCTGATCCGGCTCGGGCTCTCGCTGGCCAGCGCGGCGCGGGGCTCCGATCTGCCCGGGGCGGCGACGGCCTTGATGATCGAGCGGATGACGGAGGGCTACGAGCAAGCGTTCATCGACCTGGAGGAGGGAACCGAAAACGAAGCTGCCCAGCCCGAGGTCGTCAAGCGGGCCATGAGGCAGGCGCTGCGCCGCAAATGGCGGCATCTCGCCCGGGAGCGCATCGAAGACGAGTCACCCAGGATTCCTCTGGGAAGCCGCTTCTGGCCCCTCACGGACGAGGAACGCGCCGGGCTCGACCGGCTCTTTGAGCACGAGGAGGTGCGCCGCCTGGTGACTTCGCTGCGCTCGCGCGAGAACGAGGCGCCGCTGGAGGTGCTCGATGCCGCGTACTGGATGAAGGGATGCAGTTCGCTTGGCAAACTACGTTACGCCGTTCTGCTGGGTGTCGGCGGCAGAGGCGGATCGCTGTGCTTGATGGACGTGAAGGAAGCCATCCAGACGGTTGCTCCCTGTCACCCCGAAGCCGGGATGCCCGAGGATGACGCCGAGCGGGTCGTGGCGGGCGCCCGCCATCTTTCGCCCTCGTTGGGCGAGAGGATGCTCGCCACCAGGCTGGGAGACCACTCGATCTTCCTGCGCGAGTTGCTGCCGCAGGATTTGAAATTCGAGATCGAACGTCTGAGTCTCAAGGAGGCGGTCAGAGTCGCGGAGTTCCTGGCGGCGGTGACGGGCAAGGCGCATGCCCGGCAGATGGATCAAGCGACGCGCCGGGCCTGGCGGGAGGAACTCAGTCGTCCACGCACGAAGCAGTTGGGTGCCCCCTCGTGGTTGTGGTCCAGCGTGGTGAGCCTGATGGCCATGCACGAAGGAGCCTACCTGGAGCATTGCCGGCGGCACGCTTTGCCCGTGCATGATGGCAGGGAGAACCGATAAGAGCGCAGATCGTGGCAGATGCCACCGGGGTGAGAGCTTGGGACCTCCCTCGCTCATCTGGCAACCTCCCAGGGGCGGGATGGTGTCTGAGAAATCACGACTCTTGCTATCAGCGGTCGCCATTCAAGGCGTCGAAGTCTGTCTTGCTCAAACCGGCCCGGCCAAAGCGACCATCTCTGTGACAAAGGGGTTCTGGCATCTTCCGTGAAGCACCTGCTTACCTGGCAAGATAAATGCTTGGCTTGTTAAGGAGCGCAGTCGCGACACCTCGAGGTTTGATCGGGTCTTCAGCCGAACGGTGTCAACGTTGATGATTTGGCGATTGGACATCCGTAGCGACTTTGTCTTCGCGTGATCTGCGACTGTACGAGCCGCTCTGGTACTCGTTGGTTGTCTAACCACTTTCAACCCACCTGCAAACCACGTGCGTTCCTATGAAGACGAAAGCCAACTCTCTCCGCCTGCTCATCCTCGCCGTCGTTCTGAGCGTAGTCGCCTCCAGCCTCCGCGCCCAAAGCGTGCTCAACGGCAGCTTTGAGGCCCCCGCTCTGTCCAACGGGGATTATGAATCTGGCAGCGGAGACAATTGGACGCCGAGCGGCGATGCTTTCGTCTTCACCAACGGCTTTGGCAACGGAACTACCCCCTACGGCAACCAATATGAGTTCTTCAATCCTGGCGTCTCCGACGCGCAGACCATCAGCAGAGCCTTCACACTCAATGCGACTTACACCCTCTCCCTCGTGGCGTCAGATATCTTCGGCGACCAAGGCCAACAGTTAACCATCGCGGTCTCGGGTGGAGCTACCGCCACCCAGACCTTCGCCATTCCCAGCCGATCGGGAGGTGTGAGTAGCGGCGCACTGTCCTTTGCCGCCTACACGCTTGCCTTCACACCGACGATCAACACGGCGGTGACCGACACCGGGATCAGCTCGTTCGCCGTGGACAACGTGCAGTTGAGCGCGCCGGTTCTCGGCGTCCCCGAGCCATCTACCTGGTCGCTGCTGGGTCTGGGGGGTGCTGGCTTGCTGGGCCTGACGCTTTACCGCCGCGCCCCCCACGCGTAAAAGGCAACGACGCGCTCCAGTCTTCTCCTCGAACGTCTGCTCCAGCATTATGCCGGACAGGCGGTTTTTGCTTGGGCAGGTTGGCGTGTCTGGATTGGATTCGAGAAAATCAGAGGGTGCACAAAATTGTGGGGCGTGAATTTACACCTTGCAGAGGACGCGCGAATTTGGTCCAGAGCTTTTGTTCTTGAAGTAAATGCAAATCCAAGCTCAGCAGGCGAAAGGGTATATCTTAAACCGCATAAAAGCTTTTTCGGGACGTCATGAAACATCTCGCTTTGCTCGTGCAACGGATCATCGGTGCGCTGATCCTCTCACGAGCACTTCCCTGGATGGTTGATGAGTTCAAGAAATGGCCCGAAGGTTTGCAGGGCCTTGATGGGTTAGAGATAGGCATTTTCCTCTTTTTTGCGGCCTGGGGGTGGCTCTTGCCTACTTCACCGTTGGTTCCATCGTACAGATTGTTCTACATAGGCGGTCATGGGAGCAGTTGGCTGGTGTCGAGGGCTGGGATCGCAGGAGCATTCCTGTTGGTCACCGCCTTTCTCGTGGCATTTAATCCTGTCACCGCGGACGCATCGTGATGCCGCGATCCAGCAGTTAACCGCTGTCAGCGAGTCCAGAATGCTGGATAAGACTCACCAGGCATGACTAAAATCAAAGTGCTGTTACTCCTTCTAGTCAGCGCAGCTTGTGCGCAAGCAACCCCCGAGGAGGTAAATGTTCCTGCCCCAAATAGGCGGTTCGTGGCTACGGTGCAGATCACCAAGACTAAGACAGGTACAGATCGTTCGTGGGACGAATATTCCACGACGCTTCACCTTCGTGATCAGCAGACGGGTGTGGAAACGTACTCGGATGAGCTTGAAGCTAACTCACTGTTTCCAGGTGCCACGCTGGCATGGAGTCCCAACAGCCATGAGCTGGCAGTCAGTTTCCACTCTGGTAAGTTTGGCGAGTTTTTCATCTACCGTGTGAAACGAAGCGGGGACTTGGACTCGCTTGCCGAGCTTCCCATCCGTCCCGCCTTGCTGTCAAAGCAGCCGCGTCACCTTGGTGGCCAGATGTTCTTACGCTGGACGAGCAGCAGAACTTTCCAAGTTCAGGACACCGCAACGGAGACGCTTTACACGTTCCGTATCAGCAAGCAGGCAAAGCTTAAAGCCATTGCTTCCCGACCGCACCATCAATGATGCCAAGTCAGATTCGCGGCGCACCAGGGTTCGAACTGCTCTGGTCACGGGGCCGCGTCCGTCTGCCTGGCCCGTGCCTCCCGGCGCAGGATGGCGACGAACTTGTTGGCCTGCACGTAACCCGCGTATTCCTCGCGTTCCTCGACCATCAGTTGCCCCTCGGTGGACCGCGCGGCCAGCGTTTCTATCCGCTCGAGTAAAGCTTCGTCGGGCGCGATGGACAAGACCGCTTCTTCCTTGCCGGGAAGTAAAAGCTGGAGCAGCGGACCTACGCCGCGACGGAAGGCAGACCGGTCACCCATGAAAAGATCCTACCGCTTCGCTAAGCAATCGGCAAGATCGGGATGGACGTCCCGGTTCATTTACCCGTTTACGTCTGTAGGGAAGTAAACGGGTAAACAAGGGGAAGGAGAGGCTCTTTGATGGAACGTTCTGGAGTTGTAGGGCGACCGTCCCGGTCGCCAAGGTGGATGTCTCCACAGCAACGGGGACCGTCGCCCTACAACTCCAGAAGGCAGGTGCTCGATCGTTCTGCCGGCGGCTGTGAGCAACGGCCAGCCCCACGCCTGCGCCGCGCAAATAACCGCTGGCCTTCCGCCGGGGGCCATCCCATAGTCGCAGCCCGGGCGGGGTGCCCGTCCACGGATCCATGGCCGCTTTCATTCTTCGACGCGTCGCTTCGATGCTGCTGGTGCTGTTCTTTGTGGTCACGCTGACCTTTTTCATGATCCGGCTGCTGCCGGGCGGACCGTTTGACCGCGAACGCCGCACGACGCCCGCCATCGAAAAAGCCCTCAAGCTCAAGTACAAGCTCGAAGGCCCCGAAGGCCGCGCCGCCGGGGAATCGCTCGCCGCCAGCCTCCACCTGGGCGAACGGGCCAAAGCTGCGCTCAGCGAAACGGGTTCGCTGCTCCAGCAGTACCGGGATTACCTGGGAAACCTCGTCTTCCACGGCGACTTCGGGCTTTCCACCAAGTACCTCAACCGCACCGTCAACGAGATCCTGCGGCAAACCCTGCCGGTGTCGCTCCTTCTCGGCGCGCTGGCGTTCCTGCTGGCCACGGTGGCCGGGGTGTGGCTGGGCACGTTCGCGGCGGTGCGGCACAACACCGGGTTCGATGTCGCCGCGATGCTCGGCGCGCTGGTGGCGATCTCGGTGCCGTCGTTCGTCACGGGGCCGCTGTGCGTGCTGATCTTCGCCCTGGGCTTGGGCATCCTGCCGGTGGGCGGCTGGGAAGGGTTCTCCAGCGTCATCCTGCCGGCCCCGGTGCTCGCCGCTCCCTACGTGGCCTACATCGCGCGGCTGATGCGTTCGAGCCTGCTCGACGTGCTCGGGCAGGACTTCGTGCGGACGGCCCGGGCGCGGGGCTTGTCGGAAACACGCGTCGTTTACAAGCACGCGCTCAAGGTGGCCATCCTGCCAGTCATCAGTTACCTCGGGCCGCTGGCGGCGAACCTCCTCACCGGCTCGCTGGTCGTGGAAGCCATCTTCCAGATCCCCGGCATGGGCGGGTTCTTCGTCAACGCGATCCTCAACCGCGACGGCTTCCTGCTGGGCGGGGTGGTCATCGTGTATTGCGCGCTGCTGCTGGCGCTCAATCTGGCGACCGACGTGGCCTACACGTTCCTCGACCGCCGGGTGCAGCTCTACTGACCCCTTATTTTCCCGACGATGGCCGCGAGTTCCGCTCCGCAACTACCTGCCGAACTGCCCACGGAAACCCCGCTGCTCCGCGCCGGGCAGAAGTCGGCCGGGGCGCGCTTCTGGGCGAACCCGGCGGTGCGGGTGTCGGTCGCCATCATCAGCGTGGTGATCGCCCTGGCGGTCCTCGGACCGTTCTGCCTGCCCACGGCCTACCAGTACCCGAGCCCGACGCAACTGGCCGAACCCTCCTTCGCGCACTGGCTGGGAACGGACCTCAACGGCCGCGACCAGCTTTACCGGGTGTTCATCGGCGCACGCATTTCGCTGCTGGTCGGGCTGGCCGGGGCATTGGTGAGCCTGTTGGTCGGCACGAGCTACGGCTTGGTCGCCGGGTACGCGGGCGGCAAGGTGGACGGTGCCATGATGCGCACGGTGGACGTGATCTACTCCATCCCGCGGCTGATCTTTGTGATCGTGATCGTCAACATCGTGGAATTCCGTTTCCGGGGCTGGCTGCAGGCGGTCTTCGGCGGCTCGCACGTGGCGTTCCTGCGCGCGCTGCCGGATTACACGAAGACGATCATCCTGATCATCTCGCTCGGGCTGGTGGAATGGCTGACGATGGCGCGGATCATCCGCGGGCAGGTGCTGGTGCTCAAAAACATGCAGTTCGTCACCGCCGCGCGCAGCCTCGGACAGACGCACGTCAAAATCCTGACGCGCCACCTCCTGCCCAATCTCACCGGGATCATCGCCGTGTACCTGACGCTGACCATCCCGGCGATCATCCTGGACGAGAGTTTTTTGAGCTACCTGGGCCTGGGCGTGGACGCCAGCCAGGCGAGCTGGGGCACGCTGCTCAGCGATGGGTCGCAAGCGGTCAACCCGATCAAGAGCAACTGGTGGCTGCTGGTGTTCCCGGCGGCGATCATGTCGGCGACGCTGCTGGCGCTCAATTTTCTGGGCGACGGCCTGCGCGACGCGTTCGACCCGAAATCGCGTTGAATCCTTCCGCCGGAGGGTTTTAGCCACAGATGGAACGCGGATGAAACGCGGATGGGGGAGAGGATGTTTGCCGGGGGGCATCTATCTGTGTTCCATCCGCGTTTCATCCGTGGCTAAAAACTGCTAGAATCCCGCAAGATGGACCTGATTGACGAACTGAACTCCCGCATCCTCTGTGGCGACGGCGCGATGGGCACCTCGCTCATGGAGCAGGCCAACGCTTCCTTCGAGCGCTGCCTGGAGGAATTTTGCCTCAGCGCGCCGGAGATCGTCACCAAGGTCCACACCCAGTACATCGACGCGGGCGCGCGGGTCATCGAGACCAACTCCTTCGGCGCGAACGCCGCCCGGCTGGACCGCTACGGCCTGGATAACAAGGTCAACGAGATCAACTGGACTGCCGCCCAACTCGCCAAACAGGCCGCCCGCGGCAAGAACGTGTACGTCGCCGGCAGCGTCGGCCCGCTCGGGCTGGCCGACGACCAGGCCCGCGAACGGGGCATCAACCGCCGCGACCTGTTCCGCGACCAGATCGGCGCGCTGCTCGACGGCGGCGTGGACCTGATCTTCTTCGAGACGTTTCTGGGGCTGGATGAGCTATCCCTGGCCCTGGAGGTCAAGCAGGAGCTTCACCACTGCCCGGCGCTCTGCTCGCTGGCGTGCGCGGAAGAAGGGCGTCTGCCGGACGGCACCTCCCTTACCGATGCTTTCGATCACCTGCGCAACCTTGGGGCGGACATCGTGGGGGTAAATTGCCTGAACGGTCCGCACTCCATGTTGCGGTTGCTGGAGCGCGTCGAGGTCAGGCCCGGCGAACTGCTCGCCGCGTACCCCAACGCCGGGTACCCGCGCTACGTCGAGGGACGTTTCCTTTATTACAGCGCGCCGGATTATTTCGCCCGGATGGCACGCGAGATGGTGGGGCAGGGGGTGCGCCTCGTCGGCGGCTGCTGCGGCACCGGGCCGGCGCAGATCGCGGCGATGGCCGCGGCCATCCGCGATCTCGCTCCGGTGACGAGCAAGGCGGTTTCGCGTCCGCTGGAACCTGCCCCGCAGCCGCCACGCGAACCCAAGTCCGCCAAAGAGCCCGTGTTGGTACCGACCGTGACCGATCATTCTTCGTCCGTTTCCGCGCCGGCAGCGGAGGAAACCAGCATCCTGGATCTCCTGGCGACGGGCAAGACGGTGGTCATCACCGAACTGGACCCGCCCAAGACGATGGACCTGGGAAAGTTCATGGCCGGCGCGCGCGCCTTGACGGAAGCCGGCAGCGACGCCATCACCCTGGCGGATAATTCCCTAGCCATCCTGCGCGTGAGCAACATGGCGGTCGGCGCGTTGCTCAAGCAACGCCACGGCGTGATGCCGCTGCTGCACGTTTCCTGCCGCGACAAGAACCTGCTGGGGCTGCAAAGCGAATTGATGGGCCTGGCCGCGCTCGGCATCCGGCACGTGCTGCCGCTGACGGGCGACCCCGCCAAGGTGGGCGACCATCCCGGGGCCAAGTCGGTGTACGACGTGACGAGCCTGCAGCTCATCGGCATCGTCCAGCGCATGAACGAGGGCTTCAACCACGCCGGCAAGTCGATCAAGACACCGGCGCGGTTCGTGATCGGCTGCACGTTCAACCCCAACGCCAAGCATCTGGACGCGCAGATCGCACGGCTGGAGCGCAAGATCGCCGCCGGGGCGCAGTACGTGATGACCCAGCCGGTGTTCGACCCGGCCCTGGTGGAGACCGTGGCCAAGCGCACGGCGCACCTGAACGTGCCGATCTTCATCGGCGTGTGGCCGCTGCTCAACGGGCGGCAGGCGGAGTTCCTGCACAACGAGGTGCCCGGCATCCTGATCCCAGATCCGGTGCGCGCGCAGATGGCCGGCAAGGAAGGCCCGGAAGGCAAGAAGATGGGCGTGGCGCTGGCGAAGGAAGTCTGCCGGGCGGTGCTGGGTCACTTCCCGGGCGTGTATCTGATCACGCCCTTCCTAAACTACGAGACGACGGTGGAATTGGCGCAGTTTGCCCGGGCGTAGCGGCTGCCGGCGTCCGGCATCACATCTTCAGAATGGGAATAAATCATCCTGGGAGGACGCGGCCGCCGCGGCGGACGCACCTTTTTTCGCTTCGGAGCGGACTTCGGCCAGCATGGAGCGGAACTCGCACCATTCCAGCGCCTTGATTAGTTCGTCGTACTTCGGCGCGATCACCAGATCCTTCACCGGCACCGGCAAAGGCAAGTCGGTGTCGAGGCGGACCATCTCCCGGTTGGCGAGGATTTGTTCGCGCGCTTCGGCGAGCTTGGCGCGGGTCTTCTCGTTCTTGACGGTGCTCAGGTCAGCCAGCAAGGCGTCCAACGAACCGGCACCCTGGATCAACGTCGTGGCGGTCTTGGGGCCGATGCCGGCCACGCCGGAAATGTTGTCGCTCGCGTCGCCGCTCAGGGCGAGCACATCCAGGATGCGTGCCGGATCGACGCCCCATTTGTTCCTGATCGGCTCGGGGCCGAGCAGCGTAAACTCCTCGGGCGGGATGACGTCCGCCTTGGCGGTCGAGTACACCAGGATGTCGTCTTCCACGAGCGAAAGGAGGTCCTTGTCGTTGGTGGCCAGGATCACCTCGATGCTCGCTGAATGCGCGGCGCAGGAGTAGGAGGCCATCAGGTCGTCCGCCTCGGTGTCGGGCAAGCCGATGCTGTGGATTCCGAGCTTGGGCACGAGTTCGCGGATGAAAGGCATCTGCGGAGCCATCTCGTCCGGCATCTCGGCGCGGTGCTGCTTGTACTCGGGCTGCAACTCGGTGCGGCGGACGGGCAGGCCCTGGTCCCAGCAGACGGCGGCGAGGTCCGGTTTCAGGTCCTTGATCATCCGCCGGATGGCTTTGGCGAAGCCGAAGATGGCGTTGGTCGGCTCGCCGTGGGAGTTGGAAAGGTTGCGGATCGCAAAGAACGAGCGGTAGGCGTAGTAGCTGCCGTCAACGAGGAGCAGTTTCATAGGGGCTGGTGGAAAGCTGTCGGGGAGAACAGCGAGCAGCGCAAGCTAGCCCGGCAGTTTCTTGAGCAACTGCACCCATTCGCGTCCCTCGCGGCCAGGATAGGCATGCTTTGGGAGGTACTCGTCCAGCTTCTCGAACCGGGACGAGAAGAGGGTGTCCAGTTCCGCCAGGCTCGTTTCAAAGGGTGGCCCGGTGCGTTCCTCGCCGCGTTCGTGCGGGTACAGGTAGAAGATTGCCAGCAACCGGCCATCCGGCCGCAGCGCGGAATGGACGGCCTCCACGTAGTCCGTCCGACGGTCGGGGTCGATGGCGCAAAAGCAGGTGTGTTCCACCACCCAATCAAAGGCCCCGCGCAGGCCGGCAGGCAGGTCGAAGAGGTCGGCGACGCGGTAGGTTTCGCCGCCGGCAGGAGCAATGGCTTGCGCCGCCTGGATTGCCGCGGGGGAGAAGTCGAGTCCGGTCACACGGGCCTCCCCGCCGGCACCAGCCAGGGCGCGGACATCGTGGCCCAGACCGCAGCCGGGCACGAGGATGTCGCCGAGTAGTGTGGAGCGCGTCAGCCAATCGACGAGGGGCGGAGAGGGCGCGCCTTTGTCCCAAGGAGTGTCGCGTGATTGGTATTGCTGCTCCCAGTTCGTCATGCCGGCTACTTTATCATAGCCGCGGATGAAACGCGGATGGACGAAATTCTATCTCCTGCGCCAGATGCCGGCTTTGCTGACGCTCCATTGGAACTTGCGCGCGTGCTCCCGGATCAGCATCGGCAGATCCACCGCCCGGATGAACTCGAAATCCGGCTTCAGCACCTCGCTCAACGTCCCAAACGTGCCAATCCGCTCGCCGTTCTTCTCGTAACCCCCTAACCAATGCTCGAACGGGGTATATTCCTCCAGCCAGGTGAACGGGGAGGAAACGATCAGCTGCCCTCCCGGATTCAACAGGCCCGGCAGCCGCGAAAGGCAGCGCATCGGGTCGGGCAGGCGGTCAATCAAATTAGCCAACAACACGACATCGTACTGGCCAAGATGATCGCGCAGATCGCAGGCGTCGCCCGTTTCGAACCGGACACGCCGGTGATCCACTCCGGCCGGAGCTTCGGCCGAGAGCGCGGTGGTCAGCGTCCCCTCGTCGGTGCGCCGGTAGGCAACCCGTCCGTGTATCCGCAACGTTTCCGCCGCCCGGATGAAAGCGTGGGAATAATCGATGCCGAGCACTTCCGTGCAATGACGGGCCAGTTCGAAGCTGGAGCGTCCCACCGCACATCCCAAGTCCAAGGCCCGAGGGTGATCGGGCAGTGATGACACATCCAGGCACTGGCTGATCACGCGCACCGCGAAGTCGAGCGCCGCCGCCGGGCCGGAGGAATACGGCAGGATTTCCTCCGCCCGGCCATAGTGGAACAGCAGGTACTCCGACAGGAGCTTTTCGCTCTCGTACGGATTGGCCATCAGGAATCCAGGAGACCGCTGAAATACGGCGACGGCTTGAAGTTCTCGATCAGCGTCACGGTCTTGCCGCCACGGATCATGCGCACCTGCGGGGCCTGGATGTCGGGGGTCTTGGTCGGCGAGAACAGGATGTCGTCGTGCGTGGCGTGCGATTTGTCGGTGAACTTGTCGGGCGTCAGACCACCACCGAGATGATCACTGCGCCCGGTGGCGACGTGGAACGTGCCGAAGATCTTCTCGTCCTGGATGTCGCGGCCGGAGACCGGCAGCTTCTGGGTGCCGAAACCGAGTTCGCCGATTTCGCCCGTCACGGGGTCGCCCAGCAACTTTTTGGCGTGCTCCGCGACCACGGCTTCGTCGCCCTGGAGCAATTCCGCCCCCACGACGCGACCGTCCTTGACGGTCATCAGGCCGATCGTGCCGTCCTCGTACTGCATCGGGAACTGGCCTTCCGCACCGCGCGGAACGAAGTACACTTCGCCCGCCGGCAGGTTGGCCACGTCGGGACCGCCCCGGCAAAGGCCGTGGCTCTTTTGCGCTTCCTGGCCGTCGAGGAGGAGCTTGAGCGTGTACTTCTGGTCCTTGTAACCGAAGTCGATCTCCACGGAATCCGCCTTGGTCACACCCAGGCGCAGCTTCTCGGCCTGGCGGCTGACCTCGTTGTAGTCCACCGCCAAGCCCGAGGCGAGGATGATGGGATTGACCCCGTGCAACGTCGCGCCGCGGAAGCCGTACTGCTTGGCAAAGGCCGTCAGCGGCGCGGTGGCCGAGGACGTGGAGATGCAGAGGATCAAATCGTAGTTCGGGTAGATGTCGCGTTCCAGGCTCACTTCCTTGCCGGAAGCATCCACCGCGAGGTCGGGCAGGTCGAGGTTGCTGCCGCCGGTCATCTTGTAGGCGAACATCTCACCGCCACGCAGGTCCATCTCGGCCAGCACGCCGTCCTGAAGACCCTTGTAAAAAGTCTCGTAAGCAATCTTCTGAATGGTCAGCTTGGGATCGTTGAGGAAACCATAGTCCTTCATTCCATGCGGATCTTTGAGATCAATCAAGATGGCGACGCGTTCCGAGGAGCGGGGGGCGAAGACGGTTTCAAGAAGGCGCTGCAAGCTGAACGGTGGAAACTGGCCGGGAGCGTTGGTGGCAACCGGCACTGTGGGGATGGAGGCAAGAGCAGTATTTTGCATAAGCGAAGCTTTAGTTTGGTGTCCGAACAACGACTCTGTTTAAGTTGCACATTCCCCGCTAGACGGCCGGGCCGCACGATGGGCAACCCAAGAAGCTACTCCCGATTGTGTCCCGGCACAAGCGACCCAAAACCATCACGATGATTCTCGCAAACCGTTACGAGAGAGTGGGTTCCCAGGTTGCCTCCGCTCGCTTAGACGAACCGGCCGGCAGGAAATGCTTTGGCGTTGAAGCATTTCCCCGATCCTTCGGGTCCGCCTGGTCGGTTCATCGAACCCGCGGCGTCGCTTTGCTGCTGCTGCTCGCCGGCTGGTGCTGGATGTGCCTGCGCCAGGCGGCGGGACAGGAGGCCGGGAACCCCAACAGCAACCAGACCGATCTGCTTTCCAACCCAACCGTGGCCAAGCCGGCGGTCTCGTCGGGAGACGACGCCCATCTGCTGGGTGATTTCGGTGGCCGGCGCACGTGGCTGGCGGACCACGGACTGACCTTGAACCTGATTTACACCGGGGAGATCTTCGGCAATCCCACCGGCGGACGCCGCCAGGGAGCGGTGTACGACGGCCTGGTGGAAGTGGGTGCGGACGCGGATTTTAGCAAGCTGCTGGGCTGGGCGGGAGCAACGTTCCACGTCAACGCGTACAACGTGCACGGCCCGAGCGGCACGAACAAGTACGTGAGGGATTTCGGCCGGTATAGCAACATCGACTTCTACGACGGTATCCGCCTGTTCGAATTGTGGGTCGAGCAAACGCTGGCCGGCGGAAAGTTTTCCGTCCGTCTGGGGCAACTCGCCGCGGACAAGGAGTTCTTCGGATCGAACGTGTCGGCCCTGTTCATCAACAGCGATTTCGGTGTGCTCCCGACGATCTCGGCCAACATGCCCGTCCCGATCTACGCGAACGCCGCCCCCGGCGTGCGGGCCCGGGTGCAACTGGCGGACGCCTTTTACCTGCAAGCCGCCGTGTTCGACGGCAACCCCGATCCCGACACCACCCATGACCCTTCGCCGGGTTTCCGCCCCGGCACTTCGTACAACCATAACGGTGTGAAGATCAACCTGAACGTCAAGGAGGGAGCGTTCTCGATTTACGAAATGGGTTATCGCCTGCACCAGGAGAAAGACGCCGGCGGCCTGCCCGGCACCTACAAGCTGGGCGGCTGGTTCCACACGGACACCTTTTCCGACCTGCGTTCGGACCGTCAGGGACGCTCCCTGGCTGATCCCGTGTCGGACGGCATCCCGCGCGGAGTGGCGGGGGATTGGGGTGGTTACCTGATCGTTGACCAGATGCTCTACCGGCCGGCGCATGCCACCGACAAAGGTCTGACCGGTTTCCTGCGCGTGAGCGGCGCACCGGGCGACCGCAATCCCATCTCGTTCTACCTGGATACCGGGGTCAGCTACCAGGGGTTGATCCCGACTCGTGACAAGGATGTATTTGGGATCGCCCTCGCCTACGCGCGCTTCGGTGACTCGGCCCGAGCCGCCGAACGGGACCGGGATCTCTATGACCACCTCGGCACTCCCATCCGCGAAGAGGAAAGCGTCGTGGAAGCGAGCTACCAGGCGGTACTGACAAACTACTGGTCGGTGCAGCCGGACGTGCAGGTCATCGTGCATCCCGGCGGCTCGTCGGCGTATGGGAATGCCCTGGTGCTCGGCCTGCGTTCCGTGCTCACGTTTTGAGGTGGGTGTCTCCGGGTCCGCCGGATGCCCGTGTCACGCCTAGAGCCCTTCCCGTTTGGGTAAGCCTTGGACAAATTGGGAGGGACCCGCTCCG
>CAXTOP010000003.1:0-172123 GCA_964245965.1 uncultured Chthoniobacterales bacterium
CTCGCTCCTGCCGCCGGAGAACGCCACGGGCAACTACGTCAAGGTCGTCCAGCGCGTACCGGTGAAGATCACTTTCCTCACGGACGGCGGCAACCTGCCCATGCTCGGGCCGGGCATGTCGGTCGAGCCGAAGGTGGACGTATCCAGCGGACGTTGACCGGATGCGAGAGGCGAAGAAGGGACGCGGGATGAAAAAAGGAGGCGTAGCCGTTCATGTTTTTGGCACCTCACTTTCCAAACCATCCGCCGGAATGCACCCACCCTCTCTGGGGTCTGTCATCCTGAGCCGAGTTTTACGAGGTCGAAGGACCTTCCGCCGCCGGAGGCAAATGTCTAGCACCAGCGATACGCTACTCCTCACACATCTCCTTTAGCTGCCGCCGGCCGGAAGGTCCTTCGACCTCGTAAAACTCGGCTCAGGATGACAGACCCCGGGCAGGATGAACTAAACACGAAAGACATTATCGCATCCCGCATCCCGCACCCCGCATCTTTTCATGAGCACCGCCACCCAGACCGCTGAAGCCGTCCTCCGTCCGGCTGCTCCCCAGACTCCCCCGCGCCCCCCCGGCGGCGGTTATACCCTGCCGGGGGTCAACCCGTGGCTGGTGGCGATCATCGTCACCATCGCCACGTTCATGGAGATCCTGGACACGAGCATTGCCAACGTGTCGCTGCCCCATATCGCGGGCAGCCTGGGCACGGACCAGAATCAGGCGACCTGGGTGCTGACGAGCTACCTCGTGGCCAACGCGGTCGTGCTGCCGCTCAGCGCGTGGCTCTCGCGGATCTTCGGGCGCAAGAACTTCTACATGACCTGCGTAGGGATGTTCACCGTCAGTTCCCTGCTTTGCGGCCTCGCGCCCAATTTGCCGACGCTCATCTTCTTCCGGGTGCTGCAGGGCATCGGCGGCGGTGGACTCGCGCCGAGCGAGCAGGCCATCCTGGTCGATACTTTCCCGGCCTCGAAACGCGCGGGCGCGTTCGCGCTCTACAGCATGGCTATCGTCATGGCCCCGGCGATTGGCCCACCTCTGGGTGGGTGGATCACGGACAATTTTTCCTGGCGCTGGGTGTTCCTCATCAACGTGCCGGTGGGCATCTTTTCGTTGTTCCTGAGCAACCGTTTCGTGTCCGATCCACCTGCGTTCGAGCTGGAAGTCAAAAAGGCCCGCGCGGCGGGTTGGCTGAAGGTGGACTTCGTCGGCATCGCGCTGGTGGCGCTCGGTCTGGGCTGCCTGGAAGTGGTGCTCGACAAGGGACAGGAAGACGATTGGTTTGGCAGCCCGGTCATCACGGCGTTCTTCACCGTCTCGATGGTGTCGCTCGTGCTGCTGGTTACGTGGGAACTACTCCACGACGATCCCGTGGTGGACCTGCGCCTGCTGGGCAACCGCAATTTCGCGGTGGCCTGCGCGTATTACCTGCTCTTCGGCGCGGTGATCTTCGGCAGCACGGTGCAGATCCCGCAGCTCCTCCAGGCGCTCTACGGCTACACCGCGACGACGGCAGGCGAGGTGCTCACCCCCGGGGCGCTGGTCATCGTGTGCATGGCTCCGATCGTGGTCAAGGTGCTGCCGAAAATCGGCGCGCCCAGGATGGTGTTCACGGGCTTTGCGATCGTCGTGTTTTCCATGTGGCACTTCGCCCATTTCAGCCTCGCCTCCACCTACGGCGACTACGTGCGCGCGCGGATGATCCAGGGCCTCGGCCTGGGGTTCATGTTCGTGCCGATCGCGCAGATCGGTTACTCCTACCTGCCCGCCGCCGCCAACAACAAGGCCAGCAGCCTGACCAATCTTTTCCGCAATCTGGGCGGCAGCATGGGGATCGCCTTTGTGACGACGATGCTCGCGCGCCGCAGCCAGTATCACCAGAGCCAGTTGGTCGAGCACATCAGCACGAACAATCCCATCTACCAGGGGCGGCTGGCGGGCCTGACCAGCGCGCTGACCCACTCCGGGCTGGACCCCATCCAGGCGGGTGCCCGCGCGCAGGGGCTCATCGGTCGGACGGTCCAGCAGCAAGCGACGATCCTCTCCTACCTGGACAATTTCTACCTGCTTGGCACCATCGCCACGTTGGGCGTCCTGTTGGCGTTCTTCGTCAAGCCTTTCAAAGCGGGCAAGCCCGGGGGCGGCCACTGAGCGAATACCACACCAGCGCTTCCATACCAGATGATGTTGGTGGCAATCCAAAGCGATTCAACGGTCCTTACTTTGCGAGCACGGAACTTGGCGAAACATCAAGGTCGAGCATGGCCACCAGATCAGCGTCTAAGTGTAAATTCAGGTCGGTGTTCTCTTGATCGGCATTCAGGGGGAATTCCACCCAGAAAGTGCTGCCCTCCCCCACCTGGCTCCTGACCCCCAAGGTGCCGCCCATTGCTTCGGTCATCCGCCGGCTGACCACCAAGCCCAGGCCGGTTCCTTTGGCACCGCCAGCTTTCTGGTCCAGCCGCTCGAAGGGCACGAACAGCCGACCCAGATCGGCCGGGGTGATCCCGGGGTCGGTGTCGCTCACCTGCAAGCGCAGGCCGGCGTCACCCGCCAGTTCGAAGCTCACCAGCACCCGTCCCCCTTCCCGATTGTACTTGATGGCGTTGGAAAGCAAGTTGAGCAGTACCTGCCGCAAGCGCTGTTCATCGCACCAGAACACCGGCGTGGGTTCAACACCAGCGGCCAGAACCTCGCAAACGATCCCGCGCTCGTCGGCCAGACGGGCCACCAGACGGACGCATTCCCGTGCGACCTTGACGGCATCCACCCGGGCAAAGATTAACTGCAACTCCCCGCTTTCCGCCCGGGACACGTCGAGCATTTCGTCCACCAGCACCAGCAGGTGCCGGCCAGCTTTGAGGATGTGTTCCAGCGCCTCGCTGTCCTGATCCATTAACGGACTGGTCTGCAACAGTTGGCCGAAACCCAGGATGGCGTTAAGCGGGGTGCGCAGTTCGTGGCTCGCCCGCGAGAGGAACTGGCTCTTGGCCTGGTTGGTGCGCTCGGCCTCTTCCTTGGCGCGCCGGAAATCCTCCGCTTCCTGCCGTGCGGTGATATCGACGGACATACCGGCCAGCAGCTTGCCGCCCGTTTCCTCGTCGCGGAGCGGGAACTTGTAGGAAAGCCAGTGCGCCATCCTCCCGTCGGGCAAAGGCACGGCTTCGGTGAGTTCAACGGCTCCTTCGCCCGCGAGCACCAACCGGTCGTTTTCGCGGATGGCAGGTGTGTGTTCCGGCCAGAAATCAGCGTCCGTCCTGCCCAGCCATTGCTCGCGGCGCAGGCCGAAGGTGCGCAGCAGCGTCTCGTTGCCGTAGAGCATCCGCCCCTGCTCATCCTTGATGTAGGCCAGGGCCGGCGCGTTCTCGATGAAGGCCGTGAACCGCGCCTGGCTGGCCCGCAAACCCGCCTCCGCGCCGCAGCGTTCCGTGAACTGGGTGAGCTGGCCCGCCAGGGTATCCATCGTGGCGACCAGTTCCCCGTCCGGCGCATCCTGCTCCTTGCTCAGGAAGACCATGACCCCGGAGATCTGGTCGTCACTGCGTCGGCGCAACGGAAAACCGACGGCGCGGTTGAGCCCGGCCGCCCGCGCGGGAGCCGTGCGCAAAAACCTCGGGTTTTCCTGGAGATGGTCTTCCCACACCGCGCCGCCGCGTGACCAGACCTGTCCGGGCAGTCCTTCCCCCAGAGCGAACGTCTACTCCCGGCTGGCCTCCTCGAACCGGGTGTTGCGTGCGCGCTCCTCAAGAGTTCCCGCCACCGGGTGCCAGTGGTTGGTCAGCCGCAGGCGGTTCGTGGCGGGGTCCACCGTCCAGAGTTCCCCCACCTGCCAGTCCAGATACTCGCCGATGCTTTGCAAAAACAACGGGGCTGCTTGCGCAAGGGTGACGTTTTTCGCCGCGATGTGCGCGACCGCGTGCTGCACGCCCAGGCGCTGCTGCGCCCGGCGGCGGTCGGCGATCTCGCTTTCCAGGCCCAGGTTCGCCCGCGCCAGTTCGCCTCCCAGGGTATGGCTGCGGCGGAGTTCCCGCCGGGCGAACAGGAAGCCGGCTCCCAACAGGCCGGCTCCCAAGGCGCTGATGCCGAGCAGCAAACCGACGGTGGTGTGCAGCCCGATGGCACGCGCGTCGGCGTGCTGTCGCAAAAGGGTGTTCTCGGCCTCGATCATCTCGCTCCCGACGGCGATGACCGCTTCCATCGCCTGCCGGCCCCGGCCGTTCAAATACTTGGGAGCCAACGCATCCAAGCCGAGGGTGCGCCGCTCCTCGAACCGCTGCTGCATCGTGGCGAGTTTGGCGCCGATCCTGGAGGTAAAAAGTACGTAGCGCCGCAGTTGTGCCGGGTCATCGCTGATTTCCCGGCGCAAAGCCGCCATCTGGGCGGGCAGCAAAGCCACGGCGGCCTGGAACGGCGGCAGGTACGTCTCCTGGCCCGACGCCGTGTAGCCGCGCTGACTGCTTTCGGCCGCCTGCACTTCGAACACGGTGTGCTCGACGTCGCGGATGACCTGGTTGGCGTGCGCCACCCACCGGTCCGAAGAAAGGAAACGTTCCGCCTGAACCGCGGAGAAGAGTGCCATGCAGAGCAGCACGGCCACGCCCAAACCGAAGCTCATCGCCAGTCGCCGCTCGACCGGCGCACGGCGGCGCAAGACTTCCGTCGCCCGGCGCTTGAGATTGTCAGGGAGAGCCCCCGGCGAAGAAGTGAGGGTGCAGGTCTCGTGCAAAGCCGGCGCGCGCAAGCTTTTATGCGGTGGAATCGCGGCGAGTGGCATGACAAAGACAGAACAACGTCGTTCTGTCACCTAGCTTGCGGCGTGCCACTTGCACGCATCAAGGTGGAATGCCCCGCGCTGGCCCGCGTCTGACAAGTGAACTTCCAGAGACGGCGGGAGACTTCCAGCGGAATCCCTGGCAAGCCCCCAAAATCCCGAGTGCGGCGGCTGCGCCGCAAGCGTCGATGACGACATCGTGGACGGATGCACCGCGGGACGAGACAAACGACTGGTGAAACTCGTCGCTGGCGGCGTACAACGTCGCGAGGCAGAACGCCAGCACCAGCGCGTTGCGGCTCCCCGCAAACAGTCCGCGCAAAGCCCACCAGAACCAGAGCGCCAGAACGGCGTATTCCGTCACGTGCCCGCCTTTGCGGATCAGAAAATGCAAGTCGTCCACGCGCGTCTGCGAAATCCCCGTAAAGAGCCAGCGCAGCAGCGGCTCGACGAAGCGCGAGGTGTGGTTGGCGGACAAGGCGTCGCCGGAGCCCAAAAAGATCAGAAGCATCCACGCCAACGCCGGCAGCCAGCGGCCAAGAGCCAGGGGCATAGAATGAAGGACGGCAGAAAAGAAAATCCTATTTCAGCAGCGGGTCGCCATGCGCGGCGGCCGGCACGTGGCCCGCCTCTCGTTCAACTGGCGGCGTCACTCCAGCAGGCGGTGGCGCGGGAGTCCTTGGCAGGGGCTCCAGGGGTAGGTTCCCTTTGCCGTCGTCGCCAAAGCCTTCACCATCTTCCTCCTGCACGTGCGGGTCGCAGTAATGATCGATGGCCAGGAAGTAGGCCTTGGCGTGCCGGGCAAAGATCACGCTGAAGACAAACACGGGCAGGATGGTCGCCAGCAGGATCTGTGGCGTCGTGAGGTGTCCAAAGATCTCGAACCCGAGGTAAACGAACAAACCCAGCAGCGCCGAGAAGCCGTAATCGAGCGCCCAAATGGACATCAGGAAATAACCGGGCTCACGATCGTAGGCGTAGCCGCAGTGCGGACAGCCGTCGAGCGGGGTGAACCAATCGTGCAAACTGCGGACGTTGTGCCAGGGGATGAAGATCGGCTTCAGGCCGCACAAAGGGCACTTCAGACGGGTGGCACGCCCGAGATAGGTCAGAGCGCGCCGCCACCACGATGGGTCCTGGGCCTGTACTTGTTGGACGTAACGATCCTCTTCCACGCCGCCAACAACGCATACGGATTGACTTGAAGCAACGGAAGTTAGTTCTTTGCTTCGTCCTCACCCGCCGCTGCCAGGGATTCCAACGCCTCACCCGTCACTCGGCAAACTCGCCAGTCTTCCAGCACCCTGGCACCCAGCTTTTTGTAAAACCCGATGGCATTCTCGTTCCAGTCCAGCACGGCCCACTCGAAACGGCCGCAGCCTCGCGAGACGGCGAGCCGGGCAATCCGTTGCAAGAGCGCTCTGCCGAGTCCTCGTCCCCGGTGCGCGGGGCGCACGTAGAGGTCTTCCAGGTAGATGCCCGGGCGGGTCAGGAAAGTGGAGAAATTTTGGAAGAACAACGCCATGCCGGCTGCTTCCTCGCCTCCGGGAACGAATGCGAGCAGCACTTCCGCGGTTGGCCGGTCGCCGAACAGATGTTCGCGCAAGAGCGCCTCGTTTCCCACCACCTCGTGCGCCAGGCGCTCGAACTCGGCCAGTTCGCGGATCAACGTGAGGATGAGGGGCACATCCTTCTCCGTCGCCGGGCGGATTTCGTAGGGGGCAGGTTCGGAAGCTGTCACGCAGGAGAATGGCCTAAAATCCGTTCGGAGCAACCGGTGCCGATCGTCCGGCCAGCCCCGCCGATGTTTGCGAATTTATCTGTTCTGCCCGATCATACTGGCTCGCCGGTCACCGGTTAACTGCTCCCCATTTTCGTGGCTGCCAAAGAAATTCAGGCTATCATCGAAGCCCAAACCCGGGCCAGTGCCCGCGGCGAACGTGCCGCTCTCGCCACGGTCGTCAAGACCTCCGGGTCCACCTACCGCCGGGCGGGTGCGCGGATGTGGATCGGGGCGGGCGGCAGCGTGGTCGGCTCCATCAGCGGAGGCTGCCTGGAGGATGACGCGCGCGACCGGGCGCAGGAAGTCATCCGCAGCGGTTGCCCCGCCATGATCCACTACGATACCACCGCCGACGGGGACATTCTCTGGGGCTCGGGCGTCGGCTGCCAAGGAGTCGTACACGTCCTCGTCGAACCATTGCCCGACCGGGCGGCGAGGGAAACTTTTGCGTTCACGACCGACGATCCGCTTTGTGCCTTGGATTGCCTGGCGGTCGGACTGCGTCAACGGCGCACGGCGGTTCTCGCCAGCGTTTTCCACACGGCAAATACCACCCATGCCGCCGTCGGGGATTTCTTCTGGCTGGCCGATGCGGCCACGGTTCCTTTGCACGCCTCGAACATCACCGATCCTGCCTTTGCAGAAATCCTGCGGCATACGGCGGCGCAAGCTCTGCGCGAAGGCACTCCGCGCGTGCAGAACTGCGAACTGCGCGAAGGCGGCGAGGTGGAAGTATTTGTTGACGTGATCCGCCCTCCGCAAGCCTTGCTCATCCTCGGAGCGGGACACGACTCCATCCCTCTCGCGCGTCTGGCCGGAGATCTTGGCTGGCAGGTACGCGTGGCCGACCGCCGCCGTGCCTATGCTCTCCGCGAACGTTTTCCCGGCGTGCACGAGGTGGTCCAGTGCCGGGCCACCGAGGTCGGCACCGCGAAGCTTCCCCTCGAAGCAGACGAAGCGGTCGTCGTGATGACCCACAACTATTTGCAGGATTTATCGATCTTGCGGGCTCTCCTCCCCTCCCCGGTTGGTTACATTGGCCTGCTCGGGCCGACCCGGCGCAAAGACCTCCTGCTGCAAGAACTGGAACGCGCTCCTTTCGAGGAAAACTCCGCGGCGGCGGAAAGGCGGGCTGCTCCGGGCTGTGTCCCCTGGCTGCAACCGGCGTCGCTGCGCAGAATTCACGGGCCTGCCGGACTCGACATCGGCGCGGAGTCGCCGGAGCAGATTGCCCTTTCCATTCTGGCCGAGATTGAAGCTTACACCGCGCGCCGGTGTGGCGGTTCACTCAAACACCGCCGCAAACCCCTGCATCAGACCATCGTTAGGCTGGGGCAAGCCAGATGGTTGGAAACAATCGATGCTTCCTGAGGATCTTCCGGGCGCAAAAAATCCGGTGGCGCAGAACGCACACCGGATTTTGGATAAATGGTCCACTTGGGACCAACGGCTAATTAGGCCGTGTGGTGATGGTGGTGCATCACACGGTGGTGATGCATCGCACGGTGGTGGCGGTGGTGCATGGTCTCGGCTTGGGCCGAGGTGCTGAAACCAACAACGGAAACGAGCCCGAGCAGGGCAACGGCAATGAATTTTTTGATCATAGGAATTTGGGGTTGTTAGACAGGGAGAAAGTGGTTCCCACTGTCTAATCGCAGTTCAAACACGAATCAGCCGTCAACGCGAGCAAATGTTTGTCTCTTCCGCTAATCCGTTGAAAAACAAGCCATTCTCCATGCGCATCGGTTCCATCCTCTTGGCAGCCGGTGGTTCGACACGCCTGGGTTCGCCGAAGCAACTGCTGACTTACCGTGGACGCAGCTTGCTCCACCGGGCCGCCGAAGCTGTTCTAGCGACGGGTTGCCATCCGGTTGTCGCGGTGGTCGGTGCGCGCGCGGACGAAATGCGGGCGGCATTGGCCGGGCAAGCAGTTGCCATCATCGAAAACGTGCAGTGGGAGCGCGGCATGGGTTCCTCCTTGCGGCTTGGTTTGGAGGCCCTGCTAACGCTTGCCAGCCAGAATGAACTCGATGGCGTCCTGCTCGCGCTGTGCGACCAACCCCTCGTGGAAAAAACCCAACTCGAACGGCTACTAAGGGCTTTCGCACAGACGAACGAGACGCCGCACCCGTTGGTCGCCGCGAGTTACGACGGCACCCACGGTGTGCCGGCCATTTTCGGGCGATGCTACTTCCGCGAACTCGTTGCCCTGCACGATGCCGCCGGCGCGAAACAGGTGCTTACGGCTCACCGCCACGAGCTGACCGAGGTGCCTTTGCCTGAGGCATCCATCGATATCGATACGCGGGAGCAATACGAAAAGCTGATTATTTCCCAGCCCGGCGATGATGGCTTTTCGCGCAATGGTTAGAGCGCTACTCCCTTGAGTCTGCCTTCTGGTTGTAGGGCATAGCCGTAAGGATACAACCTACCGTCTTAGTCCTACAAGAGGCAAGAGGCTGTGGATACCCCTGCAACAAAAAAGTCAGAGCCGCGTTGCCGCAAGCTCTGACTCTTCGAAACCGGAGTCGATCCCTCGCTACTCAGCCCTTCGCAGCAGTGTAATGCTGGTTCACGGCATCCCAATTCACCGTGTTCCACCAAGCCTTGAGGTAGTCAGGACGCTTGTTCTGGTACTTGAGGTAGTAGGAATGCTCCCACACGTCCACACCCAGCACCGGCGTATGACCGTCCATCAGCGGGCTGTCCTGGTTCGGCGTGGAAATGACTTCCAGCTTCTTGTCCTTGCTGACCACCAGCCAGGCCCAGCCGCTGCCAAAGCGGGCTGCGCCGACGGCGTTGATCTTCTCCTGCAGAGCCTCGAAGCTGCCAAACGTTTCCTTGATCGCATCGGCGATCTCACCGGTTGGCACTCCGCCGTTTCCGGGTCCCATGATGTTCCAGAAGAAAGAGTGGTTGGAATGGCCGCCACCGTTGTTGCGGACCGCCGTGCGGATATTTTCCGGCACTGCGCTCATGTCCTTGATCAACTCATTGATCGGCTTGGACGCGAGACCGGCGTTTCCTTCGAGCGCCTTGTTGAGATTGGTGATGTAAGCCTGATGATGCTTATCGTGGTGGATCTCCATCGTCTGCGCGTCGATGTGGGGCTCAAGCGCGCTGTTGGGGTACGGGAGAGGAGGCAATTCGTAGGCCATATCTTTTTTGCGTTATGTATTCTACTGCGACTCGCTCAAAACGTCTGCCGGTCGATCGCGTTGAACAATCCGCCAAACAGCGGAACCAACTGCGGCGCATACTTTTTGAGCATCGGGTAGTAAGCATTTCGTGCCCCGTGCTTCAAATGCATGTGCGTCGGCCGGGAAATTCCCACCCGCATGTTGGCGTAGGTCGCCAGCGCCATCAGGGGGAAGTTGAGCCGGTACATGTCGTACTTGAGATAAAACACCCGTGGGAAACCCGTGCCGGTGATCTCGTCCTCGCTCCAGCTTCCATCCGGGTTCTGGGTCTCGATGAGGTACTGCAATCCATGCTGGATCGCCGGCATGTCGAGGTCGCCGCAAGCGCAAAGGCCCATCAGTGCCCAGGCGGTTTGTGAGGCGGTGCTCCTGCCCTTGCCCTTGAGCGCAGGATCGTCGTAGCTCGCGCAGGACTCACCCCAACCGCCGTCCTCGTTCTGGCAACTTGCCAGCCAGTCGCAGCCGCGCTTGAGCCAGCTTTCGCTCATGTCGTAGTCGATGGCTTTGAGGCCGCGCAGCACCTGCCAGGTGCCGTAGATGTAGTTCACCCCCCAGCGGCCGTACCAGGAACCGTCATCGCACTGGGTGCGCTTGAGGTGCACGATCCCGCGGGCCACCGAGCGGTCGCGCCGATCGGCACCCAGGTAACCGAGCAGTTCGATGGTTCGTGCCGTCAAATCCGAGCAGGTCGGATCGAGAATGGCGTTGTGGTCCGCGAAAGGCACGTCTTCGAGCCAGGTCTTGGTCACGTCCCTGTCGAAAGCCGCCCAACCGCCGTCGCGGCACTGGAAACTCTTGAGCCAGGCCAGGGCGCGCTCGAAAGCGGCGTCCGCCGCCTCGCGATCCTCGGGCGTGATGAGCCGCAGAGCCATGAGCACCATCGCGGTGTCATCGACATCGGGATAGTACACGTTGTTGTACTCGAACGCCCAGCCGCTCGCTTCGGGGGCCGGGTTTTGCTTGACCCAATCGCCCCGCACGCGGACTTCCTTGTCGTAGAGCCAGGAACCCGCCCGAACCAGCGCCGGATGGTCGGCTTCCAGGCCGCTCTCGGCCAGGGCGATCGCTGTAATCGCCGTGTCCCACACGGGCGAGAAGCACGGCTGGATGCGGAAGTCGCCCGGCTCGTCCACAAACAGATCCTCAAAATCCTTTTGGGCCTTTTGGAAAACGGGATGGTCATCCGCGTACCCGAGGGCTTCCAGGGCGATCAGCGCGTTGAGCATCGCCGGGAAGATAGTGGCCAGTCCGTCGCTCCCCTCGCCCATGCGCTCGACCATCCATGTTTCCGCACGCTTGAGCGCCAGCGCGCGCAGTGGCTTCCACGGCAGGCTCTCGGTCCACTTGAGCATCCGGTCGCAACGCAGAAAGAAATTGCGCCAGGTAAAGAAACGTCCGGAGGGCGGCAGGGTAAAGTTCGCGCCCTCCAAACCACATGGATACAACTCGTGAAGCTGCTTGTTCTCGGGCAGCTTCCGGGTGGGCTTGAAGTGGTTGATAATCGCCAGGGGAATGAGCATCGCCCGGCTCCAACTCGACATCTGGTAGATGTTGAAATACGCCCAGTCAGGCATCAAGATCATCTCGGCCGGCACAGTCGGCAGGTACTCCCACGGAAACACGCCCAACAACGCCAGGTACAGTTTGGCGTAGGTGTTCATGTGCGGGATGCCGCCCAGGCGCAGGATGTTGGCTCGTGCCTCGGTCATCCAGGGAGCCTGCGGACTGTGGCCCGCGAGCTTGAGAGCGTAGTACGCCTTGATCGAGGCATTGATCTCGCTCGGGCCGCCGTGATAGATGTTCCAGCCGCCGTCGGGCAACTGCATCTTGCGGATGTGGCGCACGCACTTCTCCTGCAAGGCGGTGTCCGCCTTGCCGCGCCAGTGCATGTACAGCACGTAGTCGGAGCACAGCGTACTATCGACCATCAACTCGCCCACCCAATGGCCATCCGGCTTTTGCAAGCTTAGCAGGTGCTGCTGCGCCTGAGAGATGGTCGCTTGCAACTCCTCCTCAACGATTTCGTGCTGAGGCTGGCTGACGGCCAGACGGCCGGAGGCAGGATGAAGGCGAATTAATTTAGGCATTCTTGCGCGGATGAAAAAAGTAGTCCCACCCGAACAGCACGGCGGTGGGACAAGGCAAACTCACCGGCTCCGACCGCGGGCAGGCACCCGCAGCCAGAAGCCACGTCTGACGGATGAGCTTCAGGCCGCAACGGCGGGCATGGGAGCCGCCGGTACGCTCTGGACGTTTTTCTTGGCTTGCACTTCGGCACCGGTGATGTGCCCACGCCCGGAGGTCACCCCGTTATAGGCATCCACTAGATGGCCACGGTTGGTCGGCTTGGGCCGGGGACCAAAGTTGTAGGTGAAATTCTTCCAGGTGTCACCCCACTCGGCGTTGATGCCCAGCGCGCCGCTCGGTTCGAAGCCGCACTGCGTCATGCAATTTTCGCACCGCGGGTCGCGCGCCTCGCCCGTGTCCTTGTCCACACCGAATTTGCTCCAATCCACCTTGGTGAGCATATCCTGGTAGGTCGGAAAGTGGCCGGCTCCGGCCATGAAGTAGCACGGGCCCCGCCAGCCGGCGATGTTCCGCGTCGGGATGGCCCAGGCGGAGCATTCCAACTCGCGCTTGCCCACCAGGAATTCGTGGTAAACGGGCGTGCCGAGGATCGGGTAGGTCTTGGTCCATTCGATCAGGTCGGCGAACTTGTCGCGGGTGCCCTCACGGGTCAGGAAGAAATCTTCCGGCTGAAGGTTGAGGCGCTTGACCATGTCGGCCTTCGCGGCGTCGTACTCGTAGCCGGGACTGATGGTGTGGCCATCCACGCCGATGTCGCTCAGGAAGTCGAACAAGCCGACGATCTCGGACACCTCGGTCTCCTTGTAGATCGTCGTGTTGGTGGCGACCTGGTAGCCCAGGGCCTTGGCCATCTTCATGCCCAGGACGGCTTCCTTGAAGACTCCCTCACGCTCCACGATTAGGTCGTGCGTGTACTCCAGACCGTCGAGATGGATGTTCCAGTAGAAGAAGTCGTGCGGGGCCATGACCGGCGCGGCGGGATCCTTCGGACCCTTGCGGACCTCGGCGGCTTCCTTCTCGTTCATCAAGCCGGCGGCTTGCAGCTCGGCGATCTTCGGTTCGACGGCGGCGGCGTTCAGCGCGAACTGCTGCGCCATGTACGCGCGCATCTTACGGCGCATGAACATCGCGTTGGTGCAAAGATAGACGACACGCTTCTGCTCGTTGAGCAGGGTCTGGCTGAGCGCTTCGATCTGCGGGTAGATCAGAGGCTCGCCGCCGCAGATGCTTACCATCGGCGCGCCGCACTCCTCGGCCGCACCCAGGCAGTCTTCTAGGCTCATCAAATCCTTGAGCGAGGTCGAATACTCACGGATGCGTCCGCAGCCCGTGCAGGTCAGGTTGCAGGTGTGGAGAGGTTCAAGTTGGAGCACCGTGGCGAACTTTTCGGTGCCGCGCAGCTTATGGCCGACGATGTAGCGGGCGATTTTGCCAGTCAGGGCAAGAGGAAATCTCATGGTTTAAGCGCTGAATACTAAAAGGAAACGGGACGGTTTTATTCCCGGGGAACTTTCGCCGTCAAGCATTGTTAATATGGTCGCGGTTTCTTAAATGGGGCAAATCGTAACAGCCGATGGGCCGCTGTCAATGCTCGTGAACATAGGCGAGTTGCCCATACGTCTCACTTTGTGCAGCAAAGCGGGTGAATTGCAAGTGTCTGTTTCTTAAGAATTTGCCTTCCTGGGCGAGAGCGCCGCCCCGCTGGGGGGCAGAATTTTGTTTCTCCCAATTCGCAAAAATTTCCCGGGTGGTTGCCTCACCCTGGCGAAATTTTTCCACTCCTGGGGCAGCAATAAGGGCGTGCGCGGTCCGCCATGTTGGTCCAAGCTGGTCCCCCGACTTTTAAGCACCTCTATGTTAATTCTGCACGATCCCGCTTGCGCCACCTACGAAGTTCCTGGCCATGTCGAGGCTCCCTTCCGCGTCCTGAAGACGGCCGAACACCTGCTGGCGCGCCATCCGCAGTGGAACTTTTCCGAGCCCGGTACCGACGCCGAGACGCTCGCCGACGACAAGCCGCTCCTGCGCGCCCACACCGCCAAGCACCTGGCGCTGTTGCGCAATCCCAAGGGCGACTTCGACCCCGACTGCCCGGCAATCCCCGACATCGACCTGCACGCGCGCCGCGCCGCCTACGCTGCCATCCGGGCGGCGGAAACCGCTTTGGACGGCGACAAGGTTTTTTCCCTGATGCGCCCGCCCGGGCACCACGCCACCCGCGACCAGGCGATGGGCTTTTGCTATCTCAACTCGGTCGCCGTCGCCGCCCTGCACGCCAGCAAGGAGATGGACGTGGAACGCGTCGCCGTCTGGGATTTCGACGCCCATCACGGCAACGGCACGGAGGCGATCCTGGCCAGAAAAAAGGGTTTCCTTTACGTGAGCGTCCACCAGTCGCCGGGCTACCCGGACACCGGTTTGGTGTCGGTGGGCAACGCCCGGAATTATCCGGTGGCACCCGGCACGCCGGCAGAAAAGCACATGGAGATTCTGGAGGCGAGCTGGACGGAAGTCCTCGAATTCCAGCCCGACCTGGTGCTGGTGAGCGCCGGCTTTGACGGGTACGCGGGCGATCCGATCACGGAGATGAGCCTGCAGGTCGAGGATTTCGCCAGGCTCGGCCACATGCTGGGCGACGCCCCCTGCCCGATGGGCGCGATTCTGGAAGGCGGCTACAGCCAGGACCTGCCGCTGCTGGTGGACAGTTTCCTCTCGGCTTGGCAGGATGCGTAGCGTGTAATAGCCGAGACGATTAAGTGACCTCCACGGTTGACCAAGGGAAGGTCGGCAGGCACACTGCGTCCCATGTCGTTCACCCTCGGAATAGACTACGGAACCAACTCGGTGCGCGCCCTCCTTGTCGATACCGGCAACGGACGCGAAGTCGGCAACTGCGTCGTTGATTATCCCAGCGGCGAACACGGCATCCTGCTCGACGCGCGGGATCACCATCTCGCCCGCCAGCACCCGGGCGATTACCTCTTCGGCCTGGAGGCCAGCGTGCGAGGAGCCCTGGCACAAGCGGCCTCTTCGGCGCCCGGTTTCTCCCCCGCGCAGGTCATCGGCATCGGCGTGGACACCACCGGCTCCAGCCCGCTGCCGGTGGACGAAACGAACACCCCGCTCGCGCTGAGCGATCCGTGGCGGAGCCACCTCGCCGCGCAGTGCTGGTTGTGGAAGGATCACACCAGCCACCGCCAGGCGGCGCGCATCACCCGGCTTGCCGCCGAGCATCGCCCGCAGTTCATCGCCAAGTGCGGCAACACGTACTCGTCGGAATGGTTCTGGAGCAAAATCTGGTGCTGCCTGGAAGTGGCTCCCGGTGTGTTCGACGCGGCTTACAGCTGGGTGGAATTCTGCGATTACATCCCTTCGGTGCTCGCGGGCGTGACCGATCCCAAAGCCGTCGTCCGCGGCATCTGCGCGGCGGGCCACAAGGCGCTTTACCACGAGGATTGGGGCGGGTTGCCCGACAAGGAGTTTCTCGCCCTGCTGGATCCGAAACTGGCCGAGTTGCGGGACCGCCTCTACGTCACCGCTTACGACGCAACCGTGCCGACCGGAAAACTCTGCGACGCATGGGCCGACAAGCTCGGCCTGCCGTCGGGGATTCCCCTCGCCATCGGGGAGTTGGACGTGCATTACGGCGCCATCGCCTGCGGGGTGGACGAAGGCACGCTGGTCAAAGTGATCGGCACCTCGACCTGCGACTGCGCCGTGGTCAGCGCCAGCAAGCCGGTGGCCGACATCCCGGGCATCTGCGGCATCGTCAAGGGAGCCATCCTGCCGGGGTACTACGGCATCGAGGCCGGTCAGTCGGCGGTGGGTGACATCTTCAAGTGGTGGGTGGAAAGCATCTGCCGGGGCGATGGTTCCAGGCACGCCGAGTTTAGCCGGGCCGCCGCGGGGCAGATACCCGGCCAGCATGGGCTCATGGCGTTGGATTGGAACAACGGCAACCGCACGGTCCTGGTTGATCCTCTGTTGAGCGGTTTGATGGTGGGCCAGACGCTGCATACCACGGCGGCGGACGTTTACCGCGCGCTCATCGAGGCGACCGCCTACGGGTCGCGCGCCATCATCGAGCGGCTGCGCGAATACGGCGTGCCGGTGGAGCGCGTGGTGTGCGCGGGCGGCATCGCGGAGAAGAACGCGCTGCTCATGCAGATCTACGCCGACGTGACGGGCTGCACGATCCAGACATCTTCCTCCTCGCAGACCTGCGCGCTGGGCTCGGCGGTTTCCGCCGCCGTGCTGGCCGGGGCGCACCCGGATTTTCCCGCCGCCCAGCGGGCCATGACCTCGCTCAAGGAGCGGACCTACGTGCCGATCGCCAAGAACGTGGAAGCCTACGACTCGCTCTACGCCCTGTACCGCCAACTGCACGATGCCTTCGGCGGAGTGAACCGCAGCATTGATCTTTCGCGTTTGATGAAAGAACTCATCCACCTCAAGGAAGCGGCGCTCGCGGCGGAGCCTGCCGCCGTGGAAGACTAACTCGCCTCCCCCCTATGAAACACCTTCCCACCCCCGAAATCTGGCACATCACCGGCAGCCAGCACCTTTACGGTGAAGAAACCCTGCGCCAGGTGGCGGCCAACTCGCAGGAGATCGTCGCGCAGCTCAACGCCTCCAAACGCCTGCCGCTGCCCCTGGTCTTCAAACCCATCCTCACGCGGCCCGAAGAAGTGCGCGCCATGTGTCAGCAGGCCAGCTCCGACCCGAATTGCGCCGGGCTGATCCTGTGGATGCACACCTTTTCGCCCGCCAAGATGTGGATCGGCGGGCTGACGGCGCTCACCAAGCCATTCCTTCACCTGCACACGCAGTTTGCGCGCGATCTGCCGTGGAGTGAGATCGATATGGATTACATGAACCTCAACCAGGCCGCGCACGGCGACCGCGAAGCGGGACACCTGCACACGCGGCTGCGGTTGCGGCGCAAGGTGGTCGCCGGCCATTGGTCGGACGTCCAGGTCCAGGAAGCCATCGCCGCGTGGATGCGCGTGACCCGCGCTTGGACCGATTGGCAGGGCGCGAAGTTCGTGCGCTTCGGGGACAACATGCGTTACGTGTCCGTGACGGACGGCGACAAGGTCGCGGCCGAGGCCAAACTGGGCTACGAGGTGAACACCCACGCAGTCGGCGACCTGGCGGAAGCCATCAACGACGCGGGCGACGACGCCGTGACGAAGCTCTGCGCCGAGTATGAGGAGCTTTACGACGTGGCCGCCGAATTGCGCAAGGACGGCGCGCGCCATGCGTCCTTGCGCGACGGCGCGCGGATCGAACTCGGCCTGCGCGCTTTTCTGGAGCAAGGCGAATTCAAAGGTTTCACGAATACTTTCCAGGATTTGTACGGCTTGAAGCAGTTGCCCGGGCTGGCCACGCAGCGCCTGATGGCCGACGGCTACGGCTTTGCCGGCGAGGGAGACTGGAAGACCGTCGCCCTGGTGCGCGCGATGAAGGCGATCGCGGTGGACCTGCCCGGCGGCACGTCCTTCATGGAGGATTACACCTACCACCTGCACCCGGACGGCCACCTGGTGCTGGGTTCGCACATGCTGGAAGTCTGCCCTTCCATCGCCGCGGGCAAGCCGAAGGTGGAGGTGCATCCGCTCGGGATCGGCGGCAAGGAAGACCCGGTGCGGCTGGTCTTCGATGCCACGGCCGGTCCGGCCATCAACGCTTCGCTGGTGGATTTGGGCAATCGTTTCCGGCTGATTGTCAACGAGGTGGATGCCATCGTGCCGCCGCATGCGCTGCCCAAACTGCCCGTGGCGCGCGCGGTGTGGAAATGCCGGCCCGACTTCAAGACGGCCTGCGCGGCGTGGATCCACGCGGGCGGAGCGCATCACACCGGTTACAGCTACGCGGTGACGACCGAGCACTTGGAGGATTTGGCCGAGATCGCGGGGATCGAGCTGGCCATCATCGACGCCGACACGCGTCTGCGGGCCTTCAAGGGCGAGCTGCGCAACAGTGAGATGTACTACCATCTCGCCCTCGGTCTGGGACGGATGTAAACCGGGTTCCATGAGCACGTATCAGCAGCTCAAAGAAGAGTGTTATCTGGCCAATCTGGCGTTGCCTGAACACCGGCTGATCGACCTGACGTTTGGCAACGTCAGCGTGGCCGATCCGTCGCAAGGAGTGTTCGCCATCAAGCCGAGCGGCGTGGACTACGCCACGCTAAAGGCGGAGGACATCGTGATCGTGGACTTCGCGGAGGGCCGCGTGGTGGAAGGAAACTTGCGGCCCTCGTCCGACACGCCGACGCACCGACGGCTTTTCCGGGCGTTCGCCAGTCGCGGCGATGGAGGAATACGGGCGGTCGTCCACACGCATTCACGCAACGCCGTGGCATGGGCGCAAGCAGGCCGGGGCATCCCCTGCCTGGGAACAACGCACGCGGACTACTTTTACGGCGAGGTGCCTGTGACACGCCCGATGACGGAGGAAGAAATCGGCTCGGAGTACGAGTGGAACACGGGCAATGTGATCGTGGAGCGCTTTCAAGGCCTGAACCCGCGGCAGATCCCCGCGGTGCTGGTGCATGGGCACGGTCCGTTCACGTGGGGAGAGAGCGGCAAAAAAGCGGTCGAGAACGCGCTGGCGCTGGAGATCGTGGCCGAGATGGCCCGGAAGGTCTTGCAAATCAATCCGCAGGCTCCACCGCTTGCGCCGGCTTTGCTGGACAAGCACTTCCTCCGCAAGCACGGCGAAAACGCTTACTACGGGCAGGCGAAGTGACTCAGTCCGGGTCACAGCCTGAAAGACCAATATCGCGACCAACTATCGTCCCAGCGTCGCCGGCTTTCCTTCCTCTGTCACAGCCTCGACTTCGATGACATTCGTCTGACGCACCTGACGCGCCTGCCCGGAACCCGGCGGCACCGGTTGTCCCAGCACTTCGCCTGTCCGCTTCATCGCCGCCGCGGTGCCGGCGGTACTCGTGAACACGCGAAAAACCACCGTCTCCTTGACTTGCCCGACCAAACCCCGGACCACCGCGCTGATGATCACCGGCGCGACGAAAAACAGTCCGATGCCCACCAACGCCATCGCCAGCAACGACGCCAACTTGCTCAGCAACGGTAACAGCACCAGGCAGAAAACTGCCACCGCCACGATCAGCCACACGCGCGGTCCCGCCTTCACGGAGTTGCGAAACTCTTTGGCCAATGTCAGACGACGCTTGGGGACGGGACGACTCATGTAGGCACAGAAGCCAATCCGCTACGCGCCCGGGGGTTGCACCTGCGTCAATTGCGCTTTGCTATCCTCGACCTTTTTCGTGAGCGTCGTTTTGTTGGCTTCTTCGGGATTCAAACCCAACGCTTTCTGCCAGCAATCGACGGCTTTGCTGATGTTGTGGAGCTTGGAGTAGGTGTCACCCAGATGCTCGTACACGACAGCGTCTTCCGGCTTGATGATCTCCACGGCGCGCGTCAACTCGGCCAGGGCTTTATCGTACTGGTTGGCCTTGTAATAGTACCACCCCATGCTGTCGAGAAACGCTCCGTTGTCCGGATCGATTTCCAGAGCTTTGCGGATCAGGTCGCCTGCTTCTTCCAGGTTCTTGTCGTGTTCGACCCACATGTATCCGAGGTAATTGGAATACTCGGCGATCTGCGTGGGATTGTCTTCCGACCCCAGAGCCTTGCGCAGCAACTCGGCCGCTTTGTCGAACAGGCCTGCTTCCTCGGCGGCATTGCCGTACCGGAAGAAAAAGTCGCCACCCGCCAGGATATCGGAGTTCACCGTTTGCGCCTCCAGCAAAGCTTGCTCGAAGACAGTCATTGCCTCCTGGTACTTCTTGGCGCTGGTCAGGCTCACCGCGAGCAGATAGGAAAACTTGGGCTGATCAGGAAAACGGCGGCGAGCCTCGGAAAGCACCTCGGCCGCTTTGTCGGGCTTCTTAAGATGCTGGAGGAACATCAGCGCGGTCGTCCAGTAGCTCTCGGGTTGATTGGGACTGACCAGCAGGCTCTGCTGGTAATTTTGGCTCGCCTTGTCGAACTCGCCGGCATCCTCGTAAATGCCTCCCAGCAAACTGTAAACATGACCCTGTATTGGATCGACCTTGATCAGGTCTTCCAGGGTGGCAATGGCCTTGTTCCGCTGGTTGCTGTTGAGATAACAGCGCGCCAGAGTCTCGCGGTTTGCGCTTTGGTCCGGCTCGAGTTGGATGATCTTGACGTACACCGGCACCGCTTCGGCATACTGCTGAGTGTCCACGAAGAATTTTCCTGTCTGATTGAGGACTTCAAGGTTGTTTGCACCCAGCCCCAAGGCCTTCTGGAAAATCGCCGTCGTCTTCTTGAGGTTCTCCGGCTGTTTGGCTCCATCCCCTTTCAAATAAAAATCCGCGTAGAGCCCACCCAACTGCGCCCAGAAGGTGGCGTCGCGGGTATCGACTTTCGCCGCCCGGTCAAGCAGTGCGACGATCTTCGGCGGTTGGTTGAGCGCCGTGTAGATCTCCTTCAGGTAAAGGTAAACCGAGATGTTGGCCGGATCGACGTCCAGAGCCTGAGCCGCGTACTTCTGCGCCTGATCGGCTTTGTCCAACCCTTTGAGGTACACGTAAGCCAGCGCCAGATAAGGCTGCGACTTCTTGGGGGCGGCTTTGATCGTGTCCTTGAGCAGGCCGATGGCCGCCGGTGTGTCGCCGCGCCGGAGTTGCTCAACCGCCAGTTTGATCGATAGATCGACGTTGGCAGGATCGAGCGCCAAAGACTTGAGGTATGCGTCCTGGGCCTTGTCGGCATCAACGGTGTCCTCCAGCAGCAGACCTTCGATGAAGTGCGCGTCGGCTTCGGCCTTGCGGTCGTTCTCCAGCGTTAGCTGCAAATCTTTGGCTGGCGGACGGTAGGCACCGTCGTAGATGACCGCCAGCTCCGATGGCTGGCCGGAAGCGGCCGGATTACCGGGCGAAGAAGCCGGAGTAGTGGGCCGGCGCGTTTTGGCACTATTATCCTTTGCTGGCGAGAGGGCCGGCTTTGGGTTAACCGGCGGCTGTGCCAAAGCGGAGCCCGCCAACCCGGCACAGAAAAACCCGAGGAGAAAAAGGGCGGCAGCTAAGCGTGATTGCGCTCGGCGCATTGCACGCTGTTTGGTCCACTCCGGCCCTCCTGCGGGCATCGTCAGGCACATGACCTGCAAGATAGCTTTTTAGCTCTTGTAGCGCAAACGCTTCTTGTGGCGGTTCTCCTTCATGCGCTTACGGCGCTTGTGCTTGGAGATCTTCGCTTTTCGTCTTTTCTTGAGTGAACCCATAACAAACAGAAGCTGCGCAAAGCCTTATCAATAAACGACCTTATTCAGCGGATATTCGATGATGCCTTCGGCACCAAGTTTCTTTAATTGTGGAATGATTTCGCGAACCACTTTTTCGTCGATCACTGTCTCAACTGCCACCCAGCCCTCGTGGGCCAGGGGGGAAATCGTCGGCTTGCGAAGGGATGGTAGGGCGGTCAGAAGCTTTTGCAACTCCTTTTCCTCGATGTTCATTTTCAGCCCCACTTTGTCGCGCGCCGCCAGGGCTCCCTGGAGCAGGATCATGATGCGCGAGAGCTTGTCCTGTTTCCACGCGTCGCGCATGGCGGCGTGGTTGGCGATGAGCTGCGGGTAGGATTCCAGCAGCGTCGCTACGATACGCAGGTTGTTCGCCCGCAGAGAGCTACCGGTTTCGGTGATGTCCACGATGGCATCGACCAGGTCGGGCACCTTCACCTCGGTGGCCCCCCAACTGAACTCCACCTCGGCCTGGACGCCCTGGCGTTCCAGGAAGCGTCGGGTCAAGCCGACCGCTTCGGTGGCGATGCGTTTGCCTTGCAGATCCTGCACAGTCTGGATCGGCGACCCGTTGGGCACCGCGAGGACCCACCGCGTGGGCGCAGAGCTGACCTTGCTGAAAGACAGGTCGCACATCACGGCCACGTCCGAGCCGTTTTCCTCGATCCAATCACGCCCGGTGAGGCCGGCGTCAAGGAAGCCGTGCTCAACGTAACGGCTGATTTCCTGTGCACGCAGGAGCCGCACCTGCAACTCCGGATCGTCCGTGCTGGGTTTGTACGAGCGGCTGGCTCCGGAAACCTGGAAGCCCGCCTTGGCGAAAAGCGCGAGTGTGGGTTCCTGCAAACTGCCGCTGGGCAGGCCAATGCTCAAGAAGGGGGAAGACACGGGAAGGTAGAAGGCGGAAAGGATGTGTACGAACGTTGGGGCGGAAAAAGTCGATATTCTAGGAACAAAGTAAAGTTACTTTTCCGTAGCCACCTTGGAAAACCTTGTCCATCTTGGCACTCGGGCCTCGTCTTTTTGCCTTCTGCCTTCTACCTTCTGCCTTCCCGCTATGTCCTTTAATCTTGAAGTACTTGCCAAAGCCGCGACGATGTCGCGGGGTCTTGCCATCGACGCCGTGGAGTCCAGCCAGAGCGGACACCTCGGCCTCCCACTCGGTTGCGCGGAAATCGGTGCGGTGCTTTTCGGCCACTCGCTTAACTACTGCGCCGACCATCCGGAATGGCTAAACCGCGACCGGTTCGTGCTCTCCGCCGGCCACGGCAGCATGTTCATCTACTCTTGGCTGCACATGGCAGGCTACAAGGATATGTCGATGGACGAAATCAAGAGGTTCCGTCAGCTCAACAGCAAGACGCCCGGCCATCCCGAGTTAACCCATGCCCCTGCCGGCATTGAGACGACCACCGGTCCGCTGGGCCAGGGCGTGGGTAACGCCGTAGGCATGGCTCTCGCCGCCAAGATGGCCGCAGCGCGCTTCAACACGCCGGAGTTCGAGATTTTTAACCACCACATCGTCTGCTTGGCGGGCGACGGGTGCATGCAGGAAGGCGTGGCCATGGAATCGCTGGAGTTCGCCGGCCACCAGCAACTCGATAACCTGATCCTCATCTACGATTCCAACGACGTGACGCTCGACGCCATGTCCAAGGCGACCCAGAGCGAGGACACCGCCAAGCGCATGGAAGCCATCGGCTTCGAGGTACAAGTCATTCAAGGCAACGACATGGAAGTGTTCGAGACCGCCTACGAGCGGGCCAGGACCGCCGGCAGCGGAAAGCCGCAGATCATCATCGCCAAAACGTTGATCGGCAAAGGTATCCCGGAAGTGGCCGGCACCCAGAAGGCGCACGGCGAGGGCGGCGCGAAGTTCGGCGACGAGGCCCGCAAGGGTCTCGGTCTGCCGGCGGAGCACTACTACGTCGCTCCCGAGGTGTACGATTACTTTGCCGGGCACCGCAAGGAACTCGACGCCAAATTCGCCGAGTGGGTCAAGAAATTCGACGCCTGGAAGAAAGCCAACCCCAAGCTGGCCGACGAGTTGGGCGCGTCGCACGCGTTCTCCCAGACGATGCCGGAGGACACCAAGAGCAAGACGATGACCGTGGAGGAGATGTTCGCCGTGCTCCCCGAGTTCCCGGCCGACTCGAAGATCGCCACGCGCAAGGCCGGCTCGGATGTGCTTCAACCGCTCGCCAAGGCGATGCCGCTGCTCATCGGCGGCAGCGCAGATTTGTACGGTTCGACGCTCAACTACATTGGTGATACCAAGGACCCGAACGATTTCACCCCCGGCCACCGCCAGGGGCGCAACATCCGCTTCGGTATCCGCGAACACGGCATGTGCGCCATCATGAACGGCATCGCCGCGCACGGCATCTTCCGGCCCAGCGGTGCGACATTCCTGGTGTTCGCCGACTACTGCCGCCCGAGCATCCGTCTGGCGGCGTTGTCGCATTTGCCCGTCATTTACATCTTCACGCACGATTCCATCGGCGTGGGCGAGGATGGTCCGACGCACCAACCCGTCGAGACGATCCCTAGTCTGCGGGTCATCCCGAACCTGGACGTCATCCGCCCCGCCGACCCCGAAGAAACAGCGGGCGCATTCGTAGCCGCGCTGGAGCGGACCGATGGGCCAACCCTGTTGGCCTTGTCGCGCCAGGCGGTGCCGCTGCAGACTTCGATTCCCGTCAAGGATCGCCGCGAGGGCACGCTAAAGGGTGGCTACGTCGCCAAAAAGGAAACCGGCAAGCTGGATTTGATCCTGCTGTCCGCCGGCAGCGAGTTGCAGCACGCGATGAAAGCCGCCGAAACCCTCGGGGCCGGCACGCGCGTGGTGAGCATCCCCTGCTTCGAGCGTTTCGACCGCCAGAGCCCGGAGTACCGCGAGGAAGTCCTGCCCAAGAGCTGCCGCCGCCGCGTGGCCATCGAGTCCACCGTGCCGGTGACCTGGGCGGAGTACATCGGTTTGGACGGCGCGACGATCGGCATCAACCGCTTCGGCATTTCCGCACCGGCTCCCGAGGTGATGAAGGAACTCGGCATCACCGCCGAGCACGTGGTCGAGGTAGCGAAAGCATTGCCGACTGCATAGCACAACCTCGGTGTCGTCGATGCAATGAAGGCTGCTCCTGCTTTGTGCCGGGAGCAGCCTTATTTGTGTTGAGTGTACCAGTCGGCGACAATCCCTAGCCCGCGTGAAATTATCGTCCTTCAAAGAAATTGTCCGTGCCTTGGACGAAGCAAGCGTGCATTATCTCGTCGTTGGTGGACTTGCCGTCATTGCCCACGGCTACGGACGAGCCACCTACGACGTGGACCTAGTCATCCAGCTTGATCCCGACAACATCCACAAGGCTTTTGCCGCGTTGCAGAGTATCGATTATCACTCTTCCGTGCCTATAACGGCCGCGCAGTTTTCCGATCCTGCGCTACGACAATTATGGCAATTGGAAAAGGGAATGCTCGTGCTAAAATTCTGGAGCGATCAGCACAAGGAGACAAGGCTGGACGTGTTTGTCAGCGAACCATTTCCTTTTGAAGAAGAACTCCACCGTGCGATACCGCGTGAGGTTGCGCCTGGGCTGTTTGCGCCAGTAGTAGGGCTGGAAACCTTGCTGGAGATGAAACGCGTTGCCAACCGCCTCAAGGACTTGGCTGATATCGACGAGCTCAACCTACTCTATGGAAGAACTTCTTCGTACGACCGTCCCGCCCGCTGATACGGGCACGATCACAGAAGGTGCCGTTAACATCGACTGGAGTCTGACCACCTGGAAAGGCAGCCGGCGAGAGCAGCACCAGATCTATCTTGCTCTTCCCTTCAGTCGCAAATTGGAGCTAAACGAGGAGATGTGCGATTGGGGACGCCAGGTTGCGGAGCAACGGCGCAAACAAGGGTTGCCGTACTTCGATCCTTACACGGGTGAGTTGATTGCATCCGGGCAAACAGAGGCGGCAGTTTCTGGAAAACCTGAGCCCGAAGTTTGACGGGTCTAATTGCCGCGACTGTTCACCTCCTTGGAATCAATCCCGCACCGCCGGGATTATCGAACCCGGGTAATGGCGTCAGTACGACTTGGCCCACAGTACCCGACGGCGGCTTGGGCGTCCGCTGACCACACACTTTCCCTCTTCCTCGGGAGCATCGTAGGGGATGCAGCGGATGGTCACTTTCAAGTCCTCCTTGATCTTGGCCTCGGTCTCCGACGTGCCGTCCCAGTGTGCGCGGGCAAACCCGCCGTGAATCTCCGGACGCTCGGCATTCTTCGGAGTGAAAAAGGCGTAGAACTCTTCCGTCGTTTCGATGTCGCGGGTATTCGCGTCGCGGTAAGCCAGAGCGCGCTCGTACAAATTTGTCTGGATGGCTTGCAACAACCCGGGCACGCGGCTGGCAAACTCTTCGGCCGGCAGGAACTCCTTTTCCTTCACGCCCTTGTCGCGGCGTGTGACAGCCACCGTCCCCTGCTCCAGGTCGCGCGGCCCGATTTCCACACGGATCGGCACGCCCTTCTTGATCCATTCCCAACTCTTCACGCCGCCGTTCAGGTCGCGGGTGTCCACCTCCACCTCGGGCGGCGCACTGTGGAAGATTTCCTCTCGGATACGCTTGGCCAGGTCGTGCGCGGCGGCGAGGACGGCGGCGCGGGTTTCCTCTTTGGGCGTGATCGGCAGGATGACGACGTGCGTGGGCGCGATACGCGGCGGCAGGATCAGCCCGTCGTCGTCGGCGTGCGCCATGATCAGCGTGCCGATCAGGCGCGTGCTCATGCCCCAGCTTGTCGTCCAGGCATACTCTTCCGTGCCGGTGCGCGACTGGAACTTGATGCCGCTCGCGTGCGCGAAATTCTGGCCCAGGAAGTGTGAGGTGCCCGCCTGGATCGCCTTGCGGTCCTGCACCATCGCCTCGATGCATAAGGTCTGCACGGCCCCTGGGAAACGCTCGCCCTCGCTCTTCTCGCCCGCGTAAACCGGCACGGCGAGATGGTCGCGCAGGAAAGTCTCGTACACGCGCAGCATCTGTTCGGTTTCGGTGCGGGCCTCCTGCTTGGTCTCGTGGGCGGTATGACCCTCCTGCCACAAAAACTCGGTGGTGCGCAGGAACAGGCGCGTCCGCATTTCCCAGCGCACGACGTTGGCCCACTGGTTGATCAGGATCGGCAGGTCGCGGTAGCTTTGCACCCACTTGGCGTAGGCTGCACCGATGATCGTCTCGCTCGTGGGCCGGACAACCAGCGGCTCGGTCAATTCGGCGCTGGGAGCCGGACGCAGCTTGCCCTCGGCGTCGATTTCCAAACGGTGATGGGTCACCACGGCGCATTCTTTCGCAAAGCCTTCGACGTGCGCCGCCTCTTTTTCCATGTAGCTCAGCGGGATGAACAACGGGAAGTACGCGTTCCGGTGCCCCGTGGCCTTGAACATCACGTCGAGCTGGCGCTGCATGTTTTCCCACAGGCCGTAACCCCACGGCTTGATAATCATGCACCCGCGCACCTCGCTGTTTTCCGCCATGTCGGCCGCCTTGATAACCTGCTGGTACCACTCCGGGAAATCCTGGTCGCGGCGCGGGTTGATGGCGGTCTTCGCCTGCCCTTGTTGCTGCTGGCCTTGAGGTTGCTTGGGTCGTTGCGGATCACTCATGATGGACGGCGGACGGCTGGGTTGAACTCGGACGGGGAAGTCATCTAAGGCGTCGCCCGCAAAGATGCAACTATCCGCCTAGCGCGACCGAAGTGCCGAGAGCGACGTCATGTGGGCGGGAAAAGCGGCTCGCCCGGTTCTTGCACGATGCGCCACTGTGCCTGCAAGCCTAGCCGGGCGATCTGGGAATCGATGAAATCGCGGTTTAGCTCCGGCGTCGCCGCCAGCATGAAGCGGATGTCACGCAAATGTTTCTCGTGGGCACCTTCGCGAAAGTATTCCAGCTTGCGCAGGATCACATACTCGGGCGGGGCCACCCAAGTTTGCAAATCTTTCGACAACTCGACCCGGCGGCGGTGTTCCAATGCCCAGCGCTGAAGTGGATCGCGCACGACGATAAAAATGTCAGCCTTAAACTGGCTGGGCTGATGGATGACGTTGAACATTCCCCGGTGGTCGCGGCGCACCTCCAACAAGAGGGTTTCCAGGGGGGGAACGTAGTAGTCCTCCGCAGGGAAAATGGATGACAGCCTAGCGATGCCGCGCAGATCGGTGAGCAGGAGAAAATCAATGTCATTCGTGAACCGTGGTTCTCCATAAATGCCGGAGGCAACCGAACCGGTGATGCAATAAGCCAGGCCTGATCCTTCCAAGGGTTTAACGAAGCAGTATGGCGGGTCAAGGAACTCCGACTCCATAGGTGATGATGCGTTGCGCCTCGCGGCGCAATTCTTCCTTGCTCCAATCCGGATGCTGCATTTGCAGACCGGCCATCTTCAAGCCCACACCCATACGGTACATCTGTACGACTTGTGCAAACTTCTGCCCCATGGTCATCCGTCTGAAGGCGGCGATCTGCGCGGGATGAATGGCTTCATCTTGCCCGTATTTACGGCAAGGCTGCTGAATAGCCAAAGGATCGGACGCTGGTTCCATGTTCACCGTGTTCAGACGTGTTGCAGAAAGCGTTTGTAGAACTCCACTCCCTCACGCAACTCCGCTTCGTCCAGCCACTCGTCGGCGGTGTGGGCTTGAGCAATGCTCCCCGGGCCTGCCGCCGCCGACGGGATTCCCGCCGCCGACAGCACGCTGCCGTCACAAAACCAAGGCGCGCCGACGCACTTGCCACCCGCAGCTTCAAGGGCTCGTACACCAGGGTGTTCGGGTGGCGTGTAAAGGGGGCGGTGGGTGCGAATCATTTCCACCACCAGATCCGGGCAGGCTTGTTGTAAACGGCGGCTGATTCCATCCAAGAAATCGGGCCGGTCCTGCGCGGGCACGGTGCGCAGATCCAACTCCACGGTGCAGCGTTCGGGCACGATGTTGATCTTGCTGCCGCCCTGGATCATCCCGGCGTTGGCGGTGGGCGCGCCGAGAATCGGATCAGCGATCGCGCGGAAATCCGCCATCAGTTCGTCGCGGATGCAGCGCAGCACGTCGGCCATCTTGTACACGGCGTTGTCGCCACGCTCCGGCGAGGCCCCGTGGGCGGAGCGTCCCTTGGTGATCAGCCGCGCCCAGGTCACTCCCTTGGTCGTGTGGACGATCTGGCACTGCGTAGGTTCGCCGATTAGGGCAAAGGCCGCATCCGGGAAATCGGCGGCCAAAGCGGCGGCACCCTCGTTGCCGGCTTCCTCCCCCACTAGCCCGGCGAACCAGACCTCGTGCTCAAGCTTGGGCAAGGCCTCGCGCGACTCCCACAAAGCCCACAGCATGGCGGCGATGGTTCCTTTAGTATCGCACGCGCCCCGGCCATAAATGCGTCCCTCCCGCCGCTCGGCGGCAAAAGGGTCAATGGTCATGCCAACCACGCTCACCGTGTCGGTGTGCGGGCAAAGCAACAGTTTGGGCTTGCCGGGTCGATCCGCGGGAAAACAACCTAGGACATTCGGACGAGCGGGCAAGACTTCCCGCAGTTCGGACCGCGCGCCGCAGGCTTCCAATCTTCCGGCAATGAACTCGGCGCACCGTTTCTCCCCGATCCCCGTCGTACCGGGGTCACCGGAGGGATTGACGCTCGGGATGCGCACCAGTTCCTGCAGCAGCTCGACGACGCCAGCGGCCGGCGCGTTCACGACACCGCTCCGGCTATCGCGGGCATTTCCAGCGTGGAGAGATACCACTCCACGAAGCGCGGGATGCCTTCGCTGATCGGAGTCATCGGGTGATACCCCAACAGGAGTTGCGCTTTGGAGATGTCCGCAAAAGTGCGCGGCACGTCGCCGGGACGTTCGGGCAAACGGTTGATGGCCGCTTTTCTACCCAACGCTTGCTCGATGAGGCCGACCAACTCCAGTACGCTCGTGGTCGCACTCTCACCCAGGTTGAAGATGTCGAAGATGGCCGGTCCGGCGTAATCCAGAGCGGCCATGACTCCCTGGATGGTGTCGTCGATGTAGGTAAAATCCCGGCGCATCGATCCATCGCCGTACACGTCGATCTCCCGCCCCCGATGAATGCGGCTGGTGAACTGGTGGATGGCCAGATCGGGACGCAGGCGGGGTCCGTAAGCGTTGAAGAAACGCAGGCACACCGCGCGGATGCCGTAGAGGTGCGCGTAGTTGGCGCAAAGCTGCTCACCCGCGAGCTTGGTCGCCGCGTAGGGGCTGATCGTTTGCAGCAGCGGCATGTCCTCGCGGAACGGCATCGTCGGCGCGAGTCCATAGACCGAAGAACTGGAGGCAAAGACGAACCGTCCCACCCGGCCGACGCGCGCGGCTTCGAGAAGGTTGAGCGTTCCGACGATATTCGTATCCACGTACAGCCGGGGCTGACGGAGCGAGGGGCCCACCCCGGCCCGGGCCGCCAGGTGGATAATGGTGTCGTAACGCCCGCGTCCCACGGCCTTGAGCACCGGGTCGGCCTCGCGCAGATCGATTTCGTGCAGGTCGATGCGGTCGCGCACGCCGGCGATGTTAGCCCACTTGAGGGCAGGGTTGTAGAAATCGTTGAAGTCGTCGATCACTCCGACCTGGTGGTCCGCCGCGAGCAGCGTCTCCACGAGATGGGAGCCAATAAAGCCGGCACCGCCGGTGACAAGAATGCTGCTCATGGCCCGTCAACCTAAAACCCGGGTGCAGACCGGGGCAAGCGCTAACCCCGGAAAAAGAAAATACCAGAGAGCTACGGCAAGAAAGCTCAGACTACCGTTGCTGCCTTCCGGCCCTGGCGGGGTTTGTCAGTCTTCCATCCATAGTCCCTGGCGAGGTGAACAAACTCCAGATGCCAGGTGCTGGCAAACGGAAAAACGTTTCTTTGCCTCCGGGCATCTACCGGGGGCGTTGCCGGAAAAAATCTTGCAGCGCCCGTGCTTGCTCCTTTACATGAAGACGGTTTTTCTATCTGAAGTAACCTCTGGTCACTTCCCGCACCAAGCAACCTCTTCCCTTCGTTCCCGTGTCCAAGAAGCTACTCATTCTCTCCGGGATCCTGCTGCTCGCCTCGGTGGCCCTCGGGTTTATCAACAAAGCCAAGATTGCCGCCAAGCAGGAGGAACTGCTGCACAAAACCCGCGACGTTGAAACTGCCAAGGCGGATGCCGCTGCGGCCAAAACCACACAGAAGAAGGCCGAAAAGGATGCCGGCGACGCCGTCTCCAAGGGCAACGATCTCCAAACCCAACTGACTGCTGCGACCAGTCAGGTTGCCACCCTCAACGGGCAGGTCGATGAGGCGAAGAAGAACATCGCCGCCAGGGATATCGAACTGCAAAGGCTTCAGGAGACCGTCAAGAACATCGCCAGCACTGGCCCCGTATCGAAGCCCGCAGAAGGTGACCCTGCCCAGAAGATCTCGGAGTTGGAAATCCAGGTCACCGAATTGAAAACGGTGAAGGATCGGCTCGATGCGCAGCTTAGGTCCGCTCAAACGCAAACGGCTTCCTTGTCGCGGCAGATTGCCTCTCGCGCCGATGGTTCTTCGATGAACGGACTCGCCGGCCGCATCCTGGCGGTCAACCGCGACTGGAACTTTGTGGTTCTGAGTCTCGGCAACCGCAACGGCGTGAACAGCAACGCCACCATGATCGTCCAGCGGGGCGGCAGTACGGTGGGCAAGGTACGCATCACTTCAGTTGAACCTTCTCAATCCATCGCCGATATTATCCCCAACTCCGTTCCGGCCGGCATTAATGTGCAGGCGGGTGACACGGTCATCTACCCCGGCTCCTGATTTTACCTGCCTCGTCCTGCTATGAAAAACTTGCTTGTTGCCATCCGCTCACGCCGCAGTCTTCAACGAATGATTCTCCTGGCTACAGGAGCTTCAATCAGCTTGTTGTATCTCGCCGGTTGTGCCGCCGACACACCGGTGGACAACACCGCCATGCTGCCCGAGAACGAACGTGTGAGTACAGTCCCTTGGAACAAGCCTCAAGGTTGGGAGCAGACCGGCGCGCTCAGTCAGTTGACGAACGATCCCCATTATCAGGCGACCCATTGAAGCGGTTAGCTTCACTGTTGGTTGTATAACTTGAGAGGCAGCCTACGCTAGGTGTGTAAGCTGCCTTTTTCTTTGTCCAGCGCGTACCTCAAAGCCAGCATTGCTCCTGGGCATGGAGCCGCCATGTCGGCATTGTAGGCAGACGCTTCGCCTGCCGACTGACGATAGGCGGAGCGCCTGTCCCACAAAACAAGAAACCGCTGGCCGGCTTGCGCCAGTCAGCGGTTTTTATTGTTCGAGCTTGCCCGTTTGTCGTAGCTCTCAGTTCGCCGTCGCCGGTTCGCTGCTGCTCGTCACCTCAGGCTCGTGGGTGTGGAAGCCCAGCTTGTTGCCGTCCAGCGTGATCTCAAGCACATCGCCCGCCTTGATGCCACCGCGCAGCAACTCTTCCGCAAGCGGGTCTTCGAGGTACTTCTCGACCGCCCGGCGCATCGGACGCGCACCGTACGTCGGGTCGTGGCCCTTTTCGATGAGGAACTCCTTAGCCGCCTCGTTGAGCACGATGGCGATTTCCTTCGCACGGATGCGAGCCACCACCTTGGAAACTTCAAGGTCCACGATCCGCAGCAAATCCGCCCGGGTCAGCGTGTGGAAGACGATCAAATCATCCAAACGGTTGAGGAACTCCGGCTTGAAAACGCGCTTGGATTCCTCCAGGATCTTGCCCTTCATCGAGTCGTAGTCCTGCTCGTCCTTCGGCGTGCCGAAGCCCATGCTCATCTGACGCTTGATCAGCTCGGCACCGACGTTGGACGTCATGATGATGATCGTGTTGCGGAAGTCGATTTTGCGACCCAAAGAATCGGTGATCTTGCCTTCTTCCAGGATCTGGAGCAGCAGGTTCATCACGTCCGGGTGAGCCTTTTCGATCTCGTCGAACAGCACGACGGAATACGGACGGCGGCGCACCGCTTCGGAAAGCTGCCCGCCCTCCTCGTACCCGACGTAGCCGGGAGGCGAACCGATGAGGCGTGAAGAAGTAAACTTCTCCATGTACTCGCTCATGTCGATCTGGATGAGCGCGTCACCGTCACCGAACATGAACTCGGCCAGGGTGCGGGCCAGGAACGTCTTGCCCACGCCCGTCGGGCCCAGGAAGATGAACGAACCGATCGGACGGCGCGGGTCCTTCAAATCGGCGCGCGACCGGCGCAACGCCTTGCTGATGGCGATCACCGCCTCGTCCTGACCGATGACCTGCTGGCGGAGTTCGCCTTCCATGGCCAGCAGCTTCGCGGTTTCCTTTTGCTCCATGCGGGTCAGAGGAACGCCGGTAAACTTGCTGACGATGTGCATGATATCGTCTTCCGTGACGAGAACTTCCTTCTCCTCACGCTGCTCGCGCCAGTCGGACAGGATCTTCTCCAGTTTGTCCTTGGCCTGCTTCTCGGTGTCGCGGAGTGACGCCGCCTTCTCGAAGTCCTGCGCCTTGATGGCGGCTTCCTTGTCGATGCGGATATCATCGATTTCCTTCTCGATCTCCTTGACGTCCGGTGGCCGGGTCATGGCACCGATGCGCGCACGGGCTCCGGCTTCGTCCATCACGTCGATGGCCTTGTCGGGCAGGAAACGGCTGGTGATGTAGCGGTCCGACAGCTTAACGGCACTTTCCAGCGCCTCGTCGGTAAGCTTCGCCTTGTGGTGCGCCTCGTATTTCGGACGCAGACCCTTGAGAATGAGGATGGCCTCATCCACGCTGGGAGCCTCGACCTTCACGGTCTGGAAACGGCGCTCCAGAGCGGCGTCCTTTTCGATGTACTTGCGGTACTCGTTGAGGGTCGTCGCGCCGACGCACTGCAACTCACCACGGCTCAGAGCCGGCTTGATGATGTTGCTGGCGTCCATCGCGCCCTCCGCCGAACCGGCGCCCACGATGGTGTGCAACTCGTCGATGAAGAGGATGACGTTGCGTGAGCGGCGGATTTCGTCCATGACCGCCTTGATGCGCTCTTCGAACTGGCCGCGGTACTTGGTGCCAGCCACCATCAACGCGAGGTCGAGGGTGATGACTTTCTTGTCGCGCAGCAGTTCGGGCACGTTGCCGCCGGCAATCTCCTGGGCCAGGCCTTCGGCGATGGCCGTCTTGCCGACACCAGCTTCACCCAGCAGGACCGGGTTGTTCTTGGTGCGGCGGCAGAGCACCTGAATGACACGCTCGATTTCGTTCTTGCGGCCGATGACCGGATCCAGTTCGCCTTTTTTGGCCAACTCGGTGAGGTCTCTGCCGAACGCGCGCAGAGCCGGGGTCTTCACGTCCTTCTTGTTACCGTTTTCGGTGGGCATTTCTTGTTCAGCCTCGGGCGGGGTGAAATTAGGATCGAGTTCCTTGAGGATCTCGTTACGGGTGCGTTCGATATCGACTTCCAAGCTCTTGAGCACGCGTGCGGCGACACCTTCGCCTTCACGCAGCAGCCCGAGCAGGATGTGTTCGGTGCCAACGTAAGAGTGGTTGAGGCTCTTGGCTTCCTTGCCGGCGAGGGCGAGAACCTTTTTGACGCGCGGCGTGTACGGAATATTGCCGACCATCTTGGTCTCGTGGCCACTGCCGACTTGCTTTTCGATCTCCATGCGGACGGTCTCCATATCGAGACCCATCTTCTGGAGGACGTTGACGGCGACTCCCTGGCCGAGTTTGATCAGCCCAAGGAGCAGGTGCTCGGTGCCGACATAGTTATGATTGAAGCGATCAGCCTCCTTACGGGCCAAGGCCAACACCTGCTGCGCTCTGGGAGTGAAATTATTCATCATTTTAGGCTTTCCGGGTCCACAAAGTGACCACGGTGGTAAAACATAACGGGTTTATAGGGCAGTTCAATTGACCTACGACCTCAACATCTACTTTAGCATAGCATGTGCCGTGTTTGGCCAGAGGTATTTTAAGCCTCCGGTGACAAGGCAAATGGAGCGAGCAGCAACAGGAAGAGTACGTGTCGAATCCCTGTGTGGATGGGGCAATATGTCGCTTTCCTCTAAGAGATGGCACACGGGTCGCGCAACAACGTCGCAGTAGCACAGATGGCACGGATACATCCTTACGAGCATCGGTATAAGCTACAGGCTTTGGATTGCGGTGACACGTCACCACTTTCTCTCAGGCAGCGTGTCGCCGCACTCCAAAAGCCTGCGGCTCAACCAAGTCACGTGCAAATCTGGCGCAGGTAGCCGGATCGCAAATGACCACGCGCCGGAACGTTACTTTACAGGTGCATCACCTCCAGCCGCCGGCGTTCCACGCGACACATCAGGCACCGGAAACCGCTTGAGCTTGGCCCGCATAATGTCCGCCCGCAAGGCGTCCCGCTCTTCGGCACTGAGCTTCTGCTGCGAACCCTTCTGCAAGTGTGCCGGCTGCGTCTCCATGAACAACTCGTCCGCTGGCAAACGCAGTTCCGCCGGGAAAAAACCCAAATCCACGCCGAGCCGGATAAAAGACAGGAAGTTCAACGCCTCCTTCGAGGTCATTGAAAAAGCGTGGCTCAACACGCCGTAAGCGCGCCCGATCTGATCGATCAGCGTAGTCCGCTTCTTCTCCAGAAGGTTTTCACGCGCTGTCTGCTCGTGCTCGATAACCTGTTCGATCACCTTGCCCAAGCGATTGATGATATCTTCTTCCTTCTCGCCCAAAGTGGTTTGGTTGGACACCTGGAACAGGTTGCCCATCGCTTCCGTGCCCTCACCGTAGAGGCCGCGGACAGCCAACCCAATCTTGTTCACAGCTTGCACCACCTGGTTGATCTTGTCGTCCAGCACCAAGGCAGGCAGGTGCAGCATGGCAGAGGCACGCATCCCCGTGCCGACGTTTGTCGGGCAGGCTGTCAGGTAGCCAAGCTGCGGGCTGTAGGCGAACTCCAGGTCCTCCTCCAGGGCGCTATCGACCTTGTTGATCAGCTTGTAAGCATTTTTCAACTGGAAACCGCAGCGGATCGCCTGCATGCGTAAGTGATCCTCTTCGTTGACCATGATGCTCAGCGTCTGCTGGCGGTTCATGACCACCGCGCTGCCAATACCTTTGGCGGCGTGTTCGCGGCTGATGAGGTGGCGCTCGACCAGCACCTGTTTTTCCAGCGCGGTCAGATCCTGCAGGTACTCGGAGAACGCGTCGTCCATCTCCGGCAGCGACTCGATCTGCGGCTTAAGCTGTTCAAGAATGGCAATCCGGTCCGCCTTGCGGGCCCAGCCTGGAAAAGGCAGATCACGCAGGTTGCGAGCCAGCCGGATGCGGCTGCTGATGACGATGTCGTGGTGCGGACCGTCGGCCCGCAGCCACTCACCCGGATTGGCGATGACGCCGGAGAATTTCATGAAAGCTGATTGTCCGTCTGTGTGGCCAGGCGCCGGATCTGGTCGCGCAGGCTGGCCGCTCCCTCGTAGTTCTCGTCGCGAACCGCTTTTTGCAGGTCTTCCTGCAAGGTCTTCAACCGCTCATTGATCTTTTGCACCCGGGCGATGCTCGCCGGCATCTTACCGGTATGCAAAATTCCCTTGTGCATCGCTTTGAGCAAATTACCTAAACTCTCGGAGAACGTCTGGTAACACTCACTGCAACCCAAACGGCCCGTCTTCTTGAAGTCGCCCTGGGTAAAATTGCACACCGGACAGCGTTGCGCTGGCTCGCTGGTGCCGGACGTGCGCTCCGCCCCGCTTTGGGCAGGTTCGGCAGGCGGCTTCTCGGTTTCCGTGCTGGTGCCGAGTCCGGCAAGTAATTCGGTCAGTGCAAAACCAGTCGGATCATCGACACCACGGTCCTTGGAGCAACCTTTGCAAAGGTTGACCTTCTGGATCTTGCCTTCGACGATCTGGGTGAGAAAGACTTCCGCTTCCTTGGTTTTGCAGACATCGCACTGCATTTGGGTGTTTCCAGTCAATGGGAGAAAGGGGCTTAGGCGGGTTGAGCCTCCAGCCGGGCAGGAACCAATCTTTCCTGACCCATCTGGGTCGTGGGGCCACCATTTTCAGGGGCGGATTTACCACCTTCTTTTATCGGCGTTCCGGTAGTGGATGTCAAATGACGGAACCGCTCCAAAAGCAGTTGCGTTACGGACCCGGGTTTGCCGTTGCCGATGGGACGCGAGTCCACTTCGATCACCGCCACCACCTCGGCGGCGGTGCCCGTGAGGAACACTTCGTCCGCCGTAAAAACATCGTAGCGAGTCAGTTCCGGCTCGCTGACCGGGATGCCCGCTTCCGCGGCAAGGTCGAGCACCGCGCCGCGCGTGATGCCGCGCAACGACCCGGCCGTAACCGGCGGGGTGAAAAGCTGGCCCCCCTTGATGACGAACACGTTGTCCGCCGTGCATTCGGCGATGTACCCCTGCTCGTTGAGCATCAGTGCCTCGTCGCCGCCCGCCTGCATGGCCTCGATCTTGGCCATGATGTTGTTGAGGTAATTGAGCGACTTCACCGCCGGGGGCAGCGCCGCATGGGACATGCGCCGGGTGGCGCAGGTGATGATCTTCAGACCGCGCTGGTAAAGTTCGTCCGAGTACAGCTTGATCTTGGCCGCGATGATGATGACCGATGGCTTCGGACACAGTTTTGGGTTGAGCCCCAGGTCGCCGACGCCGCGCGTGACCACCAGCCGCACGTAGCCGTCGCTCAGGCCGTTGGCGCGGATGGTCTCCAGCGTCGCTTCGGTGATTTCCTCTTTGCTGAGGGGAATCGTGATCATCAGCACTCGTGCGGAATCGAACAGACGGTCAATGTGCTCCTTCAGCTTGAACACGCGGTCGTTGTAGAAGCGGATGCCTTCAAAAACGCCGTCGCCGTAGAGCAAGCCGTGGTCGAAGACGGAGATCTTGGCGTTGGCTTCGTCCTGAAATTCGCCGTCGATGTAGATTTTCATGCGCGTGTCGGTGTTCGTTGAGACTCCTAAGAAACTTTCAGTGGATCACCTGATCCAGCAGGCCGTCGCGCATTTCCATCTTACGATCTCCGCGGGCGGCGAGATTCATGTCGTGGGTGACCACGAGTAACGTCTTCTGCTTCTCGCGCACGAGCGCAAGCAGCAAATCCATGACGGCGGCCCCGGCGCGGGAGTCGAGGTTGCCGGTGGGTTCGTCCGCGAAAACGATGCTCGGATCGTTGATGAGCGCGCGGGCGATGGCCACACGCTGCTGCTCGCCGCCGCTGAGTTCGAGCGGGAGGTGGTTGAACCGGTCGCCCAGGCCGACTTCGCGCAGGCTTTCGGCGGCGCGGGCGGCACGCTCCCGGGCGTTGCCGCCGATCATGGCCGGGAGCAGCACGTTTTCCAACGCGGTGAGCTCGGGCAGAAGAAAATAACCCTGAAAGACGAACCCCATGCGGGCGTTGCGCAGACGCGCCTGGGCGTTGCGGTTGAGATCGTAGAGGGATTGGCCTTCGAAGCGGACCTTGCCACCCACCGGCCGTTCCAGGCCGGCGAGCGTGTAAAGAAGCGTCGTCTTGCCCGCACCTGACGCGCCGACCAGGAAGACCGACTCCCCCGCCCTGACGTCCAGCGACACACCGCGCAGAATTTCCAGCGAGCGGCTGCCGATGTGAAAAGTCTGCCTTAGTTCCTGCGCGCTCAGGAGCACCGGCGATGGGTCGGTGACGGAGGCGGAAGGATCGGGCGACAGAGCAGCGGCGGTCATCAGGCGCGTAACATTCACCATCCGGCGGGGTGAGCCAACCGTTGTTTCGCTTCCCTTTGGAAGCGGCTGGGCGTTCAATTACCGGGCGAGATTATGCCCTCAAACATCGAAATCAAAGCGCGTGTCGCCGAACCGGAACGCAAACGGCAAATCGCTACCCGACTCTCTGGCGCCGCGCCCACCGTGCTCCACCAACGCGACACCTTTTTCCCGTGCGTTGATGGCCGTCTCAAACTGCGGGAACTCTCCGATACTCAGGGTGAACTCATCTTCTACACCCGGCCCGACACCGCAGACTCCAAGCAGTCCCACTATTCCCTCACCCTCACGCAGGAGCCCGCCGCCTTGCGCGAGGTTCTGTCCGCCGCGCTGGGAGCCAGGCAGGTCGTCAGCAAAACCCGCTGGCTCTATCTCGTGGGACAAACGCGCATCCACCTGGATGAAGTGGCTCAACTCGGTTGGTTCCTGGAATTGGAGGTTGTGCTGCGCGAAGGCCAGCCCGCCGAGGAAGGCCACCGGATCGCTCGTGAGTTGATGGCGGCATTGGAAATCAATGACGGCGACCTAATCGACGGAGCGTATGCGGATCTCCTTACCGCTAATCAAGCCGGTTGATCCCTGTTCCCTCCGGCGACGCTTGACCATCGGCACGCACCCTCTAGGCTGCTGCAATGAGACAAGCGATTGTTTATCCGGGTGAAGATGGTTTCTGGGTGGCCGAATGTCCGAGTCTCCCAGGCTGCATCTCGCAAGGCGAAAACCGCGAGCAGGCGATCACGAACATTCGTGAAGCGATCGAGGGGTACATCCTGGCCCTTGAAGAAGACAACTTGCCCGTGCCGAAAGAACACTTCGATGCCTTGCTGGTGGCGGTATGAGCAAGCTGCCGCAGGTTTCCGGTGCGGCGGTCGTTCGCGCCTTGCAGAAAATAGGTTTTGCGATCCGACGGCAGCACGGAAGCCACATCATCCTGCGGCGTGACCATCCCTACGCGCAGACCGTTGTTCCCAACCACCGCCAGATCGACCGTGGCACCCTGCGCGCCATCCTTCGCCAGACGGATCTGAGTAACGAGGAGTTCACCAAGCTGCTGTAAGCGGTCGAGTTTCGTCGGTTCTCCTTCCACCGCCTTGAAGATTGTCTCCTGGAACGTCAACGGCATCCGCGCGGTGCTGCGCAAAGGGTTCCTGCAATTTCTGGAAGCGGAGCAACCGGATATTCTCTGTTTGCAGGAAACCCGTGCGTTCCCGGAGGAGGTGGAAACCCTCTGGGCCTGCGGTTACGAGCAGCATTGGAATCCGGCCGAGAAGCCCGGTTACTCCGGCACAGCTATCTTCACCAAACCGCGGACCCTCGCCATCACGCGCGGCCTCGGAAGCAAGGAGCATGACACGGAAGGACGTGCCATCACGGCCGAGTTCGAGCATTTCTTCCTGGTCAACGTGTACGTGCCCAATTCCCAGCGTGAGCTGACCCGGCTGCCGTACCGGCAGCGCTGGGACCGGCGCTTCGTGCGCTACCTCAAGGAATTGCAGACGCGCAAGCCCGTCGTCTTTTGTGGTGATTTTAACGTGGCCCATCGGGAGATCGACCTGGCACGGCCCAAGCAGAATACGAGTACCCACGGCTTCACGCCGCAGGAACGCCGAGGCTTCGGCGCTTTCGTGCGCGCGGGCTTCCTCGACACGTTCCGCGAGTTCGAACCCGGTCCGGGACATTACACGTGGTGGAGCCAGATGAACGGCGCGCGAGAGCGCAATGTAGGATGGCGCATCGACTACTTTCTCGTGTCGCGAGCACTGCGACCAGCCCTGCAAAGCGCTTTCATCCGGCACGCGGTCGCCGACTCGGACCATTGCCCGGTGGGCATCGAGTTGACGTTCCCGGATAAATGATCTCGGGAAGACGTTGCCGGGGCGCGGCTTCCCCCGTATCGTCGGTGCATGGCTATGAACGTGAGCATGGTAAGAGGAATCCTCGGCAGCTTGAGTGAGCGCACGAAGTTGATCGCGGTGGCAATCGTCGCGTTCCTCATCGGGATGTTCTTTGGCGGCGGCTCGAAGGTGAGCATCAACGGGCGGTTTGTTCCCCTGAATGATGGGCACGGCGAGACGATGGCCATCCTGGACACCAGCAACGGCCAGAGTTGGGTCGTCGACCCGAGCGACCCGCACCGCTACCGTAAAGGGGCTACCCTATCTTCCTGGTTTTAGGGCGGTCGGAAGAACAAAGCTCTGACGCTTCCCTGGTAACGGGGACCGTTGCCTTGTTATCAGGACGATGCCAGGTTTCCACGGTCAGTGGCGGTTTGCACCTGACGCACGGCGTCGAACAACACGATGGCCACGGCCGTAGCCAGGTTCAGACTGCGGGCTGCGGGCTGCATCGGGATAGTCAGTAATTCACCCGCGTGCTCGGCCAGCAGGCTTTCCGGCAAGCCTCGTGTTTCGCGGCCGAACACAAGAAAATCCCCCGCCTGGAACCTGGCCTCGTAGTACCGCCGTCGCGTCTTGGTGGTCAGGAAAAAGCAGCGGGCACCTTCCGGTTTGCCGCGCCACCAGAAATCCTCCCAATTTTCCCAAGTACTCACCTGGACCTGCTGCCAGTAGTCGAGCCCGGCCCGGCGCAACGTGCGATCGTCGATGGAGAAACCCAGCGGCTTGATCAGGTGCAGATGCGCCCCGGCCGCCAGGCAGAGCCGGCCGATGTTGCCCGTATTCGGCGGGATCTCCGGCTCGACTAGAACGACGTTGAACATGGAAAAATCAAAAACGGCAGCCCGCCACTTCCCTCGCAGAGGGAACCAGCGTTGCTGCCGTTGTGCAAGCCACGGGCGGTCCCGCAGCGCGTTTTGATGGAAACTTAAGCGGTCACCGCCACAGTCTCGGGAGCGGGGGCAACCACGTTGACGCGGCGGCCATCACGGTCAAAACGCACGACGCCGTCAATCAGAGCAAAGATGGTGTAGTCACGGCCCAAGCCGACGTTGCGCCCCGGGTGGAACTTGGTGCCGCGCTGGCGGATGATGATGTTGCCGGCGACGACTGTTTCGCTGCCGAACTTTTTCACGCCGAGACGCTTGCTGACGCTGTCGCGCCCGTTCTTGACGCTGCCTTGACCTTTCTTATGTGCCATAGAATGAGGGATGTTACTGAATCAAATGCCTCGGCGGGACCAATTAAGCGCCGAGCACGATGCTCTTGATGCGGATGCGCGTGAGCTTGCGGCGGTGCCCCACGGTGCGGTGATACCCCTTGCGGCGGCGATACTTGAAGGCGATGACCTTTGCATCCTTGCGCTGCTCGACGACCTCACCGACGACGGAAGCGCCTTGGATGGCGGGGCTGCCGTGCGTGAGTTTATCGCCGTCCGCGTGGAAAAGCACTTCGGAGAAGGTGGTCTCCGCGCCGGACTCCACGTCGAGTTTTTCCACGTCGATTACATCGCCTTCGGCTACTTTGTACTGTTTGCCGCCGGTCTTGAGGATTACGTATGCCATAAACTTTCGCTGCTCCTGCCAAAAAGAGAAGCGGAAGCTAGGCTGTCGCCAATCGCTTGGCAAGCAAGAATGTGGGAGTCTTTTCCGCTGGCGTATTTGGCCCCCGGGCATTAAAGAAGAAGGATGCGCTGTGCCACGTTCCCGCCGCTTCGTGCTGTGGTTGTTGCCACAGGCCTCATTCTGACCGTTCTCCTCGCTGCCACCGGGCTGCCGATCCACGCCAATGCTGCCCCGCCACCAGAGGAACATCCTGGCTCCCCGGCCGCTCAACCCAGTTCCGACGCATTGAAAAAGGAATTCAGTGAAGTAATCGAGGGCCAATTGGCCGCTTTTCGGGCAGGTGATTACGCCAAGGCCTACACCTTTGCCGCCTCACCGATCAAGGGCATGTTCCCGGCGGAGGACTTCGAAACGATGGTCAAAAACGCCTACCCGGTGATTGCCAAATCGACGGCGGCAGAATTCGGCTTGGCGTTCGACGTGGGCGACGAAGCGGTGATCAACGTGCGGATCGAGAATGCCGACAAGAAGAGCATCCTCTACCAGTACATGCTGCAGAAAGAGGACGGAAAGTGGAAGATCAGCGGCGTGGCCGAGGTCAAGTCATCGAGCTTGAGCGTCTGACTCCTAGCGTTCCCACAGCCCTTTGTCCCGGGCGCAAGGAGGATTGCAGATGCAAATCCTCATTGCTTCAACTTCGCGGCTGCCGCGGCGTCGAGGAGCCAGAACGTTTCGCCACTGTCCGCGCTGATGCCTTGGGAGGGATAACGGTCCGGTTCACTCCCGCCTTCCAGCACGGTCGCCAAGACATCGGTTTTGTCCTTGCCAGCCACCAGGAACAGGATCGTCGCCGCCGCACGCAGCAGAGGGGGCGTGAACGTGATCCGGTAGGTGCTCAGCTTATCCACCCAGGCCGAGGTCACTAGTGTATCCATCTCGCGCAGACCGGTTGTGCCGGGGAACAACGAGGCGGTGTGTCCGTCCGGACCCATCCCTAAGAGGATCACGTCGAAGCGCGGCAGGGCCGAGACACCCTCGCTGCCGCCGCTTTTCGCATTGAAAATAGCGGTGACCTCTTGCGCGTAATCCGCGGCCACCTGCGCGGCATCGGTCCCCTCGGCGGGAATACGGTGGATATTCTCCGCCGGCAGCGTGCCAGTGAGCTTGTCGAACATCGCCTCCTTGGCCATGCGGAAATTGCTTTCCTTGTCGTCCGGTGGCACGTGGCGTTCGTCACCGAAGAAAAAGTGAACTTGTCCCCACGCGATGCGCTCCCGGAAGGACGGTTCGTCGGCGAGCAGACCATAAAGCGCCTTCGGCGTGGAACCGCCCGCGAGCGCCACGGTGGCGTAGCCCCTGGTTCTGACCGCCGCGGCCATCAGGCGGATAATCTCCTCCGCCGCGGCTCGCGCCAAGGTTGCAGGGTCGGCGAAGGTCTGGGTACGACGGGCGGCGGGATCGTTGTTCATACAGAGAAGGATGCGCGTGGCTGGTCTATTGTCCTTTCCCCGCCGGGATGACGCTGTTCCACCTGGTCAGATATTCGCTCTCGGCGGCAAAGAGCGGCACCGTGGAATCCAGCACGTCGATGCTCTTGATGTGATCGTCCTTGCGGATGGCGTTAACCACTTCCTGACCCTTGGTCACCTGGCCGAAAATCGTGTAGTGCCCCGTCCCGGCGTCGTCGTTGAGGTGCGGCACCGCGTTGTGGGTGATGAAGAACTGGCTGCCGTTGGTGTTGCGCCCGCTGTTGGCCATCGCCAGCACGCCGGCCTTGTCGAAGCGGAGATCCTTGTTGGGTTCGTCCTCGAACTTGTAGCCCGCACTGCCCGCGCCCGTCCCGGTGGGATCGCCGCCCTGGATCATGAACCCACCGATCACCCGGTGGAACGTAAGCCCGTCGTAGAATTTCTTCTGTGCCAGATTCAGAAAGCTGGCGGAGGTAATGGGAGCCTTGCTGGCGAAGACCGTCATTTCGATGTCGCCCTTGTCAGTGTGCAGGACGACGCGCACGTCACGCAGCGTTGCACCCGGCGCCAGCAGGCCGCCGGTCGGAGCCGCCGGGGTCTGGGCGTGGGCGGTGAGCGCGCTGCCGGTCAGAGCGAGAGCTGCGCAGAGAAGAGAGACAAACGTGTTTTTCATGGGAGCGGGAGGCGATTCGTTTCGCAAACGATAAGGAGTTGTCGCGCTTGTTCAACCGCACTTCACCTCCGGCGCAAAACATGTAAGTTCCCTCCGCCATGCCCGCCCGCCCCAACGACCAATGCCGGCTCGCGCTCATCCAGATGAGCTGCACGCCGCTCCCCGAGGAAAACCGCGCCCGCGCCGTCGAGAAGATCCGCCAGGCCGCCGGCCGGGGAGCGCAGATCATCTGCCTGCCCGAGTTATACGCCTCGCAGTACTTCTGCCAGACGGAGGATCACGCGAATTTTGATCTGGCCGAAACCATCCCCGGCCCGTCCAGCGACCTGCTGGGCGCGCTGGCCAGGGAACTCGGCGTCGTGATCGTCGCCTCGCTTTTCGAGCGGCGTGCCGCCGGCCTTTATCACAACACCGCAATCATCCTCGACGCGGACGGCACGCTGATGGGCCGCTACCGCAAGATGCATATTCCCGACGATCCGTTGTATTACGAGAAGTTCTACTTCACGCCGGGTGATCTCGGCTTCCGCAGTTGGGAAACCCAGCGCGGCCGCATCGGCGTGTGCGTTTGCTGGGACCAGTGGTTTCCCGAGGCGGCGCGGTTGACGGCCCTCAGCGGCGCGCAGCTTTTGTTTTATCCCACGGCAATTGGCTGGCACCCAGGCGAGAAGGAACAACACGGGCACGCGCAGCACTCCAGTTGGGAAACCATCCAGCGCGGGCACGCCATCGCCAACGGCTGCTATGTCGCGGCGATCAACCGCGTGGGCCACGAGACACCCGCGGGCGGCGCGGGCATCGAGTTCTGGGGCCAGAGCTTCGTGTGCGACCCGGCCGGCACGATCCTCTCCAAGGCGAGCGTCGCGGACGAGGAAACCTTGCTCGTGGATATCGACTTCCGCCGCGTGGAAGAACAGCGCACCCATTGGCCCTTCCTGCGGGACCGGCGGATCGACGCGTACTCCGATGTGACCCGGCGTTTGATTGACTGAGCCTGCCATATCGTAGGGCGGGGGCTCCGCCTGCCATCTGGTCCACTTCACGGCAGACGGAGCGCACGCCCTGCAACCAGAGAATTTTCTTGAAGCTTGCGGCGTAAAAAATGAAGCTCCCTGTCGCGATGCATTGTTGCCCTATAAATCACTTGAAGCATCTTCTGCCCGGCCTGACCGCCGCCGTTTTCCTCGCGTCCGGCCTGGTCGTGCGTGCCCAGGACCCGCAAGCCACCCCCCCTCCCCTGCAAGGCGCGGAACCGCCCCCACCGCGCGTCGAGCGCAAGGCCCCCACGCCGGAACCGGAACCGGAGGTATCCGCGCCGGTTGCTGCCTCCACCCCGCTGCCTCCGCGGGTCCGCAAAGTGAAACCCAAGCCGACCCCGTCGCACGACGAGCCGGTGGCGGTGGTGAACGGCTCGCCGGTCTATCAGCCGCTCTTCGCCAGTGCCATAGCCGACCCGGTGGACCGTGCTCTGATGTTACTGGAGTACCGCCGCCGCGGTTACGTCGTACCTCCCAGCGCGCTGGATCTGGCCCTCAAGAACCACACGCGGACCGCCTTCGGTGATCCCGCCAACCTGGTGAACAAGCTCCAGGAGCAGGGGGCCAGCTACGATGACTACCGGAGCTTCGTCACGGAAGAGGTCAAGCTTCAAGCGATGCTGTCCATGGTCACCAGGGGGGGACGCACGGACGCTGACCGCAAACAACTGCGCGAAAGTTGGCTCGCCGGCCTGCGCAAAAATGCCAACATCAACAAGCCGAAGAAAGCTTGAGGAATGAGGCAAGCTTGCTGCCGGCAGGGAGACGCAGAAAGGGTTCGGATCACGATAAGATGGAGTAGGTCCGTGGCAGTTATTTCCCTCGCCTGATTCATGTCCGCTTCAACCGATCGTATCCCCGCGCAGCCTCCCGTAACCCCGGCTGCGCTGGGCTACCGCATGCCCGCCGAGTGGGAGCCCCACGCGGCCACCTGGCTTTCCTGGCCCCGCCCCGACGGGATCAGCTTTCCCGGCGGTGGCTACCAGAAGGCGGTGCCCGCGCTGGTGAAGATGGTGGGTGCGCTCGCGGAGTCCGAACCGGTGTGCATTAACGTGCGCGATGAGGATCAGGAAGCGGAGGTACGCCGTCACCTGCGCGCGTTGCCGGGGGGCATCGCCCACGTCCGCTTTTACCACGTCCCCACCAACGAGCCGTGGTGCCGCGACCACGGACCGATCTTCCTGACGCGCGCCGAAGCTCCGAGCCTGGCTGTGGTGGATTTCGATTACAACGCCTGGGGTTGGAAATATCCGCCCTTTGATTTGGATGACGCGGTGCCCACCCGGATCGCCGAGATTCTTTCGTTGCCGGTGTACCATCCGGGCATCGTCCTGGAGGGCGGCTCGATCGATGTCAACGGCTCCGGCACGCTGCTCACCACGGAGAGTTGTCTGCTCAACGAGAATCGTAATCCGACACTCAAGAAAGCGCAGATCGAGGCCGTGCTGCACGAACACCTGGGCGTGCGCAACGTGCTCTGGTTGGGCGACGGCATTGAGGGCGACGACACGGACGGACACGTTGACGATCTGACCCGTTTCGTGAATCGAACCACGGTGGTCACGGTGGTTGAGGAGGATGTGGACGACGCCAACTACGAGCCGCTGCAGGAGAACCTGCATCGCTTGCGCCAGATGAGCGCCGAAGACGGCTCCCCGCTGCACGTGCTGACCTTGCCGATGCCTTCGAAGATCGTGCGCGACGGCCAGCGGCTGCCGGCGAGCTACGCCAACTTCTACATCGGCAACAAGGTGGTGCTCCTGCCGGTATTCTCCGATACGAACGATGCCTGGGCCGGGTCCGTTCTGCGCCAGGCTTTCCCCGGCCGGCGCGTGGTTCCCATTGATTGTCGCGAGTTGATCTGGGGTCTGGGAGCGTTCCATTGCCTGACCCAGCAGCAACCGCTGAGTACGTGAATGCATCAAGGCTGCTTGGCGGGAGCAAGCGCCGGAGGGAGCACGGAAGTAAATCCGATGGGCACCTCCGGCTTGAAAATGCGCGGCTTCCAGATCGGCCGCTCCAACGGTCCTTGCGAACCGTACTCCAGCAGCTTGCTTACCGGGTAGAGCACCGCGCCGGGCAACCCGCGCGAATTGATCCGCACGCGCATGTTCATCGTGTCGTTGACGTACCCGAGCCAACCCGCCCCGAACAGGCTGAAACCTGTCCCCCGGGCGTTGATGTTCCCGGTGTACACCTTGCCATCCTTGGTCTGGAAACTCGCCGATGCTTCGTGCGCCACGTCCACCCCGAAATTGGGCAATGCCCTTCCCAGGATGCCCGAGAGCGGACCTAGAAAAGGAATCCCCAGCACGTTGCCCCCGTCCACGCGGAGCTGACCGGAACCGCGCAAGGTGCGTGCATCATCGCCGCGCCCGGTGAAACGGTACGAACCTCCCAGCTGCCCCTTGGCTGCGTCGTAGTCGAAAAACAGCTTGGTGAGGCGCGGAAAGTCCAGGTTCTGCACTTCCAGCGCGGCCGTGTAATCCGGGGCGCCGCGCACGAGCGACAGATCGAGGCTCCCACGCATCTGCCCACCGAAGATCTCCCCGCGCATGTCGTTGAGGCGCAGGCGGTCGTCCGTGAACAGCACCTGTCCGACCACGCTCTGGAAGACCAGCGGACGACGCAGAAAAGTGTACTCCATGCCGCCCGGCGCGTTGACCTCGACGGTCAGGCGGGAGTTTCGCCCGCCATCGAATTGCACGACGCCATTGGTCACCGTTGCCGGCGGCTTGCGAAAATGATAGGGCGCAACCGCGTGCGCCACGTCGGGGTCGATCCAGACGGAGATCTGCCCGGGGTCCAGCGTGGCGCGGACGTTTTCCAGACGCGCCTCGTGGCGGCCGAAGTCGTACACGAACAGATCGCCCGCCCCGCTGCCCTCGTCGCGTTCCAGGGTGAAATGCCGGTAGCTCAACGCGCGGTCGCCGTAGGCAAACTCGCTTTGCCCCCGGTTGAGACCGACCCCACGGTAACGCGTCCGCCCCAGGGTCAAACGGCCCTCGACGCGGAAGCCGTCGGGATCGTCGAGCGATTTCCCGGTGGCGGTCAGTTCCACCCGGGGCGCGTCCTGGAATTTCCACTCGCCCAACGCCGCGCGGCCGCGGGTCGGCAGCAACGCGGCGAAGGCGCCGGGATCGTAGGTGCTGTTCAGCCGCACGCGGCAACCGCCGGGTTCGGCGAGCACGTCGGCGGTGATCTGCTGGGCGCTGTTGCCCGGCCGGCTCACGTGTAACCCGCGCAGGTACCAGCGGTCGCTGCTCCAACTGAAATCCGTCTCCGCCCGTTCGAACTCCACCTTGCGGTAGGCACACCGGCCCAGCGACAAACGTCCGGTCAACTGCACGGCCGGCAGGTTGGGCGCGATCAGGCGCGCGGAGGCGAACTGGACCTGACCGTTGTCGATCCGCAGATGCGGTGTGTCGTGGAGGGTCACCGGTCCCAGGAGGCTTTCTGCCTCGGGCAGAAACTCCCGGGCGAGCGCCGGCAGGTCCAGGCCGCTGTCGAGTTGAAAACTGGCCTGGCCGGCCACGGGATTGAAGTCCCCGCTCGCGCTGAGTTTGCCGCGGGCATCGGCCATTTGCAGTTCCGGGACTCGCAGCGAGCCGTGCTCGTAGTTGAGCTGCGCGCGCAACGTCGATAGCCGGTAGGCACCGCGCCGGATGCCGTCGCCGCGCAGTTGCATCTCGGCCCGCAGATCATCGAGCCGCGCCAGATCGCCGCTGAAACGCACTTCCACCCGCGGCGGCACGCTGTCGGAACGGATTTTCTCGATCTCCGTCAGGATGGTCTTGGCCAGTTGGTGCTGGCGTTCGAGTTCTTCCTGGCTTGGGGCCGGACCCGCGGTGCCGGAACGGAAGCTTTCGGGGTGCAGCAGCGAGCCGGTCACGGAAATCTGGATGCCGTGTACCTCGCCCTCGGCCTGGCTGATCTGCACCTCGCCGGGCAGGAAGATCAGCTTGGCCTGGAAGCGGCGCAAGCGGACCTTGACCGGCTTGCGGCCGCCGCGCCCGCCGGTTCCCTGACTATAGCCGAGGTCCACCGGCACCCAGAGCCGCGCGTCGTGCAGGTCGAGCGAGTTGAGAAACGGCTTTTTCTGGATGAGCTTGAGGAAATCGATGTCCACCGCCGCGCGGTTGATGGACATGAGTTGCGTGTGGTGCTCATCGAGCAGATAGAGGTGGACGTTCTCGGCGACCAGGCCCTCGAACGGGTTGAGGGTGAGGCGGCTGGCGGAAAAATCCAGGCCGTGGCTGCGCAATTCGTCGGCGAGCTGGGTGCGCCACCGGCGGGTAAAACCGTGGCCGTAAACGTACAGCCCTGCCCACAGCAGCGCGACGAGTCCCGCCACCCCGAGCAGGGCAGCCGCTCGCCGGAGCCATCGTTTCACAGGGGGCGTCATGAGGGGGGAGAACGTTGCACGAAGCGTGCCGCTAATTTCTGCCCGCTCCGGCAGGCTTGTAAAGTACGGAACTTCCAGAGGGGTGGCAAGTGGGTCGCGGGTCCCCCACGGCACATCAACACCGGGTTCATCATCACTCTTGGCACAAGTGATGCTTTACGATCCGCTCCGTGGTTCAAGCCAATTGCAGGTCACGGTTCACGGCGGCGGATTTTTCTTTTGTCGCCCGCACGCTCGCCCGCTCCCCGAGGCAGGAAGTATCCTTGGTCGAGCTTTTCACCGACGAGGAAGCGCGCGATCGCATCCTCGACGATCCGCTGCTCACGCAGGCCATCCTGTCGCAAAACGGCCACCTGGCTATTTCGCCACAGTTTTTCTTTTACATTCTAACCAGACACGCGCTCAAGGGCGCGGGATTGGAAGACCGGGCGCTTTGCGATTACCTCGCCTCGCTGCTCGATCAATTCACCCGCACGGCCCGCCTGGGCGGCCCCGGTGGCGACCAGGCGGCGCAGAAGGGCGCGCTGTACGTTTCCGACCTCCTGCTGGCCCTGCGCGAGGCCAGTCCGGCGCAGGCTTTCCTGCTGCGCACGCACGTGGGAAATTATTCGCTGTTCCTGACGGGCATGTTCCCCGAAAACATCGAGCGCCGCCGCCGGCGCGGCGCGCCGGGCTGCTCGTTCTACGAGGAGATGGGCCGCTCCAGCTACCGGGCCGTCGCCGACCACCAGACCGCCCGCCGGTGGGGCCTGAGCGACATCTTCAAGGACCTGGCCGGGCAGTTTCACGAGGTGCGCTTGGCGCTCAACGACCTGGCCGAGCGGCTCCTGAACCTCGACGAAGGTTCTACACCCTCCAGCGGGTTAGCCCTGACCCACTGATGAACCCGACCCTGTTCAGCGAGATCCAGCGTTTGTTCGAGCGAACGTACGCCGCCGTGGGCATCAACCTGGAGGATTGCCTAATCGACCGCCAGCGTTGCGGCCAGCTCTCGCGGCTGGCGGGTGCTTCCGCCCGCGAGCTGAGCGAGGTGGCCCGCACGTTTCTGCGCACCGTGAACGGGCAGTTGCACGTCGGCATCTATTATTCCCGCTGGCTGATCGAGCAATTGGAGCGGCACGATCCCCGCGCGGGGCTGAACGACGCCAACATCCGCTCCCTGATCGCCTTCGTGGAGGAGATCAACCATGCGCTGCACGCAGCGCTGCAATTCCAGAGCGGGCACCGGGCCATCGGCAGCGAGGATTTCGCGCGCAACCTGGAGTTGCAGGCCCAGGTGGATACCTACCTGGTGCTGTTGCTTTTCGTGGCGTTCTTCCGCAAGGCGCAGAAAATCTCGCGCACCGACCGCCGCTGGCTGCGGTTTCATCTCTTCGCCCGCCAGGACCCGCACGCCTACAGCGATCCGAACCTGCGTGGCCGCTATCTGGAAACCACCGAGCTGGCGGAATCTTACACCCGCTATCTCGACACCCTCAACGGCATGCGGCGACTGGATGAAATCCGCGCCTTCCACGCACTGGACTACGACGCCAAGAAGCAGCACATCCTCGCGCTGCCCGCCCCGCAGGAGAAGGCAGAAGGTTGAAGGCAGAAGTTCAGAGGCAGAATTGAAAAAGAAACGGTGGAGACAGGATGGGCGTTGTCACGTGAGCTCAACATCCATATATTGGCGGCGTTGAGGGGAACAAGCGGTACCTCGCCCCTTTTTTCCTCCTCCTTCTGCCTTCTACCTTCTGCCTTCTGACTTTCACTTCATGTTCACCATCACCGTCCTGGGCAGTGGCAGTTCAGGTAACTGCGCGCTGATCAGCACCGACCAATGCCGGTTGCTGATCGATGCCGGGTTGAGTGCGCGGCAGACCGCTAGCAAACTGGCCCAACTCGGTGTAAAGCCCGAGGAACTCGACGGCATCCTGCTGACTCACGAGCACTGCGACCATGCCAGCGGCCTGGAAGTGCTCTGCCGCCGCCGCGATCAGGTTCCTATCTTTTGCAACAAAGTGACCGCAGAGGCCTTGCGGCACAGCGGGACTTTGCGCGAGCACCGCAACTGGCAATATTTCACCAGCGGAAAAGACTTCGAGATTAAAGACATTGCGGTACAGACTTTTTCCGTGCCGCATGATGCCGTGGAACCCGTCGGGTTCATGTTCCATCACCAGAAAGCGGCTCTGGGTTTCCTGACCGACCTCGGGCATGCGACCAAACTAGTCCACGAACGGGTCCGTGCGGCGACGACTCTGCTCATCGAAACCAACCACGATAACGCCCTGCTCTCCGCCGACACCAAGCGTCCCTGGTCGGTCAAGCAGCGCATCACCAGCCGGCACGGGCACTTATCCAATGAAGCGGCGGCGAGCGTGATCGCTCAACTGCTCGCGGCGGGCGGCAAGCTGCGCCGTGCGGTGCTCGGCCACCTGAGCAGCGACTGCAATTCCCCCGCTCTGGCCCTTGCCACCGTTCGAGAAAAAGGCACCTTTAGCTGCCCGGACCTCGAAGTTTTCTGTGCTTCCCGCAAGGACATCAGCGCCCGGATGGTCATCGAACCGGCTGCGCCCGCGCCCGAGGCTAAACCCGCGCGAGTCAAAGAGGATCCTGCCGCTGACCCGTTCCAGCAGATGGATTTTTTCGGCGCGGCGGTGATTTGATCCTTTTTTGATGAATCAGACCACTGACGACACCGCACGCATCCGCACCGAGACCCAGGTGATGTTCTTCGACACCGATTGTGCGGCGGTGGTCCATAATATTGCTTACTTGCGTTTCATTGAGGTGGCCCGCACGCACCTGGCCGCGCAACTCGGGATGAGCCTGGCCGACATGGCGCGCAGCCAGCAGTACCCGGTGGTCGTGCGCACCGAGATCGACTACAAATGTCCGGCGGTGCTGGGCGACAACCTGCAAATCGACGGCTGGCTGGAGCGGATCGAGCGCATCCGTTTCTGGTGCGGATTCACCGTTACGCGTCCCTCGGACGGCGCGTTGCTCGTCACCTGCCGTCAGATGCTGGCCTTGGTGCAGATGCCCGCAGGCCGGCCCGTCCGGCTGCCCGACGAATTTCAGGAACGCTTCGCCCATCTGCGCGGTGTTGCGCCGACCGCGGACGCACTCGCCGCCAGAATGCATGGCGGGCAGGTGGGTTGATGGGTTACATTGTTGCCTGCCATGGATGAGCTCGGCCGGAAGACCCTGCCACATGACATACCACCATGGGTTGATCCGGCGGCGTGTGACTATTTCATCACGATTTGCTGCCAGCAGCGCAGTACGAACCAGCTTTGTGTTCCAGGCGTAGCCGATGGATTGCTGGCATCAACCAGGTTCTACTATGGCCAGCACCGGTGGTTTCCTTCGTTGTTCCTCCTCATGCCCGACCACTTGCACATGCTGGTCGGTTTCGGGCGCGCACAAAACATGACCAAAATAATTGCTGCCTGGAAGCGCTACGCTGCCACACATTTGGCATCGTATGGCAACAGGGTTTCTTCGAGCACCGGTTGCGGACAGCAGAAAGCACCACCGAGAAATCGACGTACATCCTGCAAAATCCTGTTCGCGCCGGATTGGTGGAAAAAATATCAGATTGGCCACACATGTTAAAGCTGCCCTGAGCTGGCGCGAAGCGCCTTCGACCAAGGTAGGGACTCGCTCTCCGAGCGATCCGACTTTTCAGCGTCCTGCCGGAGACAAAGCCGCCAGCAAAGACAAAGGCCGGACCGGACGAAACCACGGATCGCTCGGAGAGCGAGTCCCTACCTTGGTACGAAGGCGCTTCGCGCCGGAACCTGTCGGTTCCCCTTGCACGCCGTTCTTTCAGCATTTTTAGGGATTACGCGATAGACGAAGGCGCTGCGCGCCGGAACGACCTGCCGGTTTGTCCTGCGCCCCGCTTTCTGCTATGTCTTCAGGCAACACACACCATGACTAAATTACCCCTGGTTTTCCTCAAGGAAGAAGCCGACGCCTCCGCCGCGCGCCCCATCCCGACCCGCGCGGACATCCCGGCTGCCGACACCTGGGATTTGACCCTGCTCTACCCCGACGTCAGCGCCTGGCAGACGGAACTCGAAACGGTCCGCGCCGACTATCCTGCCCTCCTGAAATTCAAAAGCCGGCTCGCTTCCGGAGCCAGCGTGCTGCAAGAAGCGCTGGAACTGGAGAAAACCCTCAGCCTCAAGATCGAGCGTCTTTACAGCTACGCCTCACTCCAGGCTTCCGAGGACGGCAGCAACAACGATTATCTCTCCCGCCAGGGACAGCTCCAGAACCTGCTTACGCGCATCGACGAGGCCACGGCGTTCTTTGCCCCGGAAGTCCAGGCCATCAGCGATGAGGCTTACGCCGCTTACCTGGCGGAACCCGTGCTCGCGCCCTGGAAGACGCGCCTGGAAAAGCTGCGACGCTTCAAGCCGCACATCCTTTCCGAAGCCGAGGAACGCCTGCTCGCGCTCGGCTCCTCCGCCCTCGCGGGCCACCGCGAGACGTTCGGGCAACTCACGAACATCGACATGCAGTTCGGGGTCATCAAGGACGAGAACGGCCAGGAGGTCACCCTGTCGCAAAGCTCGTACTCCTCATTTCTGTACAAGCGCGACCAATCGCTGCGCCGCACGGCTTTCCACCAGTTCTACCAGGAATTTTCCGACCACCGCTTCACCGTCGCCTCGACCCTGGCCAGTTCGGTCAAGGCGGACGTGTTTCGCGCCCGCGCGCGGCACTATCCCTCTGCCCTGGAAGCCGCGCTGTTTTCCGACCGCATTCCGGTCACGATTTACGACAACCTGATCGCTTCCGTGCGCTCTTACCTGGAGCCGCTGCAACGCTACTACGCCTTGCGCAAGCACGTGCTCAAGCTGGACACCATCCACCAGTATGATACCTACGTGCCGATGGTCGCCGACATGCAGGCGGACACCAGTTTTGACAACGCGATCGACCTCGTCGTGGAAGCATTGGAACCCTTGGGCGGACAATACGTTGATACCCTGGGCGAAGGCCTGCGCCGGGGCCGCTGGTGCGACCGTTACGAGACCAAGGGGAAACGTTCCGGCGCGTTCTCCTCGGGCAGCTACGGCAACCCGCCTTACATCCTGATGAACTACAAGCCCGACGTGTTCTCGGATGTCTATACCCTCGCCCACGAGGCCGGGCACTCCATGCACACCTGGTACGCACAGGGCCACCAGACTTACCAGGATTACGATTATCCCATCTTCCTGGCGGAGGTCGCTTCCACCTTTAACGAAGCACTGCTCACGCACCATCTGCTCGAAAAGACCGATGATCCCCGGATGCGAGCCTACCTGATCAACCGCCAGGTGGACGACCTGCGCGGCACGCTCTACCGGCAGACGATGTTTGCCGAGTTCGAGAAGATCATCCACGCGATGGAGGAAGAAGGGCAGGCGTTGACCCTGGACACCTTCGGCAGCGCGTACCACGGCCTGCTCGAAGCGTACTTCGGCCCGGATTTTACCCTCGACCCGGAATTGGACCTGGAGTGCCTGCGCATCCCGCATTTCTACAACGCGTTCTACGTTTACAAGTATTCCACGGGCATCTCGGCGGCGGTCGCGCTGTCGCAAAAGGTGCTCGCCGGCGGGCAGGCGGACGTGGATGCCTACCTCGGCTTCCTGAAATCGGGCGGCTCGCAGTACCCGTTGGAAACGTTGCAGGCAGCCGGGGTTGATCTGTCAACGCCCGCGCCGATCAACGCCGCGCTGGACCTGTTCACCCGCCGCGTGGCCGAGTTGGAAACGCTGCTGGTTTGACCGCGCCGATGCGGATCATCGGCATCGACCTGGCCTGGGGCGAGCACAAAGGGGATGGCATTTGCCTGATCGAGGCGGATGCAGTTGGTCACACGCGGGTCGCCAGTTCGCTGCACCTGTACGGCGACGGCGCGTTGCTCGGCTGGCTGGACGAATGCGTGCCGCCGCCCGGCACGCCCGTGCTGCTGCTCTTCGACGCGCCGTTGATCTGTCCCAACGCGACCGGCAGCCGTCCGGTCGATCGGCAAACGCACACGCTTTTCGGCCGGTTCCACGCCGGCGCGCACCCTGCGAACGCCACCCGCTGCCCGCGTCCCCTCCGGTTGGTGGAGGCGCTTTTGCCGCGCGGTTTCACGGTCGGCTGGGAATGGACGGAAGCGCCGAGACTGGCGGTGGAAGTGTTCCCGCACCCGGCGATGATCCGGCTGCTGGGATTACCGCGCATCGTCAAATACAAACGCGGGCCGGTCGCGGCGCGGCGCGCGGAGTTCACACGATTACAAGGACTATTGCGCGAATGCTTGCGCATCTCGTTCCCGGAGTTCGAAGCCACCCCGGAGCTGGAGGAAATTCTTTCCGCCGCCTGGACGAAGCCAGCCGAAGACCGGCTGGACGCTTTCGTCTGCGCATTGATCGGCCTGCATCACTGGCGTCACGCCGGACGCCGCAGCGAGGTGATCGGCGACCTTGACACTGGCTTCATCCTGCTGCCTGCCGCCGCGTAGCGGCATCCAAACCAAGGTAGGGACTCGTTCTCCGAGCGATCCGAATCCTCAACGCCCGGTAGAATACAAGGCGACCACCGAAAGCCGGACCAGGCGAAACCGCGGATTGCCCGGAGAGCGAGTCTTTACCTTGGTACGAGCGGCGGGACCGCAGAGTCGAGCGAAGCCATCGGCGTCACGACCTTGGGCCGCAGCTGAATCAACACGTTAGCCACCGTGATCAACCCACCGCCCACCACCGTGCGCGAGGTCAAAGTTTCGTTGGCGTAAAAGGTGCCGCTCATCGCGCCGAACCACGCCGGCAGGAACAACGCCAGGAAGCTCGCAAACACCGGCTCCGCGCAGTAAATCAAACCGGCCTCGGTCGCTTCCAAAAAGCGTTGCCAGTGGTTCATCACCGAAAATGCCACGATGGTGCAGAGAACCGTCAGCGCCAGCAGAAAACCCAGGATCACCGGTTTCCCGACCGTCGCCACGGCGAGATCGTGCGGCGCGCGGGTGTGCGCCAGCGTCACCGGCAGGCAGATGGCCGCGATGGTCAGGAACATGACCAGCGTCGCGTGCGCCGTGCGGTTGACGGCAAAGACCGGTCGTTCCAGCCAGAAGATCTGCGCCGCGAAAAACACGGATGCCAGCACCGTCTCCCATTCTCCCCGGCCCAGCTTCAGCGTGCGCCAATCCAGACCCGCCAGCAGCGACATGCCGACGACCACCAGCCCGCAACTCGCCACGACCAGCAGCGGCGGGAAACGCCGGCGCTGCACGGCGACACTCACCGGGATGATGACGCAATAACAAGAGGTCAAAAACGCCGAGGTCGAAGCCGCCGTGTAGCTCAGCCCGTCCATCTGGAAGAGCAGTCCGCCGGCCGACAAGAGGCCGAGGCCGAAGCCCTGCCACAGTTCGCTGCGGTTCAGAGCGCGCAGAGTTTGCATCGAACCGAGCGCCACCACCATCGAAGCGACACCGAAGCGGAAGGTCAATGACAACGCTGCCAGGAACCAACTGTCCGCCAGAGGCAGCAACTCCCGCTGGGCCAGTACCAACGCTTTGGCCAGGGGAAAGCTGAGACCCCACAAAACCGTGGCTGACAACAGGAAAGCCGTTGCCGGCCGACGGCGCGAGGGGGCTGGTGGAAGAGGCGGAGCAAGCAAAGGACGCCTGCTTTAGCTTGGAAATGCCTGCCAGGCAAGAGTCCGCCGGCCACCCGCCGCCAAAAAACAGGCTGCCCGGATCGGCTTCCATCTTCTTAACGAAGATTAAGGATTGCCAGTGAAGGGGAAGTGGAGTTAAATGCGGGCGACTTTGCTCACAGGGTTGTCAACCCACAATCCTACCTAACGTCCTCTCAATGAAGAAGCTTTTCAGCAACATCCCCTTCGAACGCGTCAACTGGACAACCAGTTCGTTCCTCATCGGCACCGCTTTTCTCGCCGTCACCGCTGTTCCGGCCTACATTTATTTCTTCGGCCTGAGCTGGTTTAACGTCGCTCTTTTCTTCGTGATGTCCGTCTTCACGGCGATGAGCATCACCCTGGGTTACCACCGCTTGTTCTCGCACTTCGCGTTCCAGGCCAAATGGCCGGTGAAGCTCTTCACCCTGATTTTCGGTGCGGCGGCCTTCGAAAACTCGGTTCTCATGTGGGCCAGCGAGCACCGTGAACACCACAAGCATGTCGATCACGACGACGATCCTTACAGCATCAACAAGGGATTTTTCCACGCGCACATCGGCTGGCTGCTCTTCAAGCTCCACAACGATGCTCCTTACACCAACGTGTCGGACCTGCAGAAGGACCCCTTGGTGCGTTTCCAGGACCGTTACGTCCAGTGGATCGCGGTCATCGTTGGTTTCGTCATGCCCGCCGCCCTCGGCGCGTTGGTGAGTGGCGGCTGGGTTGGCGCGCTCGGCGGCTTCCTCTTCGGTGGCATCCTCCGCGTGGTAGCCGTGCAGCATTGCACTTTCTTCATTAATTCCGCCTGCCACACTTTAGGTTCCCGGCCCTACTCGGACCGGTGCAGTGCGCGTGACAGCCTGCTCATGGCGGTCTTCACGATGGGTGAGGGCTATCATAATTATCACCACGAGTTCCAGCACGATTACCGTAACGGCGTGAAGCCCTGGCAATGGGATCCCACTAAATGGACCATCTGGACGCTCTCCAAGCTCGGCCTCGCCGGTGGTCTGCGCACGGTTCCTTCCGAGAAGATCCTTCTGGCCGAAATCGCCCAGACGCAAAAGCAACTCGAAGCCAAGCTGGAAGCGCGTTCGGCCAGCCTGCCGGAATCGACTTTGACTTTGCTGCAAGCCTCGCAGAACTACCTGACGGAACTCAACACCCGCTGGGCCGCCCGCCGCCGCGAGTACGCGAAGGCGACGGAGCAGACGTTGGAAAATTCCCGTGAGGCCATGCAGGAAATGCGCGAGGAAATCAAGATGGCGATTGCCCACCTCAAGTTTGTCCGGACGATCGAGGCGGGCCTCTAAAGCAACCGCTTTCCAAAAGGCTGTCTTCCGCCGCCCTACCGGGGTGGGTGGAGACAGCCTTTTTCTTTTGCCATGAACCAGAGCATCCGGTCCGTGGGGAAGTCGAAGTTCGAAACCGAGTTGCAGGTGCGGCCGGACGACATCGACATGAACCAGCACGTCCACAACAGCCGTTACTTCGACTACGTCCTGGCGGCGCGCTACGACCAGATGGCCCGCTGCTACCACATGCCGATGGAAGATTTCCTGAAGGCCGGTTACGGCTGGGTCGTCAAGATCGCACACGTGCAGTACAAGCGTCCGCTTTCGCTCGGTGAACGGCTGATCGTGCGGACCTGGATCGACGCCGTGGTCAAGGACGGCGTCACGGTGCATTTCGAGATCCTCAAGGCCGCCAGCCGCAAGATAGCTGCGGACGGCTACTTCGATTACACCATGATCAATCTCGCTACCGCCCGGGCGGAGAACATCCCGGATTGGATCATGGAGAAGTACACGGTTTGAGAACCGGTGTGTTTGATTACTTTAGCCTCGAAGGACTTACAAGACAGCCTCAGTAGGCGTATGGATAACTGTCACTACTTCCTGTGCCTGTCATCCTCAGAGGGCGGATAGATCATCCGTTCCGCTCGGCCCCTTCTGTCATCCTGAGCGCAGTGAGTCCGCGAGCGCAGTCGAAGGACCTTCCGCCGCCGGAGGCAAGCGGGTCTCCAGGAGGGCAAGCTCCCAACTGGAAAGGAGCTATGGCTGCCGCCGACCGGAAGGTCCTTCGACTGCGCTCGTGCCTCGCTCCGCTCAGGATGACAGACACAGGAAGCAGCCACGGTATCCATCCCCGCTCTCAGCTTTCGCCAGACAGGTTCTGTCGCCAGCCAGTGGTCAACCTCCGCCTGCGTCTTCGCCATCCCCGCTCTCAGCTTTCGTCAGACAGGTTCTGAGCATCCTACCGTCCGCCTACTTTGAGGACAGCACGCCGCGCAGCACGGAACCGACAATGCCGCCGACACCGGCGTTGCTGACCGTTTCCGTGGTCGAGGTGCCCAGATAGGGCCGCAGCGCGTGCGCCAGGTTGGAAAGCGGCAGGCTTTGCAGCCACACCCGGCCGGGACCGGTCAGTGCCGCCAGGAAGATGCCGTCGCCACCGAAAAGCATGTTCCGCACGCCGGGGATCCGTGTGATGTCGAAGCTGACCGATGCTTCCAACATCCCGACGTGGCCCGGGTGGACCCGCAGCGTTTCTCCCGGTGCCAGATTGTACGGCACTACCTCACCATCGAGTTCGATAAACGCCTGCCCGTGCCCCTGAAGCTTTTGCAGGATGAAGCCGTCGCCTCCGAAGATGCCTGCGCCCAGCGAACGTTGAAAGCCCATGCTCAACTCGATCCCACGTTCGCCGCACAGGAAGCCGTGCCGGTGGACGAGGTACCCGCCCCCACCCTGCTCGAGCGCGATCGGTAGGATATGGCCCGGCACCCGCGTGGCAAAAGCCAGGAGGCCCGGCGCGCCCTGGGCGGTGTACTCCGTCATGAACAGAGAACCGCCGCCGGCAACCCGCTTGAGCACGCCGAAGATGCCACCGCTCCCGCCCCCCAGCCCGGTGTAGGTATGGAGTTGGATGGAACTGCCCATCCAACTCAGCTCCCCGGAAACGGCGATGACGCTGTCCCCAGGATGCAAGGTCATTTCCAGAACGGGCAACGTGCTGCCGATGATGCGGTGTTGCATGGGAATGAAATCTTATTTCAGAGCTTTGATGCTTTGTACGACTGCGGTGAGTTCTTTCTGGTGGGCCTTTTCACCGCCGGGCGACGTCCAGCGTGTGACCACGAGCACCATATCCTTGAGGCTCACAAAGGTGATGCTGACGATGGCGGGTCCCTTGCCGTCCCTGGCCTGGTAGATCATTTGATCCGCCGGCAAGCCGTTGAGGTCGAACTTGCTCTCTTTCCTACTGGCATTGTCCAGCTTGACCTTGTGCTCCTTGAGCATGGCGTCGGTGCCGTCCATGATCGCATTCATGTCACTCACGGTCTTGGTGATCTCGGCCGAGAAATACACGTCGCCATCGGGCGTTTGTCCCTGGACACCCTTGTCGATCAACTCAGGCTGCCACGCGTCCGGCAGCGCCAATGACACGGCTGGCCGGTCTTCGGGTAGCTTGAAGGTCGCGCCGACGCCGGACGTGGCGGTCGTCGCCATGATCGCGACGATGATCGTTGCTGCAAAGAATTTGCTCACGCTCCTGGTTTCATAAAAGAAGAGAGACATCGCGTCAAAGCTTATCGCGTGTGCTCAAGATGCTTGGAGCAGCGTGAGCAAGGCACGGTCGAGCAAATGGCCGTTCCACTCCTCGTAAGCAACATCACTGCGACCGGAGTCCAGGACACCGAAGGGGCCGCGAAAATTCCATAACGCCCAACCGATGTGGTGGCGTCCCAACACCGCCAGCAAATCTTCCATCCACGGGATAAACACCTCGTGAGGCGTGTGCTGATAACATCCCGCCTCACCACAATGCACCCCCACCCCGCGAGCGATCAGGTCGGCCCAGGGGGCATAGACTACTTCCAGGCGGGTCCGGCTCCAGCGACGCCCCAAGTGATCCCGTTGCAGCGGCCAGGCCGGCTCCCGCCAGTGACCGGCGCGCGTCACCCAATCGGCTTGATAGTGGGTGAGTTCGAAGGGTTCGTAGCCGCGGCAGCTCTGGGCCACACCGGGTAGATCGGCCAGCTCCGGGCAGGTCAAACGGCCGTAATTGAGCCCGTCGAGGATGACCAGGCGCGCGGGGTCCACCCCGCGGATGGCCGCCACCGCCCTCCGCATGATCCGGGCGTGCTTTGCCCGCGTGAACCTGCCGCTGCCCATACCCCGGAGCACCGTCGGAAACGGTCGGGGCGGCTCGTTGAGCAGATCGAAACTCAGGCGCTCGCTCGGCACGCCGCGATAACGACGCGCCAACGTTTCCCAATGAAGACAGAATGCCTCCTGAGCCGCCGCGTCCCGCCACAGGTTGAACGGTTCGCGGCGCTCCGTGTTGACGCAATAACCCGGCGCGCGGTGCAGGTTCAGGCACAGGTGCAGATGGTAACGCTCCGCTAGCGTGACTGCCCGGTCCACCCGCTCCAACCCACGTTCGTCGATGCGCGCCGGATCGTCGTCCACAATCCAGTGGGTGTAGGAAAGCGGCAGCCGCACGAAGTCGAAGCCCCAGTCGGCGATCCAGCGAAAGTCTTCCTCGCGGTAGTCCACCGGCTCGGTGACGGCCCGGTACATCTCCAGCAGGTTGAAGCCGCGCCACCGGGGCAAAGGATTGGTCCGCATGGCGGCATGGCAAGGTCCCCGCCACCCCCCGGTGAACAGCGGTCAAACTACATCCGCTCGGGCGCTTCGATCCCGAGCAGGTCCAGGCCGCGGCGCAGCACGCGCGCCGTCACCCGGCAAAGGGTCAGGCGAGTCTCGCGTTGGACTCCCTCGGCTTTGAGAACAGGGCACGCTTCGAAGAATCCGTGAAAGGTGCCTGCCAGTTCGTAGAGGTAATTTGCCAGCAGGTTCGGTCGAAAATCATCCAGCACCGCGGGCAGCGCTTCGCCGAATTGCGCGAGCTTCTTTGTCAGATCAGTTTCGGCGGCCTCCGTCAGAACCAGAGGCCCGATCCCGCTCTGTGCCGCGTCCGGGTCCAGGCCGCCGCGGCGGAAGATGGAGCGGATACGCACGTAAGCATTCTGCAGGTACGGCGCGGTATTGCCCTGAAAAGAAAGCATCTTGTCCCAACTGAAGATGTAGTCCGTCATCCGGTGCTGGGACAACTCCGCGTATTTCACCGCGCCCAGACCGATGATCCGCGCGATCTCGACTTTTTCGCTCTCGGACAGCTTTTTGTCCTCAGGTGCTTCCGCGTCTTTTTCTTCGACGACCTTGCGCGCGCGTTCAACCGCTTCGTCCAGCAGGTCGCGCAGGGCCACGTTATCGCCCGAGCGCGTCCGCATGATCTTGCGGTCCTCACCCAGGATGCTACCGAAAGGAATATGAGTGATCGGCACGGTGTAGCCCATGCGGCGCGAGATCGCGTTGATCTGCTCGAAGTGCAGCGCCTGTGGCGACCCGACGACGTACCATAACGCGTCGGCCTGGAACTCGTTGACGCGCTGCTCGTAGGTCGCGATATCAGTCGTCGAATAGTTAAACGCCCCGTCGCGCTTGCGGATAATTGTTGGTTTGGCTGCCAACTTCGGGTCTTCACCGGGTTGGCGGAAGAACACCACCAGTGCTCCCTCGCTTAACTCGGCAATCCCTTTTTCCTCCAGACGTCTGACCAACGGAGCAAGCTGCGGGTTGAAAAAGCTTTCTCCGTACTGGTAATCGAAGTGCACGCCCAGCTCGGCGTAAATGCGATTCAACTCGGGGCGGGAAAGATCCACGCACTTTTGCCAGATCACAAGATTCTCGGCATCACCAGACTGGAGCTTCGTCAGCTCGGAGCGGAACACATCGTTGATGGGCTGCTTCGGCGGTTGCGCGGGCCACTCAGCCGGCATGTACGCCGGATACTCTGCGGCAAGCTCGGCACAAGCCTCCGCGAACGCCTCTGGCGTGATTTCATTCTCCGTCTGCTCCTTCTTCAAATCCTTCCAGCGTTTCAGGAGCCAATCTTCCGGCTGGGCCGCGAGCGCCGAAGACTCCTGATAGACACGCACCAATTCTGCCAGCGGATCGTCCGCCAAGGCTTTCTCGTCGAGAAAATGCTTCCAGCCGTAGATCACCTTGCCGAACTGCGTGCCCCAATCGCCGAGGTGATTGTCCGTGATTACCTCATGCCCCAGAAAACGCGCCACCCTCGCCAGGCAGTCTCCGATGATGGTCGAGCGCAGGTGGCCGACGTGCATCGGCTTGGCGATGTTCGGACCGCTCAGGTCGATGACCACGCGTTGCACCTGCTCGGGCACGGGCACGCCGAGGCGTTCCGGGTCGGCAGCCAGAGCGGCCAGCTCTGCCGCCAGGAAGGCAGGCTGCAAACGAAAATTGATGAACCCGGCCCCGGCGATCTCCGGCGGCAGACTGATCGAGGCCAGCTCTTCCTCCGCGTTGAGCGCGTCAACGATCTGTGTGGCCAGGGCGCGCGGGTTGGTCCGGCGCTGCTTGGCCAGCGTCATCGCGACGTTGGTCTGGTAATCGCCGAAGCGGGTGTCGGCGGCGGCGTTCACCGTGACGGCGAACCCAGGCGGCAAAGACTCGGGCAGGCGGGCGAGCGCGCGGGCAAGCACCCCTTGCAAGCGGGCAGCGGTGGTCGGCATAAACCGCGGGAGGCTTAGCGGGCGGAACTGCTGCCCCGGCTCTTGAAGATGGCCAGGATTTCCTCGGCGCTGGCAACGGTGCCCAAGGATTCGCGGACCGCACGATCGTTCAGCAGCTTGGCGATGGCCGCGAGCGTGCGGAGGTGCATCTGGAACTGATCACGCGGCACCACAAACAGGACGATGAATTTCACGGGCGCGTTGTCCAGCGAGTCGAACTCAATGCCCGTCATGGAGCGCCCGAAAGCGGCGACAACCTCTTTGACCCGGTCGCTGGAGGCGTGCGGAATCGCGATGCTGAAGCCGATGCCGGTACTCATCGTCTCCTCGCGCTGCTTGAGCGCGGCCAGGACGACGTCGTGATCCTCGGGCTTGACCTTCCCTACTTTGACCAGCACATCGACCAATTCCACAATGGCTCCCCAGCGTTCGGTCGCGTGCATCTGGGGGACGATCTGCTCGACGGTCAGTAAGTTACCCAAGTCCATAGATTATTGCCGTCGGTCGTACACGGAAAAGCCGCGCGGCCAGGGGACGGCGTCAGACGGTTGGGCGACGTTAGCTCCTCCCTTTGCTTTGACAAGCAATTTCGAGAAAGGCGTTCTTCGCCCCGCGCCCGGCCGGTTTTCTCGGTCCACGCGCTGCTTCCGCTTGCCAAGGAGCGGCACATACCATAATCCTGCGGGGCAGAGTGGTCGTTCCACACGTCTGACGGTCATCCATCAACCCAAAGAGACTCCATACTTCTGTATTATGGCAGATAGTTCGATCCGACTTCCCGAAAGTGTGCCCGGCGCCTGGTACGTCGATGATACCTGCACACCCTGTCATGTCTGCCTCGACGAGGCGGGACCTCAATCCGGCTTCAACCTGCTGCAGTACACGGCGGACGAGAGCAAGGTGATCTTCGTCAAGCAGCCGGCGACCGACGAGGAACGCGTCGCCGCCCAGCAAGCCCTGGAGATTTGCCCCGCCAACGCGATCGGCAACGACGGCGAGTAATCGCGCCCGGGATCAAGGCGAGCGGCGCGGCTGGCGATGGACCTTTCCCTGCAACACGCCCGAGCCTTGGATGGAGCCGATCCGCTGGCTGGCTTCCGGTCACGATTTTACCTGCCGCCGGGGCAAATCTACTTCGACGGCAACTCGCTCGGTTTGCTCTCGACCGACGCGGAAACCTGCGTCCTGCGGCTGCTCGCCGAGTGGAAGACGCAGGCCATCGGCGGCTGGCTGGAGGGCGACCCGCCGTGGTTCACCCTGGCGGAGCGTCTGGCTGGGCAGGTCGCGAGCTTGATCGGTGCGCAGGCCGGCGAGGTCGCCGTCGCCAACTCGACCACCGTCAACCTGCACCAACTCCTGGCGACGCTCTACCGGGCTGGCAGCGAGGCGGGCGGGCGCACAAAAATCCTGGTCTTCGGCGGCGAATTTCCCTCCGATTTGTACGCGGTGCAAAGCCACCTGCGCTTGCGCGGGCTGGACCCGGCGGAGCAATTGGTGATGCTGCCGCCCGGTGAGGATGGGCTGCTCGACGAGGCGGAAGCGTCCCGCCGGCTGCGGGAGGATGGGTCACTGCAAATGGCGGTCCTGCCGGCGGTGGTGTACACGACCGGTCAATTGGTGAACGTGGAACTGCTCGCTGCCACCGCCCGCACCGGTGGGGTGACGCTCGGCTTCGACCTTTCCCATTCCATCGGCGTCGTGCCGCATGCCCTCTCCGCGGCAGGAGCGGATTTCGCCTTCTGGTGTCACTACAAATACCTCAACGCCGGCCCGGGGGCGCTGGGCGGATTGTACCTCAACGCACGGCACTTCACCCGTCCTCCAGGCCTCGCCGGTTGGTGGGGTTCGCACAAGGAGACCATGTTCGACATGGGCCGTGAGATGCGCCCGGCCGGTGACGCGGGCGGCTTGCAGGTCGGCACGCCCCCGGTATTGAGTCTGGCGGCCCTGGAAGGCGCGCTCGGCCTCACCCTGGAGGCCGGGATCGAGCGCATCCGTGCCAAGTCGCTGGCCATGACGCAGTACCTGATGGACCTCGTCACCGCCCTTTTGCCTGCCGACGCGGTCCGCTTTGGCAATCCCTGCGAGGCGGCAAGCCGCGGTGGGCATGTCGCGGTGCTTCACCCCGAAGCCAGCCGGATTTGCCGGGCGCTCAAGGATGCCGGGGTCATCACTGACCACCGTGCGCCCGACACTATACGTCTGGCCCCGGTGCCACTGTACAACACGTTCGCCGAGTGCCACGCGGCGGTCGTGCAGTTGCGCGAAGTTTTGGAGAAGAAGACCTACGAGCACTATCCCTCCAAGCGCGCCCTAGTGCCATGACCTGGGCGCGAGCCGCAGGCTTCGCCTTTTGGCACCACGCGGCCTGCCGCACGCCCGCTTGCGCAGGAGTCACTTTGGGTGGCGAACTCCTTCACGGTTTACCCGCCCGCTCCTCTCTTCAAAAATGGCCAAAGCCGAGCTCGGGATGACAGAAGAAGGTGGCGAAGGGTTAGCATCTATACACGCTCTCAGATTGATGCCCGCCGGTGAGCGGAGGGGCTTCGATACAAGAGGGAAGGCGTGACCTGGTGTTGCCCTTTGCTGGTGTACACTTTCCCTCGCCAATGAAAAATTCCCGACGCGACTTCATGAAACTTGGCGCCGTCACCCTGGCCGGCGCGCTGCTTCCCAAGGTGGGTGCCCAGGCCGCCGACTCCCCGGCGGCTGCCGATCCACAGCCCGCACCTTCCTCCCCGCCGCTGGCTGCCGGCGAGTTGCGGCTGCTCACGTTCACTCCGCCCGAGCAACCGGACGCTCCTCGCGTCGGAGCTTTGCACCCGGACGGTACCCGCGTGGTGGACCTCGGCCTGGCGGCAAAACGGCAGGGGAAAACCTTGCCGTTCGATCCCTCGCTGATGCTCTCGCTCATCGCCGCAGGCGATCCGGCCCTGGCGCAAGTGCGCGAGCTAGTGGCCCAGGCCGGACCCGAGGATGGCCCCTTGCTCAAAGACGTGAAGCTGCTTGCGCCGATCCCGACGCCGGCCCGCAACGTTTACGCTGTCGGCTGGAACTACGTGGAGCATTTCAAGGAAGGCGAAGGTCTGCGCAATGCTTCCACCACGCCCAAGGAACTGCCCGAGCACCCGGTGTTTTTCACCAAGGGTTCGCACACCATCAACGCCCCTTACGGAACCATCCCGTACGACCCGAACGTTTCCACCAAGATCGATTGGGAGGGTGAGCTGGCCATCATCATCGGTAAGCGCGGCAAGAACATCCCGGAAGACCAGGCGCTCGACCACGTGCTGGGCTACGCCGTCATCAACGACACCACCGCGCGGGACGTGCAGCAAACGAAGCACGGCGGCCAGTGGTTCAAGGGCAAGAGCCTCGACGGGCACGGTCCCCTGGGGCCGTGGATCGTGGTCACAGCCGGAGCGGGCAAGGAGGCGTTGGATTTCAACAACCTGCCGCTGTTTACGCGGATCAACGGCGTGGTGAAGCAGGAAGCCAACACCAAGGAGATGTTTTTCAAGGTGCCGCGCATCGTCGCGGAACTGTCGGTGGGCCTGACGCTGGAAGCGGGCGACATCATCGCCACCGGCACGCCTCCCGGGGTGGGTTTCGCGCGCAAGCCGCCGGAGTTTCTCAAGCCCGGCGACGTGATGGAGACCGAGATCGTCGGCATCGGCGTGATCCGCAACACCATTGTGGCGGGGTAGGTTGTCAGCCATCATCTCTCCTGGCGAGCAACAAGACCGGTCATGAACGAACAACCCAAACTTGCGGGTCACACGCTCATCGACGCCCGCAGTCTGGCTTTGGGAGAGATCATTGCTGATCGGCTGAGGGAACGGCCGGAACTGCTGGGCACCGCGCGGCAGATCCTGGCACGCTGGAAGTTGAAGTGCTCGTCGAACGTGCAAGCCACGCTCGATGAATGGCAAACAATCCTCGATGCAGGTCTGGAGGAAACGGTAGCCGTATTAACCGGAAGAGAGGAGCGACACGTTCGTCTGCGTCAATCGGCTCCCTTCGCTGGCGAGCAAATCATCACCCGGCAGGAACGCGACGCTTTATGGAAACAATTTTCTCTGTGAACAGTGGGATACTCCCCGGCCCAGGAAACAAACTCGGATTTTTGTTGTCTTCGCCTCACCGTTCCGCCTTTGATGAACGGCATGGGAAAGATGACACGCAGGGAGTTTGTCACGCGGGCGGGACGGTACGGCAGCGGGGCCGCCACCGGGGCTATGTTCGCTTTGGGACTGCTGGCAAAAGCCTCCTCGGCGACGGCTCAATCCACCGACACCGCGGAACCTGCCACCAAAACGCCCCCCGGCGGCGGTCCGGGGGAAGGCCGCGCCGGCGCGCCCGGACGCGGTAAACGCGTGCTGATCCTGGGGGCCGGGTTGTGCGGCCTGTCGGCGGCCTACGAACTGGGCAAGCTCGGCTACACCTGCGAAATCCTCGAAGCCCGCTCCCGGCCCGGCGGGCGCTGCTGGACCGTGCGTGGCGGCACCCGTGAAACGGAAGTCGGTGGCCCCGAACAGACGTCGGGTTTTCCCGAAGGTTTCTACATGAACGCCGGGCCGGCGCGCATCCCGGGCCATCACACGAGCACCCTGGGGTACTGCAAGGAATTCGGCGTGCCCGTTGAGGTGTTCAACAACGTCAACGAGAGCGCCTACTACCAGGTCAAGGGCATTGGCCGGGTTCGCATCCGCGAGGCCCGGGCGGACACCCGCGGCTACGTCGATGAACTGCTCGCCAAGGCCACCAGCCGCGACGCGCTCGACCGGCCGCTCAACCACGACGACAAGGAAGCCCTCATCGAGTTCCTGCGCGACGACGGCGGACTCAACCCGGACCTGGTTTACAAACCGGCCGCAGCCAAGAGCGGTTCGCTCAACCGGACCTCGGAAAGCCGCGGGTACGTTTACGACGACCTGCCAGCCGCCGGGTCACACCCGGGCAGGCTCACCGATCCGCTGGATTTCGAAACCGTCCTGAAGGCCGGCTTCGGGCACCACCTGGATTTCGAGCGCCAGTTCGACCAGCAGCCGACGATGTTCCAACCCGTCGGCGGGATAGACCGCATCCCCTACGCGTTCGAGCAGCGCGTCGGCGACCGCATCCGTTACCGCACCGAGGTCCGTGAGATCCGCCGCACCGCGGGCGGCGGCGTGCGCGTGGTCTATGCCGATCTGCTGGAAGGCGACAACGCCACCCGTGAGGCACACGCGGATTATTGCATCTGCACCATCCCTTTGAGCGTGCTGCGCGGCATCCCGGCGGACTTCTCGCCGGCGGTGAGCGACGCCATCAAGGAAGTGCCCTACATGGATGTCGGCAAGATCGGCCTGCCCTTCCGCCGCCGCTTCTGGGAGGAGGACGACCGCATCTACGGCGGCATCAGTTGGACCGACCAGAACATCACGCAGATTTTTTACCCCAACACGGACTACCTCGGCACGCGTGGCGGGGTGATGGTCGGCTACTACCATTTCGGACCCGACGCGGCTCAGGTCGGCAAACTCGCGCCGGCGGACCGTCTGGCGCACGCCCTGGAGCAGGGCGGGCGCATCCATCCACAGTACCCGAAGGAATTTGCCGGCGGTGCCTTCTCCGTAGCGTGGCAGCGCATCCCGTACAACCTCGGTGGGTGGGCAAGCTGGAGCGAGGAAGCCCGCGCACGGCTCTACCCGATCCTCAACGAACCGGACGGCCCTTTCTATCTCGCGGGCGAACATCTGACCTATCTCGGCGGTTGGATGGCCGGTGCCTTCGAGTCCGCCAAGTCGGTCGTCGCCTCCTTGCACGAAAAAGCCGGACACGCTTAGACTTACCATCCATGAAGACGCTTCTCTTTACCCTGGCCAGCTCGGCCGGTTTGATGATTTCGGCAATCCACGGGCAGGAACCCACTCCGGCGGTTATACCCGAGGCAGTAGTGACCTTCCTGCCGGGCGCGGCGAACTCGCCGATCTCCGCCGCCGTCGCCGTGCCGTCCGGGCAGGCCCTGCTGATGACCAGCGGCACGGTGCCTCCGCTGCTGGACGAGAAGGCTCCCGCCGGTTCGCGGGAGCGCTACGGCGACACCAAAACCCAGGGCGCGGGCGCGCTCCGGCAGATCGAAGTGCAACTCAAGAAGGCTGGTCTCGGCTTGAAGGACGTGATCTACCTGCGCGTGTACATCGCGGCGGACAAGGCGAAGGAGGGCCGCTTCGATTATCCCGGCTGGTTCGAGGCCTACGGGCAATTTTTCGGCACGGCGGAGAACCCAGTGAAACCGGCCCGCTCGACGGTGGGCGTGGCCGGCCTGGTGAACGCGGATTGGCTCATCGAGATCGAAGCCGTGGCGGCGTACCCCGCAGGGACAACATTAAGCAAATGAAGAACGCCTGATCAAAGCGGCGCTTCCCGAGAGTTGAACTGCCGCGTTTTACCTTCCTGGTTGTTTGATCACGTTCCAAGACGTAGCATAGATCGGTCGCTGTGTACCTTTCATACGTTATGCTTACCTTGAGCAATCCGCGCCATCCCGAACTGCCATCCATCCAAGTCGAGGCCTTGGCAGACACTGGCTCTGTTCACCTTTGTTTGCCCCACAGCATCGCCGAAGCATTGCGGCTGGAGGAACACGATCGTCAGACTGTTGTGGTCGCAGATGGCAGCCGGCGCACGGTGCCCTACGTTGGCCCCGTGGAGATGCGCTTTGGCAACCGGGTAGGCTTCGGCGGAGCTTTGGTCATGGGCGATCAGGTACTTTTGGGTGCGCTGCCTTTGGCTGATATGGATTTGGTGGTCATACCACGCGAGCGCCGCGTGGCTGTCAACCCAAATAGCCCAGACATGGCATCCTCCAGGGCTTGACTTCCGTTTGTCTTTTTCCAGGCTTCCCAACAACTAGCCTGCGCTTACAGCAAGCAGAGCATCCGAATCAGCTTTTTGCCGTAAGCTACTCGCCCTTCGTTGCTGCTGGCTTGCCAGGAAAATTGCTTCACCAGTTGCCGGGGAAGGCAGCTCCACACGACCGCCATTACCGAAGGCACCCACCGCGTCGCGCAAAGCCTCGCGTACCGACATCGCCAGCATGAACGGCGGCTCGCCGACGGCCTTGCTGCCGCCGATCACCTTCTCCTCGGCGGCGTCGGTGAGCAGGTTGACCCGGAAGTCGGGCGGCGTATCGCCGAAAGCCGGGATCTTGTAAGTGCTGGGCGCGTGCGTCAACAGACGCCCCTCCTTGTCCCAGCGCAGTTCCTCGCACGTCAGCCAACCCATTCCCTGAATAAAGCCGCCCTCGATCTGCCCGCGGTCCACCCCTTCGTGCAACGAGCGGCCCACGTCCTGCAGGATGTCCACGCGCCGCAACCGGTGCGCGCCCGTGAAGCCATCCACCTCGACCTCGCTGACCGCCGCGCCGTTGGCGTAGTAATAGAAAGGGGTCCCCCGCCCTTTGTCCCGGTCGTACTGGATGCCGGGGGTCGCGTAGTAACCCGTCGCCGCCAGGCTGACGCACGAGAGATAAGCCTTCAGAACGACCTCGCCAAAAGCCACCTTCCGATCAGGCTGGCCCGGATGGAACACATGTCCGTCCGCAAAGATCAATTCCGCCCCGGCTGAGGTGACATCGGCATCGCCCAGGAGTTTCGCCGCGACGGGTGCCAGCCGCTCGCGCAGGATCACGCAAGCCGCTTTCACCGCCTGACCATTCAGGTCCGACCCGCTGGAGGCCGCGGTCGGCGAGGTATTGGGCACCTGGTCGGTGCGCGTTTTCATCATGCGGATCGCGCTCGGCGGCAGGCCCAATTCGCGCGCGGCGACCGTCAGCATCTTGGTGTGCAGGCCCTGACCCATTTCTGTGCCGCCGTGGTTGACTTGCACGCTGCCGTCCTGGTAAATGAGCACGTGCGCGCCGGCCTGGTTGAGGTGGCTGATGGTGAACGAAATCCCGAACTTCACCGGCGTGATCGCCAACCCGCGCTTGGTGTGCGGATGCTCCCTGTTCCACTCGTCCGCCTCAAGACGGCGCGCCTCGAAGTCGCTGCCGGCCTTCAACTCGTGCCACACGCGCTGCACGCGGTTGTCGCCGATGGGCTGGCCGTAGTGCGTCGTGTTCGTCTCGCCGCTGCCGTGGTAAAGGTTGCGCTCGCGCACTTCCTCGGGCGGCAATCCCAGGTGCCGGGCCACGCCGTCCATGACCTCCTCGATGACCAGCATGCCCTGCGGACCGCCGAAGCCGCGAAACGCGGTGTGCGACACCACGTTGGTTTTGCAGACGCGGCTGGAGAGATCGACGTTGGGAACGTAGTACGCGTTGTCCAGGTGCAGGATGGCGCGGTCGGTGATGGCCGTCGAAAGGTCCAGCGCCCAACCGCCGTCGGAGTACAGGTCCACCCGCAACGCGCGCAAGGTGCCATCCGGCTCGAAGCCGACCTCGTAGCGCGCCAGGAACGGGTGGCGCTTGCCCGTGAGGATCATGTCCTGGTCGCGGTTGAGCCGCACGCGGACCGGACGCCCGGTGTGCAGCGCGCCCAACGCCGCCACCGCGGCCCAGGTGTTGCCCTGGGTTTCCTTGCCGCCGAAGCCCCCACCCATGCGCGGGCTCTGGACGGTGATCTTGTGCCGCGGCACGTGCAGGACGTGCGACACCACCGCCTGAATCTCGGAAGGATGCTGCGTCGAGGAATGCACGAACATCTCGCCGTCCTCGCCCGGCTCGGCCCAGGCGGCCTGGCCTTCCAGGTAGAAATGTTCCTGGCCGCCGAAGCGAAACTCGCCCTCGAACGTCGCGGCGTGCGTCTCCGTGTTCCGCAGCCGCTCGAACTCCGCCGCGGCATCGCCCCGCCGGATGCAGTGCGGCACGGTGTGAAAACTCTCCGCCGCGATGGCGTCGGCCACGTCGAGAATCGGCGCCAGCGGTTCGTACTCGACGTGGACTTTTTCCGCCGCCAGCCGGCAGGCCTCGCGCGACTCGCCGACCACGAAAGCGACCAGTTGCCCGTGAAAGGAAATTTCCTTGTCCGCCAGCAGAATTTCGTCCTTGCGGACCGCGCCCACGTCGTTCTCGCCGGGCACGTCCTCGGCCATCAGCACGGCGACGATGCCCGGCATCGCCCGGGCGGCGGTAGCATCACGCTTCAGGATTTTTGCCCGCGCGTGGGGAGCGCACACGGGCCAGGTCTCCAGCATACCGACGCGGGCGGGCTGGTCATCGACGTACTGCGCGGCACCGGTGACGTGGCCGACCGCGCTCTCGTGCGGGATCGGTCTGGAAGGAAGCAGCGCGGGCGGCTGGGTGATCGGCCGCTTGTCGATGGCAAGTGGTTCCGGGCTGCCGTCCAGTGCGAAGAACTTTTCGAGCAGACTGGTGATCAACCCGCGCCGGTATTCCGCGCTCCCGCGCACGTCGTTGATGGGATGCAATTCATCGGACAGGATCGGCAGGACCCGCGCGAGGGTTGCCTCGTTCCACGGCTGGCCGAGCAGGGCGGCTTCCGTCCGGCGGGCACGCACGGTGGTGGCGGCCACGCCGCCATAGGCCAGCCGGGCTTGCACGACCCTGTTACGGGTATCCAGATCAATGCGGAAGGCAGCCGACACGATGGAGATGTCCATCTCCCGGCGGCGCGACACCTTGAAGCAGTCCAGTAGGCGGCAGCCACCCGAGGCTGGATGGTGTCCGTTGGTACCGTTCTTGCCTTGAGCGGGTCCCTCCCAAGTCGAAGAAGAAATACGCACAGCGTAGATAATCTCGCTCGCGTGCATCGCGGTGCGGCGGTAACCGGTGAAGAAGTCATCGAGCCGCAGGATGCGTTCGCCGCCCTCGTGCGAGCGCAGCACGACCTGGGCGTCGAGCGCCAGCAGCACGGGGGCCAGGTCGCCGATGGGCGAGGCGTTGCCCAGGTTGCCGCCGAGCGTAGCGCGGTTGCGGATCGCGCGCGCGCCGAAAACCCACATCATCTTGAGCAGCGCGGCCTCCGGGGTGTTCGGCGCTTCGGCGACGGCGCGCAATGCTTCCTCGATCCGGGTCAAGGGCGCGGCTGCTCCCAAACTCCACCCACCTTCGGGCAAGCGGCGAATCTCCTGCAACTCGCGCACGCCGGCCAGCGAGATGATCGTCTCGAAGCGGTAAAACTTCTTGTTGACCTCCAAACCCAGTTCCGTGGCACCGGCCAGGAGCGCGGCGTGCGGATGGCGCGAGCGCAACGCCAGCAGTTCCGCCAGGGTGGCCGGCTGGTGGAAACGCTGGCCGTCCGCGGCGTAGTCGAGCGCCGGCGCGTCGGCCGCGGACGGGTCGGAGATGGGCGGAGCGCACCGGGAGGAGGCGCAGAGCGACGCGGCGGCGGCGGCGGCGATGGGCCGGTAGCCCGTGCAGCGGCACAGGTTGCCGTTGAGCTGGTCGCTGATCTGCCACTGTTCCTTGAGGTCGTCGCGGTAGTAACCTTCGACCATCGACATGACGAACCCCGGCGTGCAGTACCCGCACTGCGAGCCGTGCCGCTCGACCAGGCAGCGTTGCACGGGGTGCAAACCGGCGAGAGAAGAGTCGTTCGCGGCGGCGGCAGAGCCATTGGCCAGGCCACGCACCCCTTCCACGGTCACAATCTCGCGGCCGGCGACCATCGGGAGCAAGGCCAGGCAACTGTTGATCGAGCGGTAACAGGGTTTGCCGGCGGCATCGCGCTCGACCAGCGCCACGGAACACGCGCCGCAGTCGCCCTCCGCGCAGCCTTCCTTGGTGCCGCGCCAGCCCCGCGCGCGGAGAAAATCCAGCAGGGTAACGTTGGGCGAGACACCGTCCACCCGCACCGGTTGTCCGTTCAACCGGAACTGGAAACTTCCCACCGCCTTGCCGCTCCCGTTTTCAGTCATGCCATGCAATCCCCCGTAAAGGGGTATTCATGCGGCCAATCGAACGAATATTCAACTCCCTTATAACGATCGACGCCGGCGCGAAGCGCCTCGTGCCAAGGTAGGGATGGCTCTCCGAGCCGTCCGACTTTTCAGCGTGCCGCGGGAGAAAAGGCTGTTATAAGACAAGAGCCCGACCAGGCGAAACCACGGACGGCTCGGAGAGCCATCCCTACCTTTTGTACGAAGGTGCTTCGCGCCGGTTCAGCCCTGCAGGATCCAGCGCATGACGTAGGGCAGAGCCACCGCGCCGAGCATCGCGGTGCCGCTCATCCCGAGCGAGGCGTAAGCTCCCGCCGTCTGGCCGATCTCCATCGCCCGGCCCACGCCGATGCCGTGGCAGGTGCAGCCCATCGCCAAACCCACTGCACGCTCATCGCGCACGCGCATCCAACTTAGCACCCCCGGACCGACCGACGCCCCCAACATGCCCGCCAGCATGACGCCGGCCATGGCCGCCGGGTCCGAGGCCCCGGCATCAATCGCCAGCGCGTGCGCCACGGGACTCGTCACCGACTTCAACGTGCCGGCGGCCACCACCGCTTTCGGTGCGCGTGCGACCGCCAGCATGAGCGTCATGCTCACTACCCCAAGCACCAGACTGGCGACGACCACGACGAGCAAAGGCCGCAGGTTGACGCGGATCAGTCCGCGCAGCTGGTAGATCGGCACGGCCATCGCCACCACGGCGGGACCGAGCAGCCAGTTGATCCAGGCCGTCTCGCGCCAATAGTCCGCGTAGGCGTGCCCGGTCAACTCCAGCAGCGCCACCACGCCGAAGATGCCCAGCAGACCAGGGTGCAGCAGCGGAGAACGCACCCGCAGAAAGAGCTGACGGGCCGCGAAGAAGCTGCCGATGGTCAGCAGGCTCCAGAGCGCGGCGTGCCACAAGTAGCCAATCATTTGGCAATCCTATCGTCTTCCACGTTCGGGGTGAGTTGGCGTGGCAGCAGCCTCTGCGCGAGGCGGCCGACGCAGGCCCACGACAGGAACACCGCGCAGAACACCGCCGCGAAATACCCCGTCCCCTGCGGCAACTGGAGCGCCTTCTTGAGAGCCACGACGAAGATCGGCACGAACAACAACGGCAGCAGGAACAACAGCCAGCGCCCGGCCGCTTCGACCCAGCGCAACGGCACGATCCCCGTCGCCATCAGCGCCAGCAGGATGAATAAACCCAGGATATTGCCGGGCAGGATCAGGTGCAGCGAGGCTTTTAGCGCCTCGCCCGCCAGCAGGCAGGCCACCAGGATGAGAAATCCCGGCACCAGGTACCTGCCGCCACCTGCAGCCTCGTTGGCGGGCGGCGCGGGTTGCTCGGGGTCGGGGTTGGCCAGCGGGTGGTCCGGGGCGGGGGGAGCGGAAGGTTGGGTCACGAGGAAGACATCACTTAGCCACAGGTGAACGCCAGAGGAAACCGCGATTCTTCGAGAGACCCGTCACTCCTGCCATCTTCGTTTCCAGTTTCGCCACCCTATAGACGCGGAAATGGAAACGAAGGGATCCGCTCGTCTCCGTTTCCCGTTTCCCCTGCCTACATCCAGGAAAATGGAAACAATGCCGCAGGGCTGGCTGCTCTGCCAAGCGCTCGGCTTGACCCGCCTGCTGGGAAGCAGCCTCAGAGCCTGAATAGACAAAGGGCTTCCGCTCCCCCTTGTTTGTCATCCTGAGCGCAGAAGGAAAGTTTCTGTACGCGCTTTGGAAGGAGCAGCTTCAAACTGCCTGCCTCGTTGTCCAGTGGGGAGACAAGGAGGCAGCCATCACCTTGTAAAAGATCATGTCTCCCCCAACCTATCCTACCCCTGGCCTACCCGGTTCGGGAAGGGACAAAAGTGTGCACTTAATGCAAGTATTCCATTCCCTTGCCCGCACCGGAGTGGCACGCCACTCTTTCGCGGCATCGATGCCTTCGTTTCCATTTCCGCGTGTATAGGGTGGCGAAACTGGAAACGAGAAAATCTCTGGCCGCTTGCTAAAGCGACACCACCCGCGCGCTGAGGATATCCGGGTCGCTGGAGATCAGCGCGATCGTCTCGGGGTCGAGCGTGCCGTCGAGGTTCAGCACCGTGAGCGCCTTGCCGCCCTCGGCGTCGCGGCTCAGGCTCATCGTGGCGATGTTCACCCCGCGCCGCCCGAGCAGGCTGCCGATCTTGCCGACGATGCCCGGCACGTCGCGGTTTTCTAACAAAAGAAGAACCCCCTCGGGCTTGGCCTCGATGTGCTGGCCGTTGATCTGGACGATGCGCGGCTTGCTCCCGAAGAAGGTGCCCGCGACGCTCACCGGCTGGCCGCCCTCGCCGCTGACGGTGACCTCCAGCAGATCCGTGAAATCCCCCGGCACGTTCTGGCGGGTCTCGCTGACCTGCAGGCCGCGTTCCCGCGCCCGCGCCAGCACGTTGACGGGATTGACCGCCTCGACACCGACCGCCGCTTCGAGGAAGCCCTTCACGGTCGCCCGGGTGATCGGACCCGTGTCGGCCTCATTGACCTTGCCGGAGTAGTTGATGGTCATCTTGTCCGTGCGCCGGTTGGGCGCGACCTGACAGAGGAACCTCCCCAGCCGCAGTCCGAAATCCAGATACGGCCCAATGATAGCCAGGGTCTTGGCGTCCACGCTGGGCAGGTTGACGGCGTTGCGCACGATGCCCTCCAGCAAGAGCGCGCGGATGGCCTGGGCGATCTCGATGCCCACGCTTTCCTGCGCCTCGGCGGTGCTCGCGCCGAGGTGCGGCGTCAGCACGACATTCGGCTCCGCGCGCAACGGGAACTCGGCCGGCGGCGGCTCCACCTCGAACACGTCCAGCGCCGCGCTGGCGACCTGGCCGCTGCGCAACGCTTCGAGCAGGGCGCCTTCCTCCACCAGCCCGCCCCGCGCGCAGTTGACGATGCGCACTCCCGGCTTGCACAAGGCCAGCCGGCGGGCGTCGAGCATGTGCCGGGTTTCCGCCGTCATCGGCATGTGCATGGAAATGAAATCCGCGCCCGGCAGGAGGTCGTCCAGCGACTCGAAAAGTTCCACCTGCAAGGCGCGCGCCCGGCTGGCCGAGAGGTAGGGATCGTACGCGGTGACACGCATCCCGAAGGCGATGGCGCGGCGCGCCAGTTCACTGCCGATGCGGCCCATGCCGAGGATGCCGAGGGTCTTGCCGTACAGCTCCACGCCCTCGAACTTCTTGCGGTCCCATTTGCCAGCCACCATGCTGGCGTGCGCCTGCGGGATGGCCCGGGCCGTCGAGACCAGCAGCGTGAAGGCGTGTTCGGCGGTCGAGATCGTGTTGCCGTCGGGCGTGTTCATCACGATGACGCCGCGCCGCGTGGCGGCCTCCACGTCCACGTTGTCCACGCCGACACCGGCGCGTCCGACAACCCGGAGATCCGTGGCGGCTTCGAGCACCTTGGCGGTGACCTTGGTCTGGCTGCGGACGACGAGGGCGGAATACCCGGGAATTTTGGCGATCAGTTCGCTTTCGGAGAGCGTCTTGCCGGCATGGACGTCCACTTCCAGCAAGCCGCCTTTGCTGATTTCCTCGACGCCGCGCGCCGACACGGGATCGGCCACCAACACTTTGAACTTGTTCATAAAGCCAGGCAAAATCCCCGCTTGCAGCGGGCAGGCACCTTAAGAGGTTGCGAATACCCCTGTCAAAGCGGATTCTTGGGAAGGCGGAAGGTAGAAGGTAGAAGAAGAGCAAACAAGAATGAAGGACGAGGAAAGACCGATCAGGGACCTGCCGGTGAGCAGGAAGGCTTGGCGCACGCTGCCGGAGCCGCCGATCCGGACGACCCGCACGCGTCACAGTTTGAACGTGATCGGCATCATCATCGCCGTTGCGGGCGGGTGCATGCTGATCCCCGCGACCTACCGCTATCAGCTTTCGCGCATCCCGCCGCCGAACAAGCGGGAATGGCGCATGTACGATCTGGTCGGCATCACGGAGACCAAGGCCATCGCGCGCTTCGGCTCGCCGGCGGCCGAGAAGGAATACCAGTTGAACAAGGGGAGCATCGTCGGTCCGCTGTTGGGGCAGAAACGTTATTACCCCCTGGACTCTCCGGACTACGCCAGGCACCTGGAGGAAGCCAAGGTCGCGTGGACCTATCCGGCGTACTCCGCCGTGCGTGAACTCACCTGGAAACTCACCGACTCCTACCTGACGATCTGGTTCCAGGAACCGCGCGCGGAAATCACCTTCAGCGACGACAACGCCGACCTCACCCTGCCCGCCACCGGCCCCGGCGAATGGGTGGCGCTGGACAACTACCGTCTGGGCTTCGGCCTCGTCGGCCAGCCATCATCTCCCACCTCTGCCAAGGACTAAGCTTTAGCCGCCAGCCGGACGCGGATAGGAAAAAGGGGTTGGCAGGCTTTTTCTTCCGTGCGCTCCGTAGTCGCCTAATTTACAGCCAATATGAACACTCTCCATCAGGATGCACCCACTTTGACCGCCGTGTTTGAACCGGCTCCAGAAGGCGGCTTCACCTGCACCTTCGAGGAACTACCCGAAGTGTTCAGTGAAGGGGAAACGCTGGACGAGGCCCGCGCCAACCTCTTCGATGCCTTGGAACTGGTTCTAAGCTACCATCGCGACCAAAGTCGCCAGCAGCCCCACACTCGAGCAACCGTGCGGGAAACTTTCTCACTCCAACGCGCCGCCTGACCCTTCTTCAGTCAGCTTCGACGGCAGTCAACCGTGTGAAACTTCTCGACCTGCAACGTCACCTCCGCACGCACGGCTGCCACCACGAACGTGAAGGCGGCAACCACACCCTCTGGAAAAATCCCGCCAACGGCAAGGTCGTGCCCGTGCCCAGGCACCGCGAAGTGAAGACCGGGACCGTCCGCTCCACCTGCAAACAGCTCGAAATTCCGACGCCATGACCAACCAAACCGAATCCCCCCGCCGTCCGCATTCCAGCCTGATGCTCGACGGACCCGAGCGCGCCGCCAGCCGCGCCATGCTGCACGCCGTGGGCTTCAGCCGCGAGGATTTTGCCAAGACGCAGATCGGCATCGCCTCCACCTGGAGCCAGGTCACGCCTTGCAACTCCCACATCGACGGCCTGGCCCGCGAAGCTGCCGCCGGGACCGACGCCGCCGGGGGTAAGGCGGTCATCTTCAACACCATCACCATCTCGGACGGCATCTCGATGGGCACGGAAGGCATGAAATACTCGCTCGTGTCGCGCGAGGTCATCGCCGATTCCATCGAGACCGTGGCGGGCTGCGAAGGCTTCGACGGCCTGGTGGCCATCGGCGGCTGCGACAAGAACATGCCCGGCTGCCTGATCGCGCTCGCGCGGCTGGACCGCCCGGCGGTGTTCGTCTATGGCGGCACCATCCTGCCCGGCTGCCTGAACGGCAAGAACCTGGATGTCGTCAGCGTGTTCGAGGCCGTGGGCCAGCACGCCGCCGGCACGATCAACGACCAGCAGCTCGCCGAGATCGAACAATGCGCCATCCCCGGCCCCGGGTCGTGCGGCGGCATGTACACGGCCAACACGATGGCGTCGGCCATCGAGGCGCTCGGCATGAGCCTGCCCAATTCCAGCGCGCAAGCCGCCGTGTCGCCGGAGAAAAAGGAGGATTGCCGCCGCGCCGGCGCCGCCGTGCTGGAACTCGTCGCCCGCGGGATCAAGCCACGCGACATCATGACGCGCAAAGCTTTCGAGAACGCGATCACCGTGGTCATCGCGCTCGGCGGTTCGACCAACGCCGTGTTGCATCTGCTGGCGATGGCGCACTCCGCCGAAGTGCCGCTCGCGCTCGACGATTTCACCGAGATCGGCAAACGCGTCCCCGTGCTGGCCGACCTCAAGCCCAGCGGCAAGCACCTCATGTCCGAACTGGTGGCCATCGGCGGGTTGGTGCCGCTGATGAAGAGGCTCCTGGATCGCGGCCTGCTGCACGGCGACTGCCTGACCGTCACCGGCAAGACGCTGGCCGAGAATCTGGCCGACGCGCCCGCCTACCCCGAGTGGCAGACGATCATTCACTCCTTCGACGATCCCATCAAGGCCGACAGCCATCTGGTGGTGCTCTACGGCAACCTGGCCGCCGGAGGCGCGATGGCCAAGATCACCGGCAAGGAAGGATTGCGCTTCACCGGCCGGGCGCGCGTGTTTGAATCCGAGGAAGCCGCCCTGACCCGCATCCTGGATGGCTCCATCGTCGCGGGCGACGTGATCGTCATCCGCTACGAAGGACCGGTGGGCGGTCCCGGCATGCGCGAGATGCTCTCGCCCACGTCCGCCATCATGGGACGCGGTTTGGGTAAGGAAGTCGCGTTGATCACCGACGGGCGCTTCTCGGGCGGCAGCCACGGCTTCGTGGTCGGCCACATCACCCCGGAAGCCTACCGCGGCGGGGGCTTGGCCATCGTGCGCGAGGGCGACACGATCACCATCGACGCCGCCGCGCGGCGCATCGACCTGGAGGTGTCACCGGAGGAGATCGACGCGCGTTTCAAGAGCTGGCAGCCGCCCTCGCCGCGCTACACGCGGGGGGTGCTGGCGAAGTACGCGCGCGTCGTTTCCCCGGCTTCCAGAGGGGCCGTGACCGACGCCTGAAAAAACGGCGTGCGATTTCTTGGATTTGTGGTGCAAACGTCCGAAACGGGTTTGACTTTCGACCGACTTCTAGGTCATATGAAAGTCATTCCAGCACGGAACGCCTGAACGCTCAGAGCCATGCCGTATCTTTACGATCTTATCGGTTTCGACATCGCGGATTTCAACATCGAGATGAGTTGGCGCGCGCTGCACTATTGTGAGCGCGGTGCCTGCTTCAAGATCTACATCGACCCGCCCACGCGCCCGGGCCGGCCGTTTACTTTTTACCTCCCCGGCGAGGAACGCTGGCGGCAGGTGTTCCCCGATTGGGCGGCGGACCGCCGCGCCGAGATCGTCGAGCGCATCAAGGAAGAGTGCTCGCACTTCAACGCGGTGTGGGTGGAAGGCTGACGACACCGCCCTTGCAGAAGGTTCCGCCCGCCCATCCTCGCAAGCTCGGGCCGCGGCGCGGGAGAGAAGGTTGATCTTGAAGTAAAAGCCGGGATGTTGCCGCCATGATTGATCCCGCACGCGGACGATACACTTCTGGCTGGCGGGTACTGGCCTGGGGCTGCTGCGCACTGGTCCTCGTGGCGGCGCGTCCGGCCAAGCCGGCCCGTCCCCGGAACACTCCGGCAGCGACACCGGCTCCGGCGGCTCCCGCGCCGACACCGGCCTCCGCGCCGACTGGGTTCACCCACGCCGCCGCGTGGCTGGCGGACGCCTACTGGCAGGACGGCAAAGCGGAGTTCAACACCTACGACGCGCGGATCGTGCGCGAGGGCGAGGCGCGTCCGTGCGAGGTCATCCACATCCTGGTACGCGAGGATTTCGCGTCCAACAGCATGGTCAAAGCGGACAACTGGCAGCAGCCGGGCACGTACCCCGTCATCAAGCTCAACCAGATCCTGCACGTGCCCACCGGGCTGTACGTGTTCCAGCAGATGCACAGCGCCTTCTGGAGGGTGGCCGACGGCAGCCTGATCAAATGGTCCATGACCAGCGGCGATTCCTGCGGGAACACCTTCAAGGAAGCACTGCGCGCCTCAGCCAAGGGACCCGACGAGCCGGCGGCGCCCTGGAAATACGAGTTCCGGACGTACTGGCAGGGCATGGAAGGCGGCGAGGAAGTGCTGCGCCCGCCGGCCGACGGATGCTTCTACGAGGAACTGCCCGCCATGGTGCGCACCATCGATTTTTCCGCCGGCCAGGGCAGTTTCCCCATCCATCTCACCAAGAGCGTCATCAACTCGAAACGCGACACCCTGAGCTTTGCTCCCGGCCAGGTGAGCTACGTGACCGATCCCGCCAGAGGCACGATCACCGTGACCGTCACTTACGGCGGCGGCAAGGACGCTTTTTTGCTCGACGCCAAACCGCCCTATTTATTACGGCAGTGGCACATGGCCGACGGCGGTGATCTGCGTCTGAAGAGCAGTCTGAAGATCGCCTATTGGAACTACAACAAACTCGGTGACCGGGAACGCGCCCGCAGCGAAGTCAAAAACGACGCGGAATAGGCCGCGGCCTCACCTAAATCAGGTTAACTTGCCGGGAGGGACCCGCTCCATCGGGTCCGCAAGGGCCGGGGCCACGCCCGGTGCCGTGTAGCCACGGCTCCCCGGACCCGGCGGAGCGGGTCCCTCCCGGCAAGCAAACACCGGTAGATTGTCACCGAATGCCCTACTGAGCGGAGACCGTGCGCAGGGCCTTCTTGCGCTTTTCCTCTTCCTTACCCAGCTGTGTCATAAACGGGCGGAAGCGATTGACCGGCACGTCGAGCAGGTCGGCCTTCGTGTTGGCGTCGGGTTGGAAATCGCTCGCCGGCAGCGAAGGGACGAGGTTGTATTCCTCCACGGCGAGGTTGACGTGGTCCGCCGGCCCCTGCCAGTCCATCCGCACCAGGCGGAAGTTGTCCGAGCGAACCCAGAGCCGCACGAATTTTCCGCGGTCTTCCTTCTCCGGCGCGTCCACTTCCAGGCGGCGGCACACCTGGCCGTCGAGGATCGCCTCGCCGCCGTCGCGCACCTTTACGAAGCGGAAGAACAACCAAAACAGCTTGAGCGGGACCGGCAGCCGCAAGGTCGCCAGCGGTTCCTGCTCGTCGCGCGGGATGCGCATCGTCTGCGTGCTCGCCAGGACCGGCGCGAGGCTCGAACCCGGAGCGGCCCACACGCTCTGGCCCTGGCGCGAGATCGTCGTCGTCTGCCCCAGGGCGAAGAACTGCATGAGCAGCTTGTCGGGCGGTTGGCAATAGAGGTGCAGCCGCGCGCCTTGCAGTTCGGGCGGCTGGTTGGTGGCTTCCAACAGGCGCAACCGCACGGAGAGAGCACGCGCGGTACCCGGCGGCTCGCTGGTGAAGAGGTTGACCGTGGGCTCGATCGCCCGGCGCAGCACATCCTGCGGCGACAGGTCGGCGGAGGCGGAAGGGATTTTTGCCGTCGGGAGTGGATTGGCCGCCCGCAGGGGAGAAGCCGAAACCAACCAGACGAACAGCGAAAAAGTCAAAAAGGGCCGGAAGCGCATAGGGATAAAAAGCCAATCTTCGTACCCGGCGGAAGGTTCGAACGGACAAGGTACTTCGTCACCCGGCGATTGGATGCACCCGGCCTGCCGGTTCGGATTGAACGCTGCCGGGCACTGCGTGTCTGAACCGGCATCACCTTTCCCGGTTTTTCCTTCCTCCCGCCCGTGCGGCCGGCCGTGAGTCTAACTCCAAAGCTCCTGCGATCGGAGGTAGGGATTCGTGCGGCGCTCGACCCCGATCGTGGTGGTGGGACCGTGGCCGGGCAGCACGACAATCGCGTCGTCCAGCGGCAGCAATTTGTCGCGGATGCCTCGCATGAGGAGGTCCGCATCCCCGCCGGGCAGATCGGTCCGGCCCACCGAGCCGGCAAAGAGCACGTCGCCCGCGTACAATCGGCCCGCCGGCCGGTCGAGGAAGCACAGGCTGCCCGGACAATGTCCCGGCACAAGCAGCACCTCGAAGCGGATGCCCCCAAGGTCCATCCCGGGGTTTTCGGTGATCTGCTCACCGCCGGTCACCGTTTCAAAATCGATGCTCAACCCGAAACGCCGGTAGGCCATGCGGTCCGCGAGCAGCGGCACCCCGTCGGCGTGGTAAAACAGCGCGCAGCCGTGTTCCCGCACGATGGCCGCCGCGTCGTGGATGTGGTCGATGTGCGCGTGGGTGAGCAGCAGGGCGTCCAGTTTTGGAGCGCCCGGCTCCCGGCCGCCGACCCCGAGGGTCCGCAGCCAGGCGGCGCTGCCTTCGGGAGCGTCGATCAGCAGCCGGCCACCGCCGGGAGTGGGCAACAGGTAGGCGTTGGTCTGAAAAAACCCGCCCGTGTAGGTTTTGATGTCGGTCTGCGTGGTTTCGCTCATCCTTTTTCTCGGGGGTTACGGTGGGGGCACACAACCATGCCGGGCACTTTCCCGCAACCCCGCCGGTTGCGCTCGCAACAAATTGCATCTTTAATATGCGTTCGCACGAAACTCGCTACCTTTCACGGTTCATGACGAAACTCCCGCTCTCTGTGGCGCTCATTGGCGGTGCGCTCCTTCTTCCCGCCTCGGCCTTGTTCCTGGCAAGCGCCGCCCCCGCCCGCGCCGCCTCCGAAGCCGACCCCGGCCAGATCGCCATCTCGGTCGCCAAAGCGCTGGAGCAACTCCATTACACCCGGCACAGCCTGGACAACACCATGTCCACCCGGTTGCTGCACACCTACGTCGAGTCGCTGGACTACGGCCGGCTGTTCTTCACGCAAAAGGACATCGCCGAGTTCGAGCGCAAGTACAACACGGAGCTGGACGACGACATTTTCCTCGGCGACGTGTCCCCGGCGTACGTTATCTACGATCTTTACCTCAAGCGCGTCGAGGCCCGCGTCGCCAAGATCAAGGACCTGGTCAAGAACGAAAAGTTCGATTTCGGCGGCAAGGGTTCCATCGAGATTTCCCGCCAGAAGAGCCCTTGGCCCAAGGACGAGGACGAGGCGGACAGCCTCTGGCACGACCGGATCGAGAACGAGTTGCTCACCGAAAGCCTCAGCGAGCACCCCATCGACAAGCCGGAGGTGACGGTGACGAAGCGTTACGACCGCCTGCTGCGTTCCATCCACGAACAGACCAAGGAGGACGAGGCCAAGTTTTTCCTCAACGCGCTGGCGCTGTCCTACGATCCGCACAGCGAGTACATGAGTGCCAGCGAGATGGATAGTTTCTCCATCAACATGCGCCTGTCCCTGGTGGGCATCGGTGCCATGCTGCGCAGCGAGGACGGTTACGCCAAGATCATCGAACTGATCCCCGGCGGTCCCGCGGCGACCGAGGGCGAGCTGAAAATCGACGACCGCATCACCGCCGTCGCGCAAGGCAGCGACGCCTTTGTCGATGCCATGGACATGAAGCTCGACAAAGTGGTGGAGATGATCCGCGGCAAGAAGAACACGCAGGTGCGCCTCCAGGTGCTTCCGGCCGGCACCACGGACACGTCCAAACGCAAGATCATCGTCATTCAGCGCGACGAGGTGAAACTGACCGAGGGCGAAGCGAAAGCGGAGATCATCGAGCACGTCAACGCGCAAGGCCAGATGGACAAGCTCGGGTGGATCACCCTGCCGGGTTTCTACGCGGACATGGACCGTTCGGCCCACAGCGCCAAGCCCAAGAGCACCACGCGCGACGTGGCGGCTCTGCTCGGGCGGTTGAACAAGGAAGGCATCACCGGTCTGGTCATGGACCTGCGGCGCAACGGCGGCGGATCGCTGGAAGAAGCGATCAACCTCACCGGGCTGTTCATCAAAAAAGGACCGGTGGTGCAGTCCAAGGATTACCAGAAGCACATCGAGGTCCAGAGCGACAAGGACCCGAGCATCGCCTACTCCGGGCCGATGGTCGTGTTGACGAGCCACATCAGCGCGTCGGCCAGCGAGATTTTCGCGGGTGCGTTGCAGGATTACGGGCGCGCCATGATCGTAGGTGACAAGAGCACCTTCGGCAAAGGCACCGTGCAGACGCTGCTGGAAGTCGGGCGCTTCATGTCTCCCTTCGGTCTGAAGATGACCGAGGCCGGCGCCCTCAAGCTCACGATCCAGAAGTTTTATCGCCCGTCCGGGCAGTCCACCCAGCTCAAAGGGGTGGAGAGCGACATCGTCCTGCCCTCGCGGTACGCTCATCTGGACAGCGTGGGCGAGGACGCCTTAAAGTTCCCGCTGCCGTACGACGAGGTAAAACCCTCCGATTACGAGAAGTGGCCGGCTCCCGGCTATGACGTGGCCGACCTTCGCACCCGTTCGGCGGCCCGCGTGAAAAGCGATCCAGAATTCCGTTATCTGATGCAGGACATCGATAAGATGGACGAACGGATTGCGAGCAACAAACTCTCGCTCAACAAGGCCGAGCGTCAGAGTGAATTGGCCGCCGACAAAAAGCGCGTGGAAGACATCAAGGCCGAGCGGGCAGGGCGGCATGTCCAGATGCCGGTAGCCTACCAGCTTACCCTGGCCGACGTGGACAAGCCGAAACTGGCGCGCGTCGTCGAGAAGAAGGACAAGGTAGACGCGAAGGCAAAGGACGGAGATAAAGACAAGGCTGAGCCCAAAGCCACTCCCGCTCCTTCCACGGAAGACGATGGCGCGGACCCCCTGGCCGACGAGGACGCGGGCAACGGCAAGAACACCGAGGCGATCGACCCGATCAAGAATGAGTCGCTTAACATCGTTGCCGACATGATCGATCAGCAGAAGCATCCAAAGCTGGCCAAGACAAGAGATTAGCTTTCCACCATCCTCCGGGTGAAAGTTCGTGACGCCATCAAGCTTATTGAAGCGGATGGCTGGCACATCGTCCGGGTCCGTGGAAGCCACCGCCATTACAAGCACCCGCGAAAGCCAGGGCTGGTGACTATCGCAGGTCATCCTAGCATTGAAGTGCCGCGTGGGACATTTAACAGCATTCTTAAGCAAGCCGGGCTAAAGGAATAATGCCATGTCCTACACTGTTGTGATTGAGCAGGGTCCCGCCAGCTACGGAGCTTATGTGCCCGACCTTCCTGGCTGCGTGGCAGCGGCAGATAGCCGTTCTGAAGTGGTGGCTCTGATCCGTGAAGCCATCGTGTTTCACCTGGAAACTTTACGCGAAGAAGGAATGCCCATCCCGGAGCCGCAATCCAGCGCCGAGTTGGTCGAAGTCGCTGTGGCCTGATCTTTAGCCGTAGCCGATGGTTGTTGGCCGTTGACACGACTACAGGGAAACAAGGATAAAGGCAGCAAGCTCGATCAACCCCGCCATGGGATTAGAAGTTACTCTTCGTATCCCCGATCTCTGGCAGCAGCAGGCTGTTGGTGCGTTGCGCGATGGGCGTGATGTGGTGGTCCACGCCCCTACCGGCGCGGGCAAGACGTACATCTTCGAACTGCTTTACCCATCGTTGCGTGGCCAGGCGGTATTCACCGTGCCGACCCGGGCGCTCGCGAACGACAAATTCGCCGAGTGGCGTGCCGCCGGTTGGGACGTGGGCATTTGCACGGGCGACGTGGTCGAGCGGCCAAACGCGCGGGTGGTCGTTGCCACCCTGGAAACCCAGCGCGGCCGTCTCCTTCGGCGGCAGGGGCCGCGCTTGCTGGTCATCGACGAATACCAGATGCTCGGCGATCCGCACCGGGGCGCGAACTACGAATTGGCCCTGGCGCTGGCTCCTCCCGGCACGCAGCTTTTACTCCTAAGCGGCAGCGTCGGCAATCCCGGCGACGTGGCCGCGTGGCTGACGCGCCTCGGCCGGCAGGTCGAACTGGTCGTCCACCAGGAACGGCCGGTGCCACTGGAGGAAGCGGTGCTGGACGGGCTGCCCTTCCACGTGGACCCGCGGGCGATCAACGGCTACTGGGCTCGCTTCGTCGCCAAAGCCCTGCTGGCCGAACTGGCCCCAATCCTTATCTTCTGCCCTCGCCGCGCCGCGAGCGAGGACTTGGCGCGTGAACTGGCGGCGGCCTTGCCGGTGGACGAACCCCTGTCGCTTTCCGCCGAGCAGACGGCGCTCGCCGGCGAAAAATTGGCCAAGCTGCTGCGCAAGCGCATCGCGTTCCATCACAGCGGCCTTAGCTACGCCGCGCGCGCCGGGTTGATCGAACCCCTGGCCAAAGCGGGTCAGCTTCGTGCCGTCGTGGCGACGACCGGGCTGGCCGCCGGCGTCAATTTCTCGTTGCGCAGCGTGCTTGTGACCGACACGCGCTACAGCGTGCGGCATTTCGAGCGGCACCTGCTGCCCGAGGAATTGCTGCAAATGTTCGGCCGGGCAGGGCGCCGGGGTCTCGATGACTGCGGCTACGTGCTGGTTGCCCCGGGCCGCCCGAGACTGGCGGACGCACGGTCCAAGAACCTGAAGCGGGCCAACCAGATCGACTGGCCGACGTTGATCTCCGTCATGGGCGCAGCAGTCGCCAATCGCGAGCAGATCCCCCTGGCGGCGGCGGCCGATCTCTGTCGGCGGCTCTTCAGCGTGCAGAACGTCCCGCTGGGAGCCGAGCGCAGCGTGGCGGACGGCCCCCGCCCCTGCGGCCTGTGGGTGGACGCCGAGCGCAGCCGCCTGGCGCGTCCGCACAGCATCGAGATGCTGAACTCCCGTGGGGGATGGGAATCGCAGAGCCCGGAGCTGATCATTCCGCTGGGCGAGTTGATGATTCCAACATCGGCACCGGGTGGGTTCCTGCCGGCGACGCGTTCCGCCGAGTACATGCGTGGCCTCGGACGCGGCAATTTGTGCAAACTGCGCCACAACGACGAAGGTGCCTGGTCCTACGGCCGCGAACTGCCCCTGGCCGTCGCGCTGAATGAACACGAGGTGCGTCTGGTCAAGGGGATGCGCGCCCAACTCGAAGCCGTCGGCGGCGAGGCGTGGCAGGGGCGCAACTTCCCGGCGGGCGGGCGCCTGGGCCGCACGGTCTTCAACGAGCGCATCCTGCCGCTGGTGCCCGCGCTGGCCGGAGGAGATGGGGAACTGGCCGGCGTCGTGGAGCGCAGCGGCGTGTTGACCGCGCAGATCGACTATCGCGGTGTGCCGGTCAAAGCCCGACGTGACTCGGCCGGCGTGGCCATGCAGAACTCCGCCGAGCGCCGCAACTATCCCGCCTGCTGCCAGCACTGCCCGCAACTTCCCGCTTGCGAAGGGTCCGACCCGGCGATGACACCCGCCCTGGCTTGGCGCAAGCTGGGCCTCATCGAGGCAGATGGGACGCCCACCCTGCGCGGGACCATCTTCAGCTTTTTCAATCACGGGGAAGGGCTAGCGGTCGCGGCGGCGCTCGAGCAGGTCGAAAAGGATTATTCCATCGAGACGCTGATCTACGATCTGGCGAACCTGCGGGCGGGACATCGTTTCACCGCCGAGAGCGAAAATCCCTACGGCGGGCGGCTGGGCACGCTCTGCTCAAGGGTTTACGGACGCGCGGATCATCCCGGTTATCTGGAGATGGGCGTGCCCACCGATTACGGCGACGGCGCGGCGGAGATGGTCACCGAGATGGTGGCCAACCCGGCGGCGCGGGCGCGGCTGCTCACGGAAAGCCTGAGCCTGGGTGATCTGGAACGGGCCATGACCGAATGGCGCAGCCTGTTGACCCAGGTGGCCCTGGCACCGGACCATCCGTGGGAACGCTGGCAGCAGTTGCAGGCGGCGGCGCGGCGTTTCGTCGATGCGCAAGTGCTCAACGCGCTGCCGACTTTCCCACCGCTCTCCGCCGCGCAAAGCCGGCGCTACCAGCACCGCATTTTTCTCCGCGGGGCGTAAGGCGTGTCGTGGCGCTTTCAAGTTACCGCCTCACCGTCTAACGCGCTCTGGGAGGGACCCGCTCCGTCGGGTCCGGGGAGCCGGGGCAACGCCCGGTGCCGTGTAGCCACGGCTCCGGCGGACCCGACGGAGCGGGTCCCTCCCAGAGCGCGTTAGAAGGAAGCGCAGTCGCAGGTCACGCCCAGGTCACCGCGCCCTTGGCCTCGCGCAGGACGATCCCTTGCAGGAACTCGACTCCCTTGCGCAATCCTTCCGCGGGCGACATCAGGCTGTCCTCGTGCTCCATGCTCAACGTGCCGTCGTAACCCGCCATCCGCAGCGCGCTGACGAAATCCGTCCAGAACGCCGTGCCGTGCCCGTAGCCCACCGTGCGGAAAATCCACGAGCGCCGGGTTTCGTCGCTGTAGGGCTTGGTGTCCAGGTAGCCGTCGTAATCGGCATTGACCGGGTAGAGCCCCGTGTCCTTGGCGTGGACGTGGTGGATCGCTCCCGCGAGCTTGCGCACCGCCTTGACCGGATCGATCCCCTGCCAGAAGAAGTGGCTGGGGTCGAGGTTTGCCCCCAGCACCTCGCTCGTGGCATCACGCAGCCGCAGCATCGTTTCGGGATTGTAAACGAGGAAGCCCGGGTGCGCTTCCAGCGCGATCTTGCGCACGCCGTGGTCGGCGGCAAACTTCACCTGCTCGCTCCAGTAGGGGATGGCCGCATCGTTCCATTGGTAATCGAGGATCTTGAGGAAATCCGGCGGCCAAGGGCACGTCACCCAATTAGGATACCGCGCGCCGGGCGAACCGTCCCCCGGGCAACCCGAAAAGGTGGTGACCACCTCGACCCGCAGCTTCGCCGCCAGCTTGACGGTGTCCTGGAACGCGGCGTGATGCGCGTCGGCGATGACGCGGTCGGGATGGAGCGGATTGCCGTGGCAGGAGAGCGAGCTGATCGTCAACCCGCTCGCGGCGACGGTGGCCTGGAACTCCGCGAGTTTATCCGGGTCGGCGAGCAGTTCGGCAGGGTGGCAGTGCGCGTTGCCCGGGTAAGCGCCGGTGCCGAGTTCCACCGTATCGCACCGCAGACCGGCGATGTGCCCGAGGGCTTTGACGAGAGGAAGGTTCTGGAGAATCGCGGAGAAGACGCCGACTTTCATGGGGGGATGCGAGGGGATTAACTGGAGGAAAAAACCTTTTCTTTCGCATCACTGTTAGCACACATTCCTTCGTCTTCCCCTCTCCAATGAACGACAAGTTTTACGCCTTCGGCGAAATCCTCTGGGACTGCTTACCATCGGGCCGGCACGCGGGCGGCGCGCCTTTCAATGTCACCGCCCACCTCTCGCAGTTGGGCGCAGCCGCAGCGCTAATCTCTTCGGTCGGACGCGATCCGCTGGGTGACGAACTGCTCCAGGTGGCGGGACACAAAAACGTCGATGTCTCCTACGTGACCCGCTCGCGTATCGGCTTGGAGACCGGCACCGTCATCGGTGCCGTGGATGAAAACGGCAACGCGACCTACCAACTCGTGCAACCAACCGCCTGGGATGAAATCATCGTCTCGCCGGAAGCATTTGCCGCGGTGTCGGACGGGCACGCCTTTATCTACGGCTCGCTGGCCAGCCGTTCGCCCTACAACTGCGATCAACTGGAACGACTGCTGGCGCTCAAGGGGCCGCTGAAGTTTTTCGACGTGAACCTGCGGCCTCCGTTCGTGGATCCGGAACGCATCGTCGATTTCGCCAAGCGCGCCGATGTCGTCAAGCTCAACGAAGACGAGGTGGGCGCACTCGCGGGTTGGATCGAAACCGGCGAGTTAACGCCGAGCAAACCGGACGGCCCGGAGGCCGTCGCGCGGGCGTGCGCCGTGTTCGCCAACGTGACGGGAGTCAGCCGGATCTGCGTGACGATGGGGCCGAACGGCGCGGCCTGGTGGGATCGCCACGCCCCCCTGGTCCACGTCCCGGCTCCGCCCACCATCGTGCGGGACACCGTGGGCGCGGGCGACGCGTTCATGGCGGGCCTGATCATCGGGACGACGTGCGGGGTGGCACCGCGAACCGTGCTGGAAAGCGCCTGCCGTCTGGGCGCCTACGTGGCGTCGCACTCCGGGGCGACCCCGCTGCTGCCGCCGGAGATGATCGCCGAGCTGGGCGAAAAGCTCCGGTTCACCCCACCAGATTGATCGGCTCGCCGCGCAAAAAGGCGCGGATGTTCTCCGCCGTCACCGCGTTGATGCGCTCCACGGCCTCGACGCTGTTGAAGGCCACGTGCGGAGTGAACACCACGTCGGGCCGGGCGAGCAGCGTCTTGTTGCGCAGCAGCCCTTCCAACTCCTTGACCCGGGCCGGGTCCTGTTCGTGAACCTCCGAGGTGCTGGTCACGGCTTTGAGCCGGTCGATAATTTGCGAGGTGATGATCTTGGCTGCCTCCTGCTGCAACACGCTCTCGTCTTCCAGCACGTCCAGCCCCGCGCCGCCGACCTGGCCGCTTTCCAGCGCTTCGAGCAGGGCTTCCGTGTCCACCAGTCCGCCGCGCGCCGTGTTGATGATCAGGACTCCCCGCCGGCAGCGCGCCAGCGTTTCCCGGTTGAGGAGGTGGTGGGTCGATTCGTGCAGCGCCGTGTGCAGCGAGATGATGTGCGATTTCGCCAGCAGGCGGTCGAGCGAGGTGTACTCGAAGTCCAGCAGGTCGCTCAGGAAGGATTGCGCGACCGGATCGAAGGCCAGCACCTTCATGCCGAAGGCCCGTGCCAGCCGGACCATGTGCAGGCCGATACGGCCCGCGCCGATCACGCCCATCGTTTTGCCCTTGAGGTCGAAGCCGCGCACCGTCTCGTAGGAAAATTGTCGGGGTTTCGAGAGGTCTGTGACCACCTCGCGCAGCCGCCGCGACAGCGACAGAATGAGCGCAAAAGCGTGTTCGGCCACGGTGTTTTCGCCGTAGCTGGGAACATTGGCCACGGCCACGCCGCGTTCCCGGCAGGTGGCGAGGTCCAAGTGATCCACCCCGGTCGAGCGGGTGGCGATCAGGCGCAGCGCCGGGTGGGCGTCCAGGAAAGCGGCATCCACCCGCGTGCGGATGAACAGGGACATCACGCGTGCGTCTGCCCCGACTTCTTGCGGGCTGTGAGCGAGGCGCAGGTCCTCGCCCGGGAACGCCGACTCGAAGTAAGCCGCGTCGCTTGATTCGAGGTCCAGGAAGTAAATGCTCATGAAAGGATGCGGGATGCGGCAGAAGGATGCGGGATGCGGGATGCGCGGACTGAAGCACATGGTCAACCTGGAAGGAACCGCGTTCGCCACTTTCCTTCACAACCCGCATCCCGCAACGCGAAGCTCTCATCCGCATCCCGCATCCCGCATCTCTCTTCCGCATCCCGTTTTCGTTTGTCACACGCGGCGGCTTGTCTTACAGGGGACGGAACCCGTTCGCATGGACCAGATCAACCGCGGCATTTTCATCACGTTCGAAGGTTCTGAGGGTTGTGGCAAGACGACCCAGTTCGAGCGTCTGGCGCATCGCCTGTGCAACGAGCCGGCCACGGCGGGCCGGCGGCTGGTGACGCTGCGCGAACCGGGCGGCACCCCGGTGGGCGAGGAAATACGCCGTCTGCTCAAGCACACCGCGCCCGGCTGGTCAATCCTGCCGGAGGCCGAGCTGTTGCTCTTCGCCGCGAGCCGCGCCCAGCTCGTCCGGGAGGTGCTTACCCCCTTGCTAGCCGAGGGCGCGCTGGTCATGTGCGACCGTTTTCTGGATTCGACCACGGTGTACCAGGGCGTGGCGCGACGCCTGGACCCGCGCGACGTGGCCGCGATCAACGAGTTCGCCGCCGGTCCGTTGCGGCCGGACGTTACCTTTCTGCTCGACCTGCCGACTGAGGTCGCGCTGGCCCGCTTGCAAAGCCGTTCCCGGTGGGCCAATCTGCCGCCCGACCGCATGGAACTGGAGCTGCCCGCCTTTTACGAGGAGGTCCGCGCGGGATACCTGCAACTGGCGGCGGCACACGCGGGACGCTTCGTGGTCATCGACGCCTCCGGCAGCACCGAGGAAATCGAAGCGAGCATCTGGCAGCAACTCACCGAGCGTTTTCATGGCTTTCGCACCCTCCCTGGCGTTTGATTATCTGCACCGCGCCCACGAAGCGGGCCGGCTCGGACACGCCTACCTGGTGACGGGTGGCACCAGCGCCACCTTCGACCTCGCCGGGCGGCTGGCGGCCATGGTGGTCCACGCCAAGGATTCCGCCGCCGCGCTGGCGAACTCGGACGTGTACGTCGTGGAGCCGGAATCCAAGTCGCGGCGCATCGTCATCGAACAGATGCGGGAACTGGAAAACGCCCTCCGGCTGCGCGCGTCCATCGCCGGGGCGCGCAAGGTGGGCATCGTGCGCGAAGCCGACCGTTTACAGCCGCAAGCCGCCAACGCTTTTCTCAAGACCCTGGAGGAACCGCCGGCGGACTCCCTGCTTCTGCTGCTGAGTTCGCAGCCCGAGAGCATGATGGAAACCATCCTGTCGCGGTGTATCAAGGTCACGCTGCAGGATCTGCCGGTCGATGCCCGCACGAACACGGCGGAGGAGAATACCTTGCTGGATCTGCTCGGGCGTTTCGCGCGGGAACGCGCCGCCGGGGCGGAGGGTTCGCTGCCCGCCGCCTACCGGATGACACGGGAATTTTCGGGCTTGTTAAGCACGGCCAAGTCGCGCATCCAGGCCGAGCAGGAAGTCCTGCTCAAAGGTGAGGAGGCGCACTACGCGCAAACGACCGACGGCTCCTGGCTCTCCGAGCGGGAGGCGTACTACAAATCGCTCACCGAAGCGCGCTACGCCGCCGAACGCGTCCGGCTAATTTCCGTGCTCGCACGCTGGTGGGGCGACGTGCTGCGCACGCAATCCATGCCGGAGGCCGACGAGGTTTCCGACGAGATGGCTCAACTTGCCAGCCGGCTGCCGTTGGCCAGCGTCCTGCGCCGGTTGACCGCCGTGGAAGGGTTGCGCGAGAACCTGGACCGGAACATCCAGGAAGCGCTGGCGCTGGAGGTGGCGTTCCTGAACATCTTCGGCTCTTGATGGAACCACCTGGCCCGCTCAGTGAGTAGGGTTGCCCACGGTCGGCGCGACACCGGGAGCGGGCGGAGCCGTGGTTGCCGGGATGGCCAGCGAAGAAGCAGGCACCGCACCGGCTGCCGGTGCGGGACTGGCCGTTGCCCTGGCGGGTGAAGAAGGGCCATCGACGGTCCCACCGACCTTGGCCGCGGCTTCGGCCGGAGACGCGCCAGCCGCCAGGGCCGTCTGCTCGGCGTTCACTCTGGCCACGGTGCTGCTCTGCAAGTCGGCCGCCGCTTTGTAATGTTCCTGCAACTTGCCGTACGCTTCGTTGTCCGCCGGCTTTTGGAACGCGAGTTTGCCCGCCGTTACTTTCCAACGCCCAAAGCTTTGCTCGAGCATAGCCATCATCTCGTCGTAGGCTTTGAGCGCGTCGCGCTGGGCAGCACGCGCAGCCACCGCATCGGTGATGAATGGGTTCTTCGCTTTGAAATTTCCGATGGAATTATTCACGTCGTTGGGGATCAAGGGGGTCTTCTCCAACTCGCCGCGGTAGATTGTTTCCTGGTTGGCCACGAAATCCATGTAATCCTGGTTCGCCTGGAGGAGGTCGGCGACCAACTTGCGCCGGGCGGCAAGGGCTTCCTTTGTCGTCAGGCTGCCCATTCCGGCACCGGCGGCCGCGGCGAAGGCAGTATTGTCGTCCACGTACACTTTTTTCTTTGCCTCACGCACATTGATGAAGGCCGTTCCGGCCTGATCGCTGTACGTCCCACGCTGGGTGGCATTGTAGGTCGGGTTTCCCGGCACGGGCACGTCAGCGGTTGCGGCGGGTGCGCCGGGTACAGGCTTCGGCGTCGGTGCCTTCACCGTCTCCGGATGGATCCTGGCGTTGGCCAGTTCGTTGACTTTCATGTCGCCGAAGATCAGCGCCGGGATGCTCAGGCAGAACACAATCGTCGCCGCCAGACGCGAGGGGACGAAGGCGAACCCGAAAAAGGAAATCAGGATGGCCAGGAGCAAGACTCCCACGTACCCGCCGATAGCCACGCCGGCGGTCGGCCCGCCCGCCATGATCAACTCCCGTCCTCCCAGCGTAAAGAAATGAACCGCGACTCCCGCCAGGTAAACCAGGAAGGAAATGATACTGATCTTGAAGCCCGGACGTGCGGCAAAATCCTCGGGCCGGAGCGTGGACTGGTAAGGAGATTCGGGCGGCATAGATTAAAAATGGCTGGTCCGCTCCCATAGCATCCACCGGGAACAACTGCAAAGGGCGCGGGACGCAATTTTTCGCGCGCAAAGAATCACCGCGCGGCAAGAAAAAGCGTTGGCGGCCCGTCCTTTCTGCGCTTAGCGGTTCGTCTCCCCCTTCCCCTGGGCCATGAAACGCAAGCTCAACGTCGGCCTGATCGGCTACAACTTTATGGGCAAGACCCACTCCAACGCTTGGCGGCAGGCAGGAAGGTTCTTCGACCTGCCCGCCGAAGTGGAACTGAAGACCCTGTGCGGACGCGACGCGGGGAAAACAGCGGCAGCAGCGGCACAGTTCGGCTGGTTGAAGTCCTGCACCGACTGGCGTGAGGTCGTGGCCGATCCGGAGATCGACATCATCGACATCTCCACGCCCAACGACACCCACGCGCCCATCGCCCTCGCCGCCGCCGAAGCCGGCAAAGCGATCCTGTGTGAAAAACCCCTGGGGCTGAACCTGGACGACTGCGAGCGCATGACCGCCGCCGTGGAGAAGGCAGGCGTGGTGAACATGGTGTGCCACAACTACCGGCGCATCCCGGCCGTCGCGCTGGCCAAACGCATGATCGAGCGCGGCGACCTGGGCGAACGCATTTACCATTACCGTGCCCGGTACGCGCAGGATTGGATCATGGACCCGGCGTTCCCGCTGGTGTGGCGTCTGCGCTCGGAGATTGCCGGCAGCGGCACGAACGGCGACATCGACGCGCATATCATCGACCTGGGACGCTACCTGGTCGGGGAAATCCGGGAAGTGTGCGGCACCATGGAGACCTTCATCAAAGAGCGTCCGCTGCCGGAGGGCGGGGGGGCGGCGAAGGTTGAGGTCACCGTGGACGACGCCGTGAGCTGGATCGGACGGTTCGAGAACGGCGCGTTGGCGAACCTCGAAGCCACCCGCTTTGCCGGCGGGCGCAAGAATCACATCACCTTCGAGATCAACGGCAGCCGGGGTTCGCTGGCGTTCGATTTCGAGGACATGAACCGGCTGAAGTTCTGGAGCGCGGCCGATCCGGGCGACGTTCAGGGTTTCCGCGACATCCTGGTGACCGAAGGCGGCGCGCACCCCTTCGTCGGAGCCTGGTGGCCGCCGGGGCACATCATCGGGTACGAGCACACGTTTGTGCATACTTTCGCGGACTTCGTCAAGGCGGTGGCCGCCGGACAGAGTGTCCAGCCCACCTTTGCCGACGGCCTGGCCAACGAGCGCGTGTTGAGCGCCGTGCAGGAAAGCGCCCGGACCCGGCAGTGGGTATCCATCTAACCAACATTTTCTATGAGTACATCCGCATCCTCCCGCCTCGCCAACCAGGTCGCCGTAGTCACCGGAGCGGGCCGCGGCATCGGTCACGCCATCGCGATAAGGCTTGCCAACGAGGGCGCGCGCGTCGCCGTCGTCAGCCGGACCGAAGCCAACGCCCAGCGCACGGCGGACGAGATCAACCAGGCTGCCGCCGGCGACCCCGACCCGGGCAACCCGCAGGCCCGCGCCTACGCGGTGGACATGGGCGACCACAAAGAGGTATTGACGCTGGGCCAGCGCATCCAGAACGATTTCGAGCGTGTCGATATCCTGGTCAACAACGCCGGCGTCACCCGCGACGGCCTGAGCATGCGCATGTCTTCCGACGATTGGGACGCCGTGATGGACACCAACCTCAAGGGCGCGTTCTTCATGATCCAGGCGTTCCAGCGCAACATGCTGCGCCAGCGCAAGGGCCGGATCATCAACATCAGCAGCGTCAGCGGCCTGGTCGGCAACGCCGGTCAATCCAACTACGCCGCGAGCAAGGCGGGGCTCATCGGGTTGACCAAGTCGCTCGCGCGCGAACTCGCCAGCCGGAGCATCACCGTCAACGCGGTCGCGCCGGGGTTCATCGTCACGGACATGACCGGCGTCCTCTCTGAAGACGTGAAGAAAGGCGTGACCGAGCGGATTCCGCTGGGCCGCTTCGGCCAGTCGGAGGACATTGCCGCCGCGGTGGCTTTCCTCGCGGGTCCTGACGCCGGATACATCACCGGGCAAGTGCTCACGGTGGACGGCGGCATGGTGATGTAAGGCGGCCAGTCCAGATTCGCCATGACTCTGTACCTGCTGCGCCACGCGGACGCCGAACCTTACGCCACTTCGGACCGGGAACGTGTCCTGACGTCCGAAGGTGAGGAGCAGGCTCGGGTGGTGGGAGAGTTCTGCCGGCGGCAGGCCATCCGGCCCGAGTTGATCCTGACGAGTCCCTACCGCCGCACGGTGCAAACGGCGGCGCAGATCACCGCCGCGCTCGGTGAGGGTCCCGCGCAGGAAGCCGCTTTCCTAGCTAGTGGCATGGAACCGGAGAATGCCTTGGCGGAGTTGTGCACCTACCAGCGGCTGGGCAGCGTGATGCTCGTCGGCCACCAACCCGACTTGGGATTACTGGCGGCGCGGCTGATCGGTCTTGATTCGTCGGAAAATTTGCCGGTCAGCAAGGCGTCGCTGATGCGGATCGAGGTGCGGCGGCTGGCGGCGGCTGGCGGGAGCCTGGAGTTCTTCCTGCCTGCCAGGATGATGCGGGAGAGCATCAATTGAGTTAGCTCTCTGTTTGTGTAAGACGGTGCCCTGGAATTATTCCCTGTGTTCCTGACGCACAGGCATCACGTGCGGCGGTACCTGGCCCGCTTCTACCGTTTTCCACTCGACATCGAAGCGACCGCGATACCCGAACAATCGGCCCCATGTTTTGTTGCGGACATCGACGAGGATGCGAAAGCAACGTTCGCGCTCGTCGTACCACTCGCGCACCTCAGCGATTCCACTAAACAGCATGGGAAAGCGGAACGCGACCGGGCCTTCGTAGAACCGCTGCTCGCCCGAGCGCAGGCAGAGGCCACCCTCGGCATCTACGGACAGCGTGATATCAACCGCCAAGTGTTCATGCGAACCCAGGTAGTCCACGATGCCTCCGCGCGCTTCGCTATAAATCATGTAGGCATCGAACCGCCGCTGACGGCGCGACTCGAAGGTGCGGACCCAGGTCACGGTTTCCCGCCCGAACCTATCGACAAAAGCATAGTTCTCGATGGTGAAAGGGATGTCGCGCCCGGTCTCGGGGAACATGATACGCCGCCACGTTCCGATGTAGAGAAACGGCAGCGTGTAGGCATAGCCTTTCCATACTTCCTCCATGACACCCCGCCCGACGGAGGCGATCCGGTCGGTGCTGGAGAAGCCGAAGCGGCGCTGCATTTCGGGATGCAGGCGGTCGAAATCCGACCCGAGGACACGCTGGTAAATGGAGTTCATGATGGATTGATGGCAGGAGGAGAGCGCAAGCAGCGGGCGGCACTCGGCAGATCGGCCAGGTTGAAAAGGTCCACGATAGCCAGCGCGGCCACCGCGAGGTTGAGCGATACGGGGTTGAAGGCTGCTTCAAGGTAACCTGGCGAGCGCAGGGCAACACCCAGCGTCGCCAGCAACATGAGAATAATGGTCGCCACAGCCGGCCAGCGTGAACGCCAGAACCAAAGCAGGACAAGCGCAAAGGTCAATTCGGCGGTGCCAGCCAATACCAGCAAGGCCGCTGCCGAACCTGCGGACGCTCCGGCTTGTCGGAGCATGGCCAGTTCATCCGCGTGCCGGGCCAGGAGCTTGGGCACCAGTCCCTGGTAGGCAAAGACGAATGCCAGCGCGGTACGGACCACCGCGTGGGTGAGCGCCTGCTGCATCGAGGAAACCGGATCGACACCGAGTTCCAGCCAGAGCCGCAGCCGGTCGAAGCTCCAAGCCGTGGCCCAACCCATCAGTGGCCGAAAACAGACACGATCCACCAGACGGCCCATCACGCCGAATCGCGGCTGGTAGTCGTACCAGGTGAGAAAGCGGATGCCGCCAGCTGTGGGGATGTATTTCCAGTAACCGCTGCCCTGGCGGATCAGCGAACGAGCATCGCCCGAGCTGAACTTGAGAGCGGAGGTGCGACTACCGTCGGCGAGATCGCGCTGACCCACGCTTTCGCCCTCACCTGTGATGGTCAGACCAAACCCGATGCGCGTGGCATAGAGGAAACGCTGTGGGTCATCCTCGTTGGCACGGGGTAGATAATGTATTTCCGAGAAACGTAAATCCCAGCGTTCGTGGAGTTCGGGCTGCTGGGTATGCTGCCAGAGAGCATCCATGGCGGCGCGGATTTGAGTTTCGACATAAATGCCCATCGCTTGCCCGACCGTAACCGAATGGAATCTTATCCGCCCGAAGAAAATGCGGAACCACTACAGTTTAAGGGAGCCGGTGCTACGCCTGCGAGGCGAAAACAGCTTCCGGGTCATGACCCGAAGCGCGGCCGGCGTTGATCCAGCCGAAGCGGTTCACGAACGCGCCGCACAAGAACACGAGCGCCGCAGGCAGCACCTGCCCGAGCAACAGCAGTGTCAAGGCCGCTGGCCCGGTCATGATCTCGGCGATTTGCAGCGTGATACCTGAACTCCCTTTATGCAGCGCTCGGTCCGCCGCTCCGTGACGCACAAACAACAGGTATAGCCAGACGAACGTCTCGATCGCCGTCACCGCCAAAGCGATCGCGTGCAACGCCGGTAGTCGGTAGCCCAGCAAAAACAACCAACTCACCGCCGAGCCCATCCCGGCGATACCAAAATGAGCCGGCAACAGAGTGCGATGGGTGAACCACGCCGGGATGGTAGTCACTCCGATCAACACACCCGTGTACGTGGCCAGCAACGTGCCCAGCGGAGCAACCACCACCAGCATCAGCAACGCCAGGTACCAGAGCGCTTTTTGCCAGACTTCAGGCAACAACTGCCAGTGGTACAACTCCACCAGCGCCGCCGTCGGGAAGGAGGTCGCTCCCAATGCCGACAGAATCCAGGAACCCATCGACATCGGCGAGCGGTGCTTGAACACCCGCAGCATGTTGATAAACAAAATGGGCCGTCCGAGGTCGCTGATCAGCAAAACCGGCGAGATGATCCCGCCGCCCACGGCGGTAGTCCAGATCGCCACGCGCGCCAGTTGCGGCTGATGAAAAATCCACGCCATCAACGCGATCACCGCGGCCATTCCCGCCAGTCCGCCCACGAAGAAGTAGATTGGGATTTCGACGGTCCACGTCGGCGGCTTGATGACGGGCATGCCGTAGTACCCGGGCCGACCAGCGGAGTTCTCGCTGCCTCCGCGCACTTTGGCACTCACCTCGCGGACCAGACCGTTGGGAGGGATGGGACCACCGGCCACGTTCACGCCGCGGCCATTCACCACGCCGTCACTGCCAGCTTTGGCGCGGAGATCATCCAACCGCTTTTCGAAATCTTGGCGTGACATATTACAGGAAGGCAAAAGCCGCGAATACTCCCCCGAGGGCCACCGCCGCCGTGACAAAGGCGGAGGTCCACGCCGCCTTGAGGTGAATGGTCGGAATTTCCGGCTTCGGCGGCAGGCCGTAGGCTTCCGGCTCGCCCAGGAGCAGGAAGAACGCGTGGATGCCCTGCACGCTGGTCTCCTGCGGGTCGTAATTGCGCGCGTCGGGGAACCCGGCGGCCTGCAAAGTTTCCACCCGCTTCTTCGCGTGGATCCGCAACTCGTCCAGCGGCCCGAAAAGGATGCTCTCGGTCGGGCAAGCCTTGGCACACGCCGGGGTCAGCCCGCTGGATTGCCGGTCGTAGCAGAAGGTACACTTGAACGCTCCGCCGGCGTCGAGCAGAGGCTTCTTGCGTTTGTCGATGACCCCGAAGGGGCAGGAAACCACGCAATAACCGCAACCGTTGCAGACATCATTCTGCACGAACACGCCGCCCGTTTCCGTGCGGACGATGGAGCCGGTGGGACAAGCCTCCAGGCAACCGGCGTTCTCACAATGCTTGCACACGTCCGAGATGAACAGCCACCGGAACGGGTCCTCGCTGCCGTTGTAATCCGGGCTGAGACCAACGCGATTGATCGTTTCCAGATCGTGGTGCCCGTTGCCGTTGCCGGCTGCCTGCTGGCCGTTGCCATTGGCCGGGTGGTGGCTGCCGCTGCCAGCCGAGTAGTCGTTGCCGCGCCCCATCATGGGCCCGGCTACTTGGCCGCCGCCGAGCGCGCGATCCTGCTCGATGAAAAGCACGTGCCGCCAAGTCGAAGCGCCGAGCGCATCCGTGTTGTCGTAGGAGTTGCCCGACCACCGGTAACCGTCGTCCGGCACCTGGTTCCATTCCTTGCAGGCGACCTCGCACGCCTTGCAGCCGATGCAGAGGGTCGGATCGGTATAGAAGCCGACGATCCGGTTGGTCTCCACGTAATTGTTCCTACGCTGGTTAGTGGAATTTGCGCCTTCTCCAATCATAGACTTACGAAGGTTGACCCTGCTGGCCGTGTTCGGAGCCCATCTTGCTCGTGGGCGGATCGCCCGGCAAGTGCTGGTCGGGATGTTCCACCACCGGGTCGCCGGGCGGGGTTAGTGCATCGATGAACGCCCGGCCCGCCGCACCGCGCGGCAGCTTGCCTGGTTGGATGTTGCACACCAGGGCTTTGCTTTCCATGATCGTCACGTTCGGCTCGCCTGAGATCGCGAGCAGATCGTTCACCACGTCACCCTTTAACGGTCCAGCATAACCGAAGTGGAAAGGGATGGCCACTTGATGAACCGTCCGTCCACCTACCTGCAAAGGCCGGATGCGCCGGCTGACCAGGGCACGCGCTTCGACCGCGCCCCGCAGGGTCGAGACAATCACGAAATCACCGTTGCCGATGTTCAACTCGGTGCCGAGTTCCGGCGACATCTCCACGAACAGCTCTGGCTGCAGCTCGTTGAGGTGGCTCAGGAACCGGCTCATGCCGCCGATGGTGTGATGCTCGGTCAGACGATAGGTCGTCAATCCAAAAGGGAAGCGCGGATCGGAGGGCGGCGAGAAGCGGTTGTCCGGCCGGCTGAACCAGTTGACCCCCGGGTTGGTGTTCTGCTTGTAAACGGAGTTACGCACCGGCGACTCCAGCGGCTCGTAGTGCGCCGGCATCGGACCGTCTTCCAACCCCTTGGCGACGTAGAGCCAAGCCAACCCGTCCGAGTGCAGGATGAAGGGCTGATCGCCCGCGATGGCATCCAGTCCCAGCGCACCGGGCTTGGGACGGTAGTCCGGGCTCTTCGTGGCTATAAAATCTGGCACGTCGTCGCCGACCCACTTGCCTTCCTTTTTGTCCCACCAGACGAGCTTTTTGCGCTCGCTCCAGGGCGAACCGTCGGGCTTGGCGCTAGCGCGATTGTACAAGATTCGGCGGTCGCTCGGCCAGGCGAAACCCCAGCCGTGCCCGTAGGGACCTTGCGGCTCGCGGCGGTTGACCTTGTTGATCTCGTCGGAACCGTAACAGCCCGTGTAAATCCAGCAGCCGGCGGCGGTGGAACCGTCGTCTTTCAGTTGCAGGTAGTCGTCCAACTGCTTGCCGTGATGGTAGCCGTGCGGCGTCTTGACGTTCCTGACCACGCCTTTGGTCTCGACCAGGGGCGTGGTGTGCCAGCCGTTGATCTCGGCCAGCACGGCTTCCGCGTTCGGCTCGCCTTCTTCATTTTCCTCGTACCACCAGTCGAGCGCGCGCAGGGGTTCGTCCGCCGGATCGTCGGAGGCGTTCGCCCGCGCGATCATGCGTTTGGCAAGCTGGTGGATGAACCAGAGGTCGCTTTTGCAATCACCAGGAGGCGGGACCGCCTTCTCACGCCATTGCAGCAGCCGCTGGGTGTTGGTGAAAGCACCTTCCTTTTCGATGTGCGAAGCCGCGGGGAACAGGAACACCTCGGTGCCGATCTCGCCGGTCTTCAACTCGCCGCGGTCGATCTCAGGCGACTGGTACCAGAAAGAAGCAGTCTCGGTTTCCACCATCTCGCGGACGACCAGCCACTTGAGCTTGGACAGGGCCTTGCGCTGGAGCCGGGCGTTCTGCGAACCCGCCGCCGGGTTCTGGCCCATGACGATGTAGCCGTCCAGCTTGCCGTCCGCCATGTCCATGACGTACTCGAAGTGCGAGTGGTCTTGGGTGAGCTTGGGCAGCCAGCCGTAGCCGAAGTCGTTTTCCCTGGTGGCCCGCCGGCCGTAGTACGCCTTGAGCAGGCTGGTCATGTACGCGGGCGTATTGTGCCAGAGGCCCGTCTTCTGCGCGTACCGCTTGTAGTACCCGGCGAGATCATCCTCGACCTTGTCGGCCTGGGGCATCGACAGGTAGCCGGGCAGGGTATCGTAGAGCGTCGGAATGTCCGTGGAGCCCTGGATCGAGGCATGCCCGCGCAGGGCCATGATACCGCCGCCGGGACGGCCCATGTTGCCGAGCAGCGTTTGCAGGATCGCCGCCGCGCGGATGATCTGCACCCCCTTAGACTGGTGCGTCCAGCCGACCGCGTAGCAGAAAGCCGCCGTCTTCTCGGGACCGGAAGCATCCGTCAATGCTTTGGCCACCTTCAGGAACAACTCGGGCGGAATACCGCATACTTCCTGCACCATCTCCGGGGTGTAGCGCGCGTAATGCCGCTTCAAGGCCTGGAGCACGCAACGCGGGTGTTGCAGCGTAGGATCCCGATGCGGGTTCGCCTGGTCTTCGCCCTCGAACTGCCACGTTTTCGTGTCGTAGTAACGTTCTTCCTCCTGCCAGCCGGAGAAAAAGCCCGCGCCTTCGTCGGTGCCTTTGAAATCCTCGCGCAGGATGTTGGACGCGTTGGTGTAATGCACCACGTACTCCCGGAAGAATTTTTCGTGTTCCAGCACGTAGTGGATCAATCCGCCCAGAAAGGCGATGTCCGTGCCCACGCGGATCGGCACCCAGATGTCGGCCATCGCGCTGGTGCGTGAAAACCGCGGGTCCACGTGGATAATGGTCGCACCGCGTTCCTTGGCTTTCATCACCCAGCGGAAACCCACCGGGTGCGCCTCGGCCATCGAACTGCCTTCAAGGATGATGCAATCCGAGTTGGCCAGGTCCTGCTGAGCCGTCGTCGCGCCGCCCCTACCGAAAGAGGTACCCAGACCGGGCACCGTGGAGGAGTGTCATATTCGAGCCTGGTTGGACACGCACACCATGCCCAAGCCCGCCGTGAACAATTTTTTGATGAGGTAATTTTCCTCGTTGTCCAATGTCGCACCGCCCAGGTGGGCGATGTTGGTGGTGTGGTTGACGGGGTTGCCCTTTTCGCTCCTAGTCACCCAGTTCTTGCGCCGGGCTTCCCAGAAACGGTCGGCGAGCATGTCCATCGCTTCGGTCTCATCCAGCTCGCGCCACTCGGAAGCGTACGGCGCGCGATATTTTACCTTGGTCACCCGCAAAGGCTGCGTGACCAACTGGAAGCTGGCCGAGCCTTTCGGGCAAAGGTTGCCCTGGCTGATCGGACTGGCCGGGTCACCCTCGATGGCGACCACCTTGCCGTTGTCGGAATATACGAGTTGCCCGCAGCCCACCGCGCAATACGGACAGATGGATTTGGTGACGTCCTTGCTATCGAGACGCGCTTTCATCGCGCGGGTCTTGTCGGACATGGATTCCAGACCGGTGCCGTCCACGCGGTCGCGGAGTTGGCGCAGGAAGGGCCACTTGGAAACGAAATCGATGATGCCAGCCATGAATGGAAGGAGGAAAGATGCCGTGTTCCTATTAACGTGGATGATACGCCAACGGTAATCCAGGTGGATGGAAGTATTTTCCCTTCCATCCTCGTTCCAATGTTGACGTGCCGGGAGGGGCCCGCTCCGTCGGGTCCGTGCTGGTAAGAGTGGCTACCGCCATGGACCCGACGGAGCGGGCCCCTCCCGGCACGTCAACAGCGGGTGCATCACTGCTCCATTTCGAAGTTGCAGCTCAGTTCGACTCTATCCATCTTCAAGGGTTTACCCGCAGATCGCTCGCCTGCCGGGCGATCTGCTGCTGAAAATCGCTCTCGCTGATGATCTCCGCCACCGAATTCAGGCGGACGACCAGCCGCCGATCCTTCCCCGGACCGACCGCGAAGGGAGCCGCCGCCAGGATGGTCTCCGCCGGGTCAGCCAGCGTGTGCCCCGGATAATACGTCCAGAGGAACACCCGGCCGGTGGTCGGGTCATGGAACTGGCCCACCGCCGCTGGCAAACCTTCGCGCTGCAACCCGGGCAGATTCTGACGCCACTCGATACCGTCGATGGAAGCGGGAAACCTGCCCCCGTGCTCCTCGGCGTGGCGGTTCAAGGCCAGCCCGAGGGTCTTGAGGTTGGCCAGCTCGCGCGTCGTCGTGACGGGCGACACCGTCTTTTGCCAGGAGGGTGCGGCCAGGAACAACACCGCCAGGACCGCCGCGAGCAGCGCCGCCAGGATGGCCGTGGTCAACCAGGGACGCGGCAAGCGGCGGCGGGGCCTGAACGCGGTGGATTCCATGAACGGCGACGGCGGCTCAGAACGGGCTCTGGATCATCGCCTCGAAGTTGGGTGTGGCCGCGTTGACCAGGTCCGCGGGTCCGGTCAACTTGATGAACACGTTGCCCGTCGGGTTTTCCAGGATCACGCCGTAGAGTCCGTAGTTAGGGATCGGCGTGGTCGGTCCGCCAGGCATGCCGCTGCTGAAAGTGCCGCTGGCTACCCGCACGCGGGTCACCTTGGTGCCCTTGAAGTCGGCGGTCTCGATGATGGGATTGGTTTTGTCGTTGCCGTCTGTGAACTGCCCGAGCCAGCGCGAGATGTTTTCGTCCACGTTGCCGCCCTGGCCCGGACCGAAGTTGAAGAACACGGTGTCGGCACCCGGCCCGTTCGGATCGAAGGGATTGGCGACGCGCAGTTGCGCCTTGCGCATGGTGGAGGTCACCGGCACCCAGGCCCAGGTGGGGGGCCGCTTGAAGGTGAACGCCCCCACGGTGAACGTCGCCGGATCAGCGGCCCACACCACCGTCGGCAAAGCCGCCAACATCGCCGCCGAAGCGAGCGGAAGGGCAAGAAAACGGGAGGTGGCAACAGCCGCGGCGAGGATCCGCCGGACGGAGGCGAAAGGAGCTTTCATAAGGGGGAACTAATCCCACAAAGTGCGGGCGGGCGCGAGCTAAGTCTTCTCCAACAGCCCGCATCCGCGTAAAAAATCGAGCGTTTGGCGGACGTTGCCGGCGATCGTGTAATTGCCGGCTCTGGCTCGGCAGAGTTCGCGGCTGCGCTGCCTGCGTTCCGGGTCCAGCCAGCCTGCCAGCGCCGCGGCCAAGGAGGTTTCGAAGTCTGCCGACTGCTCATCGACCACCTCGCCGTGGACGCCCGGCGTGATGATCTCGCCAAAGCCGTTGGCGCGGGTGGTGACCACGGGCAGACCGGCGGCCAGCGCTTCCAGGCAGGCGTTGGAAAAGGGATCGTAGAGAGTGGGCAGCACGAACACGTCCGCTGCGGCGTAGAGGGCCGGCATGTCGGAGACCGGACCGAGGAAGCGCGTTCCTGTTGCGCGGTACTTTTTGGCATCACCGCGACCTGCCACCAACAAAACCGGCGCAGGCTTTGTCCCCTCGGCGCGCAGGATTTCCAGGGCCGCGACGGCGTGCCGCAATCCCTTGCGCTCCCAGCCACTGCCGGCGAACGACAGCGCACAGTCGGCCTCCGCCAGGCCCAACGCCGCCCGGGCCGCCTCTCGCCTTTCCTGCCACTGGTGAGCGGCCGCCTCGAAGTATTCCGTCGGCAGACCGTTGGGCACGACGGCGATCCGCTCGGCGGGGTATTGGTAATGCTCCATGATTTCGTCGCGCACGAGCTGGGAGTTGGCGATGACGGACCTTGCCCCACCGCCGGCAAAGAGCACCGCTTCGAGCGCCAGGATCTGCCGGTGCTTGGGGTTCCATTGGCGCGGCCAGCTTTTCCACGCGGGCTCCGTGCGGGCGCGCCGCCGCAGCCAAGCGCGGTGAACGCCGTCACCCGCCCGGTAGCAGTCGCATTGCCAGAGCCGTTCCAGGCTGAAGAGCAGGTCGCACCCACCAGCCTGGCGCAGCTTTTCCACGCCGTCGGCGAATGCGTGTGGCGAGCCTGCACCGGCCACGGATTGAAAGTGCGCGCCGGGCCACTGCGTCCGCGGCCAATCCGGTCCGGCGAACAGGACGCACGCGTGTCCAGACTGCTCCAGACCGGCGGCGAGCCGGCGCAGGTAGCTTTCTGCGCCGCCGGTGGAGGAGTACCCGCGCCGGGCCAGTCCAATTCTCATGGGAGGTATTTAGCCATAGATAAACGCAGATGAGAAAGCGATAGGCGGCAACATCAATGTTGGGCGTACCGGGAGGGACCCGCTCCGTCGGGTCCGCTTCTGGCAGCGTGGCTACGGCCACGGACCCGACGGAGCGGGTCCCTCCCGGTACGCCCAACAACAAGTTTATCGCTGCCGAGAGCACAGGGGATTACTTCTCGCTTTCCCCTACCCTTGTCATCTGCGTTCCATCGGTGTTTTATCCGTGACCAAAATCCTTCATGCCCGCCCCGACCATTCCAGAGCCCGCTGCTAGCCCCTTACCGCGCCGGCTGCTCTACGTCACGAGCGCCCGTGTCGGCGGGATCGGCCTGGACCTTTGCGCCGACGAACAGCTAAAAGCCTCCTGGCGCGGCGGGTTTCTTGGGAAAGCGGTCGCCTACCAGAACCGCAGCACGGAGCTCCCAGACTCGAAGGTCCTGTCGCTGCGCTACTATCCCGTGCGGCTGATCTCCTTTCTCGATCCTCCCTATTACTACGGAGCGAAACGCCACTACGCCGGGTGGATCGCCGCGCGCGAGTTGCGGTGCACCCCCTACGGCTTTCTCCACGGCTGGTCGGGCGACAGCCTGGAAGCCTTGCGCGAGGCGCGCCGGCGTGGCTTGCCGTCCGTGCTGGACATTCCGACCTGGCATTGCGCGCACGGCTTCGGCAAGCACGAAAATGTCCCGCCTCCTGGCGGTCTGGCGGGACGCTGGCTGCCGCGCCGCTGGCTGGACCAGCTGCCCATCCGGCCCGCGCGCCTGCGCGAAGAATACGATCTGGCGACGGTAGTGCTGACCCGCTCGACCCACGCCACGAACTCCTTTTTGCAGGAAGGTTTCGCCCCGGAACGCGTCTTCAACACCGACGAGGGCGCGGACGTCGAGCGCTTTCAACCCGGGGAACCGCCGCCGTTGTTCCGCGCGCTCTTCGTGGGCGCGCTCATCAAACGCAAAGGCGTCCACCTGCTACTCGAAGCGTGGGACCGGCTCAACTTCAAGGACGCCGAACTGGTGCTGGTCGGCTTCGTCCACGACGAGATCAAACCCTACCTGGCCCGCTTCAGCCAGCGCGCCAACGTGCGCGTCGTAGGTCCGTCGCGGCAGGTGGAGGAACATTACCGCGGCGCCACGGTCCACATCTTTCCCTCGCAGTGCGAAGGCTGCGCGAAGACCACCTGCGAAGCCGCCGCCTGCGGCTTGCCGCAAATCACCACGCGCGAGTCGGGCGACGTGGTAATCGACGGCGTGAACGGCCTGAGCATTCCCTGCAACGACCTCGATGCCTTGTGCGCCGCGATGGAAAAACTCTATCGCTGTCCGGAGCTGCTCGGCCCCATGCGCCTGGCTGCCCGGGCGCGGGCCCTGGAACATTTCACCTGGGACAGCTACCGCGGGCGGCTGCTCGAAGGCTACCGTCACGCCATGGCGTTAGCAGGATCATTTTCTGCAAATTAGGGTGGTGCCAACCGCATTGCTGCTCTCCTATCTCGCGGGAGGGACCCGCTCCGTCGGGTCCGTGGCCGTAGCCAGTCCGCCAGAAGCGGACCCGACGGAGCGGGTCCCTCCCAAGACAAAGCAACGCCGGAATTAGAACCGATGAATTTACGAACCGTACGAGAAAGATACCTGCGGCTACCCTGGTTTGTCCTTGGGTTGGTCGCCATCGCCGCCTGGGGTGGGCTAACCCTCGCGAAGTCGAACCGCGTGCCCGGCTGGTTCCTGGTTGGGTCGCCGGTGGCAAGCGTCCCGGACCAGGCGGCGGCTACCGGTGCGACCGTTGGCTCGCTCTCCGTCCGCAAGGGGCACTACTACCTTGTCGGCCAGCAAAGCGACGCCGCGCAGCCACTCACGGTCTTCTTTTCCTATGGGCCGCCAGCGGTCAGCAAGGTCCTGATCTTCAATCCCAAACCCACCGGGATCGACTACAGGCAGGAAGCGGTCATCCGGTCGGACCGCGATTACCCGGCGGCGCAAATCGTCATCGGTGCTTTGCCGGGTGCGGAAGCTCAGCAGATGAGGTTCCGCGGGTTCCAAGTCAAAGAATTGAGCGCCTGGTATTACGTCTGCCGTGACGCTCTGCATCTTTGTTCGATCATCGCCCTGGCCGGTGTGGTTATCGCGGCAGTCGCGCAGTTGTACCGCCAACTCACGGCACGATTGACCGCGCCACTGACCGCCGTGGGCGTTCGCGCGTTGGGGGGCTGGGGCACGATCCTGCTGCTCGTCGGCGGCAGCTTCTGCGCGGTGGAAATCGACGGCCAGAGTTCACACCTTTTCGCGACCCCTTCCCAGCCCATCGTCTATGGTTGGGACACGTCGTTTTACTACTTCTGGCTGCGCTCGGTCATGGTGGATGGCGACGTGGATTTCAGCAACGATCTGCTCTACTGCGATTCCATGCCCCTGCAAGATCGCCTGGACCTGGTGCATCGTACTCCCGGCACCTACCTTGGCAGCCTCATGCCCCCGACAAAAAAGGGCCTCATCCCAAACAAGTACCCGATCGGCTGGGCCTTACTCGAAGTCCCCTTTTACCTGGCGGCCGATGCGACGGCCAGTCTCATCAATGCTGGCGGCGGCAAGGTCGCCCGCGACGGCTGGCAGCCGCTCTACCAGGAGTTTCTGCTGCTGGGGCAGGTAGTCTATGCCGCCGCCGGGCTCTACTTCGCTTTCAAAATCCTGGCGGAATACCTCTCCGTGCCGGCCGCGGTCTGCGGTGTGGCGATCGGCTGGCTGGGATCGTTCCTGCCTTATTACGCGTTGATCCAAGTCGCGATGGCGCACAACGTGATGTTCTTCGCGGTCACCGGGACGTTCTACTTCACGCTGCGCTTGCGCCTGCAGCCCGAGCGCATCCGTTACTGGTTCCTGGTCGGGCTGCTGAGCGCCTTCGTCATCCTGGCGCGCTACCAGGGGGCCATGATGCTGCTCTTCCCGGCGTTGGTCTGCTTGCGGGAAGTCGTCCGTGACCGGCAACGGATCAGGGGCTTGTTGGTCGCGATGGCTGCGGGGATGGTTCCCTTGTCGCTACAGCTTCTCGCCTGGAGATGGCTTTACGGCGCGTGGTTTTTGGATACCTACCAGAACGAGGGTTTCGAGTGGTTGCACGGGCACTACTTCAGCGTGCTCTTTTCCTCCTGGCACGGTCTCTTCAACTGGCATCCCGTTTTGTTGCTCGGCGCGCTCGGCTGCGTGGGCTGGACCCTGCGTTCCCGGCGTTACTTCGACGGCGGGTGCTACCTTTTCCTCTTCGCGCTGTCCGTGGCCGTCAACGGGGCGTGGAGTTGCTGGTGGTTCGGAACTTCGTTTGGTTTGCGCGCCTTCGAGAGCTGCACTTTGTTTTTCATGCTGGGACTCGGCTTCGTGCTGCAAACGCTGGCACGCCGGCCTACGGCATTCCATGCGGTAATGGGAATCTTGCTGCTGGCCATCTTTTGGAACATCAATCTGATGTGGGTAGCCCAATACACCCATCTATCACTCAGCGATCCGGTGAGCTGGCAGGAGCGGCTGACCACCAGTTGGCACTACTGGTCGCACCCTTGATGCTGTTTGTAGGGCGGGCACTTCGCCGCATTGCTCAACCAGGCGCGCCGTTTTCCGGGCGGCACGTCTTCTGCGCTTGGCACAAGCGCAGCTACACCACCCACCGAGGCGGCACGTTCTTTCCGCGGCCGACGTTGTAGCTGCGCTTGTGCCAAGCGCAGAAGACTTCCTTGCAAGAACGACGATCGCTCTACCCTTCGATCTCCCCCGACCCTTCCAGATAGCCGTGCGTGCGGGTGTCCGGCATCCACAGGGCGGCGGCGAGCGTCACCGTCGCCATCACGGCGACATAGTAAAAAAAGAAACTCTCCACCCCTTTGGTCTTCAAATACAAAGCGACATATTCGGCCGTCCCACCGAACAACGCGTTCGCGACCGCGTAGGGAAGCCCGACACCCAGAGCGCGCACTTCCGGCGGGAAAAGCTCGGCCTTCACCACCCCGCTGATGGAAGTGTAGAAGCAACACACCGTCAGGGTCGCCAGGACCAGCCCGAACACCCCGTAGAGGTTCCTGACGCCGGGCAGGGCCGACATGATCGCCACGGTCGTCAGGGCGACCAAGCTGCTGAAAATCAGCATGTTGTTCTTGCGTCCGATCCGGTCCGACAACGCGCCGAAGACCGGCTGCATGAGCACGAAAACGACCAGGGCGGACGTCATGATAGTACTGACGATCTTCGGGTCCAGCTTGACGCTGTTGACCAAGAACTTCTGCATGTAGGTCGTCGTCGTGTAGAAGTAGAGGCTCCCGCCCATCGTGAAGGCCAGCGTGATGAGCAGGCCGCGTTTGTGCTGGAGCAGCGCCTTGAGCGAGCCCGCCTTCTGGTGCGCCATGGTTTCGGCGGTGGCCGTTTCTTCCAGCGAGAGACGCAGGTACAACGCCACGATCGAAGCCAGGGCCCCGATGAAGAACGGGATGCGCCAGCCCCAGGCCTTCAGGTCTGGCGTGGAAAGAGTTAGCTGCAAGATGGCCAGGACCGCCACGGCCAGCAGTTGCCCCCCGACGAGGGTCACGTACTGGAAGGACGAATAGAACCCGCGGCGTCCTTTGCTTGCGACCTCGCTCATGTACGTCGCCGCCGTGCCATATTCCCCGCCGACCGAGAGACCCTGGATGAGCCGGGCCACCAGCAACAAGGCGGGGGCCAGCTCGCCGATGGCCTTGTAAGTCGGCAGCACCGCGATCATCAGCGAGCCGGCGCACATCATCAGGACGGCAAGGACCATCGAGTTCTTGCGCCCGTGTTTATCGGCGATGCAGCCGAAGAGCCAGCCGCCGAGTGGGCGCATGAAGAAGCCCACGGCAAAAATCCCCGCCGTCGCCAGGAGCTGGCTCGTCGCGTCCCCCGAGGGGAAGAACAGGGAAGCGAAATAGATGGAGGTAAACGAGTAAACGTAGAAGTCGAACCACTCGACGAGGTTGCCCGAGGACGCGGCCACGATGGCAAGAATCCGGCCGCGGGCGGTCCGTCTCGCCTCCGGGTCAATCTGGTCCTGGGCAGGGGTAGAAATGAGATCGTTCATGGGGGGTGGCTCTTGTATAATCCCCGCGGGATTGTTCTGTCACCCGGAATTGTGGGCCGTTTCGCGTCCAGCCACGGGCCGTCCCGGTAGCACCGCCTGGGATGGCAAAAACGGCTCTCCGGATCACCTTCGGCACGCTGGCGCTTCATGGCGCGATCATCGACGTTTTGGTGGTAACGTTGAACCCGCGGAAAGCCCAAGCCATGAAGAAAATCACCTTCGAGCCAACCATCCACACCTTCGACATCGACTTCATGCGTCACGTCAGCAACATCACCTACATTCGTTGGATGGAGATCGGACGCTGCCTGCTGCTGGAAGCCGTCGATCTACCGGTTTCGCGCGTGGCCGAGCAGGGTTTCGGGCCGGTGCTCGTGCAGACCAACATCAGCTACAAGCGCCCGCTGGTTCTCGGCGACAAGGTCCACGCCGAACTCTGGCTCTCGGAGTTGTCCAACGCTTCGGCCTGGATCGATTTCCGTTTCCACAACGCCACCAGCGAGCTTGCCGCCACCGGCCGACAGTGCGGCTTGTTCATCGATCTGGCTAGTGGCCGCCCGATGCGTTTGAACCCGGAGTTACGAGCGCGCTTCGAGCCTTACCTGATCGAAGATTCTCTCACGGCGAGCGGCGCTCAGGCAGACACTTGATCCGCCTTTGAAGCCGGTTTCTGATTGCTTGATGCATTCACCCTTATCGACATCCTTGAAGTTATAACTTTTGTGGCTACGATGTTGCCATGATCGTTGAACTCAAGCTGCGCAAGATCGGCAACTCCGTTGGTGTTGTTCTACCCAAAGAAGCTCTGGCGGTGTTGAAGGTACAGGAGGGTGACTCGCTCACACTGACGGAGGCGCAGGATGGACTCCGGCTCACGGCCAATAACTCGGAGTTTACAAAAACGATGGCTGTGTTCGAGAGCCTCAATCGCCGGTACCGGAATGCATTGCGGGAGCTGGCGAAATGAAAGAGCCTTATTGGCTGACACGCGAGGAATGCCTTGCACTACACGACATGATGCTCGCCGACTACGGAGGAATGGTCGGCTTACGTGATGAGAACCTGCTGGAATCTGCGCTGGCTCGGCCACAGCAACTTTTCGCTTATGGCAAGCCCAGCGTGGCGGAAATGGCGGCAGCCTACACGGCAGGCGTCGTCAAAAATCATCCGTTCCTGGACGGAAACAAGCGCACCGGCTTTATGCTCGGCGCAGGTTTTTTGGAGCGTAACGGCTTCGACTTTCAGGCGACGGAAGTGGAAGCTATCCTGCGCACTCTGGCACTCGCCGCTGGAGAGATGACCGAGGTTGCGTACGCAAGCTGGCTAGAATCCAACTCCCTGTTCAAGGAAACGTGAGCGTTGATTGTTTCAAGGTCTTCCAACATGTGCCGCGCAAGGGTGCGGGTTCAATCGACAGATAATGCTGGAGCCCCTAGTTCTTTGCGCGCCCTCGCCTTCGCCGCCGGGGAAACGACTAAATCGAGTTTGAAATTTGGTTTGCGTCCGATTTAACAAGCACCCTCTAACAATCTAAAATGGTAGTCCACTATAAATATTTCATTGTTCGTAAACAACCCAAGAATAAACTAGACCGTTGCACAAAGAATCAATATAAATCCATCTGACTTGACCCTTTAGATTTTGAACGTGTTTTCTGCTTGCGGAGAGGTTTCTTCGCGATAGTTACCGCAGCCTCAAACTCGTTAATTGCATCCTTCAACAAAGCAATTACGTCACTTGCTAGCTCGCCGTGTGGAGGTAACTTGGTAAGGTCATTATAGGAGTCGTTGTTTAGCCATATGATATCAAGGCTAGCTTTTTCACTGGTAAAGATATCGGAGTAAGAGAAGCATTTGAACCGCTCGGTTTCCTTGCGCTTAGCACGATTTTCAGGATTAAAGCACTCAATAAAATCTTTTAGATGGAGTGAACTAAGCGGATTTTGCCTGAGAGTAAAGTTCTTGTTTGTGCGTAGATCATACACCCAAAGCTGCTTCTCGATTGAAGATTTCTTATCAAAGAACAGCACATTTGCTTTGACGCCAGTAGAATACCATATGCCACTTGGTAGACGAAGGAGTGTATGAACATCGGCCCGTTTCAGAAGCTCGCGGCGAATTTTCTCCCCGGCACCAGACTCGAACAGTACGTTATCTGGAACAACCATCGCCGCACATCCACCATCTTTAAGCATTGAATACACATGCTGCACAAAATTTAGCTGCTTGTTATTCGTTGTCGCCCAGAAATTTGCCCGAGCATATGCAATATCATCCTTTTCGATCTTTCTTTTATCCGAAACTACGGTAATGCTACTCTTTTTTCCGAATGGTGGATTTGTCAGCACTATATCCACCAGTTCGGTTGGTTCCTGAGCAATACTGTCACCTATAGTGATAGGTGGATAATTAGGATCAGTTCCAACACCGTGTAAATACAGGTTCATAGCGCAGAGTCTAGCCACGTTAGGAACTATGTCCCCACCTCGCAATGCACGAGTCCTAAGAAATAGATCCTCTGTTTCCGTCTTTACTTTGTCCTTAAGCCACTCATAGGCGGCAAGCAAGAAGCCACCAGTACCACTCGCAGGATCAGAAATAATCATACCAGGTTGTGGACGCATAACCTCAGTTATAGCTCTTATGATAGGCCGAGATGTGAAGTACTGACCTGCACCGCCCCGTACATCTTCAGCATTACGAGCTAAAAGGCTCTCGTAAACCTCCCCTTTCACATCAACGTCTAACGATGACCATTTTTCCTCATCGATCATTTTGATTAGATGACGCAGTTTTGCTGGGTCATTAATCTTACTTTGCGGTTTAACGAAAATTAATCCTAGTAAACCGGGTTTTTTGCTAAGATTAGTCAGTGTTTTTTGATAATGCTCTTCGAGTAAATCGTTATCAGAAATCGACTTTAGTTTGCGCCAACTAAAATCATTTGGGATTGTTGATGTGAAATCTATACCGTGCTGTTCGGAAGCTAACTTCAAAAAAAGTAAATAGGTGATTTGTTCGGTATACTCCATGAATCCGAGACCGTCATCTCGGAGCACATGTGCATAGCTCCATACCTTATGGACGAGAGATGATACTGTCGAATTCATGATTAAACAAAATGTACATCTAAATGCGACGATTGACGGGTGTTAGAATATAAACTCATAGATCCAAGGATACACAGCAACAGAGTTTCTGATTGCGCAACGTTTTGCACGAGCAAACTGCGATGTGTCAGAGATGTCGTCTTTGATTCTTGAGATAGTTTCATCAAAGCTATATCGAGCATGCAAGTTGGGAGTATTTGAGTAACGGTTCCACAATTCGTGGTAAGTATTTGCAGTCTTTAGATCTTTCTGGATACGCTGTACGTGTTTTGTTCGTCTCGTTTGAATTTCCACTTTGTCTAGGTGGTAAAGCCAAATGGTTGCCTTAACTCGTTCGAACTCAGTAGCAGTCGCTATTCGCCCTCCTCTGTTGGCGGGACTCGGTTTGCCGTCGGAATCAAACCATAACAGTTCAGCATCAGTAGCTGAGCATGGGTCTAAAGCAAGGATGTCCTCCGCAATAGCCGTTATTAGTGTACCTTGTGGAGCGCGTTGACCTCGGACAGGAAAATAGTTCCATTTTCCGCCACTTGTATCCTTGTCTATGCGTCGCTGATTAGCATGCATTGCAGTCAGTCTGTAATTATATGGTTCAAAAGCTAACCACCAATATCCGTCACATTCGCTGCGCGTGTTCTGCAAATCATTATCTACCTCGCGTATACGTCCTTTCGGACGAAAATGATCGACATTCGGATCAGCGCCTTCTAAATGCACTTCCGAATACCAACATTTGTTGCCGACGATTGATCGCAATGCAGTAAGAACCTCGGAATGCCTCCAAGCTTTCTCCGCGTTCTCATCGATAAACCCAGGCTTGTCCGCCTTGGCGGTTAGAGTAGTTGTAAGATTCTGCATGACAACTAGTCTATCATTTGGAATGTCCAAAAGACGAAGATTGATAAAAATCATTCCAAATCCTCCACCTCTTCGACTAATTTCGTTGCAAGCAGATCAATAAGTTGCTTTTTCCTATCCGTTATTTCGTCAGAGTTTAGAACATGGTCTTGTGCCATCTGGTAAGCGTCGCGAGCGATGTTCCGATACGGATCAGGTGAAGTCTCTGCAGTCTCGACAGCAGGTAGAAGCCGACGGAGCCTTGCGAGACGCTTGATTCGTTGAGGCGTACGCTCTAACAAGGATAGTTCGTAGATCCTCTTCAAGACATTTAGACTAAACTCATCCAATTGGCTTTGTAGTCCATATAAAGGACTTGTCAGCACTCCCCCGACACCAGTTCCGCGCGGATCTTCTTCGGGTTGTGCCGCAACAATCCGGCCATTCGGCAGTCTAAACATTATCCGAAGCTCCTCTCGACGAAGTCCTGAAACCAGTAGTGGATCGTGCGTAGCTAATATTGTGTGACTGTTGCGATCTATTCCGCCGATTGTTCTTAATCTTCTGAGATATTGGACTTCCCATGAAGGGTGAAGATGAGTATCAGGTTCATCCAGTAGGTACAACGAGCTAGTATTTCTCGTGAATCGCATGAGTCCAAGAACTGCAAGTAGCTGTTGTTCCCCCTCACTAAGTTGACGTGTGTGAATAGCTTTGGTCGCACCAGTTACCTGCACTCGAACACGGAAGTCCTCAATTAGCTCGCTCAAGCGCATGGTATCCAAAGCTTGGAAGAGAGCAACTGGATCATGCTTATACTCGGCTGCTACTGCCTCTAATGCTTCTACGTCGGCTAAAAAGAGGTAGACCAGTTCTCTAGTTTCCCGTTTCGCGAAGCCTACTTTAGTTCTTACTCGACGTGAGAATGGAACCATAGAGTGTTTGCGAATGCAATTCAGTAAGTCCCGCACCGGTCCTTTAGCACCCCAAAACTCTTCTACACTGCTTTCTTTCTTTGCCCAAGGGGGGCGCCGAACCACTAATAGAGCTGAATCAAAAGCTTCGATACGCGGAAGTTCCTTAAGGAACTCGGCCACTGCTTTATCTTTAGCAAAGAAGAAAGCTATTAGTGCAAATAATCCATGTACCGGTAATGCAAATATACGGCGGCGTAGTTCCAGTTTACCAGGCAAACCATCTGTGGATGGCGGGGTTAAAGTTAGATCTCGTGCCGCCATGTCGTATCTAGCAAAAAGTTTTTCGAACCTATCGCTGGCACCAGAATAGTAACTTACCAAGTAATAAGGACTCCATGTCTCACGTATTTGGGAGAGTGGCGTTGTTTTACCGTCAACAGTCGCGGAAGGCTGCTTACCAACTTGGGCGGTTAATACAACTTTTTTTCCACCTAACACGTATTTTAACTCATATGAGAACGGCGCAACTAATCCGAAGTCAAGATCGAGGAAAATTGTTATTATTGCTTCGAATAGGTTACTTTTTGCTGAGCCATTTCTGCCAATGATGACAGCGATGTCTCGGCGCTCATCAAAGTCTATCCGGAAGCCGTCTAAATTTTTCCAAGGACTTCTAATTTCGAGCGAGTCAATCCTCATTTTTCCTCCTCTGTATTGCTCCACTTTCCCCAGTTGGAATAGTTAGAACTCCAGTCGCCTTACCTTCTCTGAGCAAATCAAAGAATACATCAACGTCATCCCCTAACCCCGTTGATAGTAGTAATGGTTCTGGATTTGAGGACCCACCAAGAGCATCGAGGAGCTCCAACAGTTCCGCGAGTGATTTGATAGTTTTCAACTTTGGAAGACGCCTTCGTTTCGATTTTTCACTTGTCAGCTTTTTTGTTTCAGCTTGGCGAACACGACGAATAGAATCCAATAAAGACGAAGCATGTTCAGAATCGGGTTCTTGTGGCACGAGCTTCCCGGCAAATGCATCTCGTAACAACGACTGCTTATCTATGCGTGCACGTGCAAGCTGAGCCGAGATTGCAGCCGCCAATTTATCTGCTGCCAACAAGCTTTGTTCCACCCGTTGGATGATCTCAATCTGCTCAGCTACAGGAGGCAACGGTAGTGCGATGGCAGAGAAATGTAGTAAGTTTATTTTTTGTTGTGCTACTCCTCGAGTTATCTTTCGAATTTGGTCCTTACCTATAGATGAATTAATACAATGCACAAAGAAGCATCTGGTTTCTTTTAACAAATGCGATAGCCGAAGTCGGATACAATCAGCCGTGATCACCGCATCCGGTGCCGTCAGTGGATACACGCAAGCATCTCCAGGCGGATCACCCATTTTTGTAATTAATAAATCACCCCCACTTGCTTGGTGGGCACCAAGCTCGTCCGCTTTCTCTTGCGAAACGAAGCGGCTAGTCCCACTTGAGAAGTTCTCGGAACGGACGTTGCGCACAAAGACTAGCGGTACTCCTGTTTCGCGGTAGTCTGATACCTTCAGATTACTCCCAAACGGACCGATAGAAAGCGAGTGTCTGCTGCCATCCGATAATTGATCCGGCGATACCCAAGCCCATTGATCAGGTACAGGCAGGAAATTCTCCATCTCTGGTTCAATCGGTGCTCGGTAAAAAGCCTTCCATTTATCGTCCTGCGCTCTTGCGGTGGAACGCATCCTTTCCGATTCTGTCTGCTCCCAAAAAATCCGGCGCACTTCAAGAAGGCGTTCCAAAAGACTCGCCCCGTCCTCGCGTGGCTTATGCATGTTGCGCCACCCCGAGGTAAGATGTCCAGTAGTTGCGTCACGGAGAAGACTCGCGCGAAAATCTTGGAGTTTAGCTTCGGCTTGATGTGCCTTGTCTTCTCCTCGTGCTACACGAAGCAGAGAAGCCTTTAATTTCTTCACTATTTGCTTTTGCTCTGCTGTCGGCGGGATTAAAATTGGTTGCGCAAAAACATCCTTCTCTCGAACTGCTGGATAGCTTGAGCCCGATTGCAAAGCATTCAGAGGCTGCAAAAACTTGTCGGATAGAATTTGGAAGAACAGGAACTCAGGTGAAATTCCTGGAGCTGCCCGGACCACAGCAAATCCTGTTGACGCAACTGGATTAGCGTACTCACGGTCGACACGAGCAATTTTCTTCAGATATGTACGGACTGTCGCAAACAGTATGTCGTTGACTTTCACGACTTGACGGGCTCGGCTTGAGGCTTTTCGTCCCGTGACTATTTTGGTATTAACAATACGATTAGAATCGCCGTCGATACCGCCGATATCAAAGTAGGTAAATTCCGCATTTGGAGTCATTTCTGGCCATACAGTTGCTACTGGAAGGCACACTTCACCTAGAGTCGTCTCGATCCACCCTGAAGGTAATGTTTCAGCCATCGTTCCGTTATAACGGATGACGAACTTAGTTACACCCGCAAGAGCATCACTCCACTGTCACGCTCTTGGCGAGGTTGCGGGGCTTATCAACGTCGCGGCCCAGGTGGACGGCCATGTGGTAGCTCAGGAGCTGCAAGGGGATGACGGTCAGCAGAGGCGAGAGGTAATCGGGGCAAGGCGGGATGTAGATGATGTCGTCGGCGACCTTCTCCAGGCCGGCGCGACCTTTGGTGCCGATGGCGATCACCGGGCCCTGGCGGGCTTTGACCTGCTCGATGCTGTTGAGGTTGCTCTCGAACATCGCGTCGTCGGGCGCGATGAACACGCTCGGCATGTCGGGCTCCACCAGGGCGATGAAACCGTGCTTGAGTTCGGCACTCGGATGGCCTTCCGACTGGATGTAGGTGATCTCCTTCATCTTCAAGGCTCCCTCGACCGCAATCGGATAGTTGTACTGCTTGCCCATGAAAAGCATCCCCTTCGCGCCGGCGTACTTGGCGGCGATCTCGCGGATGTGGTCGCTTTGCTGCAACACCTGCTCAATCTGGCCGGGGATGGCTTCCAGGGCCTTGATGATCTTCAACCCGTCGGCGCTCGACAGGTGCCGGATGCGTCCGAGCAGGAGCGCGATCAGCGTGAAGACCACCAACTGCGAGGTGAAGGATTTCGTCGCCGCCACGCCGATCTCGGGGCCGGCGTGCATGTAAACGCCCGCGCCGCATTCGCGCGCGATGGTGCTCGCCACGTTGTTGCAGATGCCCAGGGTCCGATGGCCTTTGCGCAGGGATTCTCGCACGGCGGCCAGGGTGTCGATGGTCTCGCCGCTCTGGCTGACGGCGAAGACCAGCGTGTCCTTGTCCATCGGCATGTTGCGGTAGCGGAACTCGCTCGCAAACTCCACCTCGCACGGGATGTGCGCCAGGCTTTCGATCAGGTACTCGCCCACCAGCGCCGCGTGGTACGCCGTGCCGCAGCCGGTGATGATGACGCGCTCCACGTCCCGTAATTCTTGCGCGTCCATGTTGAGGCCGCCCAGGCGGCTGCTGGCGTCGTCCAGCGAAAGCCGCCCGCGCATGGCGTCGCGCACGGTCGTCGGCTGCTCGTGGATTTCCTTGAGCATGTAGTGCGGGAAATCGCCGAGCTTCACGTCCTCGGAGGTGAAATCGACCTTGGTCACCTCGTAGGAGCCGGTGATGCTGCCTTCCAGCGTGCTGATCTCGAAGGCGTCGCGCTCGATCACGGCCAGGTCGTAATCCTTGAGGTAGATGGCTTCCTGCGTGTGCGCGATGACGGCCTGCGGGTCGCTCACCAGGAAGTTCTCCCCCTTGCCCAAGCCGACCGCGAGCGGGCTGCCGCGGCGCGCGCCGATGATGACGTCGGGCACGTCGAGGTGCAGCACGGCGATGCCGTAGGTGCCGATGACCTGCTTGAGCGCCGCGCGGACGGCTTCGAGCAGGCGGGCCTTGGAGTGCGCGCCGCCCGCGTCGTCGTAGATCTGGCCGATGAGGTGGGCCAGGATCTCGGTGTCGGTCTGCGAGCGGAACTTATGGCCGCGTTCCAGCAAGCCGGCCCGGAGCACCTGGTAGTTCTCGATCACGCCGTTGTGGACCAGCACTAGGCGGCCGGACTGGTCAGCGTGCGGGTGGGCGTTGTCGTCGTTGGGCCGGCCGTGCGTGGCCCAGCGGGTGTGGCTGATGCCGACACTGCCCGCCGCGCCGTTGCCCTTGACCAGATCGGCCAGGACCTGGATGCGCCCGGCGCACTTGCGCGTCTCGAACCGCCCGCCGTCGATGGTGGTCAGTCCAGCGGAGTCGTAGCCGCGGTATTCCAGACGCCGCAGTCCTTCGAGGAGGATGGGGGCCGCCGAGGCCTTGCCGATGTAGCCAACGATTCCGCACATAAAATATTGTCTGATATCTTAAGCGCCGATGGTAGGGCGTCGCTCCGGTGAATGCAAGCAGGTGGCTTGCCGCTGAGCTGAGCATATCGGGAGAATGTGTTGCCCTTGAGGGGTGTACAAAAAGGAGGCTGCTTCTTCGCCTCTGTCATTCTGAGAGGGCGTATAGATCATCCGTTCCGCTCGGCCCCTTCTGTCATCCTGAGCGCAGCGAGGCACGAGCGCAGCCGAAGGACCTTCCGCCGCCGGAGGCAAGCAGGCTCTTCAGTCAAGACAAGTCGATCTCCAGAGGAAGCTTTGGCTGCCGCCGGCCGGAAGGTCCTTCGACTGCGCTCGTGCCTCGCTGCGCTCAGGATGACAAACCTTCAAGGAACGTTTGCCACGAAGTCACACCCTTTCTGCCGTGACAAACCAATTTCGCCATGCAAGTTGATTTTGAGGACGGTAATCGTGTCACTGCCCAGGACACCTTTCCGGTGCCAGCTTGTTCTGTCCTTCTCACGCTTCGGAAAAACTCCCATTCCCCACCCCATGACCGCCGCCAATCTCAACAACCTCGCGCAGAGAAGCCTCGCCATCATCATGGGCGGCGGCGCCGGCACCCGGCTCTTCCCGCTGACCAAGGAGCGCGCCAAGCCCGCCGTTCCGCTCGGCGGCAAGTACCGGCTCGTGGACATCCCGATCTCCAACTGCCTCAACAGCGACCTGCGGCAGATCTACGTGCTGACCCAGTTCAACACCACCAGCCTGCACCAGCACATCCATGCCAGCTACAAGTTCGACCATTTCTCCCGCAGCCGCTCCTTCGTCGAAATCCTGGCGGCCCAGCAGACGCAGGAGAACGCGAACTGGTACCAGGGCACCGCAGACGCCGTCCGGCAAAACCTCGGGTATTTCCTGGAGCACCCGGCGGAATACTTTGTCGTCCTGAGCGGCGACCAGCTCTACAACATGGACTACCGCCATCTCTTGCGCCAGCACGTGGAAAGCGGCGCGGAGATCACCCTGGGCACCGTCCCCGTGGAACGGGCTGCGGCGTCGGAGTTCGGCATCATGCACACGGACGCCAACCGGCGCATCATCCACTTCCAGGAAAAGCCCAAGGAAGCGGCCATGCTCGACGAGTTGAAGATCCCGCCCACGCTCCTGGAGGAGTTGGGCAAGCCGGTGGACGAGGAATTGTTCCAGGCGAGCATGGGCATCTACGTGTTCAACCGCCAGGTGCTCATCGACTGCCTGAAGGAATGCGAGGAGGCCGACTTCGGCAAGCACGTCATCCCCATGGCCATCGGAAAGCACCGGGTCCATTCGTACATCTTTCAGGGATATTGGGAGGACATCGGGACGATCCGCGCGTTTTTCGAGGCCAACCTCGCGCTGACGGACATCATCCCGCCCTACAGCTTTTTTGACCGGGAAGCGCCGATCTACACCCGGCCCCGTTTCCTGCCGGCGAGCAAGATCAACGGGGTGAGCATCCGCAACGCGATCATTTCGGACGGCTGCATTTTGACCGACGCGCGGCTGGAACGTTGCGTCATCGGCATCCGCAGCGTGATCAACACTGGGTCGGAGTTGCGCGACGTGGTGCTGATGGGTTCGGATTATTACGAGGGCGATCCGCGCGGCAATCAGGTCGCGCCGGGAGCGCCGCCGCTGGGCATCGGGAGGAACTGCGTCATCAAGCGGGCGATCATCGACAAGAACGCACGCATCGGCGACGGCGCGGTGATCACCCCCGAGGGCAAGCCGGACAATCATGACACCGAGCATTACACGATCCGCGACGGCGTGATCGTCATCCCGAAGAACGCGGTGATCCCGGCGGATAGCTGGGTGTGAGGAAGGATGCGGGATGCGGGATGCGGGGTGCGGGGTGCGAGATGCCAGAGGAAAGAGAGTTATATAGATTTATCTTACCTCCCTAGCCTTCCTCCGTATCTCGCATCAGGGCGAAAGCGTCTAACTTTTTGCGGAGGCCTCAGCAGGGTCTGTCATCCTGAGCGCAGCGAGTCCGCGAGCGCAGTCGAAGGACCTTCTGCCGCCGGAGGCACGCTGTGACCTGCCGCCGGGTTGGCTGCCGCCGGCCGAAAGGTCCTTCGACTGCGCTCGCGGACTCGCTGCGCTCAGGATGACAGACCTTTAAGATGCGTCTGTTCCGCCTTCCACATCCCCCTTTCGCCTCCCGTATCCTTTCTCCGCATGCTTAGTCCCAGTGCATCGGCTCGTAAGATTTCCAATCTCGAAGCGCGAAGTGCCACCACTCGGTGCTCAGGGCGATGAAGCCGCCGGCCTTCATGGCGCGCTGCAACATGCGCAGGTGAGCGTGGACCAGCGGCGGTCCTTCGAGATTGAAGGCGCTGGCAGCGGCGGTGAAATTGTCGAACCCGCTTGGCATCTCGATCTCGCGGCCATCCTTGTCAACCAAGGTAACATCGACGGCGAGCCCCCACGTGTGCAGGGAGCCTCGGCCATCGGTGGGATCGGCCACATAGTGGCGCACGGCAAACTTTTGCCACAAGGCACGTTGTGCCGCGGCGGGCCGGTAGGCGTCCCAGACCTTCAATCCGTAGCCTTGCGCACGCAGGAGGTACTGGACAATCTGCAACCCGTAAGCGACGTCCCGACGCGCCAGGCAAGGCATGTCTGCCGGGTAGAGCGAGTAGCCAAGCACGTTGTTCGTGCTGCCATAGCGCATCTCGACCAGGATCGTGGGATCGACCTTCTTGATCTCGACCAACTGCCCGGTGGAGAGAAGTCGGTGCCAGTCGTCCTCGCTTCCCGGCTCGGCAGCGTGCAACCCCGCTCCAACCAGGAGGGAAACCACAACAATCAGGAAGAAAGATTTAGCCACGGGTTGAGCGCGGATGAAACGCGGATGGCGGAGGAAAAGCAAACATCTTCCTCTTTCCATCGGTGTTTCATCCGTGTTTCATCCGTGGCTGATTCGGGCCTACTCGGCAGCGGCTTTCATCGCGGCGTGGTATTCCTGCAGCGTTCGCACGGTCAATCCCTTGGCTTGCAGTGAGCGGATGCCGTTCACGCTGGCGGCGGCGGCGCTCAGGGTCGTCATGATCGGCACCCGGTGGGTGACCGCCGCGCCACGGATTTGCACCTCGTCCAGCCTTGGCTTCTTGCCGCTGGGGGTGTTGATGATGAACGCGATCTCGCCGTTCTTGATCATGTCCAGCACGGTCGGTCGGCCCTCCGCGAGCTTGAAGAGCTTTTTCACCGGGACACCCTCCGCCGTCAAAGCTGCCGCCGTGCCGCCGGTCGCGTAGAGCTGGAAGCCCAGTTCCACGTAAGATTTGGCCAGCTTCACCGCTTCAGGCTTGTCGCTGTCCTTGACGCTGATAAATAGATTACCCCCGAGAGGCAGCGGGCTGCCGGAAGCCATCTGCGATTTTGCGTAGGCCAGTCCCAGGTCCGAGTCGATGCCCATGACCTCGCCGGTGGATTTCATCTCCGGTCCGAGCGTGATGTCCACGCCGGGGAAACGCACGAACGGGAACACCGCTTCCTTCACGCTGAAATGTGGCGGCGTGATTTCCCGGGTGAATCCCAGGTCGGCCAGCTTGCGACCGGCCATGACCTTGGCGGCCAGCTTGGCCAGCGGCACCCCGATGGCCTTGCTCACAAACGGGATCGTCCGCGACGCGCGCGGGTTGACCTCCAGCACGTAAACGGTCTCCTCCTTGATGGCGAACTGCACGTTCATCAGCCCGCTGACCTTCAACTCGCGCGCCAACGCCCTGGTTGCGGTCGTGATGGTTTCCCGGACGCGGTCCGACAAGGAAAAGGAGGGGATCACGCACGCGCTGTCGCCGCTGTGGATACCCGCCTGCTCGATGTGCTCCATGATGGCGCCCAGCACGATGGTCTCGCCGTCGCACAGGCAATCCACGTCCACCTCGGTCGCATCTTCCAGGAAGCGGTCCACTAGGATCGGGCGCGAAGAACTCACCGCCACGGCGTTGCGCATGTAGCGGCGCAAATCTTCCTCGGTGTAAACGATCTCCATCGCCCGCCCGCCCAGCACGAAGGACGGCCGCAGCAGCACGGGATAGCCGATGCGGGCAGCGATGTCGGCGGCTTCGTCTTCCTCGGTCGCCGTGCCGTTGGGCGGCTGCATGAGCCGGAGCTTTTCGAGCAGCCCGGCGAAGTGCTTGCGGTCCTCGGCCATTTCGATGGACTTGGGCGAAGTGCCGATGATGTTGACGCCGTTTTTCTCCAGCGCGGCGGCGAGGTTGAGCGGGGTCTGGCCGCCGAATTGCACGATCACGCCCCAGCACCGTTCCCGCTGGTAGATGTTGAGCACGTCTTCGAGCGTCAGCGGCTCGAAGTACAGCTTGTCGCTGGTGTCGTAATCGGTCGAGACCGTTTCCGGGTTTGAATTGACCATGATCGTCTCGAAGCCCTCCTCCTTGAGCGCGAACGCGGCGTGACAGCAGCAGTAGTCGAATTCGATGCCCTGGCCGATGCGGTTGGGACCGCCGCCCAGGATCATGATCTTCTTTTTCTCGCCGCCGCGGGTCTCGTCCTCATCGCCGTAGGTCGAATAGTAATAAGGCGTGTACGCCTCGAACTCCGCCGCGCAGGTGTCCACCAGGCGGTAGGTCGGGATGACGCCCTCGTCGATCCGGCGCTGGCGCACTTCCGCCTCGGTCTGGTAATGGATCAGGTGCGAAAGCTGCCGGTCGGAAAAACCGAGCTTCTTCGCGCGGCGCAGGTTGATCAACTCCGGGTGCTCGCGGTAGCGCGCTTCCTCGTCCACCAACTGGCGGATGTTGGCGAGGAACCAAGGGTCGATCTTGGTCAGATCGAAAATCTCTTCCAGGGTAAAGCCGGCCATGAACGCGTGGCGTAACGCGAAGATGCGTTCGGCATTGGGCACGGTCAAACGGCGCTGGATCAACTCGCGGTCCCAGTCGCCGCTGGGCAGCTCGGGGTAAACGTCCTTACCGTCCGCGCCCAGACCAAAGCGGCCGGTTTCCAGCGAACGGAGCGCTTTTTGCAGCGCCTCCTTGAACGTGCGCCCGATGGCCATGGCCTCGCCGACGCTCTTCATCTGCGTGGTCAGCGTGGTGTCGGCCTGCGGGAACTTTTCGAAGGTGAAACGCGGCACCTTGACCACGCAGTAGTCGATGGTCGGCTCGAAGGAGGCCGGCGTCTCGCGGGTGATGTCGTTCTTGAGCTCGTCCAGCGTGTAGCCCACGGCCAGCTTGGCGGCGATCTTGGCGATGGGGTAGCCCGTTGCCTTGCTCGCCAGGGCCGAGGAACGCGACACGCGCGGGTTCATCTCGATCACGATCATCCGCCCGTCCTTCGGGTTAACGGCGAACTGGATGTTCGAGCCGCCCGTTTCCACGCCGATCTCGCGGATGACGGCGAAGCTGGCGTCGCGCATCAACTGGAACTCGCGGTCGGTGAGCGTCTGGGCTGGAGCCACGGTGATGGAGTCGCCGGTGTGGACGCCCATCGGATCGACGTTCTCGATGGAGCAGATCAGCACGCAATTATCGGCGGTGTCGCGCATCACCTCCATCTCGAACTCCTTCCAGCCCAGGAGCGATTCCTCAATGAGCACCTCCTTGACCGGCGAAAGGTCCAGCCCGCGCGCGACGATGCCCTCGAACTCTTCCTTGTTGTACGCGATACCCCCGCCCTGCCCACCCAGCGTGAACGCGGGACGGATGATCAGCGGGAACGCCCCCGCGTCGGCGGCGATTTTGCGGGCCTCGTCCATCGTGTGGGCGATGCCCGAGCGGGCCACGTCCAGGCCGATGCGGATCATTGCTTCCTTGAAGAGCTGCCGGTCCTCGCCCTTGGCGATGGCGTCGGCGTTCGCGCCGATGAGCCGCACGCCCTGCTTGATCAGGATGCCCTCACTCACGAGGTCCATCGCGACGTTGAGCGCCGTCTGGCCGCCGAGCGTGGGCAGGATGGCGTCGGGCCGCTCGCGGATGATGATCTTTTCGATCACCTCAATGGTGATCGGCTCGATGTAGGTCCGGAAGGCAAATTCCGGATCGGTCATGATCGTGGCCGGGTTGGAGTTGATCAGGACGACTTCGTAGCCTTCTTCGGCGAGTGCCTTGCAGGCCTGGACGCCGGAGTAGTCGAATTCGCATCCCTGCCCGATGACAATGGGTCCGCTGCCGATGAGAAGAATCTTTTTGAGGTCGGTATTTTTGGGCACGGCTAGGAAAAAGTTTCACACCCTAAACGCTAATTCCCCGAAACCGAAAAGGGAAAACGCGAAAATCGTGGGCGGCTGCGCCTGCCGGCAAAAAGGCGTATAGATAAAGACGAGCTCCTCCTGGAGTCTGTCATCCTGAGCCGAGTCTTGCGAGGTCGAAGGACCTTCCGGCCGGCGGCAGCCAGAGCTTCCTTCTAAGTCACCATGTGCCTCCGGCGGCGGAAGGTCCTTCGACTGCGCTCGCGGACTCGCTTCGCTCAGGATGACAGACAAAGGAGCACGCAAAAGAGCGGGGTCCATTTGGAGAAATGGTATAAGACTCATTTTACCGTCCGTCGCGCAAAGGCTTTGACCCGGCGGACGGTCGCTCATCTATTAGGGCGACGGCACGGGCCGCCTTTTCATGAGAGGATTGATCGCTTCCATCGGCCGGGTCAACTTGGCGCTGCTCGGGTACCTGGGCGGCGTCGCCCTGCTGGCCATCGACACCGTGCGAGCCCTGTTCATCTCTCCGCTGCGTTGGGGGCTGACCATGGTCCAGATCGCGGAACTCGGCGCTCGCTCGCAACCGGTGGTCATCATCACCGGGGCATTCACGGGCGCGGTGTTCGCGGCGCAGATCTTCTTTCAATTTCACACGCTGGGCATGGAGTCGAGCGTGGGTGCCCTGGTCGCCGTGGCCATGTGCCGGGAACTCGGTCCCGTCCTGACCGGCCTGATGCTCGCCGGCCGCGTAGGGGCGGCGATGTCGGCGGAGATCGGCACCATGAAGGTCACCGAGCAGATCGACGCCCTGCGCGCACTGGCCGTGTACCCGGTGGATTACCTCGTGGTGCCGCGCGTCGTGGCGATGTTCATTTCCGTGCCGCTGCTGGCCGGCGAGTGTGTGTTCTTCGGCATCGCGGCGAGTTACTTCGTCGGCGTCAAAATCCTCGGCATCCAGGGAGCCTATTACATGCAGAATATGCTGATTTACATGCTGCCCAAGGACGTGTTCATGACGTTGATCAAGGGTACCGTCTTCGGCGTGCTCATCGTGTTCGTCAGTTGCTACGAGGGGCTGAACGCCCGGGAGGGCGCAGTAGGCGTCGGACGCGCGACGACCGAGGCGGTGGTGATCAGTTCGCTGGCGATCCTGGTCTCGAATTTCTTTTTGACGCTGTTCCTGAACGTGATTTTCCCCGTTGGAAGTTGGTAAACGCCATGATGACAACTGAAAAACCAGCGGCAGACTCGCCGTTCCTGGAGATCAAAGGCGTCACCAAACACTTCGGCGGCCAGGACGTGTTGCGCGGAGTCAACCTCAACGTGGTCAACGGCCAGACGATGGTCATCATCGGGCGCAGCGGCGGCGGCAAGAGCGTGCTGCTCAAGCACATCATCGGGCTATTGCATCCGGACGCGGGCGAGATCCTGGTGGAAGGGCGCAGCATCGCGGGCCTGCACGAACGACAGTTGGGGCCGATCCGGCGGAAGGTCGGCATCCTGTTCCAGCACGGGGCTCTCTTCGACTCGATGAGCGTCGAGGAAAACGTGGCCTTTCCCCTGCGGGAGAGCGGCGAGCGCGACCCGATCCAGATCGCCGCGCGGGTGCAGGAGGCACTGGAGGTGGTCGATCTCGGCGGTCAGCAAAAGAAGCTGCCGGTCAACCTGAGCGGCGGCATGAAGAAGCGCGTGGCCCTGGCGCGGGCGGTCATCACCCGGCCGCAGTGTATCCTCTACGACGAACCGACGAGCGGTTTGGACCCGGTGGTGAGTGACAGTATCAACCTGCTGATCCGCCGCTTGCAGAAGAAGTTCGCCGTCACCTCGCTGGTCGTGACGCACGACATGAAGAGCGCCTTCGACATCGCCGACCGCATCGCTTACCTGAAGCTGGGCCGCATCTACTTCGAAGGCACGAGCGCGGAGTTGCAAGCCTCCGAGGACCCAGACATCCAGGACTTCATCGCCGGCCGCAGCCGGCGCGAGGGAGCCGTCGAGGATGAAACGCCGGTGGCTCCAGAGATGACCCCCGAGATCAACTGAGGCGGTTTCGCACCGCGCTTTGTGTATTTCCCGAATCCCGTCTAAAATCCGCTCATGGCTGCGTCGTCCGAAACTGGCAGGGGTGTCGAATTCCGCGTGGGCATCTTCGTCCTGCTCGGCCTGGTGATTATCGGGTACATGGTCATCCAGTTTGGCCGGTTCGGCATCGGCATCAAGAAGTCCTATCCGCTGACGGTCGAGCTGCCCAACGCCAGCGGGCTGATCAAGAACTCCAAGGTGCTGATGTCGGGCGCGCTGGTAGGCAGCGTCATCGACGATCCCAGGGTGCTCGACCACGCGCGGGGTGTCGCGGTGACCATCATCGTTTACGATTCCATCAAGGTCGCGCGCAACGCCAGCATCGTGGTGGGCAGCAGCGGTCTGCTCGGGGACCGTTTCGTGGACATCATCCCCAAGCGCGAGGACGCGGGCGGCTACTACGAGGCCAAGGAAACGGTCCATGGTACCCGCGCGCAGGGTATGGAGGAGCTCCAGCGCGAGGGCGGGGCGCTGGTGGGTGATCTGCGCACCACGGCGGCGACACTCAACAAAACCATCAATCGCGTCAACGACGAGCTGCTCAAGGAACAAACCTTCAAGGACCTACAGGCCGCGATGGCCAACCTGCGGGTGACGACGGAGAATTTCAAAGCGACGAGCGAGAAGCTTTCCGGCGTCATCGACGATGCCCATGGCGTGGTCGCCAAGGCTGGCGATGCTCTCGGTGGAGCCAAGGACACGTTCGGCACCGCCAACAAAGCAGCGGAGGACGTGCGTGGAGCCATTGGCGACATGCGTAAGGTGCTCGGCTCGGTGAAGGGCGTCACCGAACAGGCGGTACACGGCGACGGGCTGTTGCCGACGCTGATCTCGGACAAGCAGCTTTCGGAGAACGTCTCTTCCCTGGTGTCCAATCTGCGGCGCAGCGGCATTCTTTTCTACAAGGACCGTCCGGCTCCCACGCCCGACCCGGCGTCACTGCAACCGTCTTCTTCCCCGGCTCCCAAGGCACAGAACCCACGGCGCAGCCGCTCATAACGAGCAGTGAGACTCGCCCTCCGAGTGGCCGGCCTTTGACCGCTTTTCTTGTTCAGCCGGAGGCTCCACACCGCCGCGTTCACATGTCTGACAATTCGTCATCAGGATTTCCCCTATCGACTTTACGAGAAAAGGCGCGAGGATAACCCACAAATTTTCCCATGCGAACCGGCCCCGAACTCATCCTTGCCACCAAACCCTACGCGCAGGATGTCACAGCGAGGAGCTGGTGGGTCGTGCTCTCGACCGGGTTTCTGCTGGCTGCCGCCCTAGCGGGCACCGTCTGGAACTTTCATTGGACGGCCCGGCTTATGTGCAGCGTGGTTAGCGGGTTGCTGATGATCCGGCTCTTCGTGATCTACCACGATCAACAGCACCACGCGATTCTGCCGCACTCCCGGCTAGCGGAGGGGATCATGCGCGTTTTCGGCATCTTGGCGCTGAGTCCGAGCAGCGTATGGCGGCACTCACACAACCACCATCACAATCATAACTCAAAGCTGCGCGGCTCGAACATCGGCTCGTTCCCGATCATGACGACTGCGCAGTACCTGAAATCCTCCCGCAAGGAGCGCGTCCTGTACCTGGCGACGCGGCACCCGCTCACCATCCTCTTCGGGTACTTCACTACTTTCATCGGCGGCATGTGCGCGCAGCCGTTCCTGGAAGATCCCAAGGAACATTCCGACGGCCTCGTGGCGATCGCCGTCCACGTGGCCATCGGCATCGGACTTTACCTCTGTTTGGGCTGGAAGGGATTGATCCTGACGCAGACCATTCCGCATTTTGTGATGTACTCCATCGGCACTTACCTCTTCTACGCACAGCACAATTTTCCCGATGTTTCCTTCAACGAAAAGGCTGGTTGGACCTACGAGAAAGCCGCCTTGGAGTCCTCCAGCTACCTGCGCACGGGACCGATCATGGCTTGGTTCACGGGGAACATCGGCTACCATCACGTCCACCATCTCAACGCCAAAATTCCTTTTTACCGGCTGCCTGAAGTCATGGCCGCCATGCCGGAACTCCAGGCACCACGGACCACTTCCTTTGCTCCGCAGGAAATCGTGCGCTGCCTGCGCCTGAAAGTGTGGGACGCCGCCGCGCAACGGATGTCTCCCCTGCCTATAACTAGCAACACGACCTCGTGATTACACTCGCCCTCACCGCCGCCGACGTGGCCGAGCGCGTCCAGGGCGAGGTCGTAGGTGATCCGGCGACCACTCTCACTGGCATCGCACCGGCGGAAACCGCTGGCGCGGGAGACCTCACTTTCGCCGAGAACGAAGCGCACTTTGCCGCCGCCGAACGGAGCGAGGCAACCGCCATTCTGGTTTCCGGAACGGTTACTTCGACGGCCAAGGTGTTGATCCAAGTGGCCAACGCACGGGTGGCCGTCGCACGCTTGCTGCCGGTCTTTTTTCCACCGGAGGAGTTTGTTCCAAGAATTGATCCCACCGCCCAGATCGCCGCGTCGGCCGAGATCGATGCCAGCGCCCACGTCGGGCCGCATTGTGTGATCGGCGAGGACGTGCGGATCGGCGCGCGCTCGGTCCTCATGGGCGGCAACCATCTCGCGCGTGGCACGTCGGTCGGCGAAGACGTTTGTTTGTTCCCGCACGTTGTTCTTTACGCGCAAACTGTCGTCGGCAACCGGGTGCGGATCCACGCCGGGACGGCGATCGGTTCGGATGGTTACGGCTACGTGCTCGACGCGGGCCAGCACCGCAAGGTGCTCCAGGTGGGAAACGTCGTCATCCACGACGACGTGGAAATCGGGGCGAACACGGCCATCGACCGCGGCGCGCTGGGTTCCACCGTGATCGGCGCGGGCACGAAGATCGACAATCTTGTCCACGTCGCGCACAACGTGGTCATGGGCCGGCATTGCCTGATCATGGGTCAGGTGGGATTTGCGGGCAGCACGCACCTGTCTGACTACGTGGTCATCGCTTCACAGTCGGGAATCGCCGGGCACCTGAAGCTTGGTCCGCAAGCGACCGTCGGTGCGAAATCCGGCGTGATGCGCGACATCCCGGCCGGCGGCACGGTGTGGGGCATCCCCGCCATGCCCGACAAACAGACCAAGCGCCAGATCATCGCCACCCAGCAGTTACCCGAGATGCTGCGCCGGATGAAAGCGCTCGAAAAACAGGTTGCCGATTTGACAGCAAAGTTGGAGAGGCCAGCAGCCACTATTTAGTAGCTATCTGCTTGACCGATGGTTAGTGTCGCTCCTTTCCGTAAGATGGACGTCGCCGGTTGTGGCGAACAACCAACATTCGCACATCGCTCCCGACGACGCGGAATAAAAAGTGATAAGGGAACCGCCGCAAATTGACGCGGTGCGAGCCACTTTCGCGGACCGCAAACGACAGGGGTCTCACGATGACCTCATCAATACGCCTGTCCAACTCGGAACGAAATTTGGCTGCAAGATCAGCATCGGCCACATCGGAGTAATGTTTCGAGATCGCTGAGGCGTCGTTGTAGAACTGCGGATGAAAAACTACTCGCATTAATCTCGACTGCGCATTTTTCGGCGGAATTCCTCCAAGGACATCCCAAAGCTGGCATCAGCGTCAAAGTCTGCGTCCCGTCGTCTGGCTTCTGCCATCCCTTCATCCGGATCGTCCAGCACAGCTGGGAGCGATTGAAGCAGTCGAGTCGCCAAGGCTGCTCTTTCGCTTTCCGGCAGGTCAAACACAAACTTTTCTACCTCGGCAGTGATAGGCATACCGGGAGAATAGTGCATCGAAGTCTATAGACAAGCCTGCTTGCATGACGCACCTCCTGCGTGGTTGCCGCAGGCCTCTTCACCACCGCGGAAAAATACACGGTGTTGTGCTTGCCTTGGAGCGGCCCGGCCTTAACCTTCCTACCTCCGCTTCCGTTCCTCCCTCCGTGTTTATGAACACCGTTCCCTCCCCCGCGCTTCCGAAGTTCCCGCCTGGCTTGGGCACCGCACGTCCTGCTCACCCCGGTTTGAGTGCCTGGATCGACGAATGCGCGCAGCTGTGCCAGCCCGACAATATCTTCTACTGCGACGGCAGCGACGAGGAACGCGTGTACCTGGAAGGCGAAGCTGTCCGAATGGGTGTGCTCCTGGCCCTGGACCAGGAAAAGCTGCCCGGCTCCTACTACTCACGCTCCGCCACCAACGACGTGGCGCGCGTCGAGCACCTGACCTTTATCTGCACACCGGACGAAGCCGACGCCGGCCCGACCAACCATTGGGCGGATCCCTCCGAGATGCGCGCCAAGCTGCGCGGCCTCTACGAGGGGGCCATGCGCGGGCGCACGATGTTCATCGTTCCCTATCTCATGGGTCCGGAAGGTTCGCCGCTGTCCCGGGTCGGCGTGGAAATCACGGACTCCATTTACGTGGTCCTGAACATGCGCATCATGAGCCGCATGGGCCGGGTCGCCATCGACACGCTGGGCGCGGACGGCGACTTCAACCGCGGGCTGCACTCCGTGCTCGACCTCAACCCGGAACGGCGTTTCATCTGCCACTTTCCGCAGGACAACGAAATCCTCTCCGTCGGCAGCGGCTACGGCGGCAACGCTCTGTTGGGCAAGAAGTGCTTCGCCCTGCGCATCGCCAGCTATCTGGCGCGCGACCAGGGGTGGATGGCCGAGCACATGCTGCTGCTCTCCGCGGAATCGCCCGAGGGAGAAAAGCGCTACATCGCCGCCGCGTTCCCGAGCGCCTGCGGCAAGACCAATTTCGCCATGCTCATCCCGCCCGACTCCTACCGCCAGGCGGGTTGGAAGATTACCACCATCGGCGACGACATCGCCTGGATGCGCCCAGGCGAGGACGGCCGCCTGTGGGCGATCAACCCGGAGGCCGGTTATTTTGGCGTGGCTCCCGGCACTTCACGCTCGTCCAACCCCAACGCGATGGACACCGTCCTGCGCGACACGATCTACACCAACGTGGCTCTGCTGCCCGACGGCACCGTGTGGTGGGAAGGCATGGACGGCAAAGTCCCCTCCGCCTGCCTCGACTGGCAGGGCAACCCCTGGGCCCCTGAAGAAACCACGACCAAAGCCGCGCACCCCAACAGCCGCTTCACCTCGCCCATGCGCAACAATCCCGCGCTGGCCCCGGAGGCGAACGATCCGCGCGGCATTCCGATCGACGCCATCATCTTCGGGGGACGCCGCGCGAACACCGTGCCGCTGGTCTTCCAGGCCCACGATTGGGTCCACGGCGTGTACCTCGGCGCGACCATGAGCAGCGAGACGACCGCGGCCGCCGCCGGTCAGACCGGCCAGGTCCGGCGCGATCCCATGGCCATGCTCCCGTTCTGCGGGTACCACATGGGCGACTACTTCCAGCACTGGCTGGACATCGGCAGGAAGCTGACCAACCCACCGGCGATCTTCCGGGTGAATTGGTTCCGGAAAGACGCCAGGGGCAAATTCCTCTGGCCGGGTTTCGGCGAGAACATGCGCGTCATCGAGTGGATCCTGAAGCGTTGTGCCGGCACGACAGGGGCAGAAACCAGCTTCGTTGGGCACGTGCCGCGCCGGGAGGACATCAACCTGGACGGGCTTCCCGGTTACAGCGATGAAATGTTTGCGCAACTCATGAAAGTGGATCATGGCGAGTGGTTGAAAGCTGTCGAGGAGCAAGCACCCTTCTTTGAGAGTCTTGCGCCAAGGCTGCCCGCCGAGTTCGAGCAACAGCGCCAGCGGCTGCTCGAGCGGCTGCGTTAAGCCATCTTTCCTCTACCACCTCCCAGAACATGAATCTCAATCCACCAACCGCCCCTTCCTTCCACGACCACACGGGTGCCAGTCCCGATTCGCCCTTGCCCGCCCACGGGTTGCCGATGGAGCCCTCGGCCCGCAAACCCTGGTACAAGCAAATTTATTTCTGGGTGCTCGTCGCCGTGGTGCTCGGCGTAGCCTACGGCGCTTGCTTCCCCACCAAACCCATCCCCGGCCAATTCACCCTGGCCCAGCCGGGCAGCGTGTTTGCCAACTTCCCGCTCGCCAACGCGTTCAAACCCGTGGCGGAGTTTTTCATCAGCCTCATCAAGATGATCATCGCGCCGATCATCTTCGCGACGGTCGTGGCGGGCATCGCGAGCGTCGGCGACCTCAAGAAAGTGGGCCGGGTCGGCCTGAAGGCGCTCATTTACTTCGAACTGGTCACCACCCTGGCCATGCTCATCGCCTTGGCCGTGGTCCACGTCGCCAAACCCGGCGTGGGCGTGAACTTCAAGCCTTCCACCGCCGACGTGAAGAAGGCCGAGGATTACAACGTGGCCGCCCAGAAGCAGACGGCCACCGATTTCATCCTGCACATCGTCCCCAAGACTTTGGTCAGTGCGTTCACGGAGGGTGAAATCCTCCAGGTGCTGCTGGTCAGCGTTCTGCTGGGGGTGGCGCTGGCGCAAATGGGAGAAAAAGTGCAGCCGCTGATCCACGTGATCCAACTGCTGTCGCAGGCGTTGTTCTCCATTGTGGGTTACATCGTGATCCTTGCGCCGCTGGCGGCATTTGCCGCGATGGCCTCGACGGTCGGAGACTCCGGACTCACTGCTCTGACCGCCCTCCTGAAGATGATGGCTTGCGTCTATTTGACCTGCGCGCTGTTCGTCTTCGTGGTGCTGGGAATCATCGCGCACTTCAACGGGTTCAACATGTGGAAGTATCTCGTCCACATCAAAGACGAGATTCTGTTGGTCCTGGGCACGTCTTCGAGCGAGTCGGCCCTGCCGCCGCTCATGGCCAAAATGGAGCGCACCGGCTGCGCCCAGAACGTCGTGGGCATCGTGCTGCCGGCCGGTTATTCCTTCAACCTGGACGGCACCTCGATCTACCTGGCGATGGCGGTGGTCTTCCTCGCCCAGGCGACCAACACCGAGATGAGCTTCGCCACGGAGATGGGTCTGCTCGGATTGCTGCTGTTGACGAGCAAGGGTTCGGCGGCGGTGACGGGCGGCGGGTTCATCACCCTGGCGGCGACCCTTTCCTCGACTCACAACACGGCGTTGGTCGCCGGTTTGGCGGTCCTGTTGGGGATCGACCGCTTCATGAGCGAGGCGCGGGCGATCACCAATCTGATCGGCAACGGCTTGGCGACGCTGATCATCGCCAAGAGCGAGCGGGAACTCGATTACAGCAAGGCCGTACCGGTGCTGACAGGCCGGCGGGCGGCGTTGACGCAAACTGCTCCCGTCGTGGCCGAGCCGACCGTGTAGCGGCTTCTGGTTCCGGTTGTAGCCACGGCGCTCCGTCGCCGTGTCTGCTGTGGAACGGACACGGCGGCAGAGCGCCGTGGCTACAACCGGAGAGATCTGGCTGGGCAGCAAAGCCGACTGGCATTCACTCACAGCCGAACTGGTGTTTTCCCTCGTCGCTGCGATGGTAGCGCATGGACCAGATCATCCCGACCGAAGCGATTCTCGCCGCGCTTCATTGGCGTTATGCCGTGAAGAAGTTCGATCCCACCCGCAAACTGACCGCGGAGGAATGGGGCAAGCTTGAACAGGCCCTCGTTCTCTCGCCTTCCTCTTACGGGCTGCAACCGTATCATTTCATCGTCGTCACGGACGCGGCCTTGCGCGAGCAGTTAAAGCCGGCGGCCTACGACCAATCGCAGGTCACCGATTGTTCACACCTGGTGGTTTTCGCCGCGCGGACGGACGTGACCACCGAGGATGTGGGCCATTACATGGATCGGATCGGTCAGGTGCGTGGCGTGGATCGCTCCCAACTCGCGCACTACGAGAACATCATCCTCGGCGACGTGGTCAACGGCCCGCGCCACGAGATCGCCGCGGGCTGGTGCGCGCGCCAGGCCTACATTGCCTTGGGCAATTTGATGACCGTGGCCGCGCTGACCGCCGTGGACATCTGCCCGATGGAAGGATTCTCCACCCCCAAGTTCGACGAGGTGCTCGGCTTGAGCGGCCGGGGATTGACCGCGGTGGTGCTCGCTGCCGTCGGCCACCGCGCGCACGATGACGGTGCCGCCAGCTTGCCCAAGGTCCGCATGTCGGACGAGGAATTGGTCGAGCATCGTTGACGCCTACCGGGAACGAAGCAGGTCGTCACGTGGGGCAACTCACGTCGGCGAACCGCCCGGCAGCGGTGGCGGCATCTGCATCTCCAACCGGCGGGACGGCAGGTGCTCCAGACAATATTCTTCCCCGTCGCCAGCCACCCGGAACTCCAGGTCCGGCGTGCTGGCCTCGGTACGACCGCACACCTTGCAGCGGTGCAGCGGTTCAACGACCTCGGCTGCCGTGCTGGCAGCATCGCCGGATCTGGCCTGCTGGTACTGCTGGCGGCGCGCGGTGATCCCCTCGCGCTCGCGCACGTGCTGGAACCACACCGGCACAAAGAAAATCAGGTAGTTGCCCAGCGAGACGGTGATCGCGACCTTTTCCGTGATCGTGCCTCCGCCCAGTTGGAGAAAGACCACGCCCATCGCGAAAAGCGAAAGCCACTTCACCCGCACCGGCACGAAGAAAAAGAGCAGGATCAGGTAGTCGGGCAACAGCGTCGCGAAAGCGAAGAACAGCGTCAGGTTGAGATAAAACCCGGTGACGCCCGCGGCCTTGAGCACAAAGGCCGCGACGGTCGTTCCCAGCACGCCAACGAGGTAGTAGAGCGTAAGCCGGAAGCTGCCCCAGACCTGTTCGATGCCCTCGCCGATGAGCCAGAGGAAATTCAGGTACACGAAAGTCGAAAACAGGTCGAGCGGCGTGCCCAGGTTGACCTGCGGGACGAACACGTAGGTGAAAAGCCGCCAGACCTGCCCGGTGAGAATCTTGTCCGGCCGGAGTTCCAACACGGCGGCGAACCCGGGCTGGGTCGCCATCAGCAGATAAACGAACAGGTTGAAAGCCACCACGATCCGCATCAGGCCGGGCACGGCCAGATAGCCGAAGCGTCGTTCGAGGGCGTTGATCCAGGGCATAGAAAAAAGGAGCGCGACAAGTTCAGAGCTTGGGCGGCAAAAGCAAGGCCAAACGCCGCGGGCATCGCGCATTGACAGCCTCTGGCGGCGCGTCTATCCGTGTCCCTGTGTCTTCGGAAGCCCCACCCGCCCTGCCGCCCGCGACGGCCGAAACCGCGCCCTCGCCCACGCTCAAGGAGACCCCGTTGCACGCCGCGCACGTCAAGCTGGGCGGCAAGATGGTCGGGTTCGGCGGCTGGTCGATGCCGGTGTTCTATCCGAGCGGCATCCTGACCGAGCACCGGGCGGTGCGCGCCGCGGCGGGTGTCTTCGACATTTCGCACATGGGCCAGTTCATCGTCAGCGGCCCGGGAGCGAAGGCCTGGCTGAATTCCGTCTTCACCAACAACCTGGATAAGATCGGCGCGAACCAGAGCCAGTACGGCTTTTTGCTCAACGAGCAGGGCGGCGTGATCGACGATCTGATCATCTACGAATACGCCACGGGCGAGTTCCTGCTGGTGGTCAACGCTTCCAAGATCGACGAGGATTTTGCCTGGATGCAGTCGCACCTGCCCGCCAGCGTGGAGTTGAGCAACCGCAGCGACCGGTTCGCGGCCCTGGCGCTCCAGGGGCCGGTCGCACCGGACATCTACGCGGCGTTTTTCGGGCCGGGCGCGCCGATGCCGGAGCGTTTTGGCGTGCGCGTGTTGGACCGCGATGGCCTGACCTTCGTGGTCGCCCGCACGGGCTACACCGGCGAGGACGGCTTCGAGTTTTTTTTCCCCGCGCGCGCCTCGGCACTCATCTGGGACGAGCTGCTGCAAAAAGGGGCTCCCTTCGGGTTGATCCCCTGCGGCCTGGGGTCGCGCGACAGCCTGCGGCTGGAAGTTTGCTACCCATTGAACGGAGCGGACCTCTCGGCGCAGCGCACCCCGCTGGAGGCGGGCTTGGGGATTTTTGTCGATCTGGGCAAGCCGGATTTCATCGGACGCGAGGTTCTGGCCAGGCAGAAGACCAACGGCGGTCCGGGCGAGAAACTGGTTGCCTTCCGCATGACCGAGAAGAGCCCGCCCCCGCGTTCCCACTATCCGGTGTACCAGAAGAGCGAGGCCGCGGCTGCCGGTGCCAAACCCATCGGCGAAACCACCAGCGGCGGCTTGTCCCCGAGCCTGGAGGCGGGCATTGGCATGGCCTATGTCCCTGCTGCCTTGGCGAAGGCCGGCGGAGCGATCGAGATCGACATCCGGGGAAAACGCTATGCGGCCGTGATCGAGAAAAAACCGCTCTACAAGCGCCGGGACGACCGTATCATCAAGCCCGCCAGCGAATCTCTCTGACCCGACATCCCTCCACCTATGAACGTGCCCGAAAATTTCCGCTTTGCCGCAACTCACGAATGGTATCGCCCGGCGGACGGGTGCGTGGGTATCAGCGACCACGCGCAGGCCGAGTTGACCGACATCGTGTACGTCGATCTGCCGAAGGTCGGGGCGACGTTCGCCCCCGGGCAGACCATCGCCGTGGTGGAGTCGGTCAAGGCGGCGAGCGACATCTACTCGCCCGTCGGCGGCGAGGTGGTCGAGGTGAACCCGGCCTTGGCGGCGGACCCGGCCCTGGTGAACACCGACCCCTACGGCCAGGGCTGGCTGTTCAAGCTGTCGGGCGTGGCGGAAACGGATGCTTCGGCCCTAATGGATTCCGAGACCTACGCCAGGCAGATCTCGGCCTGACGACGCCGCCTTGCGGCTTCGTGCCGACAAGGAGTAAGCACGCTTCTTATGGCTGCCACGGTCCCCACTCGGCCCACGCGTCTGCACGAGATGAGTCGCCTGGAAGACATGGGACGCTTTCCGGTCGTCGTTTACCTGGGTGCCACCGCCAACGTGCTCGCGAGCATCCTGCTCTTCTACTGGCTGCACGGCCGGGTGGGCGGCAGCCTGCCGGTGGGCTTCGCCAGCGCGGCTGTTCTGGTTGCCGTCAACCTGCTGCCCGTCGTGGTGTTGCGCCGCCGCGAGGGCGCGGCAGGCCTGGCCGATACCCCGCCCGTGGAGCGGATGGACTTCTTCCGCGACCAGCACCGTTTCGCTTCCTGGGTTTACGCCGCGGCGAGCGGCAACCTCTTCTTCTGGCTCATGCTGGCTTGGGCCGCTCTCGACGTGGAACACTCCGTCCGCGTGCTCCTTGGCGTGGAAGCTCTTGCGCTCCTGTGTACTTTCGCGCCGGCCTGGCTGCGGCGGCTGCGGCTGGCGTCAGCCAGCGTGATCAATGCCCGCTGATCGTGGCCGCCGGCGCCACGCTGTGGATGGACTCCAGGAGCAAGTGGTCCACGTACTGGAGCCGGCGGGCGAGTTCCCGGGCAATGTTCATCATCAGCAGCGCGAAGAGTGAGACATCCTGGTGGTGTAACTCCAGCAACGCCCGCCTGGAGAGCACGACAAATTCCGTGTCCTCCAGAGCGATGGCGGAGATCGTGTGTTTGTGGATGCTCATGACGGCCACCTGGCCGAAACACTCGCCGATGCCCAGCCGCTTCTTTTCGACCGCGTGCTCGTGATCCGGGATGAACAGTTCGATGCAGCCGCTGGTGATGATGTAAATGTGCGAAGGTTCATCGCCCTTCTGGAAGACATGCTGGCCCTGCCGGCAGGTTCCTACTTCTAGACGTTGCAGAAGTTCCTGTTGCTGAACCTCGGTGATCCCCCCGAAGAGGGCGATCCGGGAAAGAATGGAGATCACGGCCCCGGGGTCGAGCAGCGGAGTGAGAGAGTTCATGAAAACCGGTGCCGGGCGTCGGGTTGAAGGGTGCTTCGGGGTCGCACGATGATTCCCTGCTCACTGACGTTCCAGGTGCACTTCCAGGCGGATGGGATCGCTCGCGCTGCTGATGAGTTGCGGCGGTTGGCCGGGACGAATCGGCACGAGCGCGCCGATGTTGCGTTTGTTGAAGCGAAGCTTGCCCTTTCTGTTACGGCTCGCCTCCTGCAAACTCGCGCGGGTCACGAGTTCGTACACGCCGGGATTTTTAGTGCGCGACAACCTGGCGGCGAATTGCGGAAAGGCCGGCTTCTCCTCGGTGGCACGGGTGGAATCCGTCCGGACCCTGGCCGCCTGGCCGGGGGCGACCTTCGTGGAAACCGACACCAGGGAGGAATGATCGGACGCGCGGGTGGCGGTCCAGACCAGCCGATAGACCACCCGCGAGCGCGCGGCCGGAGCGGTAGCGCAGGAGCAAAGCAAGACGACGCAGCCCAAGGTGAGCCAGCGCGGGATCATCATCGCCCGCCAAAGGGAGAAAAGTGCTACCATAAAAATCGGAAACGGGAAAGTTCGGGGAGCGGAAGAAGTCCGCGCGGAAGACCTTGCCTTATTTCGCGCGGATCGACAACCACCGCCTTCCAAACCGCCCCGGAGACAAACCGATCCGCGGCAACCGGATTGCTCGAATCGTGTACGCGCTGCTGGCATTCGCACTTGCCATCGGGCAACCATCGAACGAATCAAGTAGCGCGAGCAGGATACTTCTAGAGGCCCGAACACCGTATGACCAGCAGCAGCCCGAGTCCCACCGACGATCCGCCCGAGAAGAAAGACGACTTGCGCCAGACGCTGGACCGCATCGCCGTGGCCTTGGAGCAACGCAACGCCCAAGCCGAGAAGGAGGAAGGCGACAAAGACAAAAAGGAGGAAGGCGACAAAGACAAAAAGGAGGGCGGGGACGACAAGGACAAGAAGGAAGGCGACGACAAGGACAAGAAGCCGAGCAAGGCCAAGCACTTCTTTCTTTCACCTGTAGGGATCATCCTCTCGCTGATCGTACTCGCCGCTCTCGTGATCGGCACCATCCTGCTGGTGGATTACGAGAGCACGCACGTCAGCACCGACGACGCCTACACCACCGGCCACGTTCACCAGGTCAGCCCGCGCGTGAACGGCCTGGTCACCGAGGTCTGGGTGGACGACAACCAGCAGGTGCGCCAGGGCGATCTGCTCGTCAAACTCGACGTGCGCGACTATGAAGTCTCGCTCGCCCGCGCCCAGGCCGGACTGGATCAATCCCGCGCCCAGGTGCTCCAGGCGCAGGCCGCCGTCGGCCAGGCGGGAGCGGCCGTCGAGCAGGCGGAAGCCCAGGTAGCCCAGGCCCGCGCGCAGGCCGCGCAGGCGGACGCCAACTTCGGCGTGGCAGGCATCAATTTCGGGCGCAACAACTCGCTCTTCACCAAGGACGCGCGCGCGGTCTCCAAAGCCGACGTGGACACCACCAAGAGCAGCCTGGACGCGACCAAAGCCGCCCTGGATGCCGCCAAGGCCAACACCCAGGCGGGGCTGGCCAACGTGGACGCGGCCAAATCCAACAAGGAAAGCCGCGAGGCCGAATTGGTCGTCGCCCAGGCGCAGGTCGAGAACGCCCAGGCCAGCTACGACGACGCCAAATTGCAGCTTTCCTACTGTTGGGTGCTCGCGCCGTGCGATGGACGCGTGAGCCGCAAGACCGTGGAAACCGGCTTCCGTCTCTCGGCGGGTCAATCGGTCCTGGCCGTGACCGAAAACGTGGTGTGGGTCCTGGCGAACCTCAAGGAAACCCAACTGCAAAAAGTACGCGTCGGACAGCGGGTGAAGATTCCGATTGATGCTTACCCGAAGCATCCTTTCACCGGCGTGGTCGATAGCATCCAGAACGGCACCGGCGGGACGTACTCACTGCTGCCGCCCGACAACGCCACGGGCAATTTTACCAAGATCGTGCAGCGCGTGCCCGTCAAGCTGGTGTTCGACCGCGAAAGCATCAAGGGCTTCGAGGACCTGGTCGTGCCGGGTCTCTCGGCCGTGCCGGTCATTGATTTATCCACGACGGCCACCGACAACAACCACGTGCAAAAGGGCAACGACGCACCTCTCAAGTACCACAAGGAATGAGGAGCATCATGCCGCGTGTTGTTTTTCCGCTCCGGTCAATGCCTGGCTCCCCTTCCCCGCTCATCCTGGCCGGCGGCACCCTGTGCCTGCTGCTCGCCGGCTGCGCCGTGGGTCCGAGCTACTCGGGTCCACCCAAACCGGAAACGCCAGAACCTACCCGGTTCAAGAACTCGCAGACCAGCTCCGAGGGCCTGGGCACCTGGAAAGTAGGCGAACCCAGGGACAAGGACGGCAAGGGGGACTGGTGGGAAGTATTCCGCGACCCGGAACTCAACCGTCTGGAATCCGCCGCCACCGCTAACAACCAGGACCTGCGTGTTTCGCTCTCGCGCATTGAACAAAGCCGCGCCCAGACCCGGGTCGCCGCCGCCGACTTCTACCCGAACTCGCAGTTCCAGGGCCAGTACACCCGGGAGCGCACCTCCAACACCGAGCCGGTCCAGCGCGGCCAGTTGGTTGGTCCCAACCCTTTATTGGGTGGGAGCAGCGGCGGCACCAGCGGCGGCGGTAGCAGCAGTGCGCCTGTCATCCTCAACAACCAGCCGCTGACCCGCACCTACAACCTTTTCCGCGTGCCCGTGGACCTGAATTGGGAAGTGGACATCTTCGGGCGGGTACGCCGCAACTACGAGGCCGCCCGCGCCGCGCGCGAGGAGAGCGAGGCCGACCAGCGCAACGTGGCCCTGATGGTCGCCGCCAACGTGGCGACCACCTACTTCAACCTTCATGCCATCGACGCCGAGGAGGACGTGCTGCTGCGCACCATCAAGAGCCGCGGCGACGCGCTGGGCATCGCCGAGGAACGCCTGCAAGCCGGGCTCACCAGTGAGGTGGACGTGCAGCGCGAGCGCGCGGAACTGGCCGGCAACCAGGCCGACCTCGCTGGCGTGCAGCGCACCCGCGCCGAGATGGAGAACGCGCTGGCCACGCTCGTCGGCCAGCCGGCGAGCAGTTTTCGCCTGCACCGCCGACCGCTGACCGCCACCCCGCCGCACATCCCCGTGGGCCTGCCCTCCGGCCTGTTGGAACGCCGCCCTGACATCGCCGAGGCCGAGCGCGCCTTGGCCGAGGCGAACGCGCGCATCGGCGTAGCGGTGGCCGCGTTCTTCCCGGTGGTGCGCCTGACCGGCGCGGCTGGCTTCGAGAGCGCCAACGCGGGCATGGTCTTCGACTGGCCGAGCCGCTTCTGGCAGCTGGGTCCGAGCGTCACCCTGCCCATCTTCGAGGGTGGACGCAACATCGCCAATCTGAAACTGGAGCGGGCCAGGTACGATGAAGGCGTGGCGCGTTACCGCCAGCAGGTGCTTGTGGCCTTCCAGGACGTGGAAAATGCGCTGGTGGACCTGCGCACGCTCTCGGTGCAGGCGGCGGCGCAAGGCCGGGCGGTGCAGGCGGCGCGGCGCACACTCGAACTCAGCCAGAACTCGTACGGCAAGGGCGCAACCACCTTGATCGATGTCGTGGACGCCGAGCGCACGCTGCTGGGCGACGAGCGCACGTCCACGCAAATCCTGGGTCAGCGTCTGCAAGCCACCGTCCAGCTCATCAAGGCCCTTGGTGGCGGTTGGGACAATGGGGAAAAGGCAGAAGGCAAAAGGCAGAAGGTAGAAGGAGGGAAGAAGATCCCGGCACCTTCCCCTTCACCGATCCCTCGCAGCACTCATCCGGACACTCCTCGGGTTCGTAGCGCCAGCAGCCGCAACACCGAACACTGACTTCATCGTAATGCTTTTGGCTGTAGCCACGGCGCGCCGCCGCCGTGCCTGCTCCGAAGCCGGACACGGCGGCGGCGCGCCGTGGCTACAACGCCTCCACCTTCCACCTTCCCCTTATGGCCGAACAAAAAATGGACGCCACCAAATGGATCGCCGTCGCGGGCACGATGCTCGGCGCGTTCATGGCCGTCCTCGACATCCAGATCACCAACGCGTCGCTGGCCGACATCAGCGGCGGCATCGCCGCCACGCCGGACGAGGGCAGTTGGATCTCCACCTCCTACCTCATTGGCGAGATCATCACCATCCCGCTCACGGCGTGGTGTATCCGCATCTTCACCATCCGCTACTACCTGCTGGTCAACGTAGTCCTCTTCCTGATCTTTTCCGGTCTTTGCGGCATCTCCACCAGCTTGGGTGAGATGATCGTTTTCCGGGCGGGTCAGGGCTTCACCGGCGGGGTGTTCATCCCGGTGGCGCTGACGGTGATCATCACCTACATGCCCAAGGAATTGCAGGGGGTCGGTCAGGCTATGTTCGGGATCACCGCCACCCTGGCGCCGGCGGTGGGCCCCTACATCGGCGGTCTGCTGACGGATACCGTGGGCTGGAAGTGGAACTTCTTCATCAATTTCATCCCGGGCATCATCATGTTCGCCACGGTGTTCGCCACCATCCCGGCGGAAAAGGTCAACCTCAAGCTCATCAAAGAAGGCGATTGGCTCGGCATCGGCTCGATGGCCATCGGTCTGGGGGCGCTGATCGCCATGCTGGAAGAAGGCCAGCGCAAGGATTGGTTCGGCAGCTCTTTCATCCAGCGGTGCGCCCTCCTGGCGGGCATTTTCGTGCCCCTCTTCGTGGTGCGCGAACTCATGGCCGAAAAGCCGCTCGTGAAATTGCGCCTGATCGCCAGCCGCAACCTGGGGTTTTCCACGCTGGTCGCCTTCGTGCTGGGCGTGGGTCTCTACGGCACCGTTTACCTGATCCCGCAGTACCTGGGCACCGTGCAGGGCTACAGCCCGCTGCTCATCGGCGAGACGCTCATCTGGGTCGGGCTGCCGCAGTTGCTCATCTTTCCGTTCCTCCCCGTGTTGATGAAGAAAATGGACATCCGCATACTGGTGTTCGTCGGTTCGCTGATCTTCGCGGCCAGTTGCTTCATGAACTCGTATATGAGCCCTGACTACGCCAAGCCGCAGTTCATCTGGGCCAACGTCGTGCGGGCGTTTGGCCAGCCTTTCACCATCGTGCCGGTCACGGCCCTGGCCACGGCGACCCTGGCGCGCAAGGACGCGGGCGATGGTTCCGCCATCTTCAACATGTTTCGCAACCTGGGCGGTTCGGTCGGGATCGCCATCCTGGATACCGTCACCACGCGGCGCGAGCAGTTCCACGATTTCCGGATCGGTGAGCGGGTGAGCGCTTATGATCCCGCCGTGCAGGGCCGACTCGCCTCCACCACCGCGCAGTTCGTGGCGCGGGGGTTCGATCCCACGACGGCGATGAACCAGGCCTACGGAGTGATGAAAATGTCGGTGCGCCGCAGTGCCCAGGTCATGTCCTACAACGATGCGTTTCTCATCGTCGGCATCAGCCTGGTCATCGGCTCGATCGTCGTATGGTTTTGCAAGAAGCCCGACCCGGGCGCCGCTGCTGAAGCCGGTTGAGTGCCTGCTCAATCGTTCCCCCATTCCGGATGTAGCCGCGGCGCTCCGTCGCCGTGTCTGGTTGCGGAGCGGACACGGTGACGAAGCGCCGCGGCTACATCCGGAGAGCCACCGTCTCCGCATCTACCGGCAAGTGTGCTTGCAGGACCTGCTTGACGAATGATTCGCGAAGGGACTAGATAGCCCCGACCAATCATGGCCGGCAAGCATCTCACCGCTCCCCCCGCGCGAAGCTCGTCTGCGGTCGAGGATTACCTGGAGCAAATCCTGGAGCTAATCAACACCAAGGGCTACGCGCGGGTGGTGGACATCGCCCGCGGCCTGGACATCAGCCAGGCCAGCGTGACCAACATGGTGCGCCGGCTCGACACCGAAGGCCTGCTCAAGTACGAGAAATACCGCGGCCTGGTCCTGACCGTGGCCGGCGAGACGCTCGCGCGCAACATTACCCGCCGCCACCAGCTCCTGACGGATTTCCTCAAGCTCCTCGGCCTGCCCGAGGACGTGATCTTCCACGACGTGGAAGGCATGGAGCACCACATCAGCCCGCCGACGCTCCGCGCCATCGAAAACCTGACCCGTCACCTGGGCCTCCAGCCCGCCCTGATCGAAGCCCTCCAAGCCGACAGCGCACCGGCCCGGCGCATCCCGCGCCGGCGCGGCAGCGAGGAAGTCCACCCGGCGGACGCGGCGCCTTCCGTCGAGGGAAAACCATGAGCCTCGCGAAAATTGTTTCCGCCGCCGGGTTGGCGGCGGCGCGTGACCAGATGGCATCCGCCGGGCAACGGATGGTTTTCACCAACGGCTGCTTCGACCTGCTGCACGTCGGCCACGTCCGCTATCTGCAAGGCGCGCACCGCCTGGGCGACGCGCTGGCCATCGGCCTGAACGCCGACGCCTCGGTCCGCGCGCTCAAGGGACCGGACCGCCCGCTCAATCCCGCCGCCGACCGCGCCGAGGTGCTGGCCGCGCTGGCGTGCGTGGATTTCGTGACGATCTTTGACGAACCGCGCGCCACCCGCCTGCTCGCCGCGGTGCGCCCGCAAGTGTACGCCAAGGGCGGCGATTACCGGCTCGAAACGTTGGACGCCGACGAACGCGACGCGCTGGAAGCCGCCGGCAGCGAGATCCGCTTCGTGCCGCTGGTGCCGGACCGTTCCACCACGCGGCTGTTGGAGTTGATGAAAGGGAAACTCGCTTGATCACCCTCGGCATCATCGGCTCCGGCAAGGGGAGCAACGCCGCGACGATCCTGCGCGAGATCGAGGCGGGCAGGTTGGCGGCCCGCGTCGGCGTGATCGTTTCCGACGCGGCGGACGCCGGCATCCTGGACCTGGCCCGCGCGCACGGCGTGCCGGCCGTTCACCTGCCCCCAGGCCGTTTTAAGACGAAGCTGGAGCCCGAAGTGGAGCAGCAGCTTGTCACGACGCTGCGAGACCACGGGGTCGATCTGGTTGTGTTGGCCGGGTTCATGCGCCTGCTCAAGCAGCCCATGATCGAGGCGTTCCCGCACCGGATCATCAACATCCACCCGTCGCTGTTGCCGAAGTTCCCCGGCCTCGCCGCCTGGCGGCAGGCTCTGGAGGCCGGCGAGAGCGAGACCGGCTGCACCATTCACTACGTGGACCTGGGGATGGACACCGGCGCGCCGATCGCGCAGGCCAAGGTACCGATCCTGCCCGGCGACACGCCCGAAACCCTGCACGCGCGCATCCAGGCGGCGGAACACACGCTGTACCCGCAGGTCATCGCACGCTTTGCTCAAGAGCAGAAAAGCACCGGCCCATAAGCGCCCCTCTTCTATGCAGTTTACCTTCTGGTTATAGGTCGGGTGCTCCGCCTGCCATGAATCGATAGATTTGCTAGTACTACTCCGTTACGCTTCATGAGTGGCTCGAAGGGAGCGAGCAACCTACTGGCAAATTTCGATCAATCTCTCGGTGCTGGCTGCGCCCTACTCTGAAGAATTTTCTACTCACCCATCGCTACCGAGATTAGTAAGGGAATAGTAGTAGATGCGTTCGGCCTGTGTTTTCCCTTGAACACGTTAGGGGGTGCCCCTTAGGCTGCTAAGCATGAGTGCCGGATTGCGTTCAACGGTCGCCGGGCAGTGGGCTCACTTCACCGCAACACGCTGGCAGCAACTCGCCGTAGCCGCGTGCGAAGATCCGGCTGCCGGTGCCGCGGCCCGCGCTGCCGTCGCTGATCTTTACCAGAGTTACTCCTTGCCGGTTTACGCCTTCGTTCGTCGACGTGGCCACGGTCGGCAGGATGCACAGGACCTGACCCAAGATTTTTTCGTCCATCTGCTGGAGAAGAAAGCCTTGCGGAGAGTGGATCAGCAAAAGGGAAAATTCCGCACTTTCCTGCTGGGAGCGCTTGACCGTTTTCTCCATGATGCCGCCGGACGGGCGGCGACGCGAAAGCGCGGCGGTCAGTTCCAGATAATCTCGCTCGACCAAGCCTCCTTTGAGGCAGCGGAGCCCCTTGCGGCGGTAGAGACCATGACACCGGATCGGGTCTTCGAGCTGGGCTGGGCGAAAGTCCTCGTCGGTTCCACCCTGGAGAGGCTGCGGGCGGAGATGGTGGCCGAAGGCCGCGGCGACCTGCTGGGAGACTTGAGCGGTTACATCCTCGGCGCGGATGAAGTCGCCTACCAGCAGACCGCCGATCGGTTGGGTCTATCATTAGGTGCCTTGAAGACGATGATCTTCCGCCTGCGGGCACGATACCGCGCACTCCTGCGGGAGTTGGTTGCGGCCACTCTGAACGATCCAACCCGGGTGGAGGCAGAGTTGCGAGAGCTGGGTGCGGCCTTGCGGGCACACTAGGCCGCCGGGGTGAACCACGCTTCCACCATGGCCACACCGTCTCCCCAGGCCAGAGGCCATCCCCCGCCGTGCTGCCGGCTTTGCGGCAGGTCGATGCTCGGCGAGGATGGGCCCGACGGCGATCTGGCGGGATTCTGCCTCGGCTGCTGGCTGGAGGTTGGAACGACGACGCCCGAAGCGGAGACTCTGCTCGCAGAGGTCAGCTCCGAGGATCCGGGAAGTCAGTTTGGCCATTACGTGCTGGCCCGCGGTGCCAACGGCCAGCCGGTAGAGTTGGGCCGGGGATCCATGGGCGTCACCTACCGTGCCTTGGACACGACGCTAGATTGCGACGTGGCCTTAAAGGTCATTCAGCCGTTGACCGGGGATGCGGCAAGGACCGCCGCCCACTCCGCCCGCACCCGCTTTTTGCGCGAGGCGAGAGCTGCCGCCCGGCTGCGCCATCCCAATGTGGCCGCCATCCATTTCTACGGCGAACGCCTCGAGGACGGTCGGTGTTTCTACGCGATGGAGCTGGTCGAAGGCGAGACGCTCGAAGCCCGTGTGCGCCGCGAGGGACCGCTGCCTGCCGGCGTAGTGGTGGAGGTGGCCACCCAGGTGACCCGCGCCCTGCAAGTCGCCTCGGAACAAGGACTGATCCACCGCGACCTCAAGCCGTCCAATTTAATGCTCGTGGCCGGCAAGGAGGTCCTGGTCAAGGTGATCGACTTCGGGCTGGCCAAGGCCGTCGTCGCCACCGCGGCGGCCGGCTGGGATCCATCGCGACTGACGCAGCCCGGCTTCATCGGCACCCCGGCCTACGCCAGCCCGGAGCAGTTTGCGGGCGGGGAGACGGACATCCGCTCCGACCTTTTCTCCCTCGGTGCCACCCTCTGGTTCCTGTTGACCGGCCGGCTGCCGTTTCCCGGCCGCAGCCTCGCGGAAATCCATGACCGGCAGACCTGTGATCCCCTCCCCACTGCCACGCTGGCCAGGGCGCGAACGCCCCGGCGCGTCGTCCGGCTGGTTCGCTCCCTGTTGGCCGCCGACCCTGAAGATCGTCCGCAGACTCCTCGCGAGGTGCTCGCGCTCCTGGACCGCTGCCGTGGACGGACCGCCGCAGAGCCTTGGGAACGACGGAGACGATGGCAGGCTTTCTCCACCGTCGGTGTCCTGGCATCCCTGCTGGTGATGGGGGTGACGGCGCACCGGGTTACCCGTGGCCACTGGCTTCCGTTCCCTCCACCGCCGCTGACCACGGCACCCGGCAAAAGCGTGGCGGTGCTTCCCTTCGAGAACCTTTCCGACGACAAGGACAACACCTTCTTCGCCGACGGCATCCAGGACGACGTGCTCACGGCCTTGGCCAAGATCGGGGAACTTCGCGTCGCCGCCCGGACCTCGGTTATGGGCTACCGTGGCGCGAGTGGGCCGGAGCGGCTCCGGGAAATCGGCCGGACACTCAGCGTCGAAAACATTCTGGAGGGAAGCGTACGCCGGGCGGGCGCGCAGGTGCGCGTATCCGTACGGTTGCTCGACCCGCGCGACAGCCACCAGCTCTGGGCGGAAATTTACGACCGTCCCCTGGCCGATTCCCTCCTTCTCCAGGGTGAGGTGGCCGCGGAGATCGCCCGCACCTTGCGCGCCAAACTCTCCCCGGAGGAGAAAGCCCGCGTTGAGCGCCAGCCCACGGAGAATCCTGACGCCTACCTGGCCTACCTTCGCGCCCGGGATTATCAGACCCGCCCCAACGCCCTGCTCCAGGACTACCAGACCGCCGAGGAGTTGCTGCGGCGGGCCATCGGGCTGGACCCCAGGTTCGCGCTCGCCCATGCGCGGCTCGCAGAGACACTGGCCAAGACGTATCACTTCTTCGGCCTGGAGGGCGAGCAGCAAGCCAAGGCGCAGGACGCGGCCCTGGAAGCCTTGCGCCTGCAACCCGACCTCGGCGAAGGGCACCTGGCCCTGGCGCTTTATCTTTACTGGATCAGCGGGGACTTCGAAGGGGCCTTGCGCGAACTGGACCGGGCCGGTCACCTGACTCCCGGCGACCCCTACGTCGGGCTCTACATCGCCTCGATTCGCCGCCGACAGGGCCGTTGGACGGAAGCGCTCGCCGGCTTTCAGGAGGTTCTCGCGCGCGACCCGCGCAACGCCGAGTTCGCCCAAGAACTCGCCAGCACCCTGTACGCGGCGCGGGACTGGCCGGCCGCGGCGCGGGCCTTCGATCGCACTATCGCCTTGGCTCCCGACCTGTTGTCCCCCAAAGTCTGGCGGGCCTACGTGGACTGGTGGGAGCGTGGGGACCCTGCTCCGCTACAACGGCTCCTGGCCGCGCTTCCCCCACGGAACGACCCCAGCGGGACCGCCACTTGGGCGCGGTGGGACGTCGGCATGGCCACCCGGGACTTTGCCGCCGCCGAGCGGGCCCTGGCTGAATGTCCGCTGGAAACCTTGCGGGTGTTATATCATCCCCCGCTTCCCCGCAGCTTCCTCCAGGGTTGCGTCGCCCTGGCCGAGGGGCAAACCGACCGCGCCCGGGCATTCTTCGAGTCGGCGCGCCCGGTCATGGAGGTCGAATTGCGGGCTGGACCGGACAACGGCTATTACTGCGCCTACATCGGTCTGCTTTACGCCCACTTGGGCCGCAAGGAGGATGCCCTCCGGGAAGGCCGTCGGGGGGCGGAGCTGCTCTCCCCGACCAAGGACGCTTACGGCGGTTCCTTCTCGACCGCCATGTTAGCCTTGATCTATGCCCGGACCGGCGAGACGGACCAGGCCGTTTCCTTGATCCAGGGTTTGCTCACCGCACCCGGTGCGGTGATCAACTTCGGCCATAGCATCACGCTCACCGACCTGCGCCGCCGTTGGGAGTGGGACCCCTTGCGAGGCGACCCCCGTTTCCAGGCGCTCCTCGTCGGACCCGGGCCGAAGGCGCTTCCCCGGTGAAGGGGAGAGCGCCATGACAGGCGCTTTGTTCGTCGTCCCGCGACCGCATAGCGGCATTCCGGGCTGCCGGTCGCGGGCGGATGGGCTGAGGGTTGACCGCGCCGCCGGTCGCCATCTTGGGCGGGCCGCAGATTTCCTGAAACTTTTTGCGGCGGCCCTCTGAGAACGAGACGTCACACCCACCTTTTCCCTTTTCCTCTTATGCATCCTATCAATTATCACTTCCCTTCCGCCGCCCCGGAGTCCCTTCCCGCCCCCACCGCCCGGGAAACGTCTGCCTGCCACCGCCAGACTTGCCCCTCCCTGTTTTCTCGGGCGTTCGTGTGGCTGCTGGCGTGGCTGGGTATCGTCGTGGGCAGTTTGACGACGGTACGCGCCCAAGAACAAATCTTCTATTACGACTTTAGCAGATTTGAAAGTGGTAACACCGTTCCCGTGCTGGGCCGGGACGGCAACCTTTACCTCACACATCTGCAAGGGGGAAGATCGGCCAACCTGCTGGGCCAGGGAGGCAGCGGCACCGTCAGCCGGATTTCTCCGAAGACCACCGGCCTTCCGGTCCAGGTCTTCCAGGAGGAAACGCTCGCCGACTTTGGCAACGGCGCGGACGGCGGCGCTCCCAACGGGATCGTCGAGGGAAGTGACGGCAACTTCTACGGCACGACGAGCTTCGGCGGCTCCTTCGGCATCCACGAGGAAGGGGGCGTACACACCTTCGGTGCCTACGGCGGCGGCACGATTTTCCGGGTCACCTCCGGTGGCAAGCCGACCATCCTCTACCGCTTCACCGGGAAGGAGGACGGCGGCCAGTCACGCGCGTCCCTGATCCAGGGAGCCGACGGCAGCTTCTACGGCACCACGCAAAAGGGCGGCACGGAGGACCACGGCACGGTGTTCCGGTTCACTCCCGACGGAGATAGCGGGGTACTCACCACTCTTTACCGTTTCAGCGGAGAAGCGGACGGCAGCGGACCCACCGACAAGCTGGCGCAAGGCGCGGACGGCAACCTCTACGGAGCCGCAGCCGGTGGCGGACCCGACAAGCAGGGCACGATTTTCCGGATTACCCCTACGGGCGAGTTCACCCTTCTGCACAGCTTCAACCTCGGGGAGGATAGTGGTACGCCCTTCACCCCGACGCAAGGGCTGGACGGCAGTTTCTACGGTACCGCTGGCGCCCCGCATAGTAAAGGCTCGGTTTACCGTATTACTCCCGCGGGAGAGTTCACCACCATCCACGCTTTCACCGGCAACAAACCCGACGGAGCAGATCCTTCCTCCTCGCTGGTGCTGGGCAGCGACGGCAATTTCTACGGAAGCGCCGGCAACAGCTTGATCCAGATCACCCCGGAGGGGGCGGTGCAGACCTTCGGCTCCTTCACCCGCAGCACGGCAACCGGGGAATACGACGGAGGGGACGGACCGAGCGATCTCACGCCCGGCCCCGGCGGCCTCTTCTACGGCGTGACACAGACGGGGGGGAGCAACGACAACGGCACCCTGTTCACGGTGAAGGCGCCCGTCGGACCGGATGCCCCAGCCCAGGTCAGCTTCCACGCGGACGCGACCACGATCCATCGCGGCACCGGCGGAGTGGCCACGGTGACTTTCACCCGCTTGGGCGGCAACCTCGCTAATAACCTCCGGATCCCGTACGAAGTGCGCGGCGCGGCGGTGGCGGGTCAGGACTATGCCGCCCTTTCCAGGGTGGCCAAGATCAAGCGAGGCAAAACCGCCGCCACCGTCACCATCACCGCACTGCCGGGTGGCAGCGACGGTAAGGTCAAGCTCGTCCTGCCCGCGGCGGATGCTTACCAGGTGCAAGGCGCCAGCACGCTTAAGGTCAAGATAATGGAATAGTGCCAAGGGAAGTGGCTTTGGATATCATCCCGGCAGTGGTGTGATCAAGATATTATGCCACGGCAGGGTTTGGCGAGCGTTGCAGACGGGCTGCCAAAGCCTGTTTGGCTTTGCGACCAGACGCACGCCCTTCTGGTAGAGTTCGTCGGTGAGAGGCACGACCGGAGCCAGCCCTTTCCAAGTCATCGTTTGTGCCCAGCGCAACGCGGTCTCCGCCGTGATATGACATCCTCACCCAGCCAACAGCAGTAAAGTATTTATTGCCAGCTCCCTTCGCCGCATCTGCCTCCTGGCCCCCGGCGTCTGTGCCGCGCGGTTGTACCCGTCGCGCCCGCCTCTGTTTTTTCATCCGTTTGCCCACCGCCATCGACCGTACCGCACGCTGGTAATCTTATTCCGTCTGGTGGCGCGTTGGTTGCGCGATAAGGCACCGGTTTGGTACGGAATAGGGCGAAACCGTACGGGAACGACCGTTAAAGACTGGCCCTACGTAGGAGCCTCCTGGCGTGCTTTCCAAAGGGGAAATCGTGTGCGCTCCCAGCTGGACTCGAACCAGCAACCTACGGTTTAGAAGACCGTTGCTCTATCCATTAAGCTATGGGAACTTTTTGCCTCCCCAAGAGGATCGGAAGGGTTGGAAGCCGCTGCTAGCCGCAAGACAAACTTTCCGATAGCCACTATGCCCGGCTTTCTCTTGATGGCAAAGAGGTTTGAATAGCCCTCACTCCGGGCTCACGCCTCCAGCACAACTTTTCCCACGTGCTCACCCGCTTCAAGGTACACGTGGGCGGCGGCAGCCTCGGCCAGCGGAAAGGTTCGGTCCACGGGCGGGCGAACCTGGCCGGATGCCACCCAAGGCCACACCCGGGCCTCGATGGCAGCCGCCAGACGGGCCTTCTCCTCTGCCGAACGCGCACGCAGCGTGGAGGCGGTGAGAGTAAGACGTTTGGTGAGCAGGAGAGATAGATCAAGTTCCACCTTCGCACCGGCCAGGAAGGCAATCTGAGCAAGGCGCCCGTCCGGCTTCAGGACAGCAAGATTCCTGGCCAGGTAGTCGCCGCCGACCATGTCCAACACCACATCTGCCCCGCCCGCGGCTTGCACCGCCTCGGCCCAGTCTCCAGCGCTGGCATCCAACGCCAGATCGGCACCCAGACGCCGCGCGGCCTCTACCTTGCCCGCGCCGCGCCCGGTCGCCAGGACGCGGGCACCCGCAGCTTTGCCCATGAGAATGGCCGTCACGCCGATGCCACTGGTGGCACCATGAATCAGCAGAGTTTCGCCCGCCTGCAAACGGGCGCGTTCGAACACGTTGGAGAACACGGTAAAAACCGTTTCGGGCAGCGCCGCAGCCTGGACCATGCCGACACCGGCCGGGATCGGCAGCACCTGGCGGGCGTCCACCGCCACATACTGCGCATAGCCCCCGCCCCCGAGGAGAGCGCAGACCGCATCGCCTACTTTCCAACGCGGGGCGGAGTCACCGACGGCAACCATCTCACCGGCCACTTCCAGGCCCAGGGTGTCCGGCGCGCCGGCCGGAGGCGGGTACAGGCCCCGGCGCTGCAAGAGATCAGGCCGGCTCACGCCCGCCGCGTGGACCCGGATCAGCACCTCGTCCGGTCGGGGCCTTGGCACGGCAACGGTTTCGGGGTGAAGCGCATCGGCTTCCCCTTTGCCACCGCGAATCGCGATTCGGGTCATCTGAGAAGGGATGGTGTCCATTGGGCAACCTTACGCTACTCCTCGGAATTTGTTCGGCGATAAGACGTGGGATAGGAGAGGCGGAATGAGCCCTCGAAAACCACTTTCTGTTTCGATAGCCTGCATCCCACCTCCCGCATCCGCCTGGCTGGATTGATGGAAAAGGGGTGATGGAATGGTTGGTTTGGCACCCGCAGGCACCGCCAGCGTCAATCAAGTTTCGGCTCCCACGGTACCGAGCAGCACCGTCCCGATGTGCGTGTGGAACTTTCTGATCACCCAACCGTTCCACCAATAAACAAAGCGGACCACCGGGTGCCGGCGGGGCCGGGCGTGGATCGCCACCACGGGTGGCTCTTGCGCCGGTTTCAGGTGGTGGCGGTGATGGCGGCGATGGTGGGCGAGAGGACGCGCGCCGGATCGATCAAGCGTCGTCCGGGTGGCGGCGGCGGCCTTGACGGCGGAAGTCGCCGGTGCCTGGAGGCTGGGATCGTTGAGGCTGTCGCGCGTCAGGCCCTCGTCGGCCGGGAGTTGGGCCGGCGGCTTCTCACTGCCATCGGACGGGGGATCCGCGAGGAGGTTGCCGTTCGCAAGAAACAAGCAGACAAGAACGAGCGAGGTGCAACGCACCCAGCGGCAGTTGAACTCATTGATGTACTTCATAGGCAAGAATGTCGTCGGTGAAACGATCGTTGCGCCACACAACGTTCTGCATCTTATCCCATTGTGCGCAGAGGATCAATTCCCTGCTTTGCCATGTTTTTACTGTGACGCCGCCCCGTCAAAGGCTGACAAAGCGCACGTTGTTGGCGACCGGCACTACTTCGTTCGCGGCGGTCCGGCCCACTGACGAGCGGCCCACGCGTCGGTCGTTTGAACAGGCTTTGCGCCCGCCGTGTCCCACGCTACACTGCTGGCCATCCCGACATCGTGCAACCACCGCCACTGCCCACCTCGTCCATGTCCACCACCCAGGAACTCACCCACGCCGTGCAGGAGCACAGCCACTGGATCGCCCCGCTCCAAAGCGAGTTGGGCCGCGTCGTCGTCGGCCAGAAGTACCTCGTGGACCGTTTGCTCGTCGGCTTGCTGACCAACGGCCACGTCCTGCTCGAAGGCGTGCCCGGCCTCGCCAAGACACTCACCGTCAAGACGCTGAGCACTTGCATCCAGACCGGTTTCTCGCGCATCCAGTTCACGCCCGACCTGTTGCCCGCCGATCTGGTCGGCACCCTGGTCTATAGCCCGAAGACCGGCGAGTTCACCACCAAAAAGGGGCCGCTCTTTTCCAACCTGATCCTCGCCGACGAAATCAACCGCGCCCCCGCCAAGGTACAGAGCGCCCTGCTCGAAGCCATGCAGGAGCGGCAGGTGACCATCGGCGAACAGACTTTCCATTTGCCCGATCCGTTCCTGGTGCTGGCCACCCAGAACCCTCTGGATCAGGAAGGCACCTACCAGCTCCCCGAAGCGCAGCTCGATCGCTTCATGCTCAAGCTCAACATTACCTACCCCACCCGGGCCGAGGAGCGTCTGATTCTCGACCTCATGGGCACCAGCGCCCCGAAGCTGACGGTTAACCCGGTCGTCCAGCCCCAGGATATTCTAGCCGCGCGTGGGGTGGTCAATTCCCTCTACATCGATGACCGCGTGAAGGACTACATCGTGGACGTGGTCCTCGCCACGCGCGACCCCGCCCACTATTCACTCAAACTCGACGGCATGATTCGCTGCGGGGCCAGCCCGCGCGCGACGATCAACCTGACGCTCGCGGCCCGTGCGCACGCCTTCCTGCACGGACGCGGCTACGTCACGCCGCAGGACGTCAAGAGCATCGGCATGGACGTGCTGCGCCACCGCATCATCGTGAGCTACGAGGCGGAAGCCGAGGAACTGACCAGCGAAACCATCGTGCAACGGATTTTCGCGGGGCTGCCGGTGCCTTGAAGCCTTCGCTTTTTTCCCCGTCCGTGTTCATCCGCGTTATCTTCGTGGCTTATCACGCTTTCGCCCGTCATGCCTGACACGAGCGCCATCCTCAAGAAGATCCGCCGCCTGGAACTGCGCACCCGGCGGCTGGTGGCCGAGGTGTTCGCCGGCCAGTACCGCTCGGTCTTCAAAGGGCGCGGCATGAACTTCGAGGAAGTCCGCCCGTACACCGACAACGACGAGGTGCGCTTCATCGACCGCAACGTCACGGCGCGCACGGGCGACCTGCACATCAAGAAATTTACCGAGGAGCGCGAGTTGACCGTGGTGCTCGTGGTGGACGTGAGCGCTTCGGGGGCTTTCGGCAGCGTCGAGGCCAGCAAGCGCGAGCTGGCCGCCGAACTCGCCGCGATGCTGGCTTTCAGCGCCATTCGCAACCAGGACAAGGTGGGCTTGATCCTTTTCAGCGACGGCATCGAGCTTTTCGTCCCGCCGCGCAAAGGCCGGCTGCACGTGCTGCGGATCATTCGTGAGGTGCTCTTCTTCCAGCCGCGCGGACGGCGCACCAGCATCGCGGCGGCGCTGGATTACCTTAACAAAGTGATCACGCGCCGCTCGGTGGTTTTCCTGATCTCGGATTTTCAGTCGCCCGATTTCACGCGCGCCTTGGCGGTCACCAGCCGGCGGCACGATCTGGTCGCGGTGCCCGTGGTCGATCCCCTGGAGGACGAACTGCCCGATGTCGGTCTGCTGAGCCTGGAAGACGCGGAAACCGGCTCGCTCATCGAGATCAACACCTCGGATCGCCGGGTGCGCGCGGCGTTCGTCAACGCGGTGGGCACCCGCCGCACGCAACTGGATTCGCTCTTGCGGCGCAACCGCGTGGACAGCATCACCCTGCGCACCGACCAGGATTACCTGCCGGCCCTGCGCGCCTTCTTTTCCCAGCGGGAGCGGCGTATCTCGCGGCATTGAAACGGATGCACAACTTGGTAACCCCTTCTCTCCTCCCGCCACGATGAATCCAGCCGCGACGCCCTTGCCCGACATCAGGGACATCGTTCCACCGCATCCATACTTCCTGCCCGGACAATATCTCTGGCTGCTGCTGGCCGCACTGGTCCTTTTCGCGGCGGGCTGGTGGGCAGCCAAGCGTTTCCGCCGCTCGCACAAGGTTCCAGTGCTCACCCCGCGCCAGATGGCGGCGATGCGCTTGCAGGATTTGCAGCGCAACATCGAAAGCATCGACCCGCGTACCTTCGGCGGGGAAGCGTGCGACGTGCTGCGGCTTTACATCGGCAGTCAGTTCGGATTGCAGCCACAGCGGCAGACCTCGCCGGAGTTCTTGAACTCGATCACCGGTTCCAGCGTTTTCACCCCCGCGGAGCACGGGCTGCTGGCGGAGTTTCTGGAACACTGCGACCTGCTGAAATTTGCCAGGCACGACGCCACCCTGCCCGCCAAGCAGGGCTTGCTGGAACAGGCGACCAACTTCCTGGAAAACACCGGTACTCCCGCCAGCCATCCCGCCGGTTCCCCTCCCCCGCTGCCCGCTCCGCCCGCCGTGGTCCAGCGATAAGCCGTCGCCGCACTCCTTGCCTTCTGCCTTCTGCCTTCATCCCTCACCCCTTCCGCTTTGACGAGCTGGTACGACCTTTCCAAATTCGGTTTCGCACACCCGTGGTACCTCTGCCTGCTGGCGCTGCCTTTGCTGCTCGCGCTCCGGCGCGGGCGGGCCGGCGGCGCGCCGTCCATCGTGTACTCGTCCACGTCCGCCATCGCGCACCTGGGCAAACCGCGCACCGCACGGTCCGGCGCTTTTTCCGGCTTCCTGCTCGCGGCGGCACTTTCGCTGGGCATCCTGGCTCTCGCCCGCCCGCAGTTGAGCAACTCCCTCACGCACATCGAGGCCAGCGGCATCGACATCATGATCGCCCTGGACGTGTCGGGCTCCATGCTGACGGAGGATTTCACCATCGACGGCAAGCGCGCCAACCGGGTCAACGCCATCAAGGAAATTACCCAGCGCTTCATCGACGCCCGGCCGAATGACCGCATCGGCATGCTTGCCTTCGCCGGGCGGCCCTACCTGGTCAGTCCGTTGACCCTCGACCATGCCTGGCTCACCGAAAACATCGACCGCATCCGCATCGGCCTAGTCGAGGATGGCACGGCCATCGGTTCGGCCATCGTGTCGGCGGCCAACCGCCTCAAAAGCCGCGAATCCAAGAGCCGGATTATCGTGTTGCTCAGCGACGGCGACAACAACTCCGGGCGGGTGAACCCCAACACCGCCGCCGAGGCCGCGCGCGCGCTCGGGATCAAGGTGTACACGGTCGGGATCGGCACGGACGGCTTCGCTCCGTTTCCCATCGGCGTTGATCGCTTCACCGGCCAGCAGGTGTACGAGAACCGGAAGTCCGACTTCGATCCGCAGACGCTGATGGACGTGGCACGCATTGCCGACAGCAAGTTCTTTCGCGCCGAGAACAGCAGCGCGCTGGAGGACATCTACGCCCAAATCAACCAACTGGCCAAGACCACGGTGCAGGTAAATCAGTTCCGTGAGTACCATGATCTATTCCGCTGGTTCCTGGGGGCTGGGCTGGGCTGCCTGACCCTGCAGATGGTGCTTTCCCAGACGATCTGGCGGCGGCTGCCATAAACAAGATGCGGGATGCGGGACGCGGGATGCGAGCAGACAACGACAATGTATTTTGAACCGAAGAGATGTCATAGAAAACCTGGACCACTGGCATCCCGTATCTCCTATCCCGCATCCCGCCTCTTGCTCACCATGAAACTTCCCTTGCACGGTTTAAACTTCGGCTCGCCGCTCTGGTTATGGGCGTTGCTTGCCGTGCCGTTGCTGATCGGATTATTTCTCTGGGCGGAGAAGCGGGCGGACCGCCGCCTGCGCGCGTTGATCAAGGCCCCCCGCCTGCGGGCGCAACTCACCGGTGCGATGAGCACGGGCCGGCGGCGCTGGCGTTACGCGCTGCTCCTGCTGGGCCTGACGGGTTTGATCTTCAGCATGGCCGAGCCGCGTCTGGGTTACGAGCAGCAGACGGTCCGTCGGCAGGGCCTGGACCTGATTATCCTGATGGATGTTTCCAAGAGTATGCTCGCCACCGACGTGCTGCCCAACCGCCTCACCCGCGCCAAGCTGGCCGTCCAGGACGCGGTCCGCCTGCTCCAGGGCGACCGGCTCGGCCTGGTCGCCTTCGCCGGCAACAGCTTTCTCCAGGCTCCGCTGACCATCGACTACGACGCCGTGCTCAACGCCACCGCGGAACTCGACACCGACCTGATCCCGCGCGGCGGCACCAACATCGGCGGCGCGATCGAACTGGCGCTCGACGCTTTCGGCAAGGCGGAGGCAAACAACCGTGCGATCATCCTTCTGAGCGACGGCGAACCGACCAGCGACGACGAGCAGGCCGACGGGATCAAGGCCGCCCAGGCCGCCGGTGCCGCGGGCGTGAAAGTCTTTACGGTTGGCTTCGGGACCACCGAGGGCTCGCTGATCCCGTTGGGCGACAAGGGAGAGTTCGTGCGCGAGGAAGACAGCACACTGGTTCGCACCAAGCTCAACGAGAACAACCTGAACGAACTGGCCAAAGCCACCGGCGCGTTCTACACGCCCTTCACCAACGGCGAGACCACCATGCGGACGGTGATCCAGAACGGGCTGGGAAAGATCAAGACCGGCGAGATCAACGCGCACGAGAACCGCAAACCCATCGAACGATACCAGTGGCCGCTGGGGGCCGCCCTCCTGGCGCTGGCGGCTTCGGCTCTCATCGGTGAACGCCGCAAGGTGCGTGCGCCGGCCGCCACGGCTGGAGTTGCCACCACCGCGCGGGCCGTGCCGGTCCGCCGCCGGACGCCAGGCGGTTCGTCCGCTCCCGCTGCCGCCACCACAGTCGCCACGATGTTGGTTGCCGCCCTGCTCCTGACGGGGACGGTACGCGCGGCGGACCCGACGCCGGCCTTGCCCAACAGCCCGTCGCAAAACGCGTTGGACCTCTACAAGAGCGGCAAGTACGACGAGGCGTACAAAGCATTCAAGCAACTTGCCGAGAAGGACGCCAAGGCGGGCAGTCTCCAGTTCGATGCCGGGGCCAGCGCGTACAAGAGCAAGCAGTACGACGACGCCATTCAGTCCTTCGGCGATGCCTTGGCCTCGGACGATCCCGGCTTGCAAGCGCAGTCGCAGTATAATTTCGGCAACGCGCTCTTTCGGCACGGCGAGGAACAGAAATCCCGCGACACGAAGATCAGTGATTGGAAGGACGCGATCAAACACTACGACGACGCGTTGACCTACCTTAAGACCCACAAGGACGAGGACCTCGCCGCCAACACGATCTACAATCGCGACGTGGTCCAGAAGCACCTGGACGAGGAACTGAAGGATAAGGAGAAGAAAGACGACAAGAAAAAGGACGACCAAAAGAAAGACGACAAGAAGAAGGACAATCAGGAGGACCAGAAAAAGGGCCAGGATCAAAACCAGGACCAGCAGAAGGGTGACGGCCAATCGCCAAGCGATTCGGGCGGCAAAGGCTCCGAGAACAAGCCGGACGGTCAGCCGCAGAACAACCCCTCCAGGGGTGGGGGTAAAGGCAATTCCAATCCTCAACCGGGAGGACAAGGAAGGCCGGACGAGCAAAAGGGACAAAACGGGCAAAAGCAGCCGCAGCCCAATTCATCCAAAGGTAATGAAGGCAAACCAGACAACCAGCCGCCCAGCGATCAACCCGGCGGCAGCCCATCACCAGGCGGCAGCAAGCCGGACCCCTCTGCTTTTTCCGATCAGGACAAGCCCCGTCAGCGTGGCGACTTCAAGGCGCAACCCGGCAAACCGGATGATCAGCAAGGAAAAGACAAAGCAGATCAGCAGGGCAAGGAAGGTGAGGATCTTGTCCAAGCCGAGCCCGGCAAGATGACCCCAGGCCAGGCCCGGGCGCTGCTGGACGCGTTGAAAGGCGAGGACGACCGGGTCAATCTCAACCAGCGAGACCGGCGTAACCGGGATGAAACCGTCACGAAAGACTGGTGACTGCCTGTCGGAGGTTATGCACATCCCGGATGCACACCTTCTTGAAAACAGTATGCAAGTGAACAAAGCCATCGCCGAATTGTCTGCATTGAGCAGCGAAAAATCATCCCGGATGTTTTTGGCAGCCGACCTATCCCACATGCGATTTTCTGGCGTGGCCATGCGAAGGTTTTTCCCAGGGCCGGGTGCATGGGCTACCTGCGGACTGCTTTTTCTCGTCCTGACCCTCGGCAGTATCCCGCACGCGCGCGCGCAAAGTACCCCTCCCGCGGCGACTGCCTCCGTCACGGACACCAACGTCGAGGGAGGCCAGCAGGTCGAGTACCAGATCCAGGTTATGGGCGGGCAACCCAACCGCCCTCCCCCCGCGCCGCAGGTCGAGGGCTTGACGATTACCTACACCAGCGAGAGCCAGTCGGTGCAGTTCGAATCATCGAACAGCGGCACCCATCTGAACAGGACGATGGTTTACACCTACATCGTCGATACGGACAAAGCCGGGCGCTACGTCATCCCGGGACAGGACATCGCCTTGAACAATTCGGCGACGGTACGCACCTCGCCGGTGGCGCTCAATGTCACCGGCAGTGGTGCCACCACCGGTGGCCGCGGCTCAGACTTGGCCACGTTCGCCGAACTGACTCTGGCAAAGAAGACGGCCTACGTCGGAGAGAGCGTCCCCGTGGAGGTACGGGCCTACTTCGGCATCCGGCTGAACGTCGCCCGGGTCGATGGCAACCCCATCCTCAACGGGGATGGTTTCAGCGCCCAGAAGTTCACCCAGCCCCAGCAGGATACCCAGGTCGTCGAAGGGGTGCAGTTTAACCTGGTGAAATACAAAAGTTCGATTGCCCCTGTCAAAACGGGTGAACTTTCCCTCGGGCCGGTCGTCATGGAGCACGTGGTGCAGGTTCCCCGGACGCAACAAACCCGCGCCCGCCGACGGTTCAACGATCCTTTCAATGATCCTTTCTTCAACAACGATCCTTTCGGGGCGTTCGGCGGTGGGTCCATTGCCAAACAGGTGAAGATGCAGAGCGACCCGGTGAAACTGGAGGTCAAACCGCTGCCACCGGGTGCGCCGGAGGATTTTTCCGGGGCGATCGGCCAATTCAAACTGGAAGTCGAACCGCAGGGTAACCCTCGCAAGGTGCAGGCCGGCGATCCGGTGACCTTGCACATCCGCGTGCAAGGCGAGGGCAATTTTGACCGGATCAAAGCACCGGTGCTCACCGACGAGAACGGACTGCAAACGTACCCGGCGACCGCGAAGTTCAAAGCGGAGGACGACGTGGATTTCCGGGGCACGAAGACCTTCGAGCAAGTCGTCATTCCCCGCAGCGCGCGCACCACCCTGCCGGCTTACCGGCTCGTTTACCTCGATCCTTCCACCGGGAAATACGTCACCCTGGAAACACCCCCGGTGCCCGTAAAGGTGCAGGGCAGCGCCGCCACGCCGACACCCCAGCCCAACCAAGCGGCCGCGCCGGCACCGAACGCCACACCTGCGGCCAAGCCGACACCCACGCCCAAGCCCGAGGACATCCTCTATTTGCGCAACGAGTCCGGGCGGATCGTGGACGGCCAAGCCTTCGTGCCGCTCCTGGAGCACCGGAACTTCTGGATGGCTCAACTCATCCCGTTGATTTCGCTGTTGGGTTTCGTCGGCGTGGCGTGGCGCAACGCCCGCACGCGCAACGAAGCCCGGCGGCGCGCCGCGGACCTGTTGCGCCAGCAGAGCGAACTCGTCCGCACGCTTCAAGGGGAGAAGACCCCGCGCCGGGACTTCTACTCCGCGGCCACGCGCCTAGCCCAGCTGAAAGCTGCAGCCGCCAGCGGCCGCCCCGACGGCAACCTGACCGCCGCCGAGGTCTGCCGCGCCGAGGGACTGGACGCGGCGACGGCTGCTTCCGTGGAGGAGATCTTTCACCGGCACGACGAACTGGCCTACAGCGGTGGCCGCGCCGCGCAGGAGACCGTGCCCGTCCACGAACGGCGCGACGTGCTGGCAACGCTGCAAACGGTCGGCAAGCTATGAGCAAACTCCGCACCGATCTACCCGCCGCGCCGCGGCATCCAAATCAGGGTAGGGACTCGCTCTCCGAGCGATCCGACTTGTCAACGTGGGGCAGGAGACAGGGCTGCCCCCATAAGCCGGACCAAGCGAAACCACGGATCGCTCGGAGAGCGAGTCCCTACCTTGGTACGAGCCGCTACGCGGCGAAAGCTTTCCCATTTGGACGCTCCATCGTTTTGCAAACGGATGTCAACACGGTGGCTGCCATCCTTCTCTGCCTCCTGATGGCTGCCCACATGGCAAACGGCGCGGATGCACCCGCACCGTCGGCTTTCGCCAAGGCAGGCGCGCTCTACGACGCCGGCAACTTCTCGGAAGCAGCCGCGACCTACCAGCGGGAGGTCCACGCCGGACACTACAGCGCCAATCTGTTCTTCGACTTGGGCAACACCTATTATCGCCTCGGCGACCTTGGCCGGGCGGTGATCAACTACCAGCGCGCGCTCCTGCTCGAACCCGGCCACGCCGAGGCGAGGGCCAACCTGGCCTACGTGCGCGGCAAAACCGCCACGCGCATGGTTCCACCCGCCGATCCGTCCGGCCAACTGCGCGCGGCACTGGAAACCTCGGACGTGAATGTCTATGCAATCCTCGCCGCCGTCAGCGGATGGCTGGCGGTCTTCGGCGTTTGCCTCGGTGTGCTCACGCGGCGACGCCGGCTGGCCGGCTGGTTGATGGTGGGTATGATGCTGCCGGTTTTCGCCTCCTGCACGGCCGTACTCCTCTGGCTGGGCCAGGGACGGAAAAGCCCCGAGAGGGCGATCATCCTCAAGGACCAGACACCGGCGCACTACGCCCCGGCAGATAGCGCCAAAGTGATCACCAAGCTTCCCGTGGGCGACGAAGTCAGGGTGCTTTCGGAGCGAGGCGCGTGGGTTTACGCCCAGTTGCCGGACGGTGCCCGCGCCTGGGTGCTGGCGGACACGGTCGAGCGGATCATCCCCGCGGGGTTCCTGCCTCAGGGATCGATGAAATAGTCTCCGGCCCTTCGCCGGGCCAGCTTGCGCGCCGCATCGTCGGTCATCAACAGGGATGAGAGCGTTTCGTTGTTGAGGGCAAACCCGCGGAAAAAATAGTCGGCGGTGAGGATGTCGAAATACCCCGGTGGCAGGACAGCCTTGGCTCTGCGCAAAGCGTCAACGGCATCAGGAAGGCGGTTTTCCTGCAAGGCAACCGCTGCGCCGGTCAGCAGCCAGTAACCCGTGGGTGAGGAGGCCTTCAGCGCGTCCGCCAAGTCGTTTCTAAATCTCGCGGCCTGACCAACCTCAATCGCCGCCAGGCGGGACTTCAACGCGACGCACTCACGCAACGTGTCGTTCTCCACGCCGGGCGGCAGACGGTCGAGCGCCTTGTCGAACACACTCAGAGATTCGTCCGGTTTGCCCCGCCGGCGCAGAGCCTCGGCCCAATGAAAATAATATTCCCCCCGGAAAGGATTGTCGGCGGCGGCACGGGAAAAATTATCGATGGCGGCGGGGAAGAGCCGCTGCCGGCTGTAAATCAACCCCATCTGATCGTAAGCCGCGGCGGCTTGTGCCGGGGGAGCCGCCGGGTCCGCCATCGGGGAGGTCGCGACGTTGGCGTCGTTGGGGCGCATGAGCCGGATCTGCAGATTACCCAGATAAAGGTCCAACCCGGGCAGGTCGCCGGCCTCCTTTCGCAACGCGGTCGCCGCCGTGAAGGCCTCTTCCACCTTGCCGGCGCGATCGGTCGCGATGATCCCGTCAAGGCGTGTCAGGGATGCCGCCGGCCAGGCGGGGAAGACGGGCTTGGGCGTGACGTTCGTCTCGCTGTGACCGACGGCAGAGTAGGCGCTGGGTGGAGGTGGCACGCTCGCCCGGCCCACGAAAAAACTGAGCACCAACGCCGCCGCGAGCCCCAGGAACGCCCAGATAGCAACTTGACGCGCCCGGTTGTTTTGTCTGCGCCGCTGACCGCTGAACGCTTCCCGGCTCGGCCGGACGGATGGCGGAAGAGGGGGCGTTTTCAGGAAGCCCGGCTCGGCGGCAGCGGTTGACTCCGTTTTATCGATAGCGGCAGCGGCTTCCGGCGGGTTGCCGGCGGCATCGGCCTTGGAGATGACCGGCACGGTGGTCTGGTCAGCGGTTTCAAAGGCGGCGGGCAGCGGAGCGCGGGGGGCGGGTGCCGGACTGGTCTTGGAAGCGAAACGGCGGTTCTTCGCGGTGACAGTCGGTTCGGGTTGGGCCGGGGTTTGTGGCAGCACCGAGATCCCGAGGAGCTTTTGAAGTTGCAGCCCGATGGCGGCAAGCGAGTCGTCCGCTTCTTCCTCGGGCTCGGCTTCCTGGCGCAGCGGCTGGACCTTCCTCGGACGAATCGCCTCACGCAATGGAGGAGCCACCCGGTCCGGGTCAGGCACGGGTGTGGGTGCTGGCGGTGGCACCTCAACTGGCTTGGCGGCGCGCGGCTGTGGGTCCGGGTCCGGAGTGGAATCAGCGCTCATGGATGTCCGAGGGGTCAGTCAGCAGGTCGGCGGAGCACGGCGATCCGGCACTTCAATGGTGAGGATACATCATGCCGTAATATAGCGTGGTCTTGAGCGAGTTTAGGAGTCTCCGTCAACTCAGGCAACGGATTTATCAGGGTTGCCGGAGCGGATGCAACAGAATTTCCGTTTACAAGCACGGACGGCCGGTTCAACAGTTTCCGCCGTGCCCGAAGCCGCCTCCACCGCTGACCGCGCCTTGCACCTGAACCTCGATGGGGCGTGGACATCCACGGCGCTGCCGCTGCCCACCGTCGATTTGCTGGCTTGGGGGCCGAGGCTGCGCTTTTCCGCGCCGCCGGCGGAGATGGAACGCTTCCGGGTGACCGCCGACCAGCACTTGGGCAGCGCGCGTTTTCTTGTTTACGGGTCGGGCGACTTCCATCATCTGAGCGCCCTGTGGGTGCGCCGCGCCGCGACCACGTTGACGCTGGTGTCCTTCGACAACCATCCCGATTGGGATGTCCGGCCGCCCCGGTGGTGCTGCGGAAACTGGATCAACCGCGCCCTGGATCAACCGCACGTCGAGCACGTGGCGGTGTGGGGGTGCGGGAACTTCGAGTGCTGGGGCTACCCTCGCATCTGGGGCAACCACTCCGACGTGCGCAGCGGCAAGCTGGAAGTCCACCCTTGGGCAGATGGTCGTTCCGCCGCCGATCAGGCGCGGCCCTGGTCCATTCTCCAGGCAAGCTGGCGCGAGCGCTTCACGCGTTTTGCCGCGACGCTGAACGGGCGTGCCGTTTACGTGACGGTTGACTTGGACGGTCTGCGTGCCGGGGAAGCCGTCACAAATTGGGAGAACGGCCGCTTCGCCGCGTCGGACGTGGCTTGGGCCCTAGGCGAGCTGCGGCGGCATGGTGCGACCATCGTCGCGGGAGACTTGTGCGGGGCGTACTCCCCGCCGACTTATGCGCGCTGGAAGCAGAAGTTCGCCTCCGAGACCGATCATCCCAAGATCGAGGTGCCCGAGGCAAAGGAAACCGCGCGCATCAACCAGCGAGCCTTTGGCATCATCTGGCCGGCATTGACTGGAAAGCCTCTGCGTTCTGAGTGGTAGGGCGGGCGCTTCGCCTGCCATCTGGTCGTCAGTCCACGGCAGGCGAAGCGCCCGCCCTACCACTCAGAGGGTAAACCCAAGAGAGCAACTCTCTAACTTGCGGAGACGAGCATCACCCCCACGGTGATGAGCAACGCGCCGACCACCAGCGTCGCGGTCAGGCGCTCCTTGAGGAAGATCGACGCGCCCAGCGTCACGATAATGACGCTCAAACCCTGGAACGGAAAGAGAAAGCTCAGGTCGAGCTTTTGCAGCAGACCGAGGTTGAGGAAAAAAGTGACGGTCATGCACGCGATGCTGGCCGTGAAAAAGACCACCCGCTTGCGCGGTGAAATTTCATCGGCGGGAGCCGCGCTTCCCTCCTCGTCGTTCATCGCGACTTTCAGCAAGAGCTGTCCGGCGACGTACGCCAGCAGCGAAATCACAATTAGGAGAAAAATCAGAGGGCTCATCGCAATGATGCTGGAGTGGTTGACTCAAATCTGCGACTCCACTTTCGCGAGCGGCCGGGCAATCATCATCAATCCGGCAATCACCAGCACGATGCCCGCCCCGCGCCGGGCATCGATCGTCTCGTGCAGAAAGAAAAAGCAGCTCAACGGGACCAGCACGTGGACCGAGTTCGACAGCGTGAAAGCGATGACGAGCGGAATGAAGCGAATCGCCTGCATCCACGTGAAAAGACTCAGCACCGTCAAAAGGATGCCGAGCCAGACCCAGCCCGAAGTCATGCCCGAGATACCCAGCCACGGCACCGCGCTCGGTAGATCCCTCGTCGCGGCGGCACCCACCTTGAGGAACACCTCCGAAGTCGTCGCCAGCAGAGCGGTCATCAGGATGAACCAGTAGGGATTAAGAAGATGTCTTCGGTTCATGGGATGAGCTCCGACACGTTGGCGAACTGCGCAAGCAGCGGTTCCTGCCGGGTGGGAGCGAGCAGCGGCGCCAGGTGCCGCAGGAAAAAATTCACCGCCGGCGAAGCATGGCGCGCGTAGAGGTCCAATGGCACCAGGTGCATCCGCAAGTGGAGCTTCGGATGGTAGTTAAAAGGCGCGCTGTAGTAGTGCTTCATCCCGTGGTCGAGCGCCCAGTTGATGATGTCGCGGAACGTGACGTGGTACAAGTGCAGGCTGGGAGCCAGGATTTCGTCGAGGCCGATGTCGTTGTCGTAGATGGCGTCCTCATCCACCATGCAGAAGGAAAAAGCGATGATCTTGTTTCGTTGCCGCCAGAGAAAGAAGCGGGCGCATTCGGGCATGCGCTCGCCGAGCCGCCGGAAGTATTCCTTGGCGAACACTTCGAACTGCACGCCGCCGCGCAAGGCGATCCGCTCGTAGAGCGCGTGGACGGCGACGGCTTCCTCTTCGGTGATCGTCGGCTTGACCTCCAGGGTAATCGGAGCGTCCGCCGTCACACGCTCGACCTCTTTGAATTTGCGCCGCAGGCTCTTGCGGGTGGACTTTCCCAGGCGGGTTTGCAGGTAGTTCTCGAAGCTGGCAAACCCCAGCTCCAAGCCGACGGCGGGCAGGCTGGGGAGACGCGCATACCTCCCGCTTGTTAGCAGCTCCGCGAGGCCGGAACGGTACTCTGGTGGAAAGTCTTTGAGGAGAACAATCGAGACGCCTTCGTGGGCGGCGTACTGATTCAAAGCATCGTCCAGCGCGCCGCAGACTTCCTCAACCTTCGTCGGCCGCCGCACGCCGACCTGGCCGTGGCCCACGATACAACCGACCATCATCAGGCGCATCTTGAGCCAGCGGCGGATCGGACCGAGCAACGCCCGCATCCGCGGGCCCAGCCCGGCGGTCAGATCCTGCCGCACGAAAAACAAGGGCTGGATCGCGCACACCGCTCCCACTCTGCCGGGTGACCGGAGGATCAGGTAGCACTGTGGAAACTCCGCCGCGAAGATTTCTTCCAGCGTCTGGTAATAGGAGTAGTCCTTCCAGTGCAGCGGAAAGCACTCCCGCCAGAGCAACGGACCGATCTGGTCGATGCGGTTGAACACCTCAAACTCCAACCCTCCGTTTTGCACCCCGGTCCTCCCCGTAAAAACGGGGATACCCAAAAGGGTGTTGGTCAGCGCGGACGTGTGATCCGACTGACCCTCCGCAGGGAGGGAAGGCAAAGTGATTGTAGCCACCAAAGGACCGGAAGACAGAAACCTCGGAGCGAAATCAGATGGTTGCCCGTCCATCGTGTCCGACCAGGCACCCGCATAGCACGAACCCCGCGGTCAAGCCGCGGGGTTCACCACAAGTCGGCATCCTGGCCGGAGAACACCTCAGGCGCTGGCCGCCGGCTGCTCGAGTTCGGCGGCAGCTTGCGCGCCCACCGGCCGGCTCTTGCTCGGTAGGTTGGGGTCAAGGAAGCCGAGCATGTGCGGCTGGCTGAGCACACGGGTACCGGCGGCGCGCTGCATGTCCTGGATCTGCTCGAAGAACGCGTGCATTTTCGTCCAGTGGCACTTGGGACGGAAGTGGTGCTCGGCGTGGTAGCCGTTGTTGAAGAAAATCCAGTTGTA